>NZ_CP045419.1:0-801066 GCF_009363775.1 Pseudoalteromonas sp. THAF3 | reverse complement strand
CATCACTTAGATGAAGAAGAACAAGAGGTATTTCAATTAGCTGGGCGTGCCTTAAGTGATAAACAAAAACACGATTTGGCGCAAAAATACGATGCGAATATGCATTAAGCCGTAACAGTGATGACGCCGCTGCATCTAGAAAACTAGGTGCAGCCATATCCAAGCTAGGCGATAAACTCACTTACCCTTGCTATACATCCACCATTGAGAAGTGATGGCTGGCGATGTTAAAACCCTCACGCAGATAGAATCGATGTGCCGCAAAGCGTTGAACGCCCGAGTCTAAGTGAATTTGCTCACAATTATTAGCCCGCGCATAAGTTTTAAACCAATCCATTAAAAATTGACCTACACCACGCGAGCGACACTTCGCATTAGTCACCAAATCCTCAATATAGATATGTTTACCCCAAGCCAGTTTTTCACCAACACTGAACCCTGCCACCGCAAGCACTCCTTGTGAGGATTTCACATACACAAGCTGGTAATGATGTAGTTGTTGCTTGTCAATTTGCGCAGATAAAGCATCGAGAGAATACTGCGGGCGAAGCTGTAACAACACTTCCAACACCGCTTTATAATCAGCATCCTTTTCAAGAAATTTAACTTCCATGATGTCTTCCTTATTTCAGCGAGATTTTAAGCTGTGCATAGACAGTTTTTGATAAGAGTGACTATCGACTATGTGCACCGAACACTGATTTGGAGACCGGCTTTGTATACACATTAGCTGTTTATCAAACCGTACAATACCAAAGCGAGTCCACCAGCGCTTTGCAACGCGATGATGAGCCAATACAACACAGGAAAGCGAGCTTTGGATACGTCAAACCACACCCACCAGTCGAGGAGCAATACGGTGTCAGTTTCCTCCTTGCGATAGTCCCAATAAGTAATCGCGAGTACGACCAACCCTAGAAATACTAAAAAATACACGTCAAAATCCTTTAAGCCGACTAGAAACTCAATACCGAGCGCTCAGGTTAGGTTGCTTCATCCTAAAAAGCCCCACCTTCATGCCATTGATAGCAAATTTAGCCAAACGGTTCTAGCTTTAATAATTTAAACGCGGTAGCGATGACACAAAGCTAATCTAGACGAAGGATTCAATAGCGATGAGGAAATACGCCCCAGTTTATTAACCTACCAATGAGTTTCTATTTTGGTGGCAAGTGATGACTATTTCTGATATTAATCTTGTATATTAGAAAGACGTATCTTTTAAATTGAGTCGCGAACCTAACTCGACCACAGCAGTTTGAAACTACGGTTAAAGAGTCACGAGTGTCTAAATTTCTTACACCACCGAAAGATCCAGCTTACCACTTAGAGATTCCGCAACCATGATAATCTGTAGACACGCCCACCCCCGTAATCGCATATACTCATTACTTGTCACACTAGTCCTTGGGGTATTCAGCGTCGGATGCGCCGCCAACGAATGCGTTTTCGAGCAACAAGAGAACCAAAAACAACTGTATGCCGCTAATCCAGCTATTAGCGTTCAGCAATGGCTGGAGTCGAGCAACGAAGTAAAAGGGGTGTTGGCTAATGGCAATTTATTTTCAGTGAAGCATTGGTCATGTGAGCATTATGGCAAACAGGCATTGATGGTTCTTGGCCCGCACATGGACACCGCTGCAAATCAATTGAATGCTTCTGTGTTACTGCTTGCAAAACTTGCTCTTGATGAGCACGAATTAAAACTGCTCACGCAATCGCTGCAAAACAGTAAGCTGCATCTCGCTGATGCGCCACTTCAGCATAATATCGTCAGTAACGAATTTGATGAGTTTTACGTTAAAATCGCTGTCACCGACAGCCTCATCATCATTGAGATTAAGCTATATCACAGTTAAGTTCCCTTTTTATGCAGCGAATGAACTTGTGCGGCGCACTCAAAGCCTGTTCGCTGTATCGCCCCTTTATAACTCACTTTCTATCTAAGTAAGCTCCGCTGCAAAGCACGCACTTCAGGCCTAAGCTTGCCTTCACTGAATATACTGATTACTCTAAACGCAGCGATTTTAACTGGGTGATTTAGCCTATGCAGCTTTGCATGTACATTATTGACGCCTTCACTCGAGAACAGTTTGGCGGGAACTCTGCGGCGGTAGTGGTGCTTGATTCACCATTACCCGATGCACTCATGCAACAAATTGCCAGTGAAAATAACCTCTCGGAAACCGCATTTATCATTGCTCACCCAAGTGGTGGCTATGCCATACGCTGGTTTTCACCACTGATGGAAATCGACTTTTGCGGTCATGCAACTTTAGCCTCGGCTTTCGTGCTATTTGAATATTTTCAGTGTCATCAGACCATACGTTTTACCACCCAGCAGGTCGGTGATTTAACGGTATGGCGCCACCATGATGGTTGTATTGAGATGCGCTTTCCCAACCTTGCTCCTAAAGCCATAGAGGCTCCTGCGGCGTTGTTGGCAGGTTTATCACGCCCTCCGAAGCAGGTGTTGGCCAACGCGCAGGCCTATTTTGCGATATATGACGATGAACACGACGTGATCTCATTGCAAAGTAACAGTGAGCAGTTAAAAACCTTGGCACCACGAGATGTGGTGGTGAGCGCAAAAGGCAGTGATTGCGACTTTGTCAGCCGCTATTTTTGGCCCGCTAACGGCGGTGATGAAGACCCTGTGACCGGCTCTATCCATGCTGGACTCACTCCCTATTGGGCAGAGCAACTAGGTAAAACCAAGTTTCACGCAAAGCAAAAATCCATCCGTGGCGGTGAGTTATTTTGCTCATTAGATGCAGAGCATGTTTTGGTCAGTGGCTACGCTGTGCTTTACGCGCAAAGCACCCTGCATATAGCCACGGCTGCAAGCTGACGGTGGCCAACAATCGCTTATTTGGTAAGTAATACCCTATGGTGTTAAGACGTATCAAAGTCGCGCGCTGGCGCGCAAACAAACATATACAGCGGCAACAGAGCCAGTGGCAGCCGCATAAAATGCGCCTATTAAAACGTTGCCAGACGATTTGGTTTAACCTTGGCAGCGCACAAAAGCTCTACCTGCTTGCCATTCTCTGCTTAGTGGTGCTGCAATCAGGCTGGCTGGCCACTGTCATCACTATTATTGCTTTAGTGGTAGAGTTTTGGCCTAAGTTTAACCAGCTGTGGCACTCACTGGCAGGTAAAGCTCTGATTTTAGTGTTCTATGCCACCATCGCAAACTTTGTGCTCGCCAGTGCCAGTGGCATTGTCAATGAAGTCACTGGAGTGTCGGCCAGCCACTTCAACTACACCCATAACTTTGCCACGTTGTTGTATCTGCCCCCTTGGGCGCTGGGGATCACCTTATGTACCTTGTTGTTGTTACAGCTTTTTCTACCATTTTATATTGTCGCACTGCTGCTTATTAAACCCTTTGGCTCGCAACGCATTAAATTTATCAGTCAGAGCTATTCGCCATTAATGACCGCGTTGGTACGGTTCTTTCTCGCCAGTGTGGTGATTGTTAATATCATTTCCTTCGTTGATGACAAACCTGCTGAGGCTGTGCTCGATGATATCACCGCCAGCTTTAGCGAGGGTAAAGCCTTAGTCGATGAGTCGCCTGCTCGTCAAGAGCAAGCGGTGCAGCAACTGAGCAAGAAAATCCAACAAGATTTGCCCACCCAACACTCGGGCGCAAAACAACCCGACAACAGCGCCGAAGTGCAGGTTGAGGGAGACACCGAGGCAGCAAAAAACATCCAACAGTTTTTACACACTAAGGGCTATTTTGAGCGTAGCAAGCGCCTTATTGCCATGTTCGCATACAGCTACGAAGCCGATAGTTTCTCTCGCTGCGAAAAAGCGAATAGCGTCAAAGCGGTGGAGCTTAACGACTACGAAATCGTCGAAATTGCGCCGGATGATAGTATGCCTTATGGCTACCGCTTTCGCGTCAGAGCCTGCCAGTCACCTGGGATATCTCCGCCCTAGCAGAGACGAGTTGAAAACCTTAGGTTTTAGTCAGCACGGTTTATTACCGCAATGCTGGGTTATTGATGGCCATTGCGCTGGCTCAGCGCTTTATGACCTACTTACTGAGGAGGTTTTAGTGTATGAGCACTCACCAGGATAAAGGTAAACGCGCTTTTGTCATTGCTGCGTTGTTAAGCTTTCTTGGAGCACTGGCGCATTTACTGACCATTTTCGCAGGAGCGCACAGGTATCGTACCACGGGAGCCGGTGAGGCGATGGCAGTCACAGTGCCAGTGCTAAGGGATTACTATTTGTAGGTGACGTGCAGGGGGATATCAATAAACCTCGCGAGGTCTTCTCCGTCGCGTTCCAAACGTTTTTTAAACCCTTTAGGAGCGAGGTTGAAACGATCGCCGTTAGTTAGTTGCAAAAAAAGCCGCGCATCATGACGGTCTAGCATCCGTTCATCCACAACAACCGCCTCGATATCACCAAATTTAATATGTTTTGTTTTTATTGGAAACAGCATCTTCGCGCGTATAGTCACGGCCTGTTTACGCTTATCAACCCACACCGCATAACTGCCAAACAACCCGATAAGGCCAAGTGTAGTGACCGATGCCCATACAAACAGTGGCATATCACCACGGGCCACTGAGAACAAATTCGCCGCGCCAATCAAGGAAATAAATACACCAATAAACCGAGCAACGAAGATTTTACTGCCTTTGTTTAGCACCGCTAATTCATTAGAAATTTGCTTAAAAGACACGATGTAACTCCTTGGCAATAAGGCCGACCACTAGCAAAAAGAAAAATGGCCCGAAAATAAACTTAGCGAGCGCAGTTTTATCCCAAAAATACAGTTCTCGGCCAACGCGAGGGGGTGTATCAGTAGTCTGGTTTTGCACGGTTTCCGCTTGCACTTCACTTTTGTCAGTGCCGAAAGAAATCGTTTGCTCCGTAGCCGTAACACTCTCTTTCACGCTCAGTTGGCAGCCGAAGTGCTGCGCAAGAAAGCGGGCCGCCGCTTGGGTGTCAGCAAGTGTCCCGAGCGTATATCTTTGCCCACATAGCGCAAACTGATAGTGCGTGACCATGCTAGGGATGGGTTGCACCACAATTTTAACGTTTGCCAAATGACCCATAGGCATGGGAGTGCCTGCTCTGCCCGCGAAACGTGACTCTATATATGCTTGACCCTTCGCTGCATCGAGCACCAAATAATGGCTCTTAAGCCAACAAAAAAGGCAAGGGATCAATAAAATAGGTGCCACCACCGCATAAAACAGTGAATCATCAAAAACCGCGACCACGGCCGCTGATATTGAGAAAAACAGCAACAAAAAACGAAAGGTCACAATTACATGGTGCGTTTTTGTTTGCAGCGCGACACGCTCAGGTAAGAGATCCGCTTTAATATGATGACGCGCACCTTTGGATAGTTGGCTATACTGCATTTGCTTATTACTTCCTTGTTTACTCACTGTATTACTTTAAACGCTCTGCATCTTTGATTGAAGCCTTTTTATCATAAAAAGGCCTGCTTGATATCACCGTGGTTGGGTTGCTCTTTTAACGCATAGCTAGCAATCCACCCAATCAGTGAACAGTGAGCATAAGCGCAATCACCAGCACGTGAGTGACAGCGAAAAGAGCGGTTCAGCTGTTATACCCCTTTGTTTTCGTTTACAATTAACATTATGTAAACACTCAGTCATGAATTAATAAGGATATCGCCCTATGGAAATGGCAGATTTAACATGGATACACTTTCTCGCCATCGTCGGTGCGGTGATTACCATGCTTTCAGGCATAGCGCTAACATTTTATCGCTTGCATGTACTCAATGCCGATTTTGGTCCTAACTCTATAAAAGCACTGGGAGTGATGGTGTTTTTACCGTCGCTGCTGATCCTTGCCGTGCTCACCGACTTCGGCAGTGAAACCTTAGCGGCATTACTCGGTACCGTGGCAGGTTATGTGTTATCGGGTTCAGAGTCCAAGCCCGAACAAGGTCCCCACCAGTAAGTTCTAAAAATAGTAGCAGTGCCCTGTGCGCTGCTATCTCCTTTACCCCCAGTTACCTCGCTGATCACGCTGACACAACGTGAATTTTTATCACTTTCTCCCGAGCAAAGCGTCTCGCTTGAGCCCTTCCTCGCTTGCACCTGGCAGGTAGTCACCCCTTTAAATAGCCGGATTTACTTTAGAGCGGATGCATTATTCGAGTATGAATAATAGACATGTAACAAAAATGTAAGTTAAATTAATCCTTTTTTATTATTGCCAGTGATAACCATTATCATTACGATCCCGTTTCTAATCTTTGTACCTTAAATGGAGTTGCGTCGTGAATCAATTAGCCCCTGTGGTTGATAGTCAATCAGCTAGCAATAGTCATAGTGACCCAAGTCACCCCTATATTTTTAACGAGAGTAACCTGCTGCATTACGAGATGGCTTCTATGCAAACCATGTCGTTAATCCATCAGGCCATACGCCGTGCTAAAAAGGTTCATTCAGGTGTTAACCACCAGCAGCTTAGCCAATTGGTTGCCGATATAGATTTAAGTCAGCCATTACATAGCGTGGATAAAGCACTGGATGAAATAAAAGCACTGTACTTAGATCATGCAGTCTATTTTCACCACCCTAAGTACGTGGCGCATTTGAATTGCCCGGTCGCCTACCCTGCGGTGATAGCCGAGCAATTGCTCAGTGCCATTAATTCTTCGTTAGATACCTGGGACCAAAGCGCTGGTGGTACCTTAATAGAGCAAAAGCTAATTGACTGGAGCGTGCAAAGAATAGGCTTTGATAGTCACGCTGATGGCATCTTCACCAGCGGCGGCAGTCAGTCCAACCTAATGGCATTATTACTGGCGCGAGACGATGCGGCCAAACGCCTGCATGGTCACGTCATACGTGATCATGGCCTGCCCGCACAAGCCAAGCGCTATCGTATTTTCTGCTCAGAAGTAAGTCACTTTAGCATTCAAAAATCCGCGGCCCTATTGGGACTTGGATATAACGCAGTGGTACCAGTGAGTGTTGATAAGCACTTTAAAATGGACTTAGATGCGCTCGATGCGGCCATGTGCCAAGCCCGAGCACAAGGTGACATTCCCATCGCCGTCATCGCCACGGCAGGGACCACCGATTTTGGCTCAATCGACCCATTAGCGAGCATCGCTGAGCGCTGTCAAAAACAGCAGGTATGGATGCATGTCGATGCCGCTTATGGCTGTGGCCTGCTCGCCACCGATGATTACACCCACCTACTTAGCGGCATTGAGCATGCCGACTCGGTCACCCTAGATTACCACAAATCTTTCTTGCAACCGGTGAGCAGCAGCGCCTTTATCGTCGCCGATAAACAGCAATTCCAACATTTAACCCACCACGCTGATTACTTAAACCCGTTCAGTGATTGCCCACAGGCAGCACCTAATTTAGTGGATAAAAGCCTGCAAACCACTCGCCGTTTTGACGCTCTGAAGCTGTGGTTGACGCTACGCATTATGGGCAGTGAACAGGTTGGCCGCGTGTTTTCAAGTGTGATGGCTTTGGCGCGCAGTAGCTTTGTGACGTTAAAACAAGATCAGGAATTTGAACTCGTTCACGAGCCAGAATTAAGCACACTGGTGTTCCGTTTTATTGACCCCCAACTCGATGACGAGCAGCTCAATACACTGAATTATCAGATTAAAGACGAGTTATTCAAACAGGGTGAGTGTGCCATCGCACGCACCAAATTTAGGGGTATTAATTACCTAAAATTCACCCTACTCAACCCCAACACCGCCATTGAGGACATTAAGACCATTGCCGCCGAAATTAAAGCATGCGCCTACACCCTCAAAGCGCGCTTATTCGAAAAGGAGACAAACTATGAATAAGGTGTATGACTTTATCGCTATTGGCCTCGGCCCTTTTAACCTCAGCCTAGCCTGCTTAAGCGACCCAATTGAGCAATTGGATGCCTTATTTCTTGAGCAGCGCCAGTGCTTTGATTGGCACCCAGGGTTGATGCTCGACGGCGTCACCTTGCAAACTCCTTTTATGTCGGACTTGGTGACTTTGGCGGACCCCACCAGCCGCTTTAGCTTTCTAAATTATGCCAAGCAGCAGGGAAAATTATACCAATTCTATATTCGCGAAAGCTTTTTCTTACTGCGTGAACAATACAACCAATATTGCCAGTGGGCAGCGAGTGAGTTACCCAGTGTGCGCTTTGGCCACTGCGTTCGCCGTGTCGAATTTGATAATAGCCAAGATTGCTACCAGTTAACCGTTGATACGCCGGAGGGTGAAAAGCGCTTTTTTTGTCGCCATCTCGTGCTCGGCACCGGTCCTTCGCCGTACTATCCACCCGCAGTGCAGCCCGATGCAGCCAATGTCTGTCATGCCACTGAATATCTGTATCGTCGCGATGCCCTCAACCAAAGTAAGAGTATTACCGTGGTGGGCTCAGGGCAAAGTGCCGCAGAAATATTCTATGACTTATTATGTGATATAAAACAGCAAAACTACCACCTGCAATGGGTCACCCGCGCTCCGCGCTTTTTCCCCTTGGAGTACACTAAATTAACCTTGGAGATGACCTCTCCTGAGTACGTCGATTACTTTTACCAATTAGAAGACGCCACTAAAGAGCAACTGCTTGCCAATCAGCGTAACCTCTACAAGGGCATAAACAGTGAGCTGATAAACCAAATTTACGACAAGCTTTATGAGCTTGATGTTCAAGGTATTCAGCGGGCGCGATTATTTACTAACAGCGAACTCCTTAAACACCAAGGAGAGAGCCTGCAATTCAAACATTTAGAGCAGCAACGTAGCTTCACCTTGCACAGCGAGCAAACGGTCATGGCCACCGGCTTTAATTATCAGTTACCCGATTTTCTCAGCGGCCTAATGGATGAGCTCTGTTGGCGCGACGATGGTCGTTTCGCCGTTAATCGCAACTACAGTATCGATAAACGCCAACGCGTATTCGTACAAAATGCCGAGCTCCATAGCCATGGCTTTGTCACCCCAGATTTAGGGATGGCCTGTTATCGTAACAGCTGCATCCTGCGCGGCATTCTCAAGCGTGAGCCCTACAAGATTGAACAGCGTATCGCTTTTCAAGAGTTTGGCGTCCCAACCAGTGTTCAGCAACCACAAAAGAGTCCAGTATGAAGCAACAAGCGCTGAAATCGACGCTTATACTGCTTACGGTGATCTCGGTGGTGTGCGACACCATGATTTTGCCGTTTTATCCGCAGTTTTTTGCCACTGAGTTCAACGTCAGCTCCAGCTTGCACGTAGGCAGCTACCTTGCCACTTGCTGTATCACCGTGATGTGCGCCTTCCCGCTCTGGGCTAAGGTGGCACGTCGCGTTCATGAACTGCACTTGTGGGTGGTGACCCAGATCATTGCCGGAGGATTAGGAGTGGCGTGTTATTTTGCCACCGATCTCCTCGCATTTTGGCTACTTTCGCAAATGATGTTGGTGTTTAAGGCTAGCTATTTACTTATCTACCCCTTTGTTCTCAGCCTTGAAGAGAAGGAAAAGCACCTAGGCATCGTCGGCCTGTTCAGTGTGCTGATGCATTTCGGTGGCATTGGCGGGGCGTTATTGGGTGGTCTGGTCTTACACAGCTTTGACCCTCGGGCGCTGTATCTCATTATGGCGGCTGGCGATGCTGTACAAGTGCTGCTGTGCCTGTACTTAATTCGTGTTTTAGCGGTCACTTGGCATCAACGAGCGCTTGGTGAAAGTACCACTGAGCGGGCACGCATCCCCCGGTTTGTGCTCGTCCTTGGACTGGTATCCATGGGAGTCTACTTCAGTGCCTTCTTGGCGCGCCCGTTTTTCACGCTCTTTTGGCAACAACTAAGCGGGTTCAATAACGATATCCTCGCCGGCTTTATTTTTGCCATCCCGGCTTGGGTGGCGCTGGTATGCCTGTACCGTAATCATCGTCGCCCGCGCTCACAAGCGCACCATGGCAAAGACATCGCCTGGGCTATGCTGCTTGCCAGCATAGGGTTACTACTGCATGGCGCACAGGCATGGCCGGTGATGATCTTTGGCCGAGTGCTACTCGGTATCGGCTTATTTGTGGTCACGGTACGCCTTGAGGTGGTGCTTTTTGCCCTGAGCGAGCCTCGCTTTTATGGCAGCGACTTTGCCAAGGTGCACTTTATGCAAAACATAGGGCTGATCAGCGCCTCGTTTCTCGTCGGTTCGTTGGTGAGTGACGGCAATTACACACTGCCCTTTTTCGTTGCCAGTGCCGGTTTTGTGCTCACGTTGATGGTGTTTTACGGGCTCTATATGCGCCCCGAAGCACAGCAATTTAATCGCGTTTCGCAAACCAGCACACCCAGCCATTAATAAGGAAACAATCATGAATACTCACCGTCTAACTGCCGTCGACTTTGTTCGCGGGTTTAGTGTACTCATCATGGTCTGCGTACATACGCTGTGGATGTACGGTTCCAGTTATACCCAGGGGCAATCGTTACTGGGGGAGATTATCCATTTACTTGGCAAAGGCACCGCTGCGTTCCTTATTGCTATGGGGATTTCCTTATTGCTTTCTCGGCATCATGGTCCGCGAGCCTTGGCAAAACGGGGCGTAACTATACTCGCGCTGGGCTATGGTATGAATGCACTGAAGTTTGTGCTCCCTATCGCCCTTGGGGTATTACCTGAGAGCTTTATCAATGCGTATGGCTGGCAATCGCCGTTACAGCTCCCGCACTACCTGTACTTGCTGG
Organism: Pseudoalteromonas sp. THAF3; assembly: GCF_009363775.1. Lineage (NCBI taxonomy): Bacteria > Pseudomonadati > Pseudomonadota > Gammaproteobacteria > Alteromonadales > Pseudoalteromonadaceae > Pseudoalteromonas > Pseudoalteromonas sp. THAF3. The sequence continues at coordinate 790,359 of NZ_CP045419.1, read as the reverse complement.
GCACCGGCGACATTCTGCAAATGGCTGGGCTCTCGCTGCTGTTGTTAAGCCTTGTGGTGCACCCAAAGCGCAGCCCATGGCTTTACATTGCCTTAGCCTTGCTGGTTGCTTTTGTGACGCCGCTGATACGCGGCTGGCAAAGCGGTATGACTGGGCTGGATTACCTGGGCGATCTTTTTGTCGGCGCGCAGTTTAACGTCTACTTCCCGGTATTTCCATGGCTGGCGTGTGTGCTTTTTGGTCTTGCACTATCAGCGCGGCTACGCCAAGGCCAGCCTCTTGCGCGCAGCGCGCTACATCTTGGCCTGCCGTTGCTAATCGTCGGCGGCGCGCTGTGCCTATGGGATAAAGACACTCATTTTAACGACTTTTTCCATCTTGGCCCCGGTGGTGCCTTGTATTTAAGCGGACTTAATTTAGTCGCACTCGCGGCTATCGACAAGCTGTTGCACTTGAGCCAAAACTGGCCTGTGCAACAACGGATTATGACGGTGTTGACCTACTGCTCTCGTCATGTAACCAGCTTGTACATTACGCAATGGGTACTGGTGTGTTGGGGCATGGCGTGGGTTGGCTTTAAAACCCTATCGCCTTGGCAATGCGCCGCGATGATGCCGGTGATGTTACTGCTCACTTTCGCGATTCATCGTCTTTTATTTGTACGTCAGAGGCAGCCTGCCACCACGCAGCCCCACACTCATAAAGTTATTGACTGAACTACTTTACCAACCAGATTGAGAACGAATTATGACGAAAAATACTGTATACACACACTCTCATCCACAGTTAGGCACGCTTACCTTTCGTGCTCTGGATCTTGAACACGACTTATCCCTGTTGGTGCAATGGTTGCATCATCCGCAAGCCCATTTTTGGGGCGCAACGCAGCAATCTGCCGAAGAAATTAATGACTTCTATCAAGCACTCAATAACGACCCAGCGCAGCATGCTTTTATCGTCGAAATCAACGATAAACCCAGCGCGCTTATCGAGGTATATCAACCGCAGTTACTAAACCTTGAGCAGCACTTAAATCTACAAAGCGGTGACTTGGGCATGCATTTGCTTTTGGCACCGGCGCACTTGCCCGTACACGGCTTTAGTCTGGGGGTGATGACTTCGGTCTTACACTTTATGTTTACTGAGCTTGATTGCGAACGCGTGGTGGTTGAGCCGGATGCCGATAACCACAAAATTCATACCCTTAATTTAAAAGCCGGCTTCAGCCATCACAAGGTGATCCAGCTAGGTGATAAAACGGCGCTGCTAGGCACCTTAACGCGCGCGCATTTTAATTATCTCAGGCAGTTGCCTGAACGCTTTGATAGCTCAAGGCAAAGCCCAGAAAAACAGCGTATAACACCGAGCCTGAGTGGCCAACATTTGGATGATGAGTCATGGCAATACGCCAATCGTTTGCTGATCGCAAAAATGCTGAGCGAATTTTACCATGAGCGCATCTTTACCTACGACCAAGATGCAGCGGGTTACGTGCTCAGCACCCTCGGCGGACACAGTTATCACTTCCAAGCCCACGCCATGGCGCTCAACCATTTGCAGGTTGACCCGCAAAGCATTACCAAAGTGCACCTTGAGCAACACCAAGCCCTAGACGCCATCGCCTTTGTGTTAGAGTGTAATGATAAATTAGGCATTGCCCAAACCATGCTGGGCACCTATTTGGAGGAGCTTGCCAGTACCCTCAGTGGCTTCGCATTTAAGTATCGCAATAACAGCCTCAGCAGTGCCCAACTAGCACAGGCTGATTTTCAGGTGATTGAAACGCAGATGACTCAAGGCCACCCCAGCTTTATCGCCAACAATGGCCGCATCGGCTTTAATGCTCAGGACTTTCATCAGTACACGCCTGAGGCGGCCAGCGCATTTAATATTGTTTGGCTTGCATGTCATAAACACCACACTACCTTTAAGAGCACCGCCGATTATAGCTATGAAGTCTTAATAGCGCAGGAGCTCGATATCGCCGAGCGACAACGCTTCGATGCCCAGCTAGGCGAGCAAGGGCTAAACCCTGACGACTATTACTTATTCCCCATGCACCCATGGCAGTGGTTCAATAAACTGGTGCATGTTTACAGCTACCACGTAGCGCAAAAACAAATTGTATGCTTGGGCTACAGCCAAGATAAATACTTACCACAGCAATCCATTCGCACCCTGTATAACATCACAAAACCGCATAAATGCTATGTGAAAACAGCCTTATCGATTCTCAATATGGGTTTTATGCGCGGTCTTTCCAGCGCGTATATGAAAGTAACCCCTGCCATCAACCAATGGTTATTCGATTTAGTTGCTGGTGATGATTATCTGCGCCAATGTGGCTTTATACCGCTTCGAGAGGTGGCAACTCTGGGCTTTGACGAGCAGTATTACACCCACCCGGCGCTCGGTGATAACCCCTATAAAAAAATGATGGCGGCACTGTGGCGAGAAAATCCACGCCATTATATGGATGACGATGAAAGCTTAGCGACCATGGCCAGCTTACTGCATATTGATACCCAAGGTCAGAGCTTTATCGGCGCCAAGATTGCAGCGTCTGGGCTCTCGCCACAGCGCTGGTTAGCGCATTACCTGCAGGCCTATATGACGCCTCTGTTGCACTGCTTTTATCAATACGATCTGGTGTTTATGCCCCACGGCGAAAACCTGATCTTACGCTTTAAAGATCATATCCCAGTCGGGGTGTTCATTAAGGATATTGGTGAAGAGATTGCACTATTGAATAGTGACATGGCCATCGCCGACGAAATCAGTCGGATCAAGATTGAGGTACCTGAAGAGGTGGCGGTTCTGTCTATTCTTACCGATGTGTTTGACTGCTTCTTCCGTTATTTGGCAGCGATTATGGTCGATGCCAAGTTGATTAGCGAAACAACATTTTGGCGCTGCGTGGCAAAGAGCATTCATGCTTACCAACAGGCTCACCCCGAGCTGCAAGACAAGTTTGCCAAACATGATTTGTTTGCGCCCTCGTTCCCATTGTCTTGCTTAAATCGCTTACAACTGCGCAATAACCAACAGATGGTGGATATCGCCGACCCCGCCAGCAGCATGCAATATGCCGGTGACTTGCGCAATCCGCTTGCCGATTATGCCGATGTCAGCGAACGTGCATAACAAGGCCATTGAACAGCAATTACGCCAACAGTGCTCGCTGTTGGCGTTTGCCGAGCCGCGCCCGGGTGACATCTGGTTTGCGAATAACCACCTTGAGCGGCAGCCGTGGCAGGCGTTGTTGACCCGGCTAAACGCTCGCGCCGAGAAGCTGAGCTCAGCGTATCTCAGCGTTAATAGCTTTTTGCAGCTTAGCTGGCAACCGCTTTACCTAAGTGTTGCCTGTGTCGAAGGGTTGCACTGCGTACCTCAATTAGGCGTAATGCAACAGCAGCTGCACGCCAGTGGCAGTATTTATGGTCTCAGCGCAGTGACTTATCAATATGTTGATAAGTGCATAGATAAGCAGATATTAAGAAAGCAGTGCCATACTCAGCTGTTAACACTAAGCCAAGGTTGGCAGCAGCACATCGCAAGGTATGCGGGGTTAAGCCCGGGATTAGCCCAACGACTGTTAAGTGACACGTTAACTTCGGCACTGCTACATGCTGGCGGGTACGGCAATGAAGCGTACCTGCACCAAGCACATCAAGGTTGGCAACAGCTTTTTTATCCGCGCTTTCGGCAAACTATTCACTGCTCACAAGGTCAATACCACAGCTCACGTATGACGTGTTGCCTGCACTATCAACTCAAGGCACAAGAGACCTGTCAGAACTGTCCTATCAAGTGCAAAGCACAGCAAAGCGCATAAAAAAAGCCCCTAGATAGGGGCTTTAGCAGGGTAGAATAATATTAGAAAGTAACGTTCACGTTAGCGAAGAAACGGCGACCTACGACATCGTAAATTGCCTCATCACCGCCGCTTGCTTGAATGTAAGCCGGTGGTAACTTATCAGTTAGGTTACGTAGACCCAAATCAACGCGGGTGTTATCTGTTAGCTGATAACGCGCTGATAGATCATGTGTGATCATGCTGCCAACATAAGATGGTGAGATATCTTCCTCGATGTCTCCCTCAGGTGACACATCGAAGCGAGCCGAACGGTCGGTGTAACGAGTTGTCCACGTCAGGTTCAAATCCTGCCAGCTATACTGGACAGTGAAGCGACCTTGCCATTGTGGATCACCTACTTCACCGTCTTCTACGTCCACGGTATCAGGACGATTTTGGAATTCGAACTCTTCAAGTTCAAGCAAGTGGTTAACAAACAAGTTAAAGGTTAGCTCGCCATCTACATCAAAAGCAGCAAGGTCGGTGCGGTAATCGAAGTCTGCCTCGATACCACTGGTTTTAATTGCTGCGGCATTCAAATAGCCCGAACGGATAAGTTCAATGTCGTTGGTTTCAGGGTTACGGTCAACCTGAGCACAGAAGTTACTATCTGGTGCGCCTGCTGCATCAACACAGTTTTCTGCCACCGTCTCTGCTGAGATAAATTGAATTGCATCTTCAATCTCGATGTCGTAGTAGTCGACCGTCATTGAGAAGTTATCTGCAAAGCTTGGTGTCCAAACGATACCTGTGGTTAGAGACGTTGATTGCTCTGGTTTCAAATCAATGTTACCACCACTTAGAATATCAACACTCACTGCGTCCTGCGAGACAAAGCCATCAGGAATGCCTAATGCAGCACAGTTCGCGGCACGATTCGGGTTATCGTTAATGTTCGCTGCATCACAAGGGTCTGAGATATTTTGGAAACCAGGAGAAACTGGGTCAAAGGCCTCGGTGATGTTTGGCGCACGTTCTGCTTCGCCATACGTACCGCGAATGCGAAGGTCATCGATTGGTTGATAAAGTAGACCTACTTTCCAAGAACCGCTTGAACCCGTGTGCGAGTAATCAGCTGAGCGATATGCTGCATCTAATGTCAGCTCTTTCGCGAAAGATAGACCCGAAAGAAGTGGTAAGCTTACTTCAATGAACCCTTCGGTAACATCATACTCACCGTATGCATCAGGTGTTGCAGCGGTGGTAAGGAAACCAGCCTTAGCAAATTCATCGGTAATTGTCTGCGATGTCTCCTCACGGTATTCGAAACCAGTTGCGATACCGATTGGCCCACCTTGCAACTCGAAGAACTCTGCAGAGTCAAAAGAGATGTATCCACCAATCACTTCTTGGGTAATCTTGTCAGTACGTGTTACATCAGCACTCACCCAGTCTTTTGCAGCTTGCGACGCTTGGTTGAAGCCAAATGGGTTGTAAGGAGCACAAGCACCACCATTTACACTTGCAGGGTCGCTGTAGTCATCACCTTGCGCCGATGCCACTTGGCTACGACAGGCTGCTTCGCCAGTAGCCGGGTCAATGACTGAATCAAGCGCGGCAACGAAGTTATCTGGAATAAGATCGTTTAAGGTATTACGCACATTGTCGGTGCGCCCGAATACATAGTAAGTGTCGTATGAGAAATCAGTTTCACTTAAAGTGAATAGACCTTCGAAGCCACCAACAAAACGGAAAAGCTCTCGCTTATTCGACGCGCTACGGTTACCAAGCTCACCAAAGAATTTTGAAAAGCCAATTGTTTCATACCCTTGAGAAAGAAGGTCTTGACGTAAGGTTTCGTCTAAATAAGGGTTATCTTGAACATTTACAGACACGTTACCGAAGCGGAAAGAGGGCTGGAATTGCTGTTTGATATCAGAACGAACAAATTTAAAGTCACTGTAGAAGGCGTGATTATCAGTGAAATCAAAGCTAAATGACGAAGCTACGGTTGTTTTATCTAAATCAGGATAAACATTCTCATAATCTTGCGTCTTGAAGCAGTATTGACACCCATCAGGGAAGCTACCAAATGCACCGTTTGAAGAGTACACACGTTCAGGCATTTGTACCGGTACGCCATTTTCGTCGAACGTCCAGTTAACATCTGCAGAAATAACACCATGCTCACTAATAAGCTCTGACATTACGTTAGGCACTGTTAAACGGTCAGGGATGCCGTCTGTCTCTCCGGTATCTTCTGGGTTAGCAACGCTACCATAATGCTGGACTTGGCGAATATCATTTGCCATTACTTCAGCGATACGGTCCTTACCTGCGAAAAAGGTAACGTTACCACGGCCGTCAAACACTTCAGCACCACCAGTAACACTGAAAGAGTGGTTTTTAGTACCCACACCCTCAGTAGAGTTACCTACGGAACCATTAAATTCAAAGCCTTCATAATCGTCACGAAGGATGATGTTTACAACGCCAGAGACGGCGTCTGAACCATAAATCGCAGAGGCACCACCGGTGATCACTTCCACACGCTCGATCAGTGCTGAAGGGATAGTGTTAAGGTCCACCTGTGCACTACCTGGCGCACCTGCCACGTGGCGCTTGCCATTTACTAACACCAAAGTCCGTGAAGCGCCTAAACGACGCAAGTCCGCAGACGTAACACCAGCAAATTCGTTACTGTCATTGTTACCAATGAGCGTGTCTGTCGAACCAATTGCGGGTAGCTCTGCAAGTACACTACCTAAATCTGGCACACCTGCTTGAGCGATATCTTTAGCGCCAATCGTAACAATAGGTGCTGGTTGAGAAAGCTTAGGCTTAACAATTCGAGACCCCGTAACTTGGATTTTTTCTACTTCTTGTACGCGATCAGAATCTGCTGCAAATGATGCATTTGTGTGAGCGACTGCGCCAATGACTACGGCCGATTTGACCGCCAGCGCAAGCTTGCTAAATGAAGTCATAATTATTCCCTGTAAACTGAAAGTTGTTTATTTTTCTAAGAGTGAAACCCATATAAAGGACTGGGTTCAGGAACAATTAGTATCACAAAAAAAAACAATTGGAAGCCTAAAGAGACAAATTTTTAACTTAAATAACAACAGGTTGTAACAACAAAGATGCAAACTAGTGTAATTTTTTTTAAATTTATGTTTAGTTTTTTAACCTTTAATATTGTGCCATTGTCATTTAAGGGACATAAAGAAGACTCAACTTATCGAAAACACTCCCAACAAATAGGTACGGCGGAATCCCCACTGCTAAGGACAGCACACACAAACAAGCAACAATTGCAATTAAAGAAACAAAAAATCAAAGGACAACATAAAATGTGCTATTAACAAAAAACTCTAATGCTGATTGTTAAAAAGGAGTGATTATAATAGCGAAGATCCCTAAACATTCTTCAAGGACTCCCAGCACAGCTTGCACCATGATTTTGGTCGAGGCTTTCACTGACCTATGAGCTCTTTGTCTTGAATGCTATTTAAACAACATGCTCCAGCTCAATTTGCAGCTGTCCACTTGTGGCTTGGGCTCAGGTAACAACAAAACAGGGAAAAACAAAAGAATAAAAATAGAAAGGTGACTTGTAAAAACCATTTAAATGTAAAAGATAAAAACTGACTCCACCTTTATCAAGCGTTAAATGAAAGGTGATGATAGAAAAAGGCTCCTAGATTGAAATCTAGGAGCCAAGTTCTTTACCAATCTACATTAGAACTTATAGTTAAAGCCCACAGTTAAAGTGCGACCGTCTAGATCGTAGAACTCACCATCATCATACAGTACAGGGTTACGAGGTGGAGTGCGATCGAATACATTTAACACACCACCACGCACTTCTAGATTGTCCAACACTTGATAACGCGCCGTTAGATCCCACTCTGTGTAAGAAGGTACATCGTTATAGTCGTTATCTTCTGATGTCCACTCTCTATCAAGCACCGTGGCGTGACGATAGTTTGCCGCAAGGGCAACGGTTAGATCTTCCCAGTAGTAGTTAGTCATGAAACGAGCTTTCCAGCGAGGACGATGATATTCGCCTTGGTAACTACGCTCATCTTCAGCTTTACCAGTGTTGTTTTGAGTACGCTCATCCAAGTAGGTAGATACTAATCGGAAGTTAAACTGACCAAAACTTGTATCTAAGCCATAGTTAATTTCAACATCGGTACCAGCGATAAAGCTCGTTGCCGCATTAACTGGCTTTTGATAGAAGTTATCGATTTCTAGGGTTTCTGGGTTACGCTCAATCAAATCGCAGTAAGGATTATCTAAGCTTTCAAACTCATAACAACCATTAACCACAGTAAGCGCTTCTGGTGATACGATCATTTCTTCGATATCGAATTCCCAGTAGTCCACTGTAATAGATAGATCTTCAACAAATTCAGGAGTATATATAAAGCCAATAGTCCAGTCGTTTGCTGTTTCGTTATCTAATTCGGTGTTACCTACGACAAAGCCTGGGTGGTTAGTTGACTTCCATAGGTTAGATGGAGCCCAACCCTCAGGGATCCCCGCTGCACGGCAGTTACGCTCAATGTTCTCGCGATATTCACCGGCGTTATCAATTTCACCCTGTTCACAAGGGTCGTCAAAAGATGCGAATGTCTGCGCGGCAGGTTGATAAAGCTCAGAAATACTCGGTGCGCGAACAGATTTTGAACGGTTAATACGAAAACGCAGTTCATCGTTCAGTACATAGTTAAAACCAACCTTCCACGCGTTATCAGTCCCTGTTGAAGAGTAATCCATGTAGCGGTAAGCCAATTCAAAATACACTTCATCAGCAAAGAACGTATCAACAACAACAGGAACCGAGAATTCGGCCGCAAGCTCTGTTACGTCAAACTCACCTTTAAGCGCATCTGATTGGTTGTTGAAAATAAGACCCTCGCGCATTGCAGGATCAGGCAAAGTAGATGACTTCTCTTCGCGATACTCGGCCGAGAAAGCCGCAGCAAGTGGGCCTGCAGGAAGTTCAAACATGTAGCCAGAAACCGTACCCGCAATCACAGTTTGGTCAATTGAGGCTCTGCGTGTAGCATCGGTTCCAACATAATCTAACGCTTCTTGTGACGCTAAGCCTTTACCCCAAATATTCAATGGAGAACAGCCTGCTTTGGCACCGATCACTTCACCGTCTGCATCACGCTCAGCACACACAATATTGCCATCAATTTCTACTGCATCAATAGCGTCTCTAAAGCGTTGTTCGAATAGCTCACCATACCAAGTCGTGTCTGACTGAACATGGCCTTTGGTAATATATGCGTCATAGCTCCAATCGTCATTGATGATGCCTTCAAAGCTTAGCGCACCACGAATAAGGCTACGTTTCTGGTCGTACTGACGGTGACCGAACAAATCAGCTAGGTAGTAAGCATTGAACGTGTCCATACCTTGATCAGCAAAAAACTGCTTTGTTTGGTCATCGAAAAATGCATTATCTGTACTATTGCCACCTAGGTAGAAGAAAGCTGGCGATGACTCACCATATGCTGACGTATTTGAATATGTCATTTCAAACGCCATAGAGTGATCTTCAGCCAAATCGTAGTTTACATTGATCGACGCATTTAGACGTTCCAGTGGCGTACGAACATACTTGTGCTCTAAGAAGCTATAGCCATCACCTTCGCCAGTATAATATTGAGTATTACGGCTACCAGGTGTTGAGCTTGCGGGAAGAAAACCTTCCGCTGCGAACGGACGGATTGAGCCATCATCGCCAAAGGCGTAGTGGCCACCATCGTTAGCAAAGAAGTCACCATTCTTACTGTAGATAAATAATGATGTAGAACCTTCACGATCTAAAGTAGTACGCCCTGGAATGCCATCTTCGTTATCGACATTATCTGGGTGATCTAAGCTGATTACACCATTACGAATGAAATCACGCTGGTCACCTCGTAATTGTTCGTTTTTGGTGTAAGTAATGTTAGCAATAAAGCTACTATTCTCACCTTCGTCACCGAAAGTAAGTGATGTGTAATATGATTCGCCGCCGTCTTGCGTAGGTTGAGAAGTAGAGGCGTCGATTTCCATTCCATCGAATGACTTTTTAGTAATAATGTTTACAACACCAGCGACTGCATCGGAACCATATACTGCAGAAGCACCACCCGTTGAAATCTCAACACGGGCTATCATAGAAGTTGCAATGTTGTTCAAATCAACTGCACTGCTGCCAGGCGCACCGGCAACAAAGCGTCGACCATTAACAAGTACCAATGTACGCTCAGTGCCTAAGCCGCGTAAGTCGGTATTGTTTAAGCCATTTGCAAACACACTGTTGTTAGTTGTTTCTGGGGACAGACCTACTGTTGAGTTAGGCATTTCAGATAAAAGGTCAGCGACATTGGTAATACCAGCGTCAACCAAGTTATCACCGCTAATAACCGTAACCGGAGTTGGTGATAGCTCGCCAATACGTTTAATTTTTGAGCCTGTTACTTGAATACGTTCTACTTCTTGGTTTTGGCCGCCCTCTTCCGCTGCCCATGAAGCACCCGTGTGCGCTACTGCGCCTAAAACCACAGCCGATTTTACAGCAATGGCTAACTTGCTAAATGAAGTCATAGTTATCCCTGTTAAAAATGAAGTTCGTTATTTTTATGTGACTATACCCCCTATAAAGGGCCTAGCCTGAAAACATTTTGTAACACAAAGGAATAAAAATAAAAGCTTTTCTAGACAAAAAATTTAACTTAATTAACAGCAGGTTACACTACTATTAATTTACTTTTGTTTTATTTTATTTAAATTTTTGTAAAAAAATAATGAGGGGAATCCAGATTTAAAAATGATCGGTTGCAGGAAACATGTACAGAATAGAATAAAAACAAGCAAAAACGGGGATGATGACATCAAACCCAAAAGACACAGGTTGCAAATTAAGAAATAATACAGAAACGGTACTTATAGAATAAATTAACATCTACAGAGATTCGCTACAATTACCTTTAATTGCAAAAAAAACACCCTATTGCTATTTTGGGCACAAAAAAAGCCCCTACGCAGGGGCTTTGTTAATTTTAACTTTACCTTAAAAGGTTACATTAACATTTGCGAAGAAGCGGCGACCTACTACATCGTAGATGGCTTCGTTACCACCACTTGCCTGGATATAAGCAGGAGGTAGTTTGTCAGTAAGGTTACGAAGACCCAAGTCTACGCGCATGTTATCTGTTAACTGGTATCGAGCAGATAGATCGTGAGTAACGATACTGCCTACGTATGCAGGAGAAATATCCTCTTCAATATCCCCTTCTGGTGATACATCAAAGCGCGCTGAACGGTCAGTGTAACGTGTCGTCCACGTAAGGTTCAGATCCTGCCAAGTGTACTGAACAGTGAAACGACCTTGCCATTCAGGGTCACCCACTTCACCATTTTCGACATTCACTTTATCAGGACGATTCTGGAACTCGAAATCTTCTAGTTCAATCAAGTGGTTAATGAACAGGTTAAAGGTAAGCTCACCGTCAATATCAAAGTCAGCTAAGTCAGTACGATAGTCAAAGTCGGCGTCAATACCACGTGTAGTGATAGCTGCCGCATTTAGATAACCAGAGCGAACTAGCTCAATGTCGAACGTTTCTGGATCTCGGTCTACTTGGCTACAGAACGCCTCATCGATACCGCCAGCCGCATCAACACAGTTGTCTGCGATACTTTGTGTTGCGATGAATGAAATCGCATCTTCAATCTCAATGTCATAGTAGTCTAAGGTCATTGAGAAGTTTTCAGCAAAGCTTGGGGTCCATACTAAACCACCAGTAAATGAAGTTGACTTCTCTGGTTTAAGGTCCGGATTACCACCACTTAGCGTATCCACACTCACGTTATCGTTAGCTTGGAAGTCAGCTGGAATACCCAGCGCAGCACAGTTTGCACGACGGTTCGGGTTATCATCAATGTTATCCGCATCACATGGATCGGATACGCGACCGAAGCCTGGAGATTGTGGATCGAACGCCTCTGCAATGTTCGGAGCACGCTCTGCTTCGCCGATAGTACCGCGAATACGTAAGTCATCGAAAGGTTGATACATTAGACCGACCTTCCACGAGCTGCTTGAACCAGTGTGTGAGTAGTCTGCAGTACGATATGCCGCGTCTACTGTCAGTTCTTCAGCGAACGACATACCTGCAAGGATCGGGAAGCTCAATTCGATGAAACCTTCACTTACATCGTACTCACCGTATGAATCCGGTGTTGCCGCTGTGGTTAAGAATCCTGCTTTAGAGAACTCATCAGTAATGGTTTCTGATGTTTCTTCGCGGTATTCGAAACCGGTTGCAATGCCGATTGGGCCACCTTGTAGCTCGAATAGTTCTGCACTATCAAACGCAACGTAACCACCAACAACTTCTTGAGTAATTTTGTCAGTACGCGTTACATCAGCACTTACCCAATCTTTAGCAGCTTGTGACGCTTGGTTGAAACCAAATGGATTGTATGGCGCACAGTCACCACCATTCACACTTGCAGGATCAGTATAACCTTCACCTTGCGCAGAAGGCACTTGGCTACGACATGCCACTTCACCTGTAGCAGGGTCAATTACCGCGTCCAGAGCAGCAACAAAATTATCAGGAATAAGATCGTTCAAGGTATTACGAACGTTGTCTGTGCGACCAAACACATAATAAGTGTCATAAGTGAAGTCTGTTTCACTTAACGTGAAGTACCCTTCAAAACCACCTACGAAGCGGAATAGCTCACGCTTGTTAGCAGCGCTACGGTTACCAAGCTCGCCAAAGAATTTCGAGAATGTTGCAACTTCAGTGCCTTGAGAAAGCAAGTCTTGACGCAACGTTTCATCTAGGTAAGGGTTATCTTGAACATTGATAGCCACGTTACCAAAACGGAATGAAGGCTGGAACTGTTGTTTGATATCTGAGCGAACAAATTTAAAGTCACTGTAGAAAGAGTGGTTATCACTCAAATCAAAGTTGAAAGTTGAGCCAACAGTTGTTTTGTCTAAGTCAGGATAAACATTTTCATAATCTTGAGTCTTAAAGCAATATTGGCATCCATCAGGGAAACTACCAAAAGCAAAGCTATTGGTGAATTCGCGCTCAGGCATGAGCTCTGGCACACCATTATTATCAAATGTCCAAATTGAACCAGCGGCTCCAAATGGGTTGATAACACCGTTCTCACTGATACGCTCTGACATTACATTAGGTACGGTTAGCTGATCTGGAATACCATCTTCTTCGCCAGTGTTCTCTGGGTTTTGAATCGTACCATAGTGATTAACTTGACGAATATCATTTGCCATTACTTCACGAATACGATCTTTACCTGCGAAGAAAGTAACGTTACCGCGGCCATCAAACACTTCGGCACCGCCGACGATGCTGTAAGAGTGGTTTTTAGTACCAACACCTTCTGTAGAATTACCTACAGAACCATTAAACTCGAAACCTTCGAAGTCATCACGAAGGATAACGTTTACAACACCAGAAACTGCGTCAGAACCATAGATAGCTGATGCGCCACCGGTGATAACCTCAACGCGTTCGATTAGCGCCGCAGGAATAGTATTTAAGTCCACCTGAGCACTACCAGGTGCACCGGCAACATGGCGTTTGCCGTTTACCAAAGTTAGAGTACGAGCTGCACCTAGGCGACGCAAGTCAGCAGAGGTTACACCAGCTAGTGCGTTGCTGTCGTTGTTACCAATCAGAGTGTCTGTCGAACCTATCGCCGGAAGCTCTGCGAGAACACTACCTAGGTCAGGGACACCTGCTTGAGCGATGTCTTTTGCGCCGATAGTCACGATAGGGGCAGGTTGAGATAGTTTAGGTTTTACAATACGAGAACCTGTAACTTGAATTTTTTCGACTTCTTTGACTCGGTCAGACTCTTCCGCAGCAATCGCGGTGCCCGAAGCAACAGTGCCAAGCAACAAAGAATATTGAATAGCTTTGCTAATTGAAGATTTGTTGAACATTGTTAATTCCCTGAATTTATTGTTATAAAGCGAACCATGACAAGCATTATGTTTAAATCATGTAACTCACAACATACTTTTTACATATAATTCTCAACTTTTACAATAAAAAACAGCACTATTTTCGTGCACCATCAATAATTATGTAAATAAATCTTTACCTGGATTAATTTTTGTTCTGATTATGTCAATTTGTATGACTTATTACCTCATCTCGGGTAACTCCAACACATGCATTCACCTAGCGACGACATAGTAATCAATAAAAAAACCCCAAACTAACTGAGTTCGGGGTTTTATCATTGCGTCAGTGCTTTGCACTGCGTGTTTATAGTTACTCGAAAGTCACTGTCACTTCATTCGAACAAATATCGCCTTCTTGACAGATTTGATAGGTGTAAGAAGTTTGGTCTGCGCGGCGTTCAAAGTCACGATAGCCACCGGTATTGGCAGTGCTTTCTAAGAACTCGCCATTACGGTACACATCCACTTGCTCAGCGCTGCTGCCTTGCCATGCCAATTCAACGCGCATAAAGCCTAAGCGTGTTTTATTAGCACGTACCACTTCGAGTTGCACATCATCTGCGCTTAAAGTGACTTCTTGAGTTAAGGTATCACTGTTACCTTCACTGTCGGTCACAGTCAGGCTTACACTGTACGTGCCATAATCTGCGTAGGTATACATAGGGCTAGCATCAGAGCTGCTGGCACCGTCACCAAAGTCCCACATCCAGCTAACAATATCGCCGTTCACATCAGAACTTGCATCTGTAAACTGCACGCTTAGATCATTAACGTCATAGCTAAAGCCTGCCTGCGGCGGCTGCGCCGTTACTTCGCCAATGCCTGTAAGGTTAAGGGTCCAAGCGTTTAATGTACCCGTGTCAGCACCTACATTATCAGACACCGCTAGCGTCCAATCACCGGTGGCCACTTCACCATTAAAGGCCTCTGAGTTGAAGGTTTCGTTAATGTCATCCGCACTACCGCCACTGCGATTATGAAGCGTAGCTACCGTGCCTGATGGCGAAGTAAGCGTGACAATCAAATCGCCAATCCAAGTGTGGCTGATATCTACGAAGGTATTGGTATCAAACACCGTGACGTCATCTGCAACAGTGATCACTGACGTGATACCTGTTGCGTCATTATCAGGAATGTCCACAGCAGTGGTGTTTTCATAGCTAAACTCAGTTAACCCCTGAGGTAATACGTATAGCTCAACTGACTTTTGCTGTGCTAAATCACCCGAGGTTGCATCAATGGTAAAGCTGTACTCACCCCATTGCGTTTGCGCCGTCGTTGGCACGCTCAGCGTTACCACATCACCTGGCTGTGCAGTGTTGCTCGACAAGCTTGCGCCATCAATGCCTGCAACAAGCGCAAGATCGATTGTTCCTTGCCACTCGGCCACCGAACTAAAGCTCAGCTCATAAGTCGCAGTGTCACCGGCAACAATCTCTTGGTTACGGGGCGCAGCCGTCATTCTAAAGCCTGGCTCAGGGTCAGCATCAATCACCGCTTGGTTCACATTTAAACGTGTACCCGCAACGGTCATTCCATCTAAGTCAGCATTCGCATCACCACTGCTCATTAGCAATTGCTTCACTTCTACTGCACTCAAGCTCGGATTCACCGACAGCACTAACGCTGCAGCGCCTGCAACATGAGGTGTGGCCATTGAGGTGCCGGAGTAGGACGCATAACCGCCCCCCGGCACAGTAGAGAGGATAGCGCTGCCTGGAGCACCCATATCAACACTTGTTAAGCCCCACTGTGAGAACCCTGACATCGCATCGGTGTGCGTTGTACTGGCAATAGAAAGCACTGATTCATGCTCATAGCTCGATGGGTAGTGAGGGTTAACATCGTTATCAACCGCGTCATTACCTGCGGCGGCAACGAAAAGAATGTCGGCATTCTCGCTCGCCGTAATGGCATCCGCAAGCGCTTGGCTAAAGCCGCCGCCACCCCAACTGTTGTTGGTAACACGAATGTTGTGACCGTCATTTTTCAGGGCCACGAAATAATCGATACACTCAATCGCATCCGATGTTGAACCCGTGCCT
The DNA here is from genome assembly GCF_009363775.1 of Pseudoalteromonas sp. THAF3. Taxonomy (NCBI): domain Bacteria; kingdom Pseudomonadati; phylum Pseudomonadota; class Gammaproteobacteria; order Alteromonadales; family Pseudoalteromonadaceae; genus Pseudoalteromonas; species Pseudoalteromonas sp. THAF3. Next base: position 774,497 of record NZ_CP045419.1, on the reverse strand, counting down.
GCTGCACTGAGGAACTTACAACCAGCGATGGATACTTCGTGGTTTACACCGACAACGCCCTCAGCATTATTACCGGATGCGCCGATGGTGCCAGAGACGTGCGAGCCATGACCTTGGTCATCCATAGGGTCACCATCACCAGTGATGGCATTAATACCGTGAACATCATCGATATAGCCGTTGCCATCGTTATCCACACCGTCACCAGCAACTTCACCAGGGTTCACCCACATGTTCATGGCAAGATCAGGGTGTGAGTAATCAACACCAGTATCGATAACGCCGACAATTACATCTGCGGAGCCAGTGGTAATATCCCATGCTTCAACAGCATCAATATCTGCATCCTCTGTACCACCAGTTTGCCCAAGGTTATGAAGGCCCCATAACTCATCAAAACGGCTGTCGTCAGGCACGCCTAATGCTTTTACTTGGTAATCTGGCTCGGCATATTCCACACCAGGGTGCTTATTAAGAGCCGCCAAGGCTTGTTTGGCACTGACGCCATCGAGTTTAAAATTGGCAAGACGACCACCAAGCACATGCTTATAGCGATCATCGACTTCGTCAGCATTCAAATCGCTGATTTTTGCTTTGACTAAAGACCGTGCTTGAGCACGCACTGCGGCAGAAGTGCCTTGTTTGAATACCACAAGGATGCTGTCGTCATTGTCAGTGGCAGCTGTATCTTTAATGTGAACGCCCGCGTGAGCGCTTAATGAAAGTACCGGAACGAGCGCTAAAGTCAGCGCAGATAGTTTGGTTTTCATAGATCTATTCCATAGAAGTTGTCTGTGTGGCCCGAAGGTACACAGAAGTAAGTGTCTCTTCTCCAAAAGAGCACATACGCAGTCAATGTGTGGCAACCTCTTTGTTGTAGCGACTGTTTTAGGAACACGCAAAACAAAAATGAACAGAAAGTTAAAAACCACTCTTTTTTGTTAAATTTAATCCACAAAGGTTGAGTCTCTCATGCTTTTTTTTGATCCCACTTCGAGCAATTTCAACTCATTTTTTCTCATGCTTTTTTGTTAGCAGCCGCTAATCTCCACCATAAAAATCTACAAAAACAAACGCAACACACTGATTTTAATAAACAAATAATCAACCATAAAAATTGCTAATTTATCTGCTTTCAAAGTGAACTTAGAGTGAATACCTCGGTAGGAAAATGAGTATTACTAATATTGATACCTTGCAGCACCAATCCATGCACTGTGCATGCAACTATCAGTGACCCAGGAGGGAATATGGCTCGTTGCAATTACTCAACAAAGCATTGGAAGCAAGTTTTTCCCATGCATGCTCGTAATTGCAACTTAGTGACGAGTGTTATTTCTCTCCCAACGCTTACCGAACTCTTAGGCTTCTCCGTATTCCAGCGCCCGGCTACTTATTTACGGCTAAGGCAAAGGAATGACGCCATACGCACCAGTGACCGTTGGCTTTTACTACTGCCAACACCTTTTAGGACAACAACGCTGCGCTCGTTTACACGCTTTTTTGATTAACCCAGTTCAGGTCGGCAACCCTGAGATGAGCCTTTTCATTTGTAACGTCGTCGCAGTAATAACAAACAACAAGGAGATAAGCGTGAAGCTTTCTAAATCTATTTTAACCTGCGCCATCGCGATGGCCCTATCAACAGGTGCTTACGCACAAAGCGAAGACAAACCTGGGTCAACATCTGCACTTGCTAACGTAGAGCGTGCAGCCGCCGTTGGCAATGAGCTCACAATTTCACAAACGTCTGTACAGGGTCTAGGTAACAGCGCCAGCTCTTTGCAGCAAGGCGACGCCAACCTTACTGAGATCACTACGGTAGGTGATGGTAACCAAACAGATGCCATGCAAATAGGTAACGGCAATGTGGTGTTGGTGACCACACAAGGCGACAACAACCAGCAATCTTACAACCAAGATGGCGAAGCGAATGGCGCATTAAGCGAAGTGACTGGCAGTGACAACCAAATCGCGGTTGAGCAAAATGGCACTGGTTTCTTAGGCATCAACAATGAGGCCATCAACGTGATTGGCGGCGATGCAAACCAAATTAATGTTGTTCAGGGCGACGGCGGGCACTGGTTCTACAACCTGGATATGCAGGGCAATGCCAACGTGGTTAATGCACAGCAAGCTGGATTATGGAACGAAGCGCAATTTACGTCGGTTCAAGGTGATGCCAACGACCTGAGCGTAGAGCAGGATGGTTTTTGGAACCAACTATCCGTCACTTCTATTAATGGCAGCATGAACGAATTTGCCAGTGAACAGCTAGGCGATACCAACGTCATCAGCATTGGCGATATTTTCGGAGATGAGAACGAACTCGCTGTTGAGCAGGAAGGCGCGAATAACAGCACTGATATCGTCTCTATCGAGGGCAATGAAAATGCTCTGTCAATTGATCAAGAAGGCAGCGCGAATACTTTTGAGTCGGCTCTATTCTCTGGTGATGGAAACGAGCTAAACGTTATGCAAATGGGTGATAATAACGCAGCATCAGCTGAGGTATTAGGCGATGAGAACGATTTCAGCGCAACCCAAAATGGCAGTGGCAACGAAGTGTATCTTGGCGTGCTAGGTAACAACAATGAGTTTGATGCTATGCAAATCGGCAACGACAACGCCACGCATGTTGTTAACTTCAACGGCAATGACAACGACGTAGCAGTTGCCCAATCTGGTGACATGAACACCGCTGTTATTGAATCATCTTACCCAGATCCAAGCATTGCCAGCAACGATAATGATATCGCTATTACTCAAAGTGGCATGGGCAATGAAGCTGTATTGACCATGGGCTCAGTGATGGAAAGCTCAAGCAACCAAGTCGACTTGGTACAAAGTGGTGAGCTCAATGCTATCGACCTCATGGTAGAAGGCAGTGGCCACAGCATTGATATCGCCCAAGAAGGCGGCATGAACATGGTTGCCGGCATGGGACAAGGTGCGTTCGCAGTCGCAGGTGAAGGTAATACTGTGTCTATCAGTCAACTTGGTGAGGGTAACTTGGTTGAAGGCTCGGTTATGGGCACTGGTAACACCGTTGCTGTCACTCAAGTCGGTGACTATAACTCTGCAACTGTTGTACAACAGTAAAGCTCTAATGGGAGGGGTAACCCTCCCTTTCAGCCGATGATGAAGTATTTTCTCACCACCCTGATTGTGCTCCTTGCCCTGACTCACACGTCAAGCAAAGCACAAGAAGTGGAAATTGACGGCCTCGTACTCGATCGCAGTATTAGCCGCTTTGGCCACCAATTTTACTTTAATTTCTCACAGTTATGGCGCGATCTACCGGATACCAGCGGCACCAACGTGGTGATCAAAGAAACGGTGCTTCCTCGTGCTGGCACCCGCCTTGAAGTACTCATGAATAATGAATTGGTATACGTCACTTTTATGGGCCGACGTGGTGGGCCACTTAAAGAGCGTGTCGAAAGCGCGATGTTCGCGATTATGGACGCCATGGCGCGCGCCAGATTTAAACAACACTCCCCTGATCTAGCAGCAAGTGGATGGTAAAAATGAAAACAATAATTTATGCACTTTTGCTTTGTGCGTCACTGCCACTGATGGCCACTGAGCTTGTATACAAACCTATTAACCCATCATTTGGCGGAAACCCGTTAAATGCCAATATGTTGCTCTCTAAAGCACAAGCCCAAAATAAGCACCGGGCCCCTATCAGTGAAAAAACCTATGGTGAAAAGTTTCAAGAATCGTTGGAGCGTACGTACCTCAACCGCATGGTTCGTGAAATTACCGATATCGCCTTCGGTGACGATGTTGAAGACAGTATTTTTAACCAAGACTCCATCTTTATGAGTGGCGACTATCAAATCCAGATTATCACCAGCACCCCTGATAGTATCACCGTGCAAATAACCAATACCCTGGATGGCACTGTCACCGTAATCGAAGTACCGAGGTTTGGCTAATGAAACGTATATGTGCATTTTTACTATTGGCTTTGCTTAGCGGCTGTTCGGCTATCACCTCGACTGTGCCCCCAGATGAGCAAATTGCTGAGCAATTGGCGCTCACAGAGACCTTTGCCGAACTAAAAGCGCTACCTAATCCCAGAGGCGCAATTCCCGTCTCAGTTTATTCATTTCGCGACCAAACGGGGCAATATAAGCCGCAAGAAAACGTCAGCTCGTTTTCTACCGCCGTAACCCAAGGTGCGAACTCTATTCTGATGCAAGCGCTGCATGAAACCGACTGGTTTGTGCCCGTGGAGCGTGAAGGATTACAAAATTTGCTTACAGAGCGAAAAATCGTGCGAGCGGCGATGAGTGATAAGGGCGACAATGCCCCAGAGCTGCCACCTTTGACCACCGCCAAAATCATTCTTGAGGGCGGGATCATCAGTTACGACAGTAACGTAAAAACCGGAGGCTTAGGTGCAGAATACTTTGGTATCGGCGCCTCAGAGCTGTACCGTGAGGATGTTATCTCTATTTATATGCGTGCGGTCGATGTGCGCACCGGGCAGGTATTGCTGTCGGTTGCCACCAGCAAAAAAGTACTCTCACAAGAGATGCGTGCTGGCTTTTTCCGCTATGTGAGTTACAAGCGCTTGTTGGAAGCCGAAGCGGGCTTCAGTGATAACGAACCCATGCATATTTGTGTCACGCAAGCGATTGAAAAAGCACTGACGTTACTCATAAAAGACGGCATTAACAAAGGGGTATGGTCGGCGCGAGCCAGTTGATCACCTCTGCACTGACACAATAAAGGCGCCTCGTTTGGCGCCTTTATTTTTGCTCAATGGTAACCTTGCGTTCAATAGCATGCTGAGCAGGTTATTGACGCTGTTCCATGACGCGAGATGCCACCGGAATATAGCGCTGTGCCCAATTGGCCAATTCAATACGATTACGCGAGTTGGTCTTACGAAAAGCACTGTATATATGCGTTTTCACTGTGTGGTTACTGATGTTCAAAGCGCAGGCGATATCATCATTTTTAGCCCCCTTAGCCAACAATGAAATCACCGACTTTTCCCGTGCGGTTAGCACACTTAAGTCGATATCGCTGTGGCGTTGCGCCGATAGTGCATCGGTGGCGGGGAGCTGTTGAATTAGATCGCCAAAGGCATTGGAGATAGCCTTGCGGCAAAACCATAGCTCGCCGCCGAGGACGCGGCGCACGCCTTTAAACATATGCTCAGGACTGTCATCGTTATAAAGCGCGCCTTTGAGATTCGCCAGCAGCGCTGTGCGTTCGTTGAGCGCGTGGCGCTGAGCATTAAACACCGCAACACTGTGCTGGCGCGCTAACTGAATGATCTCCTCGCTGAGCATTTCTTGGCAATCACAATACGCAGCATCCACTAAAAATAGTGCAATGTGTTCGCGCTCACCCACCTCAGGCAGGCGGGTATCGACCTTAACGGTTGTTGCGAGCGTTTCCAATACTTTGAGTAACAACAAGAAATCGTCGCTTTGAGTATTTGCATTATCTTTTGTTAAGACAAACAACTGCTTGTTATTCATTACTTCTTCCTCTGAAGCACCCAAACACTGGGGGGGAGCATTGAGTGTACCTATTTAAGCTTTACTATCAAGACTAACTCCGCACAAAATAAACATCTTGTTTACATAACAACAATAGAGCTAAGCCTCTAACAACGCCTTTATTGCATCATAAGAGTGCAAAAATGCACTCTATGAACTAATAAATTTAATGGCATCTAGAGATAGTAACCACTTGCAGACATTCATTTTATATTCAGCTAATTTTGCGCTTGAACGAATAATTGCAAAATAATCACTAATTTATCTAATAAGGCCTGCTTGAGTGTTCAACAAGGCATACAACTTGCGCCACCACATTTGTCTTTTAGGGTATTGCACGGCCACAGATTCAGGGTCTGCAGCGCCAGCATGATAGTGAGTGACAAATTGCATCCCTAGGTAGGTGGCAGTATGGATGAAAGGGTCCACAAACGCTTGCGGCGCCCGCTCGGTGTAACTAGTGGAGAGCAAGGATGCTTGCTTAGTGCGCAGTTGTCGTAACTGGCTACGCAATTGGGGCTGGTCCATGTATTCCGTGAGTCTATCAAAAAACGCCTTCATCTGCGGTGTGGTGTTATACCAATAGACGGGCGATGCAAATACCCAATGGTCAAACTCTAGTAATCGCGTGATTAACGCGCGGAAATCATCGCTTTGTTCGCGAATATCATACCGATATGGGTTAATCTGATAGGCGTCTAAATCAATGAATTGCGCATCGAGGTGTCGGGCGAGAGTGTCGGCAGCTTGGCGGGTGTTACCTTGGCTTCTAGCACTTGAAAAAATAATAACATGTTGGTTCATAATTGCTTTCCTGCATTTGTATGTTTAACCTAAGGCTAAAAGCTCAAGTTAAGTTTAGGTCAACAACAAAATGACATTGGAAGCAAATTTATCTGTCGGCACTGTCGCCAAACGTGCTGGGGTCGCCGTATCGGCGCTGCATTTTTACGAGAAAAAAGGACTTATTCGCAGTTGGCGAAACCAAGGAAATCAACGCCGCTACAAGCGAGATGTACTAAGGCGTATTGCGGTTATCAAGGCCGCACAAAAAATGGGGATCACCCTAGAGGAGGTAAAAGAAACACTCAGTACCCTGCCCGAAAAACGCACCCCGAATAAAGAAGACTGGGCCAACATGTCACGCCAATGGCAGCGCCAACTCGATGAAAAAATTGCCTACATGCAACGAGTACGCGCCTATGTTGATGGCTGTATTGGATGCGGCTGCCTATCGATGCAACGCTGTCCTATTTATAACCCTGAAGATAAGCTCGCCAATGTCGATGGTGGAGCCGTGTTATTGGATCACCCTGAGCTGGGAGACTAGCGCCAACAAGACACAGGCTGTTTATTACCGAGCGCAGACAATCACTCAGTGAGATATGAGTGGAGTCACTTTGGGCCGCCGCAGATGTTAAATTTCTGTATTTAAATGTATAAATTCACTTGTTTATTGCATAGAGTAACGTCTTACTCTTTCAAATTTGGATATGAACTGGTAGCGTACGCGCCTTTTTTTAACCTCGACAGGTGATATATGAAGTTAGGACCTGGACTACTGGTTGCCGCCGCCTTTATTGGCCCAGGCACCATTACCACCGCCAGCGTAGCCGGTGCAAGCTTTGGCTTTGCATTGCTATGGGCCTTGGTATTCTCAGTGCTGGCAACCATTTTATTGCAATCACTGGCCGCGCGTTTAGGTGTGGTCACCGGCCTAGATTTAGCCCAAGCACTGCGCGCGCATATTGAAACCCCCGTGTTTCGTTGGCTTGCCGCATTTTTGGTGATCAGTGCCATTGGCATTGGCAGTGCCGCCTATGAGGCAGGTAACCTCAGCGGTGCCAGTCTCGGTTTACAAGGGCTATTTCCCTCTGCTTCAGCGCAGCTGTGGACGCCCTTGATTGCTATTATCAGCGCCGCACTGTTATACAGCGGCAAATATAAGTTGATAGAGGGCGCACTGATCTTTTTAGTGTTGCTGATGAGTTTAGTTTTTTTAGCGACTCTGGTCATCGCCAGCCCCGATCTCAGTGCCATGTTTGCAGGTTTTAAGCCTAGCTTCCCTGAAGGATCACTGACCACCGTATTGGCGTTAATTGGCACCACCATCGTACCGTATAACTTATTTCTTCACTCTGGGGTGGTCGCACGGGCCAGCCAAGGTGAGCAAGATAAACAACAGGCCATTCGCAGTAGCAACTGGGATACCGGTTTATCAATTGGTCTTGGGGGATTGATCACCTTAGCTATCGTGTCTACCGCAAGCGTGGCCTTTTTTGGTCAGGGCAATAGTCAGCTCAGTGCCGCCAATCTCGCTTCGCAATTAACGCCTTTACTGGGTGACAGTGCCCATTACTTTTTTGCACTCGGGCTATTCGCCGCTGGGTTAACCAGCGCCATAACGGCGCCTCTGGCGGGTGCCTACGCGGTGTGTGGCATGCTCGGGTTACAAGGAGATACCAACAGCCCTCGCTTCAAGCAAGTGGCGTTGGTGATATTAGTGTTTGGTGCTGTTGTGGCCAGTCTTGGTTTAGACCCAGTGGCGGTAATTATTTTCGCGCAGGCCACCAACGCACTGTTATTACCCATTATCTGTATTTACCTGCTGTGGCTAATGAATCAAAATAAGGTCATGGGCAGATTTAAAAACTCACTGCTGATTAATGTGCTGGCGATGCCGCTGCTGATACTGATCATCACGTTGAGCGGATACAAACTGCTTACGCTCATATAATGCCTATTAAGTGAGCGCAAGGCGCTTGCCTCTGTGCTCACTTTCCCCTACCATCTCGGCTCATTTTACCAAGGAGTCGGTTATGGCAACATCCCCACCACAGGACAAAAAAATCCCCAAAGTGCTGCAACAAGTCGACAACAAAGAGCTACGCAGTACCGGTTTTTGGCTCAACCAAGTATTTTTGGTGCTATCCACCATTTTTGGTGTCTACCTCGCCGCACAAAGCGGTTTAGAGCAGGCAATTAAATTCGATACCTACTCTAAAATGGAAGATAACTACTATCTACGCACGTCTCTGTACGATGAGTTGCTCGACAACCAACGTAAAATTCAAGCGTATGCCGAGCTACTGGCTAAGAGCCCGCCTACATCTGAGCTTGAGTTCAATAAGCCCACTTTAGATAAATATGTGTGGCACACCATGCAATACTCACCCACGACTTTGGAAACCCCAAGTGCCATTCTCTCCGCTGCGCGGCGTTTTTATAGTCAAAGTCAGTTTTATATTGAACGCGCGCTAAAGCGCAAGGTGTCAGCGCGTCACGCCAGTGAGAAGCTAGGCAAACTTGCAACCGACCTAGAGCAAAATACGCTTCCCTATTTAAAGCGCAGTGCCCAGGCACTGAAACAAGAATTAGCTGATAACGACGTGCAAATTGGCAGTCTCAAGGAGTTAGAGCATGAATAAACGCTGTCCCCATTGTGTTGATGAATACTTAGAAGTGACCGAGTATCAAGGTGAAGAAATTGATGTGTGCCTAGAATGTGGTGGCCTTTGGTTTGAAAAAAATGAAGTCAATCGCATGTTGAACGAGGTCAACGACGGTCCTGTGGGTGAGAAATATGAACACAATTTTGGTGAACATGTAGGTATATCTGAGCGCGACTGCCCCGATTGCTCAACATTGATGGAGCGCTACCACTTATTAGAGCACTACCACAGCGAAATCGATGTATGCCGTCATTGCGATGGCAGCTGGATAGAAAAAGAGCAGTTAGAAAGTGTCGAAAATAGCCCACAGCTAAAAGCGGCACTTGGCGAGCTCAACCAGAAGGTGTCATGGAAAACCTACTTATTTCAATTTCTAACGCAAATGCCAGTAGAGTACAACATCAAACCACATCGTACCCCGTGGGTAACTCGCGCTTTGGTGGCGTTGAACGTGTTGATATTTGCCGCTTATTTTTTTGTTCCCAGCCATTTTGAGTTTGTACTTGAATATTTTGCCATGCGCCCAGTGGATGTGCTCGCCGGGGAAGAGCCTTGGACCTTGCTCACCTGTGTGTTTTTACACGGCTCAATTATGCACCTGGTAGGCAATATGTACTTTTTATACATCATTGGCGATAACCTCGAAGATGCACTTGGCCACTGGCGTTTCCTTGGCTACTACCTGCTGTGTGGCGTACTCGCCTCTGTCGCTAGCTTGCTATTATCGAGCAATGGCACCATACCCAGTGTCGGTGCCAGCGGTGCCATTGCCGGTTTATTTGGCATGTACTTAATGTGGTTTCGCTATGCCAGCCTGACCTTTATGTTCGTCATTTATCAGAAGAAGCTCTCCGCCATGTGGTTCTTCATTATTTGGCTGGGTATTAACTTATTCGGGTTATTTAGCCTGCCCGATGGCGTTGATTATGGCGCTCATATCGGCGGCTTTATCGTCGGTCTACTCATTGGCTATGCGCTTAAAACCAAAGTAATGAGCGACAGACCTATGATTGCACTACTAAATAAGCCAGCCGCCCAGCTTAAACGCTAATACCGGGTTTCATCAGGTGAGTAGCGTGCATATATGCCATGCTGCTCACCATCACCTACCCCTTATTCATGATGGCGGCGCTCGATGGCCTCTAACTCGCTTTGCGGTTCGCTAGGCGCACTTGATTGCATGGGCGCAACTAAATCACACTCAGTAATAGTGTCAGACAGTTTCTTACACTCTTTATTGCTTTTACTCGGCGTTGGCTTTTGCAATGCACCGAGGACCGCCGAGTCAATCGCCAAGCCAAGTTTAGCGAAGCTAAAGCCGTCATTATCTGTTGGCGTGTAACTGGATTTACCTGGATCGCCTTGGGTGCTGGCGGTATAGTGCTTTTCTGCGCGCTGCTGCATATTTGGCTGCGCATAGCCATCCACTAAGATGCCCACCACCGTACAACCATTTAAAATACTCAGCGCGGCCAGCGCGATAAATAATTTAAGCATGCTACGTATCCTTTCATGCCTTCGTGTGCTCGTTCTATCACTTTAACGGTAAACATTAACGCAAACTGTAAGAAAATGTACCCTTTTAATTTTTGCACCTTGGCGGCGGTGGTTTACGCTTAAAGCTATGCACACATTATATGCTGTAAGCGCCATTGTACTGCTCATGATGCAGTTGTGGTCATCATCAAGCTGGGGCACACCGGCGCCACTGCGAATTTGCTTTGAAAGGTGGTGGCCCTACAGCTATGTCGACGAATCGATGCAAGCAAAAGGCATTGAAGTGGATTTAATTCGCTATGCACTGTCACACTCAGGCACTGACGTCATCTTTACTGAGCTGCCCTACAAACGCTGTGTTGAAGCCGTTAGCCAAGGTAAGCTTGATTTCACCTTGCATGTGGATGAAACCGATGGCTTGGCAATGCTCGACCAATCGTTCGTTAACTGGGAGCTGACGCTAGCGGTGGCCATCAAGCGCCAAGAGAGTTTTTACGAGCAGGCTGTGCAGCGCTCCCCCATTATTCTCATTGCTGAGGAGTACCCATACCCTGATGAAGTCTATAGTGCACTAAAAGCACTCAATGCTGATATTGTTACTCGCTCCTACTACGAGTCAACAGACGCGCAAGCTAAATCATTTTTCTCCACCCTGAGCGATAGTCGCGTCGATGCCATTGTGGTAGATAGAACCTGGGCTGCGAAAATTATTCACGATTTCGATTTGCCCGTTGCGCTTTTACACAACCTGCATATTGAGCCTCAATACATCGGCTACCATCCTAATAACGAAAAAAAGGCGTTGCGCTTGCAACACCTTTTGTCATCTATTCCTGAGAGCGTCAAAAAAGAAATTGAACGCCGCTATCAGCAACCCTAGGCTGGTTTTATTAGCCTGTTATTGCACAGAAATATTCAAGGTTACACCGGAGTAATTGCTGTAAGCACGAAGGCCTACATGCCAAGTGCCAGCTGCTGCGGCCTCTGAACACGACTCGTTATTGCCTGAACGAAACGGGCGACAATCATAGCTAGAGGTTGTTGGCTGCGCGCCTTGACGGACATACAAATCGACATCACCGCTGCCACCGGAGGTGCTTACATCAACCGTGCTCGCGCCCGCAGGCACATCAACGGTAAAGTATTGCCACTGACCTTGGCTGCCCGAGAGGTTTGACTCAGTGATCTCAATCGGTAAATCGCTGCCACTTTGCTCGTAGCTCGCCACTAAGGTTGCGCCACTATAGGCGTTGTAACCATGCACCATAATTGAGTAAGTGCCTGCGCGCGTATCTGTACAGCTCTCGTTATTCCCATTTTCATAAGGGCGGCAATCATAGTTATTCTGCGATGCCGTTGCGCCGTATTTTACATACAAGTCTAAATCACCTGAGCCACCTGAGCTGGTAATGCTGATATTGCTGGCACCGGCTGGTACTTCAAAGGTGTATAGCGTTTCACTGCCATTAGCACCGCTGATGCTAATAGGCTGACCATTTTCAAGCTCATTTGGAGGCGGTGGTGGCGTGCCGCCACTGCGGAAATTAGCAATTGTTGGACTGGTAATATTCAAAACACGCGTGTTGTCACTGCGCGTGGTTGTGCCCATCGCCGTGCCATTGTAGCTCTTGTTTGGGTTTGACCAATAATTGATACGAGTACAACCACTGTTACAGTTATACGCCATCACCGTACGCCATTGAGAGCTTGGGTCTTGGTAGCCGTGACCGTAGGCATAAGGCGAATTAGTGGGATCGTTTTCAGGGTTGTGACGCGCCGCTTGGAGGTGACCAATTTCATGACCGAAAGAGTAATAACCGGTAGCACAATCATAATCAACCATGGCAAAAGCACTGCTGGCGCTGGCACCAATGGCATCAGCTTGACCACAATAGCCGTTAACATCGTTCACTAATACCACCACATCGGCACCATACTGGTCACGCAAACCATGCACCTCATCCATGTAGCCATCGTTGGTCCCGGCCAAACGGTTTAAATCAGTGCCTGAGCTACTCGCTTCGGTGTAGTTGACCTGTGCTTTATGGGCAAGACTGACGGTGGCATTCACACCTGAATTTTGATAACCCTGATTGGTTTCATTGATAGCAAGGTCTATCAAGGCATCAATGTCGCCAGAGAGCTGAGCAGCCTTGGCAGTGTAAACCACCAGTAGGTCAATTTGCGTATCGGCAACGGCCTGCGGCTGCGCGAAAATACTAGGGCTATTATTGACGCTAACCTGCTTTGCGAGTGGGCCTTCAGGCATAACGTGTCCTGGTTGGTGCTCTGGTGGCATTTGCTCAGGCTTGAGTGTTCGCAGCTGATGACCATGAGCGCCAACAGGCTTAAGCTTTAGCACGTCACCGTTGGTTTTAACCGTACCAGAGATGCCTTTTGCAGTTTGCACTAATGTGACCGAGTCACCATTGTCGTTTTCACCTTGCCAAATAAGGTTACCACTGGCGCTAAGGCTTGCGTTTTTGCGGGTAAAGTGTACCTGCGCACCATCAACAGGCAAAGACAAGGAGGCAGTATTGCTGGTTAATTGGAACTGCGCGCCACTGAGCTGTGACATATTTGCTTGTGCAGCGTTAACGCTGTTAGCCATTTGCTGCGATGACACTTCAAACAGTGGACCTTGAGCAAATACAGCGGTACTGCTAAGCAGCGCGCTGGCGATAAGGGTGGGTTTAAACATGGGGTATCCTAGTTGTTTCTTTTATGGGAAACAGCAAAATAAAACAACATCAATTTGTTTTCAATTATTTTACATTCAAACCACCAAAACTTTGTAAATGCTTGTAAATATGAGATATTAAAGAATCAAAAGCAACAAACAAAAAGAGCCAACTATTAACCCAAGGTTAATAATTGGCAAAAGTGATCTCTTTATTCTTTTTTCTTGAGCTTATCGAGGCTGTGTCTCAAGCTTAAATAAGGCCATGCTCCACCATTAAGGAACTACTATGAAACCTTTGTTTGCAGCGCTCGTGCTGCTATTACCGACTCTCGCGCTTGCGAAGAGCTCATTGTCACCTCAACTGAGTGTTTTCGAACCCTACTTAGGCACTTGGCAGGCACAGTTTCAACCCGCTCCCGCTCAAGAGAAGGTCACAGATGTAAGCCAATGGCAGCGTGCCCTCAATGGCACTGCTATTCGCACCTTACACAGCATCAATGACGGCGATTATGGTGGCGAATCACTGATATTTTGGGACCAAAGTAAACAAAAACTGGTGTTTTATTATTTCACTACCGCCTCTTTTTACACTCAAGGCTGGCTTGAAGTGGGCGATGACGGCAGCTTCACCGCTTATGAGGAAGTAACCGGCAGTGCTCAAGGGATCACCCAAGTAAAATCCACGAGCCAATTCGTGGATGGCAAAATAGTAGTCAGTACACAATACTTACAAAACGAGCAATGGACATCACCGCAAATCCGCACCTACACTCGCTCCGATAAAGCGGTCGTTTTTAAGTAGATTTTCACAAAGAGGTATTCATGTTTCGTAAGCTGCTAAGAGCTTTGTTGCCATCGTTTGTGCCCGCTGAGGTTGACGCTAATTATGCGTTTTTTGATAAAACACCGGAAAATGAGCCCTTACCGATCGCCAATAAAGCCCCTGTTGACGACCAAACAATGCCTTACGAAAACGACTTAGAGGGCGCCTATCTCGATTACTTATTTGGCTGTGATGCTCGGCCAATGCAGCAGAGCGACAGCCTCAGTCACTTCATTTACCATCAACTGAGCCTGTTAATGCATGAGCCTGAGCAGTTGCTATCACATTTACCCGTTATGCCGGCCTCCATCAGTCAGGTGCTTAAAGAGCTGGATAACCCTGATTTCGACGTGCAGCGATTACTCGCTGTGGTAGAGCGGGAGCCTGCGATGGCAGCGGATCTTATCAAGCTAGCGAACAGCCCTCGTTACCGCCGCCGCGAACAAGAAATCACCGAGCTTAAAGCCGCTTTTATGAGTATGGGGGCCAATGGCCTGCTTGAGGGCGTGGTGCAATCTTATATTAAGCGCTTTACGCCGCGTCCGAGTATTTATTACCGCCAGTTTGGCGAAAAAATATGGCAGCACGCGTTGCAAACGGCTGACTTTGCCAAGTTAGCAGCTAGCGATAGCCAAACCGACCCTGGCGCCGCATATTTTACCGCACTGCTTTACAACCTCGGCACCATGATTATTTTTGAGCTTATGATAGAGGCGTTTAATGTTGTTGACCCCGACGTCACCCCTAGCAGCGCAGCCTTTAAACGCCTCATTAGAGAGTACAGTCACGATTTAACCTTAACCTTAACCTTGGCAAATTATTGGCAGTTACCACAACTGATTGTAAAAGGGTTGCACCGCAGTAGGTTGGACCACATTAGGTTGGAGCGCAGTCGGACTCAACTCTCGCCTTTAGCGCAATTGTGTGAGCAAGCGGACATAGCCAGTAAACTGTGTTGCTTACAAAACCAGCAGCAGGCGAGGCAGCTCAGCGACCACCTCACCCACCCTGTACTTAAACAGCGAGTCGACACCCATTTATCGGGTGTTTGAACTGGGCAATAAACACTTAGTTGGGCTGCGCTATCATAATCGATTTAACATTAACGAATTCACGCATACCAAAGCCGCCGTGCTCGCGACCGTAACCGCTGTCTTTAACGCCGCCAAAAGGCAGGTTAGGCTGTGCTAACGAATAGCCGTTAATGTTGACCATTCCGGTATCGAACTCGGTTTTTGCCAGCGCCACGGCTTTTTCTGTGTCCTCACTGAAAATACCGCCACCTAAGCCATAACGCGAGTCGTTAGCCAGTTGCATGGCATGCTCATCGTCATTGGCACGAATGAACGACGCCACCGGGCCAAATAACTCATCATCGTAGGCGGGCATGCCCGATTTAACGTCTTCCAATACGGTGATCGGGTAGAAGAACCCTTCCCCTTGGGGCACATCACCACCGAGAATACACTTTGCACCGGCTTCAATGGATTGCTGCACTTGCTGATGCAATTGGTCGCGCAAATCATCTCGCGCCATCGGCCCAAGATCGGTGCTGGACTCTTTTGGGTCGCCCATTTTCAGGTCTTTGGCCGCTTTAACAAAAGCATCGCGAAATTCATCGTACACCGCGTCAGCGATAATGAAGCGTTTGGCGGCGACACAGGTTTCACCGTTATTGACCACACGGCCTTGAATACAACATGACACCGCATGCGCAATATCAGCATCGCTGAGCACCACAAATGCGTCGTTACTGCCAAGCTCTAGTACCGACTTTTTCGATACCGACGCAGCCTGCTCCGCCACTTTCTTACCGGTTTCGTCACTGCCCGTAAAGGTTACACCGCGTACTTTATCGTGCGCAATGAGTTTACTGGCGGTAGCGCCATCGATAAGCAGTGATTGATAACAGCCCTCAGGGAACCCTGCTTCAAGAAACAGCGCTTCAATTTTCTTCGACATACCAAACACATTGCTGGCATGCTTCAACACCGTGGTATTGCCCGCCATAATATTAGAGACGCTATAACGGATCACTTGATACAGTGGGAAATTCCAAGGCTGGATCCCTAAGATCACACCTATGGGCTGATAGGTCACCAAGGCGTGCCCATCTTCAAAGAAACGGTGTTCATCTTCTAATTCTTTGGCGCCATGCTTGGCGGTGTAGCGGCAAATTTGCGCGCACAACGCCACTTCTTGTTTACCTTGGTCGGTGACTTTACCCATTTCCTCGGTCATTAAACTCACCAACGCGCTCTCATTTTGTTCGATCAGGTCGGCGAGTTTGTTCAGTTTCTCAGCGCGCTCTGAAAAAGACGTTTTGCGCCATTGGCCAAACGCATCATGGGCAGCATCGACTGCCTGCTCTGCTTGAAACTGTGATAATAAGGTGTACTCAGCTAATGGGTTACCATTACTTGGATTTACGGTTGTTACCGTCTTTGCCATAACCTTCTCCTTTAAATTTAATCGTCGAGCTTATGGGAGCAAAAACAGCACCAACTATTTAAATCTTTAAAAATCAACAAATTAAGCTGAAGCAGTGAAAATAAATGGCTTTGTACCAGCAAGCACTACACACACTCAGTGAAGATTTTTCAAAAGCGCGCTTGAGCAATGCTGAGCCTATCTTTTGTTGCACTAAAAATAGGGTCAGATAAAATAGCCGCAAAACAAAGGAGTGTAAGATGTTAAAAAAGTCTCTCAATATCGGCCTATTGGCTTTACTAGGCTCACCTTGGATGAGTGCCGCCGCACCCACACCTGATTTCGATGCCGCCTATGACGCCTTTGAGCAAGCACTGCACACTGGTGAGAATGTGCAGCAGCATGCACAAACCGCCTATGAGGTAGGCCTGAGCACCTTTGGTGAAACATCGCCAGCTGTTGCTAAGTTAGCCATTAACTACGCCAACGCGATGGCTCCTTCACCCACTAATGCGCAGCAACGCGCGACCCTTTATAAACAGGCGTTGACGATATTAGAGCAGCAGCCTACCCCAGATCCGCTAAGCCTTATCGACCCGTTAATGGGCATCGCCAAAAGCGCGGATAAGGCACACACCGTTGAGAAGGCCATCGAACGTGCGATAGATATTGCAAAGCAGCAACAAAAACCTAAATTGGTCGCCGATTTAAAAGTAGACGGTGCCGAAATTTACTTTCGCCGCTTGGACTTTGATAAAGGCCGTGCGGCAGCAGTGTACCTCAACGAAGCCGAAGCATACTATCAAGCGCATATCGCCGATGACACGGTCGAAATAATTAATGTCACCATGCTGTTAGGTGCGGTAGACAAAGCCCGAGGGCGTCGACATACGGCCATTGAGCGTTTTAACAAAGTGGTCAATATTTTTGATGATAACTTTAGTTTCGACCACCCTGCTGAGCTGCAAGCTCATTCGCAGCTCGTCGCACTGTATGAGCAAGAAGGTGAATCCGAGCAAGCCACTAAGCATTGTGTTGCCATCGCAAAGATGCGTCCGTGGGCGAAGAATCAAGAGCAAACCCCATTGTATCGCACTCCTCCGCGCTACCCCGCTATCGCCGTGCGCCAACGCCGCGAAGGCTGGGTACAAATGGAATTCACCGTGAACGAGAGCGGCTTCGTTGAAGATATCAGTGTACTGGACTCCGACGGCAGTGCGGCGTTTGAAAGAGCGGCTGTTAATGCTGTAAAACAGTGGCGATACGCACCAAAGTTTGAAAATAATCAAGCTGTTAAAGCAAAAACCTCGGTCCAGCTTGATTTCAAAATAGGCTAATCACTCGGCCCTGTGAATATCAGGGCCTCCTACTTTTTACTTAATTTAGAAACAAATGTTAATTTAGTGTTTATTTTTTGTTTGTTCTCTTATAGGGTAATTCCACTGCCTTAATCAAAGGCAATATCGATGGCTTACAGGAGTATAAGCAGTTGTAGAGCCCGTGGAATGATTCAAATGGAGAGAACAATGAAAACACTTATTGCATCAGCCGCTCTACTGATTGGTGGACTATTTAGCGCCCAAGCAAGCGCCGACAGCATGGAATGTTATGTCGATACTCAGGCATACGACCAATTTACACCTAACCGTTGTTTCGCACTGGTTTATGGTGCGACATCAAGCACCGCCGTTTTTCGCGTGGTAGGGAACGGTTCACAAATCGACAGTGTTATTTGGTCTAACGCGGCCTCATCGTGCAGCACCTCAGGCACGTCGTGCTCTTTTGAAATTCGTGCTTTCCGCCCATATACAGCCGAAGCAACCATTCTTTACAGTAACGGCTCGTGGAGCAAAGTTTCAGCTACGGCGTCATTTGAAGACGGCCGATAGTTAACAGCAACCGTCACACGGTTGCAGGTACCTCGTTCATTGAATGGACACTTCGTGAATGTGCAAAAGCCGACTCGTTCGGCTTTTTTTTATGGCTCACACAACAAAAACGCAGTCAGTCGACACCCACTGCGTTTATGATGATGTGCTTGGGGTTAGCTGTTTTTTAGCTGCTGCTCTATTAGGTAAGCAGCCACCTCATCCAGGCTTTGTTTTTTTAAGCGCTTGGCAATGTTTTTATCTTGATTATCGGTTGGCTCACCGGCTATAGGCTCGTATGCTCCTGCCTTTAATACCCCTGCACCGACGTCATATTCATCTCGCCAGGTGCACGCAAACGCTTTAGCATTCAGCGCTGTGGCAAGAGCGCCCATGGCTGCTAGCTGCTCATTAGGTTCAGGCATGTTTAAAAAATCATACTGAATTTGCAGACCCTCAAGTATTTTTTCGTACGGCATTGATAACTCTTCACACAATGCAAATAATGGCTGCTCGTGTTCTGGCACCTCGTCCTCAAAATCAGGGCGTGTTTCAAAGTCGATATAAAAACAAAACCGTGCTAAGTCCGCTTCATTAGCGAAGCTTGCAACAACCACTACGACATTTTCCATTAGTCAGCACCCTCCTTGGCGGCTTTAATATAAGGGGCGAGTAAAGTATGTACTGAATCAGGCAAGTCTGCTTCATTGAATAAACGGGTAAACTCTTGCGCCGTCTCCACAAAGCACTGCGGATATTTGTCGGGGGACGCTGTGAACTTATCAATAGCAGCAAAGAAAGTCACTAAATTTTCTTTTAATGGTTGCGCCTCAAATTCACTGCCTTTAAAGTTTTTGAGTGCACTAATACAGTAAGAGAGGCGATAGCGATAAATAAAATTTGGATTAGGGTTTTCCATGTGTTTGCTAAAGTATGATGAAAGCCTATTAATTGCCATTCTAAAACTTCTCTCACATTTAGCTTTAAGCCTGTCTTCGTCTCCATCTTTTAACCTATTTTTAAACCAAGACTCATCCTCTACCGAGCTGGGTAATAATAATCCGGCCAGTAACTGCTCTTTACCTTGAAAAAAGCTAGTGACCCCCTCACCTGTGGCACTTTTATGAGTTGCATAATCTCGATCACAAAATTCTAATACTCGCTCTCCCCCGTCGTAGTAGTCTTTAACATTGTCGTCTGGGTGTCGTGTACCCGGTTCATATTTATCAAGCTCTTCAATAATATACGAGCGCTCAAAAGAGGGATGAAGCCAAACCACTATCATACCAACATGACGCACTTTGCGGCGCACTTCACCGTAGTTATTCACCGTTCTCAGTGGCTCCTTATCCGGCCCGTACAGGAAATACTCTTTTATTAACTTAACGTCCTGAGGGGCATAGAGGCCTATTTTTTGAAGCGACTCTTTCACTTCTTTCCACTGTGCTTTACGTGTTTTTAGCCATGTTTTATCGTCTGGATACCAACTCATTGTCTTCCTTGTTTTTTATTGTCTATTTTTTTAGTTAATACTAGGGCCATTTCTTATAGCCTTATACCAAGTTAAAACTCTTAACGTCATTACGTTGCCAGTCATCAACAATCGCTTGTGCAGCGTTATCCAGCTCGTGTCGTTCGCTATCCGTTAAACGCTTTATACTTGCATCAATGTCCTCTTGTGCGCTCCACGCGTCCTGACCTATTAGATTGTAAGCAGCTACTAAAGTGAATAACGGTTGCCCTGGCTGTGGAGTGCCACCTAAGTCCATATAACTTAGTACCCCAGTAAAGCACCCTTGCTGAGCGGCTGTAAAATAGTGTTCCAACGCGGCTTGCTCATCATTGTTAATATAAGCCAGTGTTCCTTGAAAATAGGTGGCCGTTGCCATGTCTTGAGGGCTACTTTGCTCACTAGTTATCGTCTCTGTTAGCTCGGTCAGCCGTGCAACGTAATGTTTGTTGTCCAATTTCAGCGAGCCACTTTCTAAATCAGAAACAAAGTCATCAAGCTCATGCTCTGCAAAGGGGTTTCCTTTTGGAAGAATACGCACTTGCTTGGGCTGCCCCGCACGTCGAGGGAATACCTGAGTGCGAATATAGCCTCCCGTGTCGGGGTTTTTAAACCAGCCAACTAAGGTATCAAAGCCTGCCGCCCATTCATCCACGCGCTGTTTGAGTGTGGCGAGGTACTCGTCAATTTGAGCTGTATCACCTTGCACATCGTGCAGTACTAAGCGAATAGTGCCATTAAAACGCTCATCCGGTTTTAAACCTTGCTCAGCTAAACAAGGGCCGCTGCGTAATAAGCTCAGACTGTGTTGCATGGCCAGCTTACGTACCGTAATTTCACCAAAACGAATAGCATCATCAAGCGATTCTGTGGTGATATCTATATGTAGTTCACATTGCTCCGGCGTGCCTTCAGCCGCAACAAAGCGCGAGGAAATATCAGGAGTGGGTTCAAACTCTATTGGCGCATCCAAATTATTTGGGTCTAGTTCAAGCAAGAAGGTATTACCTACTTCTTTTTTTGGCTGACTGGCGTGAAAGTAATACAAACCACTGGTCTCATCCTTACCCATGAAGCTATCTATATGAATACCCTGAGGCAAAGAAACCTCTTTAATCATTGAGTAGTCGTATAAATCGAATATATACAACACGCCCAGCGGTGAATGGCACATAAATATTCTACCTTCATCATGGTAGATATTAACATTATGTGTATTGAGGCCACTCCCCCCTCCTCCTTTATAATCGACCTTCCAACTGTGCAAAATTTCCTTTTTCTTAAAATCTAGCACATAGAAACCTTCCAAAGCAGCTATAAGTATGCGCCCTTTGCTTAAAGCATAATCTTGAGCTTTAAAAGGATACGACGCAACCCATTCCTCCTTGCCAACATCATCATTAAGAAATAAGATTTTTGTCTGGTTAGGACGACCTCTTTTGCTAGGGATAACGTAAATAATACATCTTCGATAATGAGTAGGGGTTAAAGAAATTGCTTCTGACCTAGCCAAATCATATTTCCAAATCAGCTCAAGATTGAAGTCTCTTTTCTGGAAGCTGCTATTAGCTCTTCTACCCTGAAAATATATACCTTTATCGGATACATAAACCCCTAAAAATTGACCTTCATATGAAGAAATGCAACCTTGTGACTCAGATATGACTTTGCTATTAACTCCATTATCATCACCGTAGTAGACTACATTTTGACCCCTTACAGCTATTAGGCTGTTAGGGTTGATCGTATCTAATTTAGCTATTGAGCTTCCATATGAATACTTCCCTTGCTCACTAAAAACTTCTATATTTTCGTCATCTAAATTTATATTTTTTAAAAAAAACCTTTCCGTGGAGTAACCATTCAAAATCCAATCATTATTTTCTTTTCTGAATAAACAGTTGTCTAAAAGCGAAGACTTCAATACAGAGCCATCATGAAAAGCATAGCCCAACTGATCACTATAATACAATTTCACTTATCCACCTTTAATTTCATTTATCCACCTTTAATTATTTGTTCAAAATCTACAACTTGAAAAACGAGTTACCCTTTAAACCATCAAGCAAATCTTCTTTTAAATTCCTTTCTTAATGACTGAAAACTCTAATTATGCATATCTCAACTTAGGCGAAGTGGAAACTCGCTTTTAATCGGTGACTGTAAGTTTAAACTTGGGATAGCATAGGTAATGTATTAGATGTTTAGAAAAAATTAACTAACACAGAACTCTGAACGCCCTCATTCACTCTAAGCGATGACAGTTAAGTGGAGAAAAGTCAGTATTTTCAATCTTAATAAAACAGCTCATATTAACTACATTCTGACTCAACAAAGAGAGCTCTAAATCAAACTTTAGAGTCTGCGCGCCAGTACTCAAGTTGTAGATATCTACAAATGATAACTTTTTAAAATCATGTGTAACTTTTAAAGCTTCATCGTACACATTACAGATATTCTTTCGTTTGATAAGCGCATTGCTACCAGCTTCCAAAATCTCTAACCTTAAACAAGGGAATTCGCTATCAGGATGAAACTTAAGCCAACGAAACAAATTGCCATTAAGCTTTTCAACATTCATTTCTATAACATCAAGGCTGACATACGGTTTGTCATCATTACTTAAAGCTTCAGTACAAGAAAAAGTAAAAACCATACAAATAAAGGTAATCAGTTGTTTCATCATATACCTATGAATTTACGTATTTAATAAGTGCCTGCTGCCCAGCTAGCGGCACACTACTCCAATTAACACATTTATTAATTTCAACTTTAAAGGAGGTTAAGTTTCTTTGTAAAATTTTTGTAAAGCTTTAGCTACTCGTGTTCTGGCGCCTCGTCCTCAAAACCAGGACGTGTTTCAAAGTCGATATAAAAACAAAACCGTGCTAAGTCCGCTTCATTAGCGAAGCTTGCAACAACCACTATGACATTTTCCATTAGTCAGCACTCTCCTTGGCGGCTTTAATATAAGGGGCGAGTAAAGCATGCACTGAATCGGGCAAGTCTGCTTCATTGAATAAACGAGTAAACTCTTGCGCCGTTTCCACAAAGCACTGCGGATACTTGTCGGGGGACGCTGCGAACTTATCAAGAGCAGCAAAAAAGGCCACTAAATTTTCTTTTAATAGTTGCGACCCAAATTCACTGCCTTTAAAGTGTTTGAGTGCACTAATACAGTAAGAGAGGCGATAGCGATAAATAAAATTTGGATTAGGGTTTTCCATGTGTTTGCTAAAGTATGATGAAAGCCTATTAATGATAAATCTAAAACTTCTCTCGCATTCATCATTCAACCCCTCAAAGTCTTTCATGTTGCGATGATATGCAAACCAAGATTCATCCTCTACCGAAGCGGGTAATAATAATTCGGCCAGTAATTGTTCTTTACCCTGAAATAAGCTGGTATCCCTGCCATCAGAGGCACTTTTATGAGTCGCGTAATCTCGATCACAAAACTCTAATACACGGTTAGCCCCAGTGTCATATTGCATAATGGAACCATCTTGATATTGGACGGTTGACCTAAATTTATGTAATTCTTTAATAATAGATTCTTTATCGAATGATGGATATAGCCATATAGCAACCATACCCATATAGGATATTTTTCGTTGAATACCTCCATCGTTATTCACCGTTCTCATAGGTTCTTTATCCGGGCCATAAAGAAAGTATTCTTTTATTAACTTAATATCTTGTGGCGAATAAAAACCCATTTCATTTAGTGACTCTTTCACTTCTTTCCACTGTGCTTTACGTGCTTTTAGCCATGTTTTATCGTCTGGGTACCAACTCATAATCTTCCTTGTTTTTTAATTATATTTTTGCGGAAATAACAATGGATCGAGCGTAAGTCATTGACCGAGCACATATTGCTGGCTGAGAAGAGTTCATTCCATTGAGTGACAGCTCACTTAGCTGTCTTCCCTTTGCATGTTAATACGCGATAAACATATCGCAAAGAGCAATAAAAACAAAGGGCCTGCTCTTATCAAGCGGTGTAGAAAAAATCGCCATCACTTTCTATCAAGTCATAAAACTGTCATTTAACTGCGGCATAATTGTGCGCAAATTATCAATATTAAGCAGGATATGGCGCAGTATCGCTCCCCTCTCGCTGTGTTCGCATTGCGAAGCGAAGGGTTATTATCAGATTTCGAAACTTTGGCTGCCCGGCCAACCACTCTGGGCGGTGTGGGTGTGCCTGTGCAATTGCTATGTCGATTGCCCAGCAGTGCGCAGCAAGGCGATGCGCTGCAGGCAAGTATCACCTTTGCACAGCAACGTGATGCCCAACTTTTGGCGCATCAGCCATTGCATTACAAAGATATCGACAGCGGTATGGTGGCATTAACCCTCTGCGCGCATACCACGATGCAAAGTGAGTGTGATTATGAACATGCACAGTTGCAACTTACGCTACATGGCCTGCACAACACCGTAAAAGAAAGCGCGCAATACACCGTGCATATTCATCCGCAAGCGCAATTAAGCTCGCCACAAATGGTGAATTGCACCGGCTTGCGCCAACGCCTCGGCCAGTATTGTCAACGCCTTTGGCGCAGCACGGCGTCAGTCGGGAAAGCTTAATTTACCCATAGAGATTTGCGGCATCCCCTCTATGGTCGCTGCTTTAGCTGGCTGACCGGCAAGGGTTTCATTGGCGAGTAAGGCAAACAACACCGCCTCTTTGGCGTCGGGGTTCATGCCCAGCTGTGTCAGGGAATCTAGCCGCACCTGTTCACCACTGAAATAGGCAATGCGCGCCATTAGCAAAGGGTTGTGCACACCGCCGCCACTGGCATAGACATGCAGCAGACCGTGGGATTTCGCCAACCGTGCTAACTGCGTTCCTACTTGATAAGCCGCAAACTCACATAAGGTTGCCAGCACATCTTCATGAGCTAGGTGCGTTTCTCCGAGTGCAGCTTGGCACTGTGCTAAATAGGCAAGATTAAATACTTCCGGCCCCGTGGTTTTGGGCATGGCGGCGTGCAAAAAAGGGTGCTTTGAAAGCTTCGCCAGAAGAGGCTCATGCACCTGCCCCTGCCGCGCCAGGGTGCTATTTTCATCGAATTGTCGTGGCGCAAAATAGCGCTGCACATAGGCATCGAGCATGGTATTGCCGGGGCCAAGATCAGCACATAGCGTATCGCTCAGCTCCCCGGCCTTGGGCAGCAAGGTAATATTGGCAATGCCCCCTAAATTTAACAACACCCGATGCTCATCGGTGCTAGCAAAGTATAGGTAATCGCCATACGCGGCCAAAGGCGCACCTTCACCGCCTGCGGCGATATGCTTTTGGCGAAAATCACTGATAGTCAAAATACCGCTGGTGCAGGCAACATGGCAGCCATCGCCAATTTGTAAGGTGGCATTAGGGTAACCATCCAAACCATGTTGAGCTTTAGGGCAGTGATACACGGTTTGCCCGTGACTGGCAATCGCATCGACCTCATCCGCACTGACCTGCCACTGTGCTAAACACTGCTTGACCAACTGGCCATGCAAGCGCCCCACCCACGCATTTAATAAGGTAAGGTGTTGTAAATCGATATCGCGCTTGGCGAACACTTGACGCAGTCGTTGCGAATACTCTTTCGGGTAAGCACAGGTGGTGAAGTGCTCAACCTCAATACGGGTATCACGTCCCGCACCGCTGACCCGGCACAAGGCCACATCCAACCCATCCATTGATGTGCCGCTCATCAGGCCGACAATCGTACGCTGCGGCTTGGCACTGAGCTCATATAGGGCATGAATGTGTGGGTGCATAAGGGTTCCATGGAATAATTTATGGCAACAAAATAGCCTGTTTATTATCATCATTCAATCTTTACGCTGCGGATGACATTGCCGCGCGATAGGCGTAAGCTAGGAGTTGGAAATCCTCAAAAACAAGCAGTTAGCCCCTGGGTTAATGATACCCAAGTGCATTTAAGTGGTACTGGGCGTGCATTTGGGTATGCAATTTTTGAGGAATAAACCATGAACCAAGACTCTGTGGAGCGTATAATTGTTATTGGCGGTGGTGCTGGCGGACTCGAGCTGGCAACCGGTCTAGGAAAGTCTCTAGGCAAAAAAGGCCGCGCTGAAATTGTACTCATTGATAGAAATCGCACCCATATATGGAAGCCGCTGCTGCACGAAGTCGCGACGGGCTCTCTTGACGCCAGTTTAGATGGCGTGGTGTACTCCGCCCATGCCGCCAAGCATCATTTTCAATTCCAGCTTGGCACCTTCTGCGGCCTAGACCGCGATAGTAAACACATTACCTTAGCCCCGCTTCGCGACGAACGCGGCAACGCTATTCTCCCCGAGCGTACTCTCAGCTACGACAAGCTGGTAATTGCCATTGGCAGTGTCAGTAACGATTTCAATACCCCTGGGGCGCAAGAGCATTGCTTCTTTTTAGACTCGGTCAAAGGAGCGGAGCACTTTCAACATACCTTATTGGACAGTTTTACCCGTTTGCAGCAAGGCGAAAGCGATAAAAGTGCGCTTAATGTGGCGATTATCGGCGCTGGCGCAACCGGTGTGGAACTCTCCGCCGAGCTTTACCATGTTACCAATTTGCTCAAAGCCTATGGTCTTAATAAAGTCTCCAAAGAACGTTTAAAAATTCATTTATTGGAAGCAAGCCCACGCATCTTACCGGCTCTGCCAGATAAAATCGCAATCAAAGCCAGCAAAGAGCTGCAAAAAATTGGCGTACAGTTGCACCTTGGACAAATGGTAAAAGGCATCGACGAACACGGTATTGATGTCGGCGATGAACGTTTGGATTGCGATATAAAGGTATGGGCCGCCGGTGTAAAAGCGCCCGACTTCTTACGCGACTTAAATACTTTTGAGCTTAATAAAAACAACCAAATTTTGGTTAATCAGTACTTACAGGTGCGCGGCGATGACACGCTTTTTGTGATTGGCGATAGTTGCGCCTTTGAGCAGCCAGATGGCAGTTTTGTGCCGCCGCGAGCACAGTCTGCGCACCAAATGGCCAGCAATGTACTTGCTAATATTAAACGTCAATATAAAGGTCAGGCGCTGCGTCCTTTTCACTATAAAGACCATGGTTCACTGGTCAATTTAGCGCGCTTTAGCGCGGTCGGGAACCTCATGGGTAATTTAAATAGCAATGTGTTTATCGAAGGTAAACTGGCGAGATGGATGTACATGAGCTTGTATCGCATGCATCAACAAGCAGTGCATGGCACATTAAAGATGATAGCCTTATGGATAAGTGAAAAAATAACGCGGGTGGTACGACCGAAGATGAAGTTGCACTGAAGCATCAAGTTTAGGGGTGCGCGGCACCAAGCTGGTTTTGCAATAACGCCGTGATAGCCTGTTGCTGCGCTTCAATGGCTTGGTTGAGCTCGCGCATAAAGCCTGTGTTACTCAGCTGATGGCTAATCAGAAAATGAATGGGTTGTGCCGAGACTACCTTGGGGTGCAGCACCAGTTGCGCGCCGCCATACTCGCTCAATAAATGCTTGGCGACCTGCTCATCCTCTATGGTGACATCAGCACGGCCCGCTTTAAGCATTAAGTAACGCTTCACCGGCTCACTCACGGTTTGAATTTGCTGTTGATAACGGCTTTGTTGCACCAGCGTTTCCACTTCTTCACCATAATAAGCGCCTGGCGTGTACACCAGCGTTAGGCCACTTTGTAGCATAGCCTGTAAATCGGCCAAAGCAGATGCTTGCACCCGCTCGCTCACAACCAAACGCACGATTTCTTGCCGATAAGGTGCGCTAAATTGGCCGATATCTTGGCGATAAGCGGCGAAACTCACTCCACTGAGCAAGTCAATTCGCCCAGCGCGCAGCTCGTTCATAGACCGCCCGGCACTGGGTAAACGCACGTAGTCAAAACAACGGCCCATACTTTCAAGTAATAAAGTAATGATGGCCATGTCTAAGCCGCTGATATGGTCATTCTCAATCGAAATATAAGGCGGCCACTCGCTGTTTACGCCAACTCGAATAGGGTTTGTGCACTGGCCAAACGCGGTGCTAGAGAAAAGTAAAATAATAAGCAGAAATTTGCCCACGCACATCTCTGTGGAAACAACCTTAAGTATCCTTGAGTATGGTGGCGAACATGAAAAAGGGCAACTTTCGTTGCCCTTGGTCTCTCAAGTAGGAATCTTATTTATAGCTGGTTCCACACAGCGGCAACACCAGGCTCTTCACCTTTTGTCCACCACTTAGCTTCAAAACGTGCGCCGTTATAAGACACAACATCACCGGTGTTGTAGATAGACGAGGCACTCCAAACTAGGTCGCCGTTACCGTCTGTGGGTGCTGATACTGGCTCCCAAGGACCACCCAAGTCAGGTTGGTCGCCTTGAGTCCACCATTTAGCACGGTACTCAACACCGCCATAGATCACGGTATCACCACCGGTATACACAGCTTGTGCATCCCAGGTGTCACCCGGTGTGGTGGCGCCTGAATCGGTCACCGTAACAACAAAGCTCTGGCTGCTGCTGGCTTGGCCATCACTGACTGTCACCGTGACGGTATAGCTAGTATCCGCATCCACAGGGTCCGCGCTCAGTGTCGCACTGGCACCGCTGCCAGAAAGCGTTAACCCGGCTGGTACGTCCCAGCTGTAGGTCAAAGCGTCATTGTCAGCATCGCTGGCAACCACGTTAACGGCTAGGCTTGCGCCCTCTTCCATACTGGCATCAGCGATAGCATCAACCACAGGTGCTGTGTTGCTGCCGCTGCCATCCGCTACAACATTAACACTAACCACTTTACTGACCGTGTCTTTGCCATCAGAAACCGAAACAGTCGCACTGTACTGCGTGTCTTGGCTTACTTGCGGCGCATTGATCACTAAGGTCGCTGAGTTTGCACCGCTCACGCTTAGCGCGCTATCAGCCTGCCAGCTAAAGCTGAGAGGGTCATTATCACCGTCAGTGGCTGAGGCAGTAACTGACACTGAGCCACCGCTTTGCACTGTGACACTGCTGTCTACACTGAGCACAGGGCGTTGGTTGGCCGGCGGTACATCACCTAAACCTTCATGCATAGCATTAAGAATATCGCCATTATCGGCATCAATTTCCCATGCGAACAAACCACCGAGGTTATGCTGTTGCACGTATTGACCTTTGGCCATTACTGTTTGCGGGGTGTCTAAAGTGATCAGCTTACCGCTGCTGCGGTTCCACACATAAGCCGCTTGAGCTTGCGCGTCATAACCCGCTTCAAAACCGTTAATACCTTGGAAGTTAGCACCGAGCATATTGGCTTTTACGCCTTTATAATCAATGACTCCATCTTCCCATACACCTTGTGCTGTGGTGCCTTTAAGCGGTCCATTACCAGATGCGGTCATCGGGTTGCCTGCAGTACTCGCGTTTTCAGGATACACGCCTTCCCAACCACGACCATACATAGCCACACCCGCCACTATTTTTTGCGAGGGCACGTTTTGCGCTAGCAACAGCTGAATGGCGTTATCCATGGTGTAAGCCGGGCCTTTATAAGGCTGGCCGTTTTCATCAGTGCCGGAGCCGTCACATTGACCCGGGCGGAAGTGTTCGCCACAATAAACGGCTGTTTGGTGTCCGGTCACATTGCTCCAAGCCCCATAGAAGTCATAGGTCATGGCAAAGATGTAATCCATGTACTGCGCTGCGGTAGCATAGTCAACATCTTCAATCTTGTCGTAACCAGCACCGATGGCTGAAGTCAGCTCATACTGGCGGCCTGTTTCCGCTTCCAGCTCATCGAGCATGACGCGTAACTCACGCATCAACGCAATGTAAGTAGCGCCATCGGTGGTTGGGTCGCCAAGGTTCGGGTTAGCACCATCGCCCCCTGGGAATTCCCAATCAATATCAACGCCGTCATAGAACTTCCACGTTTTAAGGAACTCTTTCATCGATGCCACAAAGGTATCGCGGTTGGCTTTATCGGTGAAATAGTAGAACGGATCAGAGAGTGTCCATCCCCCCACTGAAGGCACGATTTTCAGATCTGGATAACGCTGCTTCAGCGCCATTAACTGTGCATAAGTACCACGAATAGGGTCATCTGCACTGACACCCGGTAGGGCTTTTTGCACTGCCGCCCACGGATCGTGAATAACCACTTCAAAGTCTTGTGAACCCTGACAAGCGGTATCAAGCGCACGCTTTGGCCCGCCAGTCAGTGAGTCATTCGGGCCACAAATCGGAATAAAGCCGTATAAAATGTGGCTAAGGTTTTGTGCTGGCATGTTAGTGACATCATAGTCACGACCATAAATGCCCCACTCTACAAAGTAGGCCCCTGTAACCATGCCTTGCTTTAAGCCATAGTCTTTGTTGTTAGGATCATAATCCATCGGTAACGGTGCTAGATGCGCGCCATCGGTATCGGCAATGACGATGGGCTTGCCATCACTGCGCGCGCACACGGTGCCTTCACACAATTCAACATACAAGGTATGACGGCCAGCCTTGTCATACGGGAAAGTGATCACGCCACTTTTAGTGCCCGCAGGCAGTGCACCAGAGTTCACAACTTGGTCATCAAAATACACTTTATAGTTGTCACCGCCATCACCACTCCAGGCATTCCACTCGATGTTGATGTTAACTTGGTCTTGGCGACGTACCAAAGATTTATAGCCACCTGTGCCTTCTAAATCTACTTCAACAAAGGAGTACTCTTGTGGCTCCCAGTTTAAGCTCGGTGTCGAAGGCGCGGCAACGGCGACACCCGATGCCATGGCCAGCGTAATCGCTGCGGTTAATTGAGTTAATTTCATATCTTTCTCTTCTTGTTGTCTTATTAAAGGCTAAGCACGACGCATAGGTACTTGCCCGACTAGCGGCGATTTAGGCGCCTCCGTGTGTCCATCATCGCCATTTCTTTACTGCTTAAAGTGCTTGCCAAACGGAGGCCTGACCCGGGGTATCCCCTTGAGTCCACCACTTGGCTTGGTATTGTTGCCCTTGATAGAGCACCGTCGCGCCACTTTCATAAGCGCGCTGACTATCCCATTGTGCGCTGCCAGCATCTTTACTCAGCGTTTGCCATGCCGAGGATTGATCGGGTTGTTCACCTTGATTCCACCACTTCGCCTCATAGTCGCTGGCGTTGTAGCTCACCTTGTCGCCCGCTACATAAGTAGCACTGGCCTGCCACGCAGGGTAACTTGGGTCAGGGTTAGTGCTGGTATCGGTAACGGTGACAACAAAACTTTGGCTGGTACTGAGTTCACCATCTGAGACAGTGACAGTAATGGTGTACGGGGTATCGGTATCGACATTCGCAGCGGTGATCGTTAGGTTGGCACCCTCACTGCTCATAGTCAGTGGTGCTGGCACATCCCAGCTATAGTTCAGAGTACTTTGCTCATCGTCAAAAGCATGCACATGAACGACACTGGATTGTCCTTCAGCCAAGGTAATGTCATCAGGCTTGACCACAGTGGGCGCACTATTGCCTGGTGCCTGTTGCACACTTAAGCTATAGCTGTAGTTGGCATTGGTGGTGTATACCTGATTCACCAGCGGGTCGCCGCTTTGGTAGACCACTTGACCTTGCTGGTCTTGCAAACCAATTTGCATATATTGGCTGTAGTCGAGATTAAGCATAGCCGCGAGGTCTTGCCGCCACCTTGCTTGGTTATCGGCGCTGACGGCAAACATTTGGTTAACTAGCTCTTGACCGCTCTCGTCAAATAGCCGCACCCAAATAGAATCACCCACCGCCGGTGTTTGACCTTGTTGCAAGTAGTAACCAATGCTTTGCCACTGGCTGGGATCACTGGGTCCGCCATCACGCACTATGGTGATGTCACTACAGTTGTAAAACCCCTCTCCAGCTGCGTCATCACGCTGCCAGCGTGTGTACAAGATGGCATCACCTTGGCGCTCAGCGGGAATAGCGACATTCATTTCATAGTAGCGATGCCCCTCAGCGTCCTTTATAAAGTCGATATTGCCCACTTCTTGCACCAGCTCTAGATCGCTCCAGGCAAGTGTTTGCGTGGCGCCATCAAACCCGGGTTTGCTTAGGTAAAACTTCCAAAAGCTGGGGTTATGTGGAGTGGTCGCACGAAAGCGCACCTTAATCTCGCCATTAGCATTGGGGGTCACGTCACTGCGTTGCCAATGCGGTGAAGGTAAATTCATACCGCGCTTGTTGGTGTCTCCAGCGGCGCACAAGGTGCCATCGGGAACGCTGGCCTCAACCGCTGCTTGGTTGTAGTAATCAGCGGTGTTAACGGCAAATTCATGTTCTTGAATAAACTGAAAGTGCCCTGATTCCAAATAGGCTGCGCGACACGCCAAGTTAGGAATGTTGGAACCATCTTCTGGCCACCAATAACCGCCCTGAGCCTGACAAATAGCTTGGCGGGCCTTCGGGCTATCCATATAACCGTGGGCATAAGCTTGGCTGGCGCTGAGCGCAGCACCAACGGCTAGCGCTGACACAGCCAGTGATAATAATTTCGCTTGTGGTGTTCTCATATCAATGTCCTCGTTGACAAAAGAGACCCGAGGCAGCCCTTGCAGGGAGGGCATGGGGCCGCCTCAAGTCTAAGATGGCGAGTTACAGGCTACAGACCTGATCCCAATCGGCGCTGCTACCCGGCTCAGCAGAAGTCCACCACTTCGCCTTATAGACAGCATTACCGTTGACCATTAAGTCGCCACCCGCTGCATGGCTAGGGTTGCCGGCGTAGTCACTTTGTGGCCAGTTAGGATAAACGGGGATATCGGCAATCGCGGTGCCTTCACAAGTACCATCGCCGCTGCCATTGCCACCGCCAGTGTCGCCGCCGCCTGTTCCTGGCTGGGCATCAGGAAGGTGCGGGTATTGCGATTTAAAGGCATAGGTTTTGCCATTTTTCTCGATGGTAAAGTTTGCAGGACCGGTAATAGGCATGTAATACATTACCTGCGCATTCACCGTGTCACCTGGAGCAAAGGCTTTCTCTTGCCCGCCCCATTCGTTGGTCAACGTGATTGAGAAACGGTGGAACTCATTCTCAAAACCACCGATATTGTTACCTGCTGCATTCGAGCCATTGACGTCGACCGCCATGCCCAATTTCTCTTGTGCGTTCCAGTTAGACTTGAAAATGGCAGAGGTCGCCACTGGCACATCGAAAGAAATCTTGGCACCACTTAAATCAATGTTTGAGTTGTTAGTGAAAGCAAAGGTTGGAGCAATCGGGTAGTTGTCATCACCGACCGGGAAGTCCTTGGCTTCAAAGCTCACATCAACCGCTTCTGTTGGCACTACAAAATTAGTATTGCCTTGGTCAATGCTGTACGGCACGCCGCTTTGATTAAACTGATTATAAGCAAGGGTAGTGAGCGTTGAGCCCATGAAGTACTCGCCTTTGGCCTGGTCATAATCATAGTCACCCGCCAATTCCCAGAACATAATGCCACCAATGCCTTGGTCTATAACGTATTGCACTTTAGTGGCCATTGATTCCTCGTCTTCCATAGACAAGAACACATTCTTATCGGCATTCCATAACCATGGCGCAACGGCCACGTTGTCATAATGACGCGTGTAGGTGCCAATCAGCTGATCGTCTGGATCGGTTTGTGGCGTTAGGCCATAGGTTGCGCCATAGCTTGGGTAAATGCCGTTTTCTAAGTTCTTGGCATGCCAAAGAGGGTTAGAGCCTGCTGGCATTTCTTCGCCATTGGCATCTTTATCGTGCCAAAGGTTATCAATGCCAATGGCACCGTTACCGCATTTGTTTTGCTCGCCAACGCCCGTGCCTGCTGGACACTCGCTTTGGTTCGGCAGCGCCGCCTGGCCCCACAATCCATTGGTGCCACCTTGTACGTCTTTAAAACCACGGGTGTAATAAGGAATACCAATATTGATACGCCCTGCCGCTAGCGCGCCACGGAAATAGCGTACCGCCCAATCGGTGTTCAAATAGCCAATGCCTTCGAACTCCTTGGTGCTGTATACATTCCATTGCGCCAACTCCGAGTCTTCACCGGTGTCGTACAATGCCGCATTGTGCCCGACATGAGAGTTCCACGCGCCGTGCAAGTCGTAAGACATAATGTTGACGTAATCGAGGTATTTAGTGACCTGGAAGGTCTCCATACCCCGCAGTAGGTAACCCGATGACGGTGAAGCAATCGTAAGCATATAGTGCTGACCATCTTGTTCACCCGCTTTATCAAGCTCTTCACGTAACACCTTCATCAATTCTTTGTAAGATGCATTGAGACTAGCGCGCAAAGGGTTGGAGATAGCAAAGTCATCTGGGTGACCAGAGTCCTTCATTGACGATGGGTATTCGTAGTCAATATCCACACCATCGAAATCGTAGGTACGAATAAATTCAACCGCACTTTGTGCGAACGCGGCAATACCTGCGTGATTAATTGAGCCATCAGCATTGGTGGTCATAGTGTAGAAGCCACCGCTATTGACGCGATTGCCATTTTCGTCAAAATAACCGCCAGTTTCAGCCCAGCCACCAACAGAGATCAGCGTCTTCACGTCTGGGTATTGTTTCTTGTACTTGTTAAGTAGGTTGAAGTGACCTTTGTACGGCAGGCTTGGGTCCATTTCAGCGCCCGGTTCACCTGGCCATTCCATGTTGGTTGCTGGATTGCCTGGGGCACTGGGGTTACCAATGGACAACTTATTGTTGGCATCAACGTGTGCGAAGGCATAGTTAATATGGGTAATTTTATCCCATGGAATATCGTCAACTAAATAACTAGGTTGCTCATTGGCGCCATTACGCCAACTGGTAAAGTAACCAATGATACGACGTGGGTGATCTGGGCCCATGAGCTCACGGCCGTCTTGATCATAAATAGTACAATACGGCGTGTTCACTCCCGGCGTTTGGTATAAACCTGCTGGGCGACAAGCGTCAACGCCAGTTCCTGGCTCAGACACATCTACCACGTTGATCACTTGAGTGGCCGTCCCCGTGGCCCCTTGATCGTCAGTCACATTGAGTACGAATTCAAATTGCCCCGTTGCTGGAGCCTGCCAAGTGTAAGCTTCACTGGCGTTTGCTGAACTCAGCACTTGGGTGCCATTCTCACTGAATGTCAGCGCGGTGACTTGGCCATCGCTGTCTGTGCCGCTGAGGGTAAAGTTCAAGCTATCTCCCACCATCACTTGCGTGGGCAGATTAGCAATTTGAATGCTTGCGCTTGGCGCTTCATTCACGGGGGTGCCGCCGCTTACGCTAACAGCATTAGCAAGAGCTGTAGATAGCGCGCCCTGATCGTCTGTAGCCACAGCGCTTATGGTCGCGTCGCCGGCTACAGCTTGCCACGTAGTGCTAAAGGGCGCGGTGGCATCAACCGCGATAGATTGATTATTAACGAAGAATTCTACCTGGCTAACTTGACCATCACTATCACTGGCTGACGCCTCGATGATAACGCTGTCATTTTCAGCAAATTGACTGCCTGCAGCGGGGCTCAACGAGGTGACCTCTGGCGCCTGGTTGACAGCGCTGTCACAAACACCCAAAAGAGTCCAGTCTTGCCATTGTCCAGAATTCTCCACAGGATTCGTTTGCGTCCACCAGTTCGCCTCATAGGCACTGTTTTGGGCCTGGACTTGGCTTCCGCCAACGTAAGCGTCACCACTTTGCCACTGGGCTAAATTGCTGCAATCAACAGCAAAAGCACTGGCGCTGCTCATACCTAAGCTGGCAAAACACATCGCCAGGGCGCTGCGTTTAAAGCCGCTTTCGCGCATACTTTGTTTACTCATTTTGTTCTCCACGACGTAAGGTTTGTTGCGTTATTTTTATAACAATATATTTACAATGCTTTTAAAACTTATCACACCTATCCGGCTCTTCAAGCAATAGTCGACCACTTTTTAGACGTTTTAGTTCTAGAAGAACCGTTTGTTTATTCGAATAAATTGCTAAAAACTGGGGTAAGCATGCCACTTTATTCATTCAGTTTTTTGTAAGTTTGTACCTCAAAGCCGCGTGGAGTCTAACAATCACAAAATGAACAAAAGATTAACCTTTGGTAAACAATTAGAGTTATATTGGGTACATATTTATTTCGTCTAGTTTATAACCAAAACAGTTTTTTAATAGCTTTGATGATAGAAAACGCAAAGAGTTATGCTATTTAGAAATATGACATGAACGTCAACGTTAATGCTTCTGCACATGTTGGTGGTTTTTACTTGCCGTTCACAAGCACTGGGAAAAGGGTTGACGGGGGAGTTAAGTGAAGCATGTGCTAGCAGGTTCACCGCCATAAGCGTTACTCAGGCGGTGATAGGCCTAGTCAGCACGCTAACGCGCTGACAGTTTAGGTATTAATCATGTGAGCGAGAGAAGCGCACCACCAGCTCACAGAGTTCATCTGATACAGTTGTTAAGCGCGTAATAGCTTGTTGCGCTTGATCCGAGCTTTGCTGACTATCATCAGCCAGACCGGCAATACTGACCACTTGCTGGTTAATATCTTCAGCCACATGAGCCTGCTCTTCAACAGCCGCAGCCATTTGATTCGCCATGTCGTTAATGTTGGCCACCGCCTGAGCAATACCACTGAGTTTTTCGGTACTTAGTTGCACTTCATCAAGGCCTTGTTGCGACTCTTTACGCCCTTGCTCAGCAATAGTGACCGCCTGCTCACTGCGGCTATTGAGCTCGCTAATGATCCCCTGGATCTCCCCGGTCGACTTCTGTGTGCGTTGTGCAAGCTGTCTGACCTCATCAGCTACCACCGCAAAGCCTCGGCCTTGCTCACCAGCACGTGCCGCTTCAATCGCCGCATTGAGTGCCAATAGGTTGGTTTGCTCAGCAATTTGTTCAATCATTTGCGCCGCTTGCGCAATCAAGGCTGACTGCTCTGAGACCCCTTGTACCGAGTCACCGATTTGTTGCACCGTGTGCCCTAAGGTTTCAATAGATTGACGAGTCTTATCTGCCACTGCGGCACCTTCTGAGGCCAAATCATTGGCCTCGCTGGCTTGCTCAGAGGTCAGCTGTACATTTTGTGATACTTCGCCAATGGTGGCCGTCATTTCGTTCATTGCCGTGGCGACTTGCTCGGTTTGCTGATGCTGAGCGTCTATTTTCTCTCTCGCATCGACCGACATGGAATAGCTGCTGCTGGCATCTGCAGCAACACGGTTCGCGGCATTATCGATACGCGTTAGGATGGTATTTAAATGCGCCCTGTCTGATTTCACCGCTACGCTTAAACGCCCCAAAGGGCCACCATGATCGCAGTAGCTTTGCACCGCAAGTGGGTCGCAGAAGCGATCGCCTATGAGTGTGTCTAAGCGTTTTTTCAAACGCACCCGGGAAAAGGTATTAAATCCGGCAAACACTAATACACTCACTAGGGCCACCGCCTCGGCGGCAACAGTATTGCCACTTAGGAAGATAATAAAAGCGACTGCGAGGGCAAGGCCCAAGGCATAAAATTCAGTATTGTTAGGCAGCGTGAACGTGCTTTTATTGTCTCTGATGCGCGCGTAAAGTGCCTCTGCGCGGGCAACATCCTCACGTCGTGGGCTAGTGCGTACCGATTCATACCCTACCACTTTACCTTGTTCGGTAATGGGCGAAACATGGGCATCAACCCAGTAGTAGTCACCATTCTTACAGCGGTTTTTTACTAGCCCCATCCACGCTTTACCTTGCTTTAGGTAACCCCACATTGTTTTAAACGCCGCAGGTGGCATATCGGGATGGCGGACAATATTGTGAGGTTGGCCAACCAATTCGTCGCGGCTAAAGCCACTGATATCGACAAACGTTTGGTTACAATCGAGGATAGTGCCGTTTAAATCAGTGACGGAAATGAGCTTTTGCTCGGGAGGAAAACGCTTTTCACTAGCGGTGATGGGTTGGTTATTTCTCATTAATGATTCCCTGTTACGACGCCTGTGCCATGCCGCACGCATAAAACTCTATACTAACAAAAACTTATACTTTATAGATAGCATTTGCTTGGCAAAAAGATAACAGCTGCCATACTTACAATGTGAGTGTTGTAAGATGTTGTAATTTATTACATAGTTCAGTCTAGTTAAGCTTTGATCGAAATTGCAAGGAGTTCGCTGGTTACAGAGCCGTTGCCGGTCAATTTGCATTAACAATACATCTTATCGGTGAGTTGTTTACCTTTGTTCACCCTAGGTAAATTATTGCGTAGACGCATTACCCGGGGATGTGACATAATAGCGAAAAACTCACCCTAAAGAATTAGTTTTAGTAGCAGTCTGTAGCAAGCTATTAAAAGGCTAACCCAGCCGCACATCGTCACTTGGTTTAAGTTAATTGGCAGTATTACTATTGACTAAATGTAAATTTGTTTTCACTGTGGTTGTTGCTCTGGTTGTCACTGGTTTAATAGCACAGCCTACAAAAGCAGTTGCACCCACACACTTCGAGCAGTCAATCGCTTTTTATTACGGCGAAGTTGACTCCGTGCGCGAGCTTATCAGCTATCAGCGGGTTGTGGTGTCACCGCAGCAGCTGTCAAAACGCCAGTTACAGCAATTAAAAAATGCCAATACGCAAGTGTATGCTTATCTCAGTGTAGGGGAATACCTAGGCGTAGATACCCGGCTTTTAGACGCCGCAAGCATTGGCCGTAACAGCGCCTGGCAAGCCGAAATTATGGATGCGGCATCCCCTGTGTGGCGTCAACATCTGCAACAGCAAACTGAGCGCTATCAGCGCCAGGGATTCAGCGGTGTTTTTCTCGATACCTTAGATAGTTATCAACTTGCACTGCCTCGCGAACAACATGCCTCGCAACAACAAGCGCTGGTCTCGCTCATTGATAGTATCGCCACATCACTGCCGGTGATGCTCAATCGCGGCTTTGAATTGGTCGACAAGCTGGCCCAGCCGCCGCAAGCGGTGGTCGCCGAATCACTGATGTATGGCTTTGATATAACCAATAATGACTATACTCGCCAAAGCGATAGCGATATCCAGTGGCTTCGCACCAAGCTTGAGCACATTGAGGACTTGGGCATTGAGGCCATTGTGATTGACTACCTGCCAGCGGGTGTAGAAGCCAGAGTCGCGGCAGCAAAAGAAATCGCTGCCTTAGGCTTCACCCCCTATGTCAGCGACGGCTTATTACAGCAGTTTGGGGTTTCTTTGCACTACCCTGTTCGTCGGCGAGTACTGGGGGTCTATGACTCGAGCGTAGTGCTTAAAAAGCAATCTGCGTGTCATAAATATTTAGCCACCTTAATCGAGTATCAAGGCTATGTTCCCCAATGCGTTGATATTCGTGATGGTCGCCTTTCACAACTTGACTTGAATCGGTTTGCCGGCGTCGCGTTTTGGCTCCCCCAAGCCAGTTATCAGCATTTAGATGCTCAACAGCTGCTACTGCGCAGTATTTCTCAGCGGCCAACAGTTATTATCGGTGAGCTTCCCGATGATAAAGCCTTGTTAGCGCGTCTAGGGATACGTGAAAACGGCAGTTACATCGGCGCGCTTGAAAGTAGCGGAGCCAAGCTCACCTACCCCATGCCCCATGCTGCGCCCAAACAATTTCCTCGATATCAGTTAATGGACTCGCGCACACCGGCGCTAGTGAGCATTAATGATAGCCAAGGCAATACGGGCGTGGGCGTAGCGCGTATGCCCTGGGGTGGGCTGTTTCTTGAACCTCTGACGGTCCAAGAGTTAATAGGCGACCGCAACCGTTGGCCACTAGAGCCATTCGCGCACCTAATGCCACTGTTTTCCCTTGCTGCTATTCCGGTGCCCGATGTCACCACCGAATCCGGGCTGCGCATCGTTACCGCGCACATTGATGGCGATGGTTTCCCCTCAGTCGCTTGGCTTCCTGGGCGTCCCTATGCTGGCGCATCAATACTCAATAATGTGCTGAAAAAATCGCCCCTCCCCCATACGGTTTCAGTGGTTGAAGCGGAAGTTGCTCCTCATGGCTTATACCCTGACATTGCCAGTGAACTAGAGGAAATAGCGCGGCAAACCTTCGCGCTTGATAACGTTGAAATTGCTTCGCACACCTTTAGCCACCCTTTCTTTTGGGACGACCGTATTGATGCGAAAGAAAAGCTCTACGGCGATTCCTTACCGGTCCCCAATTACACCCTTGATTATGACCGTGAAGTGTTTGGCAGTGTGCGTTATATCAACGAGCATCTAGCCCCTAAGCATAAGCAAGTAGAGGTGTTCTTGTGGTCTGGCATGGCCGACCCAACCGCTGATGTCATTGCTAAAACCAGGCAACTCGATTTATACAACGTCAATGGCGGCAACACTTATGTACTCAACGACAACTACTCTATTGCCCAAGTATATCCACACCTAAACTGGTATAAAGACGGCATTCAAGTCTACGCTGCGGTGATGAACGAAAACCTCTACACAGAGCTGTGGACTGAAAACTACCGAGGCTTTGCCCGTGCCAGCGAAACCTTTGAATTACTCGGTGCGCCACGACGCTTAAAGCCTGTGAGCATTTATTACCATATGTATTCCGGGGTCTACCCTGCTTCTTTAGGCGCATTAGATCACCTCTATGATTGGGTAGAGAAGCACGAATTAACACCACTGTACTTAAGCGAATACGCCCACCGTGCACGCACGCTTTATGAAACTGGGGTGGCTCGCGCCATTGATGATGATAACTGGCATATTACCAGTACCGGCGTGAAATCGTTGCGTATCGCCAGCAATCAACTGCCAGATGGTGATAGTGAAGGCATCGCAGGGTTCACCCCAGGCCCGGATGGCAACTACATTACCTTAGTACAGCCACGCTCAACTTTATCGCTTAGCCAAGGCGATACGGCGGCGTTTTCTAACCGTGCCTATTTAGCTAAAGCCAACGCGGTGATTGAACACTGGCAGTGGCAAGGAGAGAGGTTACGCTTTACGGTGCTCGCTCATCGTGATTTGCAACTAACGTTAGATAATGTCGCTTCATGCCAAGTAAACAAGCTCAGCGACCCCGCGCTTACGCTTGATAAAGCAGCTAATCAATGGACAATTCGCAGCTCTAAGCGTGGACGCTACCATGTTGAGCTCCATTGCCCGGGGCAGGGTCAATAACGATGAACCCGCCAGCGCGTATTCACACCAAAGGCGACCCTCGCGGCGACAAGCGTATCGTGTTGATGAGTCGTCGTGCGCTGATCACCCTTGCAACGGTAACGTTGGCGCTGTTGTGGATACTGCAACCCAATCGCGCTCTGCTGATTGATATGCTTGAAGACGCGCAAGACCCCACTGTGGCCATCGCCTTCTTGAATGTGCTTAAAAGCAACCAAGTACCGAGTTTAAAACTGGATTTAACCCTCGCAAAGCAGCACTTCAAGCTCGATCAATATCATCAAAGCTTGGCCCAGCTAACACCGCTGACTAAATTTGCCGACTCCGCTTTACTTACGCAAGCGCAAACGCTCTACGCCGACAGCCTACTGCGACTGATACAGCGCCAAGACCCAACGGCGCGCAGACAATTAATCGATTATTTAAACGCCTTAGTGCCAGAGCTCAACTCATCACAACGCCAACACTTTGCCAGCTATGCCTTGCAAATAGGCGAGCCTCGCCTTGCTTATCAGTTGCTAAGTCAGCAACAAGGTGAACATCAGGCTTTATTGTCTTTAGCGTTGCAGGCGGGGCTTAAAGAGCGGGCTATTTTTCACAGCCAAGCCTTGTACGAGCAACAACCCTCAGATGCGCACTTTGAGCAGTTACTTGGGTTATATAGCGCCCAACAACACTGGCAACAAGGTGAGGCGCTTATTCGCCGCCATCAGCATCAGTGTGACAACACCTGTTTGCAGTTGAGTATTAACTTCTTGCGGGCCGCCAACAAGCCAACGTTAGCAGCCCAATTAAGTGCGAGTAAGGCCAAGCAAAGTAGTGATCCCGCTGATTGGCGCCAAGCCAGTGAACGCTTTGCTGAGGTGGGTGATATTGAACAAGCCGCAGTGTGGCTTGCTAAAGTTTTGAGTGTTGCACCTACTTTAGCCGATAAGCGCCAACTTCATGATTACTATCTTTGGCTGGGCGATACCGCCAGTGCGCTGGTACTTGCAAAGCAAATTATTGCCACGCAACCTGACAAAGCCCTTCTGTGGCAAGGCGTCAGTGAAGCTTTAGCGGAGAGTGACCTATTTGCTTTGAGCGACTTTTACTATCAGCTAGCACTCAAAGACGAGCTCGATGATAGCACCCTTAAACAATGGGTCGACTTCAGTGACAAAGCCCTAGGCGCACAAACGACCCTCACGCATTTGCAAACGCTGCATCAGCGCTTTCCAGCTCGAGAGTTTTATTGGTTCCAACTCGCGCGTTTTTATAATTTTGTCGGCGCACCAAAGCAAGCCACGGTCTTGTGGGCAACTTTGCCGCTTGAGCCGACATACGATTACATCAACTTGAATTACTTTGCGCAAAGCTTTGTCGCGATTGGCGAGGTAGATAAGGCGCTGATGCTACTTTATCGATACAGCGATGAAGAAGCCTTAGATGTAGAGCAGCTTACCAACTTACAAGAGCTGGCGACCTATATCGCAAACAGGCCATTGCAACAGCGCTTTCAGCGTGCTCGTGTGTATCGAGGCGATACCAGTTTGGACCCCTACTTACTGATTGCCACCCACAATAAGCTAGACCAACGAAGCTTGGATACCTTGTGGCTTTATTATGCGCAAACAAAAAGCATTGTGGTGCTCAATCATCTCCTAGAATACGGCCTCAGCGAGCAAAATGCAGCACTGATAAAACGTGCCAGCGACGCCTTAACAGCCGATCACAGTGGCGACAAACGCTTATCCGTGCAGCTATTGCGCGTGCGTTTAGCCATGTATAAAAAACACCATACTCGCGCCAAAGAGCTGCTAAGTACATTACTCACCCATTACCCGCGTAACCCGAACGTGCAACAAAGTGCATTGTGGCTGGCGATAGACAGTCAAGACACCCCATGGCTGCGTGAGCTGTACTGGTATTTAGCACCACACAACCAGCAGACTGCGTCTATGTATCAGGCTTTAGCTTATGCGGCGCAACAACTGGGCGAATATACTCATGCTGATAGCTGGTATCGCAAGTTAGATAACGCCGAGTTAAGCACCGCCGCTGATAAATTAGCCTGGGCTTCGCTGTTGCAAAATCAAGGTGCTTTAGCGCAGGCTCAACGCTTGCGCGTGCAAGTGCTCACACAATTAAGTGCTGAGCTTCGCGCCCTCCAGGATGGCGAAATTAGCTACGTATCATTGCTGCGCACCTTAGTATCGCCCGCCTATGCCAGCGCACAGCTCAATTGGCATCTGCACCAAGGCAACGGTGGCGCTGATATCAATGCCTTGTTTAGCGACCCAACGCTTGGAGCCTTGCAAAAGATAGCCTTGTTACAAGCCCATCAAGTCATCGCTTCCGAGCAGTTCAATGACAGCATTTTATTGTCTTTAGCGCTGGCACAGCACAACCACTCGCAAGCACGTGCTTTGGCTTACCAATCAACAACACTGACCGCCACTGAGCGGGCCACAGCACTCTCGCAATTAGGTGATAACTTTGCCGCATGGCAACTGGGCCAACAAGCCCTTAATGGTGGTGTCGCCAAACAAGATTTAGCTCCATTGCAACGCTTTTTAGCAGCCCAACACGACCGCCACGCCCATGGCGTGCGTTTTGAACACAGCCTGCTTGATACGTGGCAGCTAAGCACAGAGCAGCTTAGCTATTATCGTCCTCTGGGCGATGGTCATATGGCGCTCTCTTATCAATATGATAGCGGCGACCCCGCCTCAACCCTAATCGATCATTACCAAGACCAGAGTGTGAATCTAGATTGGCGGATACGCGCTCGACCGCGTTGGCAAGACTTGCACTTTGGTATAGCCATCAGCGAGCGCGATACCAACACGGTATTTGGTCAGCATGCAAGCGCAACGTGGCAATCAGATAGACGTCTAAGCCACACCCTGAGTGTGCGTCACAGCATGCCCTCGCAGCAAAGTGAAAATCTCTACATGTTCGGCAATGAGGATAGGCTCGCCTATCAACTGAGTTGGCAGCCAACGCGCTACGAGCAAGTAAATATAAATATTTCGCGGGCGCTGTTTCATTCC
Source organism: Pseudoalteromonas sp. THAF3 (assembly GCF_009363775.1). NCBI lineage: Bacteria > Pseudomonadati > Pseudomonadota > Gammaproteobacteria > Alteromonadales > Pseudoalteromonadaceae > Pseudoalteromonas > Pseudoalteromonas sp. THAF3. Next base: position 730,614 of record NZ_CP045419.1, on the reverse strand, counting down.
GACTTTGGTGAGCCTATTGGTCAACAATGGCAAAGCAGCGTGCGTCTGAGTGAGCAATTCAACTTTACTCCGAGTTGGCAGGTGTATGCGCAGTATGACCACCAAGAAAACACCTTGGACGAGCGGCCATTACAGCGATTAACAGCACACTTGCAGCGCCCTGAGCCAGTTAAAGCTGTGGATTTTCTAACCCCTAAATACCGACGTTTAGCGTTGGGCCAATCGTTGCTGCGTGGTGAAGTCTCACAACCTGGACGAAACACCCCAGGTATGCGCTACTGGCTTGATACTGCCGTGGGTTATAACTTTATTGAGCAACGCGTCGATTATTCGGCTAACGTAGGGCTGGGTGTGCAAGCATTTGGCAATGATGAATTTTTCATAAAGGGTGTGTGGCAAAGTGCCGACCAAAATGGCCGTGAGAGCTTAACACTCAACGTGGGATACTTTATCGACTTTTGATGTGAGGATAAAATGATGAAAACAATAATGGCATTGGCTTTGGCCTTCATACTCAGTGGTTGCGCAACGCACTATGCCGGTGAAAGCCCGACGCTCAGCGCCAATCAACAGGTATATATTATGCCCTTGGCCAATCAGTCAAATATGCCTATGGCGCAAGCTCAGGCTGAGCAACTGCTGGCATCTGCACTTGCTGAGCAAGGGTTGAAGGTAACACTCTACCCCAAGCAAAAAGTGGGTGATTTACAGGCGAGCCTTGAGCCTGCCCAGCGTAATCAAGAAGCGCAGCGGTGGCTGAGTGAACAACAGCCGGGCTATGTGGTATCTGGTTCAGTACAAGAGTGGCAATATAAGTATGGCTTGGATGGTGAGCCGGCAGTGGGGCTGACACTGACCCTTGCAGATAGCAGTGGCAATGAGCTTTGGCGTGGTTCCACATCAAAAACAGGATGGGGCCGTGAGTCGCTCTCGCAGGTCGCACTTGAGGCCATCGATACCCTGATTGATGAACTAGACTGGGATTAGTCGCGCTATGCCTCACAGTAAACGTCGTGGCCTTAATGCCGTTATCAGGCGCCTGCTTTTTGGCAGTGACCACCAGCCTATCGCCTGGTTTGAACTGGTTTTTATCACCTTTATTGCCCTGAGCATCTGGGTGTATCAAGCCAGCCTCGCTCATGAACACGCCACTGATTACTTCTATTGGCCGATGTTGGGGCCCCTTGTCATCGCCCTGCGCTACGGATTTGGTCGCGGAATGATGAGCTTCGTGCTGTTACTTGTGAGTGTCGGTGTGGTCGATAATTTTATCGCCACAGAAGTATCGATTAGCCTATCTGTGTCTGTGGGCACAGCAGTGGTGACCATGTTGGTGGGCGAATTTCGCGATCACTGGCATGATATCAATCAGCGCTTTGAGCTAAACCACCGCTATATGGAACAAAAGCTAAAAAGCTTTACGCAAAATTACCATTTATTGAAGATATCCCACGACCAGCTTGAGCAGCGCGCGGCTGGCAAACAAATGAGCCTACGCACTGGCATTCAACTACTCCAACAAGCGGCCTCCGGCCATGCGGAAAATCGCCTTGCCAACTTGGCCCAAAAGAGCCTTCAAGTATTTGCTGATGTGATTACCATGTATCAAGCAGGTTTGTACGAAATACGTGACGGCAAGCTGGTGCCCGGCGCACTGGCCACCATTGGCAGTGAACATGCCCTTATCGCTGATGATTTAATGCTGCAAGATGTGTACACCTCTAAGGCTGTACTCTCTCCGGCGAACTTTATCGACAGCGATGAGTATAATCTCAATTATCAGTTGGTGATCCCCCTAGTTGATGTCAGCGGCGAGCTACAAGGGGTGGTGCTTGCAGAGAAGGTCAAGTTTGTGTCCCTCACGCAAAGTAATATTGCCCTGATTGCATTACTGGCCGGTTATATTGCCAACTTTATGTCACACCAGTTGTTCGCACCCATTCTCAAACCCGAACAACGCCAGCTGTTCCGCCAGTATTTGGAAAACCAACTGTGGTATAAGCGCCATTACGGTGCAGATAGCGCCATGGTGGTGTTTTACGACAACAGTGAAGCGCAACACCTCGATTTAGAACATGTTACCGATTTTCGCCGTGGTGCCGATATTTACTGGTCTTGCGAGCGTGAAGATGGCCGCCAAGCATTGTGCGTGCTGTTACCGATGACCACAGTGATGGAAGCTGAGCAATTTGTGCAGCGGATCCGCAGCATCCTCGCCAATAATGCCCCCATTGCCGAAGGCGATTTAGACGTATTTGGTCCGCTGTTGGTATTTGAGCAATACCAGCAAGTAAATACCTTGCTCGAAGACTTAGGAGCGTTCGATGAAGATTTGGCTGATTCTTCAAACGATTCTCTTTGAGTCGGCAAGCCTTTACCTACTCGGCGAGCAAGACCTTAGTCTGCTCGGCTGGTTAAGTTATGCTGCCAGCCATGGCGCCGCTGCGGGAACCTTCACCTTAGTGTGTTGGCTGGCGCTGCCGCGACGCTACAAACAACCCGTTATCGGTGCCATTACCTTTATTTTTGTGATTGCGTTCAGTATGCCCATGGTCGGTATGCTGGGGTTGGCGACGATTTTTATCGTCGCCTTGTATTTCCCGAAGAAAAAGCAGCCGGCACTATGGGAGCGCTCCGAAAGCTTGGAATTACCCCTGCACCCAGAGCAACTTGAACAAAGCCAGTTTGGTGCCGCCGCACTGAAAGATATTTTGTTGTTTAATCCCTCCGATGAGCGTCGCCTGATTGCGGTCAATGCCTGTCGCTTTTTACCAGAGCGCGTGGCGGTGCCGTTGCTTAAGTTAGCGCTGACCGATAAGGTCGATGACGTGCGTTTACTTGCCTATGCCGCCATCGAAAAAATAGAATTTGGTATCAACCGCAACATTGACGCATTGAAAAACAAACTAAGCGAAGGCGCACAAGCCTCGTTGCATTTTCAAATTGCTGAGCTGTATTGGGAGCTATGCTACCTTGGCATCGCTGAAGGGCCACTGCGCAATCACTATTTAGAGCAAGCGAAAAGTTACCTACTGCAAGCCGAAGCCCTCACCCCTTCACCGCGCAGTGAATTACAACTCGGCCGGGTGCTGCTGGAATTACAAGAATATGATTTAGCCACGCAGTATCTAGAAAAAGCGCGTCATCGCGGCCTGTTATTAAAACAAGTGGCGCCCTATCTAGCCGAGGCCGCTTTTGCTCAGGGCGATTACGACCATGCCGCTTTATTAGTCAGTCACCTGCCCACCGAACCCGGTGATGCGCTAAATGAATTAAGGGAGTTTTGGCGTCGTGAAGCGTATTGATGTGTGTTTATTGTTAGAGGGCACGTACCCTTACGTGCGCGGCGGTGTATCAAGCTGGGTGCATCAGCTGATCAGTGGCCTTAGCCACCTTAACTTTTACCTTGTATTTATAGGCGGAAGCCGCTCTTTTTATCAACAGCAGCATTACACCTTGCCTGACAATGTGGTCGGCTTGGAGACCCATTACTTGATGGACAAGGACGGCTTGCTGGCACCGCGCGCTCGACGCGGGAAAAAATCCGCCTTCAGCCTGTGGCAAAATGTCATCTCACGTTTTAAAAACCCAGAGCAAACCTTAGATGGTGAGCATTTACAAGGCTTGTTGGCTAACTTGGGTAAAAAGCATGGCCTAAGTTATGATGACTTTTTATACAGCGAGCGCTCTTGGGATGTGATTGTTGATTTGTATTTCCAACACGCACAAAACCAATCGTTTGTAGATTACTTTTGGACCTTTCGCAACATCTACAGCCCCTTATTCACCTTAGTCAAAGTGGCTGAAAACCTCCCCCCTGCGCGGCTATTTCACAGTATTTCGACTGGCTATGCGGGGTTTCTCGGCGCCTTGGCGAAACAAAAACAGCAGATGCCTTATTTATTAACCGAGCACGGTATTTATACCAAAGAGCGCAAAATCGATCTTACTCAAGCAAGCTGGATCAAAGACCGCCACAGTGCGCTGGACACCAGTATCCATAAAAAAATGGAGCAAACACGGCAAACCTGGATAGATTTTTTTGAGCAATTAGGGCGTACCGCCTACGACCAAGCTGATAGCATTGTCGCTTTGTATGAAGGCAATAGACAGCGGCAAATAAAAGACGGCGCACCGGCCGATAAAACTGGGGTAATTGTCAACGGTATCAGTATGGAGCGCTTCAGTGAGGCCTACGCCAAGCGACCGCAACAGGCGCCTAAAGTCGCGGGGTTAATTGGTCGCGTGGTGCCCATTAAGGATATTAAAACCTTTATTCGTGCTATTCGTGTGGCCCTTAATAGCGAACCAGAACTACAAGGATGGATCATTGGCCCCACCGAGGAAGATCCAAGCTATGTTCGCGAGTGCGAACTGCTGGTTAATAGCTTGGGGCTACAAGACAATGTGCTGTTCTTGGGCATGCAAAATGTTGCCGAAATTCTTCCCAAACTTGGCGTGTGTATGCTCACCTCCATCAGTGAGGCGCAACCCCTGGTGCTACTTGAAGCCATGGCCGCAGGTATCCCTTGTGTGGCCTCAGAAGTTGGCTCATGCCGCGAAATTCTCGAAGGTATGAACGAACACGACCAGCAACTTGGGCGCTGTGGCTATGTAACAAATATAGCCGACCCCAACCAAGCCAGTGAAGCCTTGCTGGCGCTATTGGAAGATGACCAGCGCTGGCGACAAATGGGTGATAACGGCTACCGCCGAGTGCAAGCATATTATCAAGAACATACGATGTATGAGCGCTACCAAACGCTGTATGAGGAGCATTTAACATGGCAGGAATAGGCTTTGAGCTACGCCGAATATTAAAGAAAAACACCCTGCTCTCTTACCTCGAAGCATACGGCTTGGCGGCAGTTGTGGGCTCAGGGCCCTGGGTGCTATCCATTTTAGCGCTAATGATCATCGGTATGATAAGTATCGGTCGAGTGTTCCCTAACACTCTGATCATACAGTACCTAGTGCTAGTCACTTACATGATGGCTGGCTCACTGATCCTCAGTGGTATGTTCCAACTGCTACTAACACGGTTTATCTCCGACCGGCTATTTGAAGGCAAGGACCACAAGGTAACGCCAAATTTATTAGGCTGCATGTTACTTGTTTCGGTGCTTGGCACAGCCATTGGTATTGCGGTACTGGCCAATACATCGTTAGATGCAGCAGTGAAAATGGCGTTGTTATGCGGCTTTGTGGTGCTGTGCAACCTGTGGTTAATCATCGTATTCCTAAGCGGTATGAAGCAGTATTATCGGATTGTAGCTACCTTGGCGATTGGCTATACGCTGATGGTGCTGGCTTCATGGTTACTGCCACCTTACGGTATTTTGGGGCTATTGATGATCTTTGCCGCGTGTCAGGGGCTAATCACCTTTGTTTTGCTCTTTTTTATTTTACGCAATTACAGCGCCGGTTCGCTTATCGCCTTTCAGTTTTTAAACCGCAAGCAAGCTTTTTACTCGCTCGCATTATGTGGGTTGCTTTATAACTTGGGAGTGTGGGTAGATAAATTCGTATTTTGGCTACACCCCGAGGTGTCTTTTGCCGTTATCGATATGTTCCGTGCCTCATATATCTATGATTTGCCAATTTTTATCGCGTACCTCGCCATTATTCCTGGCATGGCGGTGTTTATGCTGCACATGGAGACCGACTTTGCCGCCTCAAACGAGCGGTTTTACCAAACGGTGCGCGAAGGCGGCACTTTGGAGTCGGTGTACTTACTTAAAGACCAAATGGTATTGCACTGCAAAGACAGCTTATATCAAATTTTTAAAGTGCAAGGGATCACCCTCGCGTTGCTGCTGTTGTGGAGTGAAGAAATTCTCACACTGCTGAAAATAGACCTCGCGTATCTACACTTACTGTATGTCGATTTAGTCGGCGTGTCTTTGCAAGTTATTTTGATGGCCATACTCAACGTCATGTTTTATTTAGATAAACGTTATCAGGCCACGGCCTTGGTGACGGTGATGACCCTGGCCAACTTGATGCTCACTGAGCTCTCCATTCAGCTTGGGCCTGAGGTCTATGGCTACGGTTTTGCTTTAGCCATGCTGATCAGCACCGTCTTGGGGTTAGTGATGCTAAATCGTCAGTTTAACCGCCTCGAATATGAGACCTTTATGCTGCAACGCTAATAAGTAAAGCCCTCATTGCTCGCTACAGCTAAAGCGATACGCGTCATTCAATGCCGTGGGCAGCACCAAGGTGGAAAAGCCCAGCGGCTCGGTTTGTGCACAGACTCGTTGCAGCTCACCGCTGCCGACCTCGGCCACCGACAAATATTCCACGTGAAAAACCGCCTTTTCAGCATCAACAAAAGGAGCTAAGCGTGCACACTCATTAAAGCGAAAGCACGATTCATTGACCGCAAAATCAAAGTAAGGCTCCAAGGTTTGCGCCAAGCCAACATTGTTTTTAAGACCCACATACAAGCCGAGCGAGCGCGCATATTCAGCAATAAACTGGCTGTAATTAATGCTGTTCTCACGAGTGAGTGCAAAACCGGTGTTATTAATGTGACCATCAACATTATCCGGCTCCACCGCATCACAGCCTTTGGCAGCGGCCAAATCCATGCGCGCGCGCATGATAGCGCGGACATTGCTACTGCGTGTGTCCAACCAACGCTCATTAGCAAAATTGGCCAAGGTATTACCAAGCTCTGAGTCTAAAAACTCGCCGGCATCCTCACGGTAAGATTCATAACTTCCGGCTGAAAAATAACAGATGACGAAGCGCCCTTGCTGTTGGAGGCTAGCAATGGTTTCGGCAGCGGTATTAAACAAATCAATGTCGTAAGCGAATACATCGTACTCGCTATTGAGCGCCCCCAATAATTGCCATTGCCATGTACTACCTTGCGGTGGATACGGCGGCGGCCCTGCAGGCGCTTGTGAGTCGGAGCTTGACCCACCGCAGCCCACCAACATACCCATACTTAGCAGCAATGCACTGCTTAACCGTCTTATCATTAATGACTCTCTTTTCTCTGCTTAGCAGTCCATTGCGCTGTTATTGTTTATTAATTGTGTGCCTCATGAGTCCATACCCTGAGTCCAAAGCACTTGCTTATCTAAAAGCGGCCATCATTTGGGGCAATGCTGCGCTTTCGTATAGGTGTTATATTCCGTATCATTGGGTTTTAGTCAAGTGAAAGAAGCGGATGAATATTCAACAGGTTATTGACGACATTAACACCGATGTACGTTCACGATTGTCGCAATTCGAGGGCGCGGTGGCCAGTTATATTCCGGCTTTGGCTGAGGTCGATAGTGAGCAGTTTGCGATGGCGGTGCATACCGTCGATGGGCAAACCTTCAGCACCGGCGATGTGGACGTGCCTTTTACCATTCAATCGGTCTCCAAAGTACTCACTCTCACCTTAGCATTGCAACGCTATGGCAATTCGTTGTGGCACCGCGTTGGCAAAGAGCCTTCGGGCACTGCGTTTAACTCGCTTACCCAGCTTGAATTTGAACAAGGCATTCCGCGCAACCCGTTTATTAACGCCGGCGCGATTGTTACCTGCGATGCGCTATACTCCCGCTTAAGCGCGCCCACTCACCACATGTTAGAAACGGTGCGTTGGCTCAGCGGTAATCCTCGAGTGTGTATCAACCAAACAGTATCCCGTTCAGAGTTTCAACACCGCCATCGTAACGCTGCCATGGCGCACTTAATGACCTCGTTTGGCAATTTTGAGAATGATGTGGAAGAAGTGCTCAAGGTTTATTTTGGCTTTTGCGCCATCGAAATGAACTGCCAAGAACTGGCGCGCACCTTTGGCTATCTCGCTAATCGTGGTGTCGACATCGCCTCAGGCGAGCGCATTCTGACCAGCAAACAAAACTCGCAATTGAACTCGCTGCTCTTTACCAGTGGCCTTTATGACGCCGCTGGCGATTTTGCATATCGCGTCGGCATGCCCGGTAAATCCGGAGTAGGCGGTGCCATTGTTGCTGTTGTCCCAGGGCAGTTTGCGGTATCGGTGTGGTCACCCAAACTCAATGCCTTTGGCAACTCCAGCGCGGGTCTTTATGCACTGGAGCAGTTCGCCGATAGACTTTCGCTGCATCTGTTCTAAACCTTAAACTGACTCACTAAATCGCGCAGATGCTGCGCCCGCGCTAATAAACTTTGCGTTGCGCTTTGCTGCTGCTCAGCATAAGAGTGAATGCTGCCGGCACTGTCTGATATTTCATGGGCCGACTGGTTAATGTGCTCAACTACTGTGCCCTGCTCTTCGGTGGCGGCGGCAACCTGATGATTGCCTTGACTGATCTCCTCAAACTTTTGCTGAATCGCGCGCAGCGACGCCACCGCCGTTTGCGTGTGCTCAGTGACTTGGCGGCTACTTTCTGTGCCTCGTGCGATGGCCTCTTGTGATTGCGTCGAGGTACTTTGCAAGCGCGCCACTTGATCACGGATCTCTGAGGTAGACTTTTGCGTACGCTGCGCCAGTGAGCGCACCTCATCCGCAACCACAGCAAAACCGCGCCCTTGCTCACCGGCGCGAGCAGCTTCGATAGCGGCGTTCAGGGCTAATAAATTCGTTTGTTCGGAAATGGCATTAATCACTTCCACCACCGAGTTAATTTCTGCCGCCTGATTAGCAAACTCACCCACGCTGCTATCCACATTATTGAGAATATCGTTGAGTTCTTGCATGGTTTGCGCGGTGAGCGTCATATTGTCGTTGGTGGTGGTCGTTTCACGCACCGCTTCTTCGGTATCACTGGCAGTACGGTGGGCAATATCGGATACCTCGGTAATCGTTTGCCCCATTTCAGTGATCGCTGTCGCGACCTGATCCGTCTGTGAGCGCTGGCTTTCCGTGGCGCTGAAGGTTTTATCGGAAAAATCAGCCAGCTCAGCAATGCCCTCGCGCATCGCTTGTTCGGTGACACTGATTTCATCCACCAGCTCAGCGACTTTGGTAATAATGGCGTTAAAGCCCTTGGCCAGATGCCCCAACTCATTATCAACGCTATCATCAAGGCGCGTACTTAAATCGCCTCCTTGCCCAGACATAGCAAGGAGGTCATCACCCACGGTACGAATGCGGCTGCTTAGCCAATTGGCAAAATACATGGTTAGCACCAAGAACACCACTGCAAGTACCACGCTGGCAAGGACCGAGGTCCAAATAACCGAATTAATTGCGCCGGAGATCTCATGCTCTGGCAGCACCGCGACCAGTTTCAACTCGGTGCCTTCAATGGGCATCACCGCACCATAAACCGCCTCACCATCGATCTCAGTTTCATTGAGTACAAAGCCACTGCCATTGCTAGAGAGAGCCGAGCTCAGTGGTGCTAACTGGTTAACATCGGCCACCGTTTTACCAATAAAGCGGCTGTTTTCATGAGCAATAATACGCTGTGTGTCATCAACCAGGAACAGATACCCTTGCTCGCCGACTTTACGTGAGGTAACCATATTGGCAATTTTCGACACATCATAACCCAGTCCGGCGACTCCTGCGCGCTGGCCATCAATACTCACTAAGGTATTAACGTATAAAGTCAGCTGCCCACCTTGTTCACTGGCATCCAGCGCCAACTGTTGCTGTGCACTGCTGGAAATGAAATCAAAGAACCAGCTATCCCGTGATTCACTGCGCGATACCTGCTTAAACAGCCCACCCTCGGTGTAATAATTCAGGCTTTCTCGGCTTACCCAAAATACCGATGTCGCACCGGATTTTTGCTGTAAGTCGCGAAAGTAATCAAGCACCAGTCTATGCTGAGCACTCCCTTGCTCGCCATCGCGCACCCATTGATGCAACATCGCGTTTTGCGACAGCGTTTTTGAAACCGTAGTGGGGTACATCAGTTCGGCTCTAATTTCATTCGCTACTCGCCCAACAGTATCTGGTAATAACTGCGTTTCAGTTTGCCGATAATAAAGGCTGGAAAACTGCCCAGTATTAATGAGTGCGGTCACTAACGTAACCACAAACAGGGCGACAAACACAAAACCAATGAAAATGGTTTTGAGGGTGAGGTTTTGCATGGTGTAGCTCCTAAAACATCGGTCTTATTCACTATGGCACAAGATTGTTAAATTGCGATTAAAACACTGCTAATCGCTTCATTTTTAACACTTTTTGAACCTATATTGGAAAATTCATTGGGGCCGTTGTGCATCGCCATTATGCTTGGCTAACAGCACCATCGCCTCTTTTAAAGGAACTGCAGGAGAGTAATAATAACCTTGGCTAAAGTGACAACCATACTCACGCAATTGTTGCTGTTGCTGCTGTGTTTCCACGCCTTCGGCAATCACTTCCATATCCAGCTCTGAGGCAATACGAATAACGCTGGCAATCACCACTTGGTGCTTGTGTTCGCTGAGCATTTGCTGAGTAAAGCTCTTATCGATTTTAATATAATCAGCATGTAGGTCGATAAGGTGACTCAATGATGAATACCCTGTACAAAAGTCATCTAAGGCCACCATGACACCTTTGCTGCGTAATTCATTGAGCACCCCTTCGGCTTGCTTTCGGGCATGAATGGCCACCGATTCGGTCACCTCAATGGTCAAACAGCTGGGCTTTAAGTTACAGTCAGCCAAAGTATCGAGCACCGTATCAACGGGATGCAATACATGATTAAATTCTGAGGCTGAACGATTCACTGCCATGCTGATGTCGTTGTAACCTTGACTATGGATCCATGCCAAACCGGCCAGCGCTTTACGCAACACAAACTGGCCCAAAATCGCCACAAGTCCGAACTCCTCAGCGATGGCGATAAACTCATCGGGACGGATCACCCCAAGCTCTTCATCGCGCCAGCGTGCTAGGGCTTCAAACTTAACAATACGCCCGCTTTGGTTATCGATAACCGGTTGGTAAGCCACATCTAGGCCATCAAAGCGCAGTAGCTTATGGAGTTTGTCGCGCAGTTTAAGTTTACGCAGATAAATGGCTTCAATCTCTTGGCTGTGTACGGCAATGCTGTGAGACTGAGCGCGCTTAACACTCAACATGGCATGATTGGCGTTGCGAACGAGCACCGTGGCGCTATCGGTATCGCTATGCATGTGAGCGATGCCAATACTGCAGCTTAGTTCAATGCTTAAATCACCCAAGCGTATGGGCTGGTGGATTCGCTCCAACACTTTCTCGGCGCAGCGGTGCGCGTGCCCAGGTTTGGCATCGGCAATTAAAATAGTGAATTCGTCACCGCCATAACGGCTGATCACATCATGATTACGCACACAATTTTGCAGCCGCAATGCCACCGCAATCAGTACCTTATCACCAATTTCTGGGCCATATAAATCGTTGATATCTTTAAAGCGATCGAGATTTAAAAACAGTACTGACGCGTGCTGCTCCTGAGCGCGAAACAACGAAATGTGTTGCTCCACTTTTTCTAAGAAACTGCGGCGATTTAAAAGCCCAGTTAAGGGTTCTTGACTGGCGTAAAATCGTAGTTGGCGCTCATTTTCTTTCCATTCACTTATATCGCGAAACAAACCAATATAATGGGTAATTTGCCCGTTTGCGTCACGATTTACGGTAATCGACAGCTCTTCTGGGTATATTTCACCACTTTTACGACGGTTGTAAATCTCCCCTCGCCAATGGCCCATCTGCTCGAGCTGCCGCCACATTTCATAGTAGAACTCTGGGCTATGCTGACCTGAGGAAAGCACTGCGGGTGAGCGCCCCTTTAGTTCACTCTCACGATAACCGGTATACAACTCAAAGGTGGGGTTAACTCGCAAGATGCGGTTATTGTTATCGGTGATCATGATGGCTTCTTTGCTTTGCTCAAACACGATGTTACGCAGTGATAACTCGGCTAACAGCTCATCTTTTCGCGCCAAATCAGCATCATGGCGAGCTTGAGCAGCAACGATAAATGCCAAGTCCTTGAACCACTGCTCATCGACTTGGTCAAACGTTCGCTGTTGGTCAAATAGCGCCACCAAAATACCAATGGGTTGGCGTGATACATCGCGTAGCGTCACACCGATGTAGGCTTCAATCCCCAGCTCTGCAAGCATGGTATCGTCGGGAAATAAATCAGCCACATTATCGCCAAAAGCGCACACATCGACGCTCTGTAATGCATCGGCGCACGGAGAGCCAGCCAGAGGATATTGGAAATTTGCGCGTACGGCACCGTCTTGATGGTAGGCCACAGTCTGTACTTCTGTCGCGTTGGCGCATAACTTACCAACAAAGCAATGGGCTGCGCCAAAAGCTTCATCAATCATACTCAGTGCCAGCTCATAGGCTTGCTCGCTGCAGCTACATTGGTAAAGCGCGTTAAAAGACGATGTCATATGATTCTTGTAATTTTGTATACCATTTCATAAGAAGCTTAGCACAGTATCAGGAACAGGCTTTGAGGGAAATTCTGGTTATTGGTTAGCTGGCGAATGTATGATTCAAATCAATAAATTACAAGAGTTTAATTGTTACTTTCCAACAGTTTAACAGCTGTGATCGGCACGCCAGCTAACCGGTGGCGAAACTTTGCTCATCACATCTTGAATTACGTCGTTAAGTTACAAAGTGAAGGATGATCAGCGCCCAGAAGTTGATATACTATCGGCAGTTTCTAAAACGGTAGGTGTGCATGACTAAACAGGCGAATAAACGCAAAAATACTTTACTGAGCATTTGTGTGTTTTGTTGCATTGTGCTGAGCCTAAGCTGGTTGTTTATTAATGACTCGGCGCTACTATTGGTGATCACACTGCTGATGATTTTGCTGTTAGTATGGGGCATTGCGCAGCGCCTATTGTCGCTTTGGGATAAACAGCAACCACGCAAATAACTCTAGCCCAACAACTCCACCTCGCAACGATTGCGGCCTCGTTGTTTCGCCCGATACAGCGCATTATCAGCAGCTTTAAGCACCGCATCCACCGAGCAACCCGGCTGCCATAAACTCACGCCAAGAGACACCGTTACTTGCGGTACTGGTGTAAAATCATGGGCCTGGATAGTCACTCGTAAGCGCTCTGCCAGCTCTAACGCAATGTCTTTACCTATGCCTGGGAGAATAAGTAGGAACTCTTCGCCACCACTGCGACACACGCCATCGTATTCTCGACAACTGCTCTGCAATAGCTGACCTAGCCCTTGTATAACGTCATCACCCACATCGTGGCCATAGTTATCATTGACACGCTTAAAGTGGTCAATATCCAAGGTGATCACCGCAAAGGCTTGTTCATCAGCGACCATAGATTGAATAAACACTTCCATATAACGACGGTTGCCAATGCCGGTGAGCGGATCGGTTAAGCTTGCTTTATTAAGGTCGTTAATACGCTGGTGCTGCTCATTGCTGTAAGTTCTCAGTGCATTGCGTAGCGTTTTCGCTTCAAAAAACCAGGTTGGCACATCATCATATTCTTTACTTGAATCGGCCACGCGTTGCGCAAGCTGTCGCAGCGGAGCACTAATTAAATTCGCTAAATACCAAATCACTAATAAGGTGATCACGGTCACTGGTGCAGCTTTGGCAAGCACATTCATTATGGTGTTGCCGACACTCTCAACGACTTGATTGCGCTCAGTCCCCACTAGCACCACCCAATTCGCTGTGCGCACAGGTGCATAGCCTACCAACATAGCGCCAACACCTTCGCTGCCACTTTGCATTTGCGCGTTGGTAAACGCAGGCCACAACGGCGAAGCGGGCGTTATTTTGGAGCCCACACGCTGGTGTTGAGAATGATAAATAACACTGCCATTTGCGCTGAGCACCATAATATTGGCTTTATCGTTGTGAAAGTGCTGCCCGAGTAGCCGCGAGAGAATATTATCGCCATGCAAATAAATGGTGCCAGCAATGTAGCCTTGATATTGCTCATCGGCGCTAAAAATGGGGTGTGAGGGGCTCACAATTAAATTACTAGCCGGCGATACAAACGGTTGAGGAATAGTAGGTGCTTGTGCGCGCAAAGATTGCTTAGCACTGTCGCTTTCTAACCTCACACCTTTAACACCCAAGGTTAACGGCGCAGTGCTGGTAATAACGCCTTGCTCGTTCACCACCACCACAGAGTTAAAAGACGCGGTTTGCTCTAATAAGCGCAGCGTTTCTTGCTGCTGTGATTTTAGGGTATTGTTATCAGCTAATCGCGCAGCGCTATAGCGCAACTGCATTTGTAAAGAATTGAGGAACTGTTCGGTAATATCAGAGAGCTTACTGGCATAAGCCTGATTGGACGCCAAGGTATGGGCCACCATTTGCTGGCCGTGTACTCGGTAGTTAATAATGAACTGATTACCCAGGGTGACCATCACACACAGCACCGCAAACCCGAGAATAACTTGGCGTAAGTCAATCACACCAAAACGGGAAAACTTCATATACGCAGCCCAACTACAAGCACTACCTACTACTTTATGAGTATAACAATAGCACTAATCATCAAGCTTGTGCTACATCAAATGATCTTCCTACTGCGATGCCCCGTACTGCTCGGTAGAGAACTATGTATCACCTTAGGTGCAATCGTTTAACTACGGTTGTCGAACAACAATGCTATTGCTGACACGGCTGTAACTATGAATCAACCAAGCGCACATTTAGATTTAGCCGAACTCACTGAGCTGGAACTGTTTACCTTATGGCTTTGCCTGCATGCAGACAAAAGCAAGGAACAGGTTTTGGCACAATTACAACCCATGCTTGGCAGCGCTTTTTTATCGCCGCAAACCATGGCGCAGCGTTGGCGTGAGGATGTTTATAGGCAACTTATGCACAAAGGAATGGCCACAGAGCAGCGCCCGGCAAAGCCTGGATTTGCGGATTATCTATTTTGCCTGTTATCAAAAGTGCCCGATGTAGAAACGCATTATGCCAAAGAGCTGGCGCTATTGGAGTCCATTATTCAACACCCAGAGAAGTATCAAAACAATCCAACCATCATTCAGCATTGGTTGGAATCCCCTATTCACTGACCTGAAAAATAGGCGAAAAATTCATCAACCGTTCAGTATAATTGCGAATCGCGCTTTTTGGCTATAGCTAAATGTGGTCACAAGCTTTAGACTACGTGTAGATAACACCTTGTTTACCCATGTTTATAAAATGAGATTCGCGTATTTCGTCTTATTCCTAACCTTGAGCCTTGCGAGCACTCAAAGCAGTGCCCGCGAGTATAACAGTGCTATGTGTATTCTTTTGAAGCAGCAAATGGCGCAGTTTGATCACTCTCGCACGCACCCAAGTTATCGCAGTGCCAAACGAGATTACGATGCCAATTGTAAGAATATAGAAAAGCGCACACCGCAAGCGAAAGCGACCTCAAAGCCCGAAAATGACCAATCTCAGCCTCAGGAAGTAGCCAGTAAACCTAAGAAGGTGCTAAAAGAGCAAAGACCTGAGGCCGAACCAACAGTAACCACCTCTGAGCCGCAGCTTACTATTGTCGAGCAGCGTGCCGCCGAAGAGGCTGCAAAACAAGCGAAGGCAGAGAAAACAAAAGCCACCGCGCCAAAATCAGCTCCGGTGACAGCGAAAAAGGTGGCTCCTGCTCCTGTACAAAGCCAACCTTCAGAGCCAAGTTCACCTTTCGTTGGCTTGATTTTCCCTGCATTAATAGCCTTGGTGCTTATTGCCATGCTAATTACGTTGCTGATTTTTATTCGCAGCAACCGCAGCAGCCAAGGTAAAGCTGTTAAGCCGAAAAAGACAGCGGCTATCAAAGCTATTCCTGTGCCGAAGTTGCCTAAAAAACAGGTTAATTACAAAAAGATGTGGCAAAAGGTCACCGGTAAACAGCCTGACACGCTCGACCCACAAGTTTATAAACGCTTTTCTTCGGTCCCTGTACTGGTGGGTCCAAAAGCCAAATCATCAGCCATCGAGCAGTTGTACATTAGCCCGTACGGCGTGTTTATCGTGGCGCGACCAAACCAAGAAGGCGATATTTTTGGCGGCGAGCACGCTCAAGAATGGACCGCCCGAAACGGCGATGAAGAAATCAAGTTTGATAACCCCATCACCGAGCTCAAGGCCCAGGCTGGCGCGCTTGCCAAAGTACTGGACATACAAGAGCAACAGGTTAACTTACTGGTACTGTTTAGTAACAACGCTTTATTCAAATCTGATTTGCCTCCGTTGGTGATGCAGCGTGAAGACTTGGTTGACTACATTCTTAGCTACAGTGTTGAAAGCTTCGACGCCCAACAATGTTCTAACTTAGTCGACAAGGTGAAGCAATTGCTTGCTCAGGGAAGCAACGCCGCGCTGGGCGCGTCTTCAACCAAGCCGTTAATCGAGACGCCCGTGCAGCCACCAAAATCAGAGCCGCGCACTGAGCCTACGCCTCAACCAAGCGCTGCACAAGAAGAGACACCTCGCCCAGAGGTGCCAGCAGAGAACGTTGCGCCGATGCCCAAACCTGCTGCAGAGCCTCGCTCCAGCGATCCGGAAGGAGCAAGCAAGAGCGCGGAAATTCACCCGTTCAAACGCAAAGACGACGCACCCAACTCGGACGATACAGCGCACTCTAGTAAAGATTCAGCACCCGCGCCGACTCCCAAACCGACACCTGCAACGGAGCAACAAGAGCAAACTCCTCTGCCCAGCAGTGACAACAGTAGCAAAGACTGGTCGAATATGAGTGATGAGGAGTTTATGGCATTTTTAGAAGCCGCCAATAAACGTGCAGGTGGCGAGTCCGACCCAAGCTCCGATGAGCAAGCATCATCCACTTCTGCCACAGAGCCGCCTGCATCAAACTCGCCGCAAAGCCAAGGAGATGACCCGTTTGACGACTTTGACCCGTCACAACCCTTGTTAGAGACCTCTGAGCCTGAGCCTGAGCCTGAGCCTGAGCCTGAGCCTGAGCCTGAGCCTGAGCCTGAGCCTGAGCCATCAATTATTGAGCCCCAAAGCACAGCAACACAAGCGCAAACATCATCAAGCGATGAAGAGTTGGCGCTAGATATTGACGATGGTAACAGTCAAAGCCTTGATGACGCGCTTGCGGAGTTAGAATCTGCGCTTTCAGAACAAGACCAGCAAAGTGAAGAAGCTCGCACTGATGACTTAGAGCCGGAACAAACCAGCGCTGAAGACAAAGACAAAGACAAAGACAAAGACAAAGACAAAGACAAAAAGTCGAACCCTTTTGCTAATCTTTCGCTAGACCCTGACTTTAAGCCAAGCGAAGAAAAAGTAGATATTGGCGCCGGCCCGCTCGATGACGAGAAACCAAAACGTTAGTGCCTGCGTATTATTTACTGGTGCGCGTGGTATTGAGCGAACGTGCAAAAATAGTCAAGCTACAACGCCGTGTGGTGCCTATAATAAATAATTGTCAGTGGCTCACACTGGCGCAGTAAAGTTCCAGTTACGCATCCAGCGTGCGGAGCAAGATTGGGCATAGTCACAACGTTTTTATTGTGAAGAGAGTGGCAAATGGTTGATTTATTTCAACTTAACTTGGCTTTAACTAACCCAGGTTTAAGCCACATAGAAAAGCTGCAAAAGATAGTTCACACTGCAGCAGAGCATGTTCCCCAAGCCGATGTCGTAAGCCTTTGGGTGGCCAATGAAAACACCTCAAGTATTGTGTGCATCGCTAAATTTGATAAACACACCGGCGCCTATTCTGACGGCGGGGTTATTGGCCAAGATACAGCCCAAGCTTATTTTTCTGCGCTTTTCAGCCATGATTTTCTTGCCATTGAAGATGTGCGTCATCACCCGTTTACCAAACATATGGTCGCAGGCTACTTTGAGCCATGTGGCTTTTACTCTTTGCTTGATTACGTGCTGCACGATAACTTCGAGCCAAGAGGGGTGCTTTGCTGTGAAAGCCGCACGCAAGTGCCGCAATGGCAGGACCAAGAAAAAGCAGCATTGAAGCGCATTGCCAATATGAGTTCGCTGTTTTTCGATTTGCCCACGTACCAACGTGCCGTGGGCTAGTTTATTTACTGATAAGTGTTATCACTCACACCGAAATAACACATTGATTTGTGAACTAAAGCTGCTAATTTAGACGCAGGTCAATTATCTAGGAGTGATGATGGCGCACATCGATTTTACTACAAAAATAAACACCGCACGCCAAGTGAACCCACTGAAAACTTTGCATACCAGCTTAGAGAGCGATCGCGGCCGCATCATCAATTCCTCCGGCATACGTCGATTGCAGCAAAAGACTCAGGTATTTCCATTAGAGCGCAATGCCGCCGTACGCTCACGCCTCACCCACTCTCTTGAGGTACAGCAAAACGGCCGCTTTATTGTGCAAAAACTGTTTTCTAAGCTCAATGCACAAGAACGTGCACACTATGGCTTCACCGACATGGAGCGGCCCTTTGAGACCTTAGTGGAAATGGCGTGTTTGATGCACGATATAGGTAATCCGGCCTTTGGCCATTTTGGTGAGGCCGCCATCAACCACTGGTTTAGCCGCTACCTGCAGCAACGCTTTGGCCCGTTGCCGACGCTTGCGCAAACACACCCGCTAAAGCACCAGCTAATGCTTGATTTACAAAGCTTCGAAGGCAACGCGCAAGCGATCCGCGCTGTTCACTCGCTGTTAGCGCTGAACTTAAGTTACAGCCAAATAGCGGCCATTCTTAAATACACTCGCCCCGGCACTATGGCGAAAGACGCGCGTCCTGAAGATAAAAGCTACCTCATGAAAAAAGTCGGCTTTTACCACAGCGAGGCCGCGTTCATCGCTCAATTGGGTGATGCCTTAGAAATGGATAATGGCTGTCGTCACCCCGCCAGCTACATTATGGAAGCCGCCGACGACATCGCTTATTGCTTAGCCGATATGGAAGACGCGGTAGAAAAAGGCATACTCTCGGTGGAGAAATTGGTGCACTACTTAGATGACGCTTATCGCCAGAGACTGGCCGCACTGGATACCGCAGAGCAAAGTTACAGCGACCTGGTGGCCAAAGCCTGCGAGTTTGCCCGGCAAAAAGCAGGTGAGGCCGAGTTTAACTACAACAACACCTTTTTCATTTATCTGCGTGTAAAACTCCTACACCCGTTGGTCGAGCATGCGGCAACGCGCTTTAAAGACAACATAGAGCAGGTTTACGCCGGCACCCTCAACGCCTCATTAATCGAAGATGGCAGCCACCATCAAGCCATTACCGATGCTTTGAAAACAGTCGCTCGTGAACGCGTATTTTGTCATCCCGAAGTTGAAAAGCTCGAGCTACAAGGCTATAAAATCATCTCCGGTTTGCTCGATGAGTACCAAGTGCTACTTGATTTAGAGTATGAGCAATTCACCCAAGTGCTGAGCCACCACAAAGACTTTTTAATTGCCACACGCATGGTGAAGAAACTCTCGGGGAAATACCTCAACGTTTATGAAAAAGCCGTTGCTGCGCTGAATAAACACGCCGAACACTTTCACCTGTACGAGTTTTACCACCGCTGTCGACTCATTCAAGACCACATCAGCGGCATGACCGACCAATTCGCCTACGACGAGTACCGTACCTTAAAGGTGGTGGAATAAGTGATGATGATAAAGCTTCGAGCTTTATAAAATCTGAAAGTAAGGCATCACCATTCTTGAAGCTGTTGCATTTCTCGTAAACGATCACGCTGCAACACTAAGGCGTCGAAAAGATCATCGACTGAGGTATTATTAATATCTAAATTCGGTAGAGCCAGGTTAGCCTCTGCAAAAAACCGTTGCTTTTGTCGGTTCGCTGCATCGCCAGTATTAAGCCAAGCACTACGCCACCAGTGCTTTATTAAACCTTCTTGAGCTTCTAGGCGCTGCACACTTGGCAAGCGGTCACGCTTTTCGTTGTTGGCTTGAGCTGATGCGGGAAGCAAATTCCACAGGTCATTATTGGGCCATCGCGCAAAGGGCATGCAATGATCAATGTCATACTCTCGTTGCAGCTTACGGGTTGTCCAGACACAAGATAAGCTCTCACCTGCATGGCGCAGTTGGTCAAAGCGCTGGCGTACCTCGGTTGTCGTTCTTTTCGGTTCCAACCAACTCAATGCTTCCATAAAGATATGACGCTTAGTGGGGCACTGGTACTGGTTGTTGCCCTGATAGGATTGCATGGTTTTAGCCCATTCATTGACTAAAACAGGCTCAATCCAACAGGCATAGCGATTAAGCGCTGTCCAGGTGTGCTCAGGCAAAGAGAACTCGCCCCATTTGCATAACGTTTGAAAATCAAGAAATAGTAAATCAGTAGCTCGCACTACCGAACTGCTGAGTTCAAACACGCATTGCTGCGTATTAGGGAAAGTAATGTAACGACAGGGCATATCACGAATGTTACTCACCGCATGCGACAACGTGCGACACACAGATTTTGCCTCTTCTCCTTTAAAACCGTTCCCGACTTTCAGATCTGAGGCGGTGAGGTGGCCTAATTTGTGCCAACCATTTTTCTTCATAAAACCCATATTAGGGCTTTTATTGGGCGTTTGATAAAGGCTGTAGTGATCAATTAAGGTTTTATATTGATGGCACCAATAAAGAGCAACTAAGCCAGCTGGCAATATCACGCGATTATCCTCGCGCCGTATTACAGCACCGGGGTGGCCATCGGCAATACGCAGTAGCACTCGCATTAAGGCCAGCTTATGTGTCGCTGACTTACCATCATTTAACGCCACATGGCGGATCAGCGGAAATGCACCGGAACCATCATCTGGTAAACGAAAAACCAGCGTTTGCCAGCTTACTTGTTCACGTTTTAGCTTATCGCCCTCACGTTCAGTACATAGAGTGCAACTAAGGCCCAAATTGCGAGCCATCGCTTTAAGCGAGTCAGCGCAAACTTGATACATAGCTCGCTCGCTACGCTCATGCTCACCTTGACCATAACGCAGGGAAATAACAATTTGTCCGCCTGGCTTAAGTAAGTTGGTCAGTTTACGCAACGAGCGTTCGCGTTGAGACTCCGGAATGTGCATCCAAACAGCGCTAAGTAAAATAAGATCGAAACTGATTTCTAATCTTGTCACGGCGTGAAGTGCTGGTAATGAGTCCGTGAGCCAGGTCACAGATAAGCCTTGCGTATGCTGCTCACCGAGCTGAGCTAACAGTTCCGCTGGCTCCACAGCATAGACTTGAGTTTGGTTACCTTGTTCAGCAAAATAGCGCGCGTCACGACCTGCTCCAGCACCAATATCAAGGATCCGAGCGCGAGCCTTGCTCAGTACCGGCACAATATATGGCATACACTGCTCATGTACCTGCTCAAAGTCAGTGCTTAGATACTGTTCAGCTAAGCGCTCAGCATGGGTGTTGTAAAAGTCGCTACTCACAAAAAGCTTTGTTATTTATAAAGTTAGTTAAAAGCTATCATATAACAAACAAAAAGTAATGAAGTGCTTTGCACATAAAAAACGCCTCACTGAGGCGTTTTTTAAAATTAATGTCTCCGACTGATAATCTCGACTATTTCTAGGCTGTTCTCTAATAGCCGGAACACATCGCCGTGCATATCCACAATTACGTGGCCATGGCGATCTCGCCTCAGAACTTTGCCATGACGGTATACGTCATAATCAATATGTCGGCCTATACGCCAGTAGTCATCGTCGTATCTATGGCTGTAATGATCACAGTGATGATGGCGCTCATAGCGCTCTTTGTGTTTGTGCTTATGTTTTTTGCCGTGGTGCATTTTCTTCGCATGGCCCGGGGGCGTGAAGTGTTCAGGCTTAGCCATTGCCTCACTCATAGGAAGGGCACCGGCCAGTAACGTAGTTAAGTATAAAGCTGTCAGTCGCATAACAACCTCCTTAATTGGTCTGTTGACCATTTCGCAATAACTTTACTGTAAATGTGCGCCAATGAACCCAAGCTAAACGTATTGGGGGCAAAAATATTGCGGTTTTCTCATTTTTTAATCTAGTAACGCACTAAAAATAAATAGCTTTTAATAATTAGCCTATACTTTTGTATGAGCTATCGAAATAAATACACTCTAAAGTATCGGTACCTTAAATAGGTCATTGTTTTGGCTAAGGAAGGAGGCACTTTGCAGACACAGTCGCACACATCACTGCTTATTTTCGACTCGCAAGGAGTTTGCAGCGCTGCGCACCCCGCTCAGCTTGAGCGCTATGTAGGTCTGCATTTTGATGATTTTTCATTTTTTAACAAACAAGATGTGTGTGTGTTCACCACGTTTTGCAAGCAAGCCCCTTACATTACCCTGCAAGTTGAGCTTGAACAACGTACTTTTATGGCTACAGCGCAGTGGTGTCAGGGTAATCAGAGTAATTTAGTGGTCTCATTAAGCGAACATTTTGAGGGTTACCGACAGCGCTCCAATGCTGAGCGTTTGGAGGCCTTAATCGAGGGCACTCAAGCCGGTACGTGGGAGTGGAATATGCAAACCGGCGAGGTTGTGTTAAATGAGCGCTGGGCCAATATTATTGGTTATACGTTGGATGAGCTTTCACCTATTTCAATTGATACTTGGCTGCTCTACGCCCATCCTGAGGACTTACACGCATCAGATGCTGCCTTTGACCGCCATTTCAGCGGTGAAGACCCTGTTTATCAATGTGATGTGCGCATGAAGCACAAGCAGGGTCATTGGGTTTGGGTTCGAGATTGCGGCAAAGTGGTGACCCGCACCGCAGATGACAAACCCGAGTGGATCTCTGGCACTCATATCGATATAACCCAACGTGTGCATGACTTGGAGCAGCTCACGCAAGTAAGAAACGAGCTTAAAACCATCATCGACAGTGTCCCTGCTGCTATTTACAAAGCCCCCTTTGATGAGCCTTGTTGTTTTAGTTTTATTTCTTCGCAGATAAGCCACATTACCGGTTATAACCGCATAAAGTTCGTACAAAGCCCCCACTGGTGGCGCGAACATATTCACCCTGAGGATTTAGATGCACAGGACACACAAACCCGCTACTGGCGCAAAGAAGGGGCACAAGGGGTGTTTAAATCCGACTTTCGGTTTCGCCATAAGGACGGCCACTATATTTGGCTTACTGAGTACAGCCAACGCATGCAAACCACGGCGAATAATGGCCAAGATTACTTAGTGGGCTCGCTCACCGATAAAAGCGAGAATGTCAGCCTCTCGAATCGACTGGATGCGTTTGCACAAGTGCTTCCGGGAATGATTTATCAATTTGCGCTAACGGCTGAGCGCTCTTGGCACTTCCCTTACATAAGCGAGGGATGTACGCGCATCTTTGAAGTCGCACCCGAAGCAGTGCAACAGGACCCCGCCTCGTTGCTTACCAAAATCGCCCACGACGATCGTCAGCGGGTAGTGCGTTCTATTTTAAATTCCGCGCAAAGCCTGGATGACTGGGAGTGCGAGTTTAAAGTGGAACTTGAAGACAATGAAGAGAAATGGTTATTCGCTCATGCTATTCCCAAGCGCCAGCTCGATGGCACAGTGTTATGGTCTGGCATGGTGATTGATATTACCGATCGTAAAAGCTTGGAGCTCACCTTACTGCGCGAGTCAACAACCGACCCTCTCACCGGACTGTATAATCGCCGTCATTTCAATGAACAATTGCAGCAGCAACTAGCTCGCGCAGAGCGAGATGGTACCCATGTGTCGCTAATGATCATCGACTTTGATTTATTCAAACAGATTAATGACCGATATGGCCATCATGCCGGTGACATAGTGCTCAAAGAAGCCACCATGCAGATCAGCGCCATTTTACGTAAGTACGATATTTTTGCTCGCATTGGCGGTGAAGAATTCAGTGTTATTTTACCCAATACATCCTTGGCACAAGCACGCCATGTGGCAGAAAAAGTACGCCGCCAGGTGGAGCATTGTCACATTCAAGCGCACGAACACAGCATTTCGGTAACCACCACGATAGGTGTTGCCTCTACTGAGCAAACCACCGCCCACCCCGGCGCACTTTTAAAGCAAGCAGACAATTGTTTGTATCAGGGCAAGCATCAGGGTCGTAATTGCGTAGTGAGCGACTAGGCGTTGGCCTACGTATCAGCACCATAGACAATACTTAAATCTTAATGCACCCTGTGCTTTTAATTGCAGTTATCAACGAATATGAGCCTACGCCAACCTTACTCTGTACTCGTGGTTATCTACACCCTCGAGGGCGAATTTCTGTTACTACAACGCGCTGATGACCCTGACTTTTGGCAATCGGTTACCGGCGGTATTGATGAGGGTGAGCTCCCCTGTGCTACCGCAGCTCGCGAAGTGTTCGAAGAAACCGGCATTGATATTAGCCAACAGCAACTCAGGCTGGTGGATGAACAGCGCTGCCACCGTTATGCTATCCGCGAGCAATGGCGCTATCGCTATCAACCGGGGGCAACAGTGAATACCGAGTATGTATTCTTATTGTGCTTGCCCAAGCGTTATCCAATCCAACTAGCCGCCGACGAGCACCTTAGTTACCTGTGGCTTGATGCCAATCAAGCCAGCGCCAAAGCCTGGTCTGACAGTAACGCGCAAGAAATCCGTACACTCGCGTCGAAGCTTGCACATAACAGCCGTTAAACACGAATATTTGTTCCGCCTTTAGCTGCTGTGGTAATCTTTGCTTCCTAACATGGAAGTGTGAACGCTATGGATACTGCACAGATACTGATCAACCTCTTACTCTTCGTTTTTTTGCCGCTATGGGGCATTGCCGGCTTCATTGACTGGTGTTGTCACCGCGCAACCGATATCGAACACACCTCTGGGTTAAAAGAGTCATTAATGCACTCGGTGATGGGCATCCAAGTGGGTATCCCTATCCTGATGTGTTTGCTATATCGCGTAAATGTTTTGGTGCTGCTGATATGCTTTGCCGCTTGGCTGCTACATGAGGTGGTGGCCCATTGGGATGTCTCGTACGCGACGGGTAAGCGCCACATCAGCATATGGGAGATGCACGCACACAGTTACCTGGCGACCTTGCCGCTTTATATGTTGGCGCTCATCGCAGTAGTTAATTGGCCGGTGGTGGTCGATTTAGTCACCCTCAATTGGCAAGGCCAAATGCAGCTTACCCCAATGGAATACCCCCACGGTGGCTCTTGGTTCTTACCCGCTTACTTAACCTTTATGGCGGTGCTGTGTGTGTTCCCTTATTTAGAAGAAAATATTCGCTGCTTGCGCAGCAGTTTGAAAGGACTTTAACGTGAGCGTATATATCACCAGCACGGGTTACCACTTGCCGGGCCCGGCCATTAATAATGAGCAAATTGAGCCGCTTCTGGGCTATGTGCACGGCAAAACAAGCCGCCTAAAAAAGCGCATTTTACAATCCAATGGTATTAAAACACGCCATTACGCCATTGATAGCGATCACAACACCACTATTTCTAACGCCGAAATGGCCGCTAAAGCGGGTGCCGACTGCCTTGCGCAAAGCTATCTTGATAAACATCAGCTTGGCTTATTGTGCGCTGCCACCAGCCAAGGTGATTTGGTGCTGCCCGGGTTTGCCTCTATGGTGCAAGCCGAGCTGGCACTCAGTGATGTAGAAATCCACTCCAGTCACGGCATTTGCTCGAGCAGCTTAATGGCATTAAAGAATGCCTATTTACAACTATTGGCTGGCGAGCACGAATCGGCCATGGTGGTCGCCAGTGAACTCACCTCGCGGCTGTTCAAAGCCAGCCGTTATGAGGCCGCAGACGCGCAGCTAGATTTTAACGCCGAGTTTTTACGCTGGATGCTCTCCGATGGCGCGGGCGCCCTCATGCTCGAGCGCCAACCTCGTGGCACTTGTTTTAAAATAGAGTGGATCCGCAGTTTTTCGCACGCCGATGCCTATCCTGTGTGTATGTCGGTGGGTACGGCGGATAAAAGCACTAAGCCATGGCAGGATTACCCCAGCTATCGCGATGCCGAGGCCGCAGGGGCTATTTTATTACGCCAAGATGTGCGCTTACTCGATAACATCGTCAAACTGGGCGTGGATGGCTTTTTACGGCTATTAGAACAAGGCCGTGTCCAGGTCGACGAGATAGACCATTTGCTGTGTCACTACTCATCCGACTATTTTCGCCAGCCCATCTTCGACATGCTTAAGCGCGCTGGCTGTCATATTCCCGAGCATAAGTGGTACACCAACTTGTATGAACGCGGCAACACCGGCTGCGCCTCTATTTTTATTATGCTTGATGAATTTCGTCGCACTCAGCAGTATGACGTAGGCGATACCATTATCTGTATGGTGCCGGAAAGCGGCCGCTTTAATAACGCCTACATGAAATTAACCGTGGTACAGGAGTAAACATGGAACACTATGTATTAAGTGAGCACGGCCAGCAGTGCCTGCAAGGGCTAATGCGCATTTGGTTCGACTTTGAGCGCCAACTTGGGCGTGTCGACATTATTGCGCGCCTACAGCGTGGTCAGTTTACTGTGCACGACTACCAAAAATTACTCCTTAATCTGCGCCAGCAGGTGGTTGAGGGAGCCCGTTGGATCACCCGCACCGCTTCAAGCTTTGATAGAGACTATGCCGATGTACGCGCTGTGGTCATTGGTCATGCCCAAGAAGAGCACCGCGATTACGAGGTGTTAGAGCAAGATTACCTTGCCACCGGCGGCCAACTTGACGATATTCTCAGCGCCCCTCGCAACGCCGGTAGCGAGGCCTTGCATGCGTTTTTAATGTATCGCGGCTCGCAGCCCAACCCGGTGGATATGATAGGCGCGATGTGGATCATTGAAGGCCTAGGCCACAAGATGGCCAGCGACTGGGCAAAGCAAATAGAGCAATGTGTCGCGTTAGAGGGTGAATACACTCGCTTTATGCGCTACCACGGCGAAAACGACGATGCCCACTTAGAAAAGCTTTATCAATTAATCGACCGGGTGTGTCAAAACGAGTCTCAAGTGCAAGCTATTTTACGCACCGCCAAGGTTGTCGCTCGCCTTTACGCCCTGCAATTGGAGGAAGTCGATGGCTAATATTAGCGCCAATAAAAACGACTCAGCGCTGTTGCAAGCGCTGGCCGTTGATAATTCCATCCCCATTGAGCAAGCGGCTGTGAATTTATGGCTTAAAGACTTAAACAACCCGCTGCGCTGGTTAGTGCGCCCGCTTTTTCAAGGGCTATTCGCTATTTTGCTGCATTTAGTGTGGTTATTTAAACGCCTACCGCTGCCTCAATTTAGTGCCCATGGACTACTACAAAAGCTGATTTGCTGGTTTTGTCGCCACTTTGTGAGTGTGGAGGCTAATTTGTTGATTTTGCGCCACTACGCCACCGAGTCCAACATCTTGAATTTTATCATCGCCAATAGTGACAAAGCCGGTGTTGAGCCAGTGCCGCTGTACCCAAAAACCATTGATGATATGCGCCATGCCAGCTTTGTTGAACATGATCAGTGCTTGTTTAAAGCCTTTGCTCAACTCGGCCACTGGCAACCGCTATCACAGCCTAAAACTGAGCTTGATTGGCACCATTGGCAAGCGGTTAATATGGCTGATTTTCAGGTGGAAAAGCGTTGGAGCCAGTTTTTAGACTTTGAAAGTGCTCATGCACTGTTTATGTGCCTGTTTTGTTTGCTGCTCAAACGCGACGAATACCGCGACGCCATTAATGGCTTTAACCTAGATCAATCTATGGCGATTCGCATTGGCCAAATGATTGGCGAACCCAATCTCACAGAAATGGCTTACAACAAACATCCTTTGTATTTAGTTGGGCCATGGAACCTCAGCCAACGCTTTTTAATGCATGGCTTTTTTACCGAGTATATGTACGCACGCTTGGAACAGCTGCGCGACTCATCTTGCTAATATCAACAAGGATTTACATAATAAACATGAAACATTCGCTTCTTTGTAGTGCTATTGCACTGTCTCTTTTTGGCTGTGGTGGCAGCTCTTCTGATTCAGAAAGTGCCCCTTCACAACCACAAAACACAGCCCCATCGCTCAGTGGTGTTGCCAACAACACGGTTAAAGCTTTGCAAAGCACCACGGTCACTTTAGAGATGAGCGACAACGAAAGTGATGCGCTCACCTTTACCATTGAAGACAAACCACAATGGGTCACTGTGGACCTTAGCGAGAATACCGCCACGTTAACGTTGGCACCGGATTTTTTTGATATTGGCAGTCACGAATTAGCACTGAGCGTTTCCGACGGTGAGCTTAGCCAAGCCTATTCTTTGACCGTGGAAGTAGATGACAACCCCGAGCAATGGCGTGATGACATCAGTCTAAGTCGCGCTGAACTGCGTGGTGCTTGGTCAAACAGCGCTAATGATTTTAATATTGTATTTAATGGTTATGATGCCGGCGCGCTCATTATTGATGACACCATGAAGCAGTTTGACTATGAGTTAAACAATAGTGCGACCGCTGTGAATTTAGCTGTTGACCCTGCTTTGTGTGGTCCATACTGCGAGCGAGAGCAACAAGCTGCAACGTTGCGCGCCGTCGCTGAGTCTGACTCGCAACTGCGTATCCATGTTGAGGGGCTAGAGCAAAACTACACTGTTAATATGGCCAAACGCTCGGCTCCTACAATTGAAGATGCCTACTTTACAACAGCAATAGACCCTAGACTCACATTTTTAGGGCTGTTCACCGCTAACGCTGAAACTCGTTTAGAAGCGAAAGTTTCGTTACCTGATCGCTCTTTTTATTACGCTAGCCTAGTTGGAAAACTCGATGGTGAGCACTTCACTGTGAATGAAACCGAGATTAGTTTTTCTAAAGACTTTGAAAACGCCAGTGCACCTCGTTGGGAAGAAGTGACGATAGGTCGCAACATCGATTACATCGAGCCACTTTACGTTGATGATAACTTTGTCGTGTATGATGCACTGCACAGTGGCGAAGTATTGTCTTCATTAAATGGCTACGAAGTAGATGACTATATTGGCTTAGCCCCTTTATTAGCTGACTATGCTTCTTTAAGCGCCACCTATCGCCTGCACAAAGTAGCCCCCCCCTCTTTAGAATTCGGACAAAAATATGTTGGTCGATTAGCATCAGTTCACGATGATCTTGCCAGTGAAACACAATTTAAAGGAGTGGTTGAGGTCATCTTTGATTCTGCCAGCGAGCTGACTATTCCTTTAACGGTTCCACATACTGAGGGGTCATTAGAGCTAAAACTTCCTTATGAGATCAAAGCGGATCACTTGCTTGTAGGTAACCCTGGCAATGAATATAAAGTTGGCTTCTTCCAACACAAAGATGACGATATTTTTGTGTCGCCAGATGTAAGCCATGTATATACAACAAAAAGACCTATGAGCCTGTTTATGAAGGCCGAAGAGCAGCCGCCGCTTTCAGTGCAAAGCTTTGCCGGTTTGTATGAGCACCTAGATTGGGTAAATGAAAATGACGATATCTATTACTCAGTTTTTCACGACAATGGCACATTGGGATTCAATTTACGTGCCGATGGCCCTCTCGATGAAGTTGAATTGAGTGAGAAGACAACACACTTTTGGGGAGTTTACGATAACCGCGTCGTTTTTATAAAGTATGATAATTGTCCTCAAGCGACTGACTTTACTACATGTTTTGGCATCGTACAAAATGCCTTAAACAATAATGAATTAACTCTTATACAAAGTTTTGCACCTCTGGCAACAGAGGATGAGAGTATCATTTTTAATTATTCATCATACTATGGTGGCTGGGCGAATAGTGAATTTGACTCAGTTTCCAATACCGCTGTAACTTCACTTCGACAACTAAAAAAGCATTAACTTTTTAACGCCGAGGCAAGCGCCTCGGCTCGCTTTCCGTTATTCAGGATTGTTTATTTTGACGACCATTTTGCCAAAGTTACGCCCTGCCAGAACATCATTGAGGCCTTCAGGTGCATTTTCTAACCCTTCAATTAGGTGTTCCTTGTACTTAATTTTTCCCTCTTGCACCCATTTTTGCATGTCGGTGGCAAACTCTTCATAGCGATGAGCGTAATCATCAAAAATGATAAACCCTTTCATGGTCATACGTTTAGTAAGGATTTTCCCCATCAGCAATGATAAGCGGTCAGGCCCCGGCGGTAGTTCGGTGGCATTGTATTGCGACACAAGGCCACACACCGGAATACGAGCACCGGTATTTAATAACGGCAATACGGCGTCAAACACTTTGCCACCGACATTTTCGTAATACACATCAATACCGCTGTCGCAAACCTTGGCTAATTGCTCAGCGAAGTCATCGGCCTTATGGTCGATGCAGGCGTCAAAGCCGAGTTCATCTTTAACATAACTGCATTTTTGCGCGCCACCGGCGATACCAATGACATTTGCCCCTTTTAGCTTGGCGATTTGCCCGACATTAGCACCTACCGCGCCACTGGCCGCAGCAACCACAACGGTTTCCCCCGCTTGTGGCTTGCCAATATCAAGTAGCCCCATGTAAGCGGTAAATCCTGGCATGCCCAAAACACCTAAAGCATAAGATGGGTTTTGTGGCTGGGAGCCTAGGTTAATAACGCCTTCACCATTGCTGATGGCGTAATCTTGCCAGCCATTCATTGATAGTACCCAGTCCCCTGCTTTAAATCCTTCACTATGAGATTCAACAACCTGGGAGACCGTACCACCGACCATCACCTCATCGATAGCCACAGGATCGGCATAAGACTCGGCGTCGCTCATGCGCCCGCGCATATAGGGATCAAGAGATAAATAAATCGTGCGCAGCAGCATTTCCCCTTGCTTCGCTTTCGGGGCGTCCACCTCTTGCAGGCGGAAGTTATCTGCTACGGGCTCACCTTCAGGGCGAGAGTTCAATACGATCTGGCGGTTTGATAATGACATAGTCACTCCTTTTTGAATAGCCGTTCAAATTTAAATTGGGACACGACGATGAATTTCAATAGCTGAGCGTCGATTTATTTTGAAGATGCGAAGATATCAATACAGCAAAAAAATGTTATAATATAACACTTAAAACTTAAGGGAGGACCTATGAAAGATAAATTAGCTATTTTTTTCAGTGCTTTTTGCCTAGTCCATTGCATTGTATTGCCCGCAGGCTTTTTGCTATCGACATCTATTTTAGGGCAGTTTTTGTTCTCAGAGCGCATTCATCAAGGACTTTTCCTCGTTATTGCAGCCTTGGCGTTATGGGCTCTTCCTCAGGGGTTGCGTCAACATCATCAACCACTGCCGTTACTGATCGCGTTGATTGGCTTGTCGCTGCTTGGCACCGCGTTACTTGTGCCAAGCTTAGAGGTGCTTTTCTCCGTTGTCGGCAGTTTATTGCTGATGGCTGCGCATCTACGCAATTTTTGGTTGTTAAAAAAAGCCAAGCCACTGTGTGTATAGTGCTTATCTGACAGTAAGTACGAGGGGCTTAAACGCCCCCCGGCGATGAGTTAGAAGCGCGCTCGCAATCCAAGGGCTATGCTGCGACCTGGCAATGGAGCAATAAAGCGTAAGTAACTTTGGTGCGCACGGGCATCTTCATCAGTGATGTTATCGATATTGACAAATAATTCCCCGCTATCTCCTAACCAAGGTTGCACAACACTGGCATCAAAACCTAACAAGGCATAGCTTGATGAAGGCCTTTCATGCTTACCGACATTTTGTTGATTGTCATGATGTGTGTAATTTACAGTGAATCGCAAGCCATCATATTGCCAACCTAGCTTTAGGCCCGTTCTATTCGCTGGAGTTTTAGGTATGCTGTCTCCTTCCATAGTGCGCCGCCAATATTCAGCTTCTTGTGCTTTATCTGGGTTTAGGAAGTTATCTAGTTCAAAAGGATCGTAGCTGCCATCAAACTGATAGCGAGGCGTATTTTTTACACTGTCTGTGAAAGCAGATAGCGTTATTACGCCCCAGTCTGTAAAGGTATATGAATAATCTAAAGTAATTTCATAGCCTTGATTATCGGTATCAGCCTGACGCCACTCTTGAACATATACACCCCCTCTGTTTACGCCTATATTTCCTAGATAAGTGAAGTCGGTGTATTCATTATCAAACCATGTCGCCGCCAATTGTAGGTCACCCAAGGTAACGCGCGTCCCCCATTCTAACGCTCGGTTTTGTTCGACATTTAAATGCGTATTGCCTTGCTCTTCAATTAATAAAGCCAAATGGGGGTTACTTGCGTAGAGCTCATTAATTGCAGGTGCACGCTGCGCATCAGTGTAGCTAGCATGTAGGGACCAGATAGGCACGGGATGATAATTCATGCTTACACTGTAGTTTTGCAAGTGAAACTCACGTTCCTGCACGTTTGCTCCTTGGCCACGTCCGGGCACATAACTCCCTTCAAGATTCGGCTTATATTGAATATGGTCATACCTTGCGCCAAACTGAAGCTGCAATGCTTGCAAGTGCAGGTTTTGAAGTAAATACAGCGCCTCTCGTTTGCCCTCGATCTCAGGTAAATAGTTATCGCTCCCCTCGCCTCGGTGTTCACTGCGCTCTATCTGTAACCCTATCGAGGCCGGCGCTTGGTCGTGCCATGTAAAGCCAATTCGTGGGTTGAGTTGCAAAGCATCTACTTCGAACAGGTTAACGGAGGTGCCAGCTAACGTCTCGTCATCTCTTTGTTGAGAATAAAAGCCATTAATTTCAAGGTAGTCTAGGTAGCTTTGGGTATTGAAGTGTTGACTGTAGTGGCCATCAATTCGATGAAAAGAAGAGTAAATGCGAATATCCGCTGCTTGACCTACTTTTGGGGCCGTTGCGGACCCTAGATGCATAAACCCAGGGATCCCTCGGTTAGCTTTACCAAAGCTGTATGCAAACCCGAGCTCTTGATGCTCTGAAAGTAGCTGGCTTCCGCCAATTGAGCCAGAGGTTTGATAGCTACTAGAGTTGCTAACTTTCCCTTGGTCATTGAGGCCATAGTGACTAATTACCTGCTCATCAATGGGGGTAATATCAACCCATTTTTCACCGTTAAACTGCCACTGCGGCGACGCTAATTTAACCTGACAGTGGTCGGCTAGGCGCACATCGGTCACTAACTCTGACCAGCTTGCACACACCGGTGCCTTGGCGCTGTCTGGCACTTTGTAATCACCTCGTTGACGCACAAGGATATTGGCATTGAAGGCGAATCCTTGTTGCTGCCCTTGAGTTTGCGCTAGCAATGAGCTGGCACTATTGTAGCCACTTTGCAACTCGACTTTTTCTTGCGCTTGCCAAGCGCTTAGTTGTTTAGGAATACGGCTATCATCAACATCGACAACGCCTGCCATCGCCTCACCGCCAAAAGGGATCACCGCAGTGGCGCCTTTAATCACACGGATGTTGTCGGCAAAGAAAGGCTCTATCGGCACGAGTTGATCCGCACTGATAGAAGACATATCACGCACAGCCATCGCATTGGTCGCTAAGACCACACGTTGAGCGCCGAACCCCCTGAGTTGTGGACGACTAGCAGAGGGGCCAAAGTGGCTTGCGCTCACCCCTGGCAGTGTATCAAGAGTGTCGCCGAGTGTAGGCGCTTTTAACTCGTTTAATTGGGCACCATTGAGTTCAATATTTGCGCCAATCAATTCGCTGCTTGCAGAAGGAAGTTGATGCTGTCCGCTGACTTCGATGTGCTCAATGGCACCACTAACATTGTGGCTGCTGGCTAACGCTAAGGAGATAAGAGAAAGTGAAAGATTCATGATTTACTATAAAAGTTATGATACAACATAACATTATCACCACGATGATAGTTCCTTTTCAAGGAAATTAGACAAACTCTAGGTTCTTTCGTTACGCTTAACTTCTCGTTATCGCTAAGTCTGTTTGCTGTATGGCCTTGAATCCGCATTTACCTTTGGTTTATCACCCCAATTACTCATTTAGCTTTGACCCCAATCATCGCTTTGTGATGAGCAAGTTTGCGCGCCTGTACCATCATGTAAAAGGCCTAGGCTTGGTCGGTGATAACCTTGAGCAACCGCCGCTCGGAACCCCGGATGATCTCAGCTTAATTCACTGCGATAACTATGTGCATGACCTATGGCATAACCGCTTAGATGCCAAAGCGATGCGCCGTATTGGCCTACCTTGGTCACACAACTTAATGGCGCGTACCTTCACCGCGCCTTTGGGGACGCTGAAAACAGCCCGCCTTGCCCTTAATCATGGGGTGGCTTGCCATTTGGCAGGCGGCACTCACCATGCTCATTATGACTTTGGATCTGGCTATTGCATGGTTAATGATTTAGCGTTCACGGCGCAAACGCTGATTAATAGTGGCGAAGTAACCAATGTGTTGGTTTTTGACCTTGATGTACACCAAGGCGATGGCACAGCGGCGCTGCTGCAACATCAACCCTATGCTTTTACCTGCTCCATTCACTGTGAAAAGAACTTCCCGTTTCGCAAATCTGCCAGTGATTTGGACGTCGGTCTTGCTAATCACATAAGCGATGACGAATACCTCGGCGTGGTCGATGACACCCTAATGCACTTGCTCGACAGCCTGAATCCCGACTTAGTCTTGTATGACGCTGGCGTTGATATCTGGCAGCAAGACGGCCTAGGCAAGCTGGATGTCAGCTGGCAGGGGATCGCACAACGTGATCGCTTAGTGCTCAAACGCTGTGCACAGCACAATACCCCAGTGGCTACGGTGATTGGCGGCGGCTACGATAAAGACCATGAACGCTTGGCTGCACGCCATGCCATTGTGGTTGAGCAGGCGGCACAACTATAAGAAAAAAGGCCCTTACGGGCCTTTGGTTAACTTTGGGAAAATGCTGCTAAAAGGTGCTAATTAAGCACCAGCAACTGTGGATTGGCAGCGTGATAGTCCACAGCCATGGTGATGCTCAACACGGTGATATTAACAATGGAAAAGGCAAACACTTGGCGTGCCCAGCCATGCATATCAATATCGCGGCGATAGCCACGTAGGGCCATCAGCAACCACCAAAAACTAGTCGTGCATGCCACCGCCATAAAGGCGAGCCCGGTGTAGCCACCGAGCGGCAATAGCATGACCACCAAGGCATACAAAGCAATGTAGAAAACAATATGCCGCTGCGCCCGGGCTAAGCCCTTTGCCACCGGGAGCACCGGAATATTGGCGTCGCGGTAATCCTGATAACGGAAAATCGCAATGGCATAGGAATGCGGCATCTGCCATAGGCAAAACATCAGCAGCAAAATGGCTGCCCCAGCATCAAATTGGCCGCTGACGGCGCCATACCCCACCACCGGAGGCACTGCCCCAGAGAGGCTGCCAACCAGGGTGCCATACACGGAGTGACGTTTCATATACAAGCTGTATATGCCTACATAGATGATGTAGCCAAAGGCAGCAAAGCCCACCGCCAAGGTATTGGTGTAGTAGATTAATGCGCCAAACCCACATACCGCCAATACCAGGGCGTGGAGCAGTGCCGCCGACGCCGATATTTCTCCAGTGACGGTGACGCGGCCTTGGGTGCGCGCCATTTTGGCATCAATGTCACGGTCAATAACATTGTTTACAACGCACCCCGAGGCCACCACCAACGAGAGCCCCGTTAGCGTAGCCAGCATCAGTGGCCAGTCTATCTCGCCGCGTGCGGCCAGCAAGAAGCCCCCCGCCACAGAGATAAGATTGCCGATGATGATCCCCGGTTTAGTCACCGAAAAATAACGACGAAACATAAGCACGACCTCAACGTTAATACATCATCATGGCGTTGGACTCATAAATGATCCACACCGATAAGCCAACCACCATAACGATGATAAGGGCACTAAAAATAAAGGAGATACTATTCGCTTTGCCTTCTTCACTAACAAAGTTAAGGTGCAAAAAGTATTTTAAATGCACGCAAATTTGCACTATGGCTGCCACCACCACAGTGGCCAAGGTACTGGTTGTCGACAACACTCCACTGCTCACCGCCCAAAACGGTGCGCCGGTGAGCACTACTGAGAGTACAAAACCAATGACATAATCCTTAGCGTGGTTAACTAGGCCTTGCTCTGCGACTGCCTCGAGCTTATCCATCGCGTGAGTTTCACTGTGACTCATGACATCACCCCCATTAGATACACCACGGTAAATACACAAATCCAGACAATATCCAAAAAGTGCCAAAATAAGCTTAAACAGCTTAATCGCGTTACCGTTTGCCCCTTAAGCCCACGGCGCAGCACCTCAATCATCATCACGCTCATCCAAATCAACCCCGCACTCACATGCAAGCCATGCAGCCCCACCAAAGAGAAAAACGAAGTTAAAAACGCACTTTGTTGTGGGCCATTGCCAGCGGCAATTAAGTGATGAAACTCATACACTTCCATAGCAATAAACACCGCCCCTAGGGCAAAGGTAACCGCCAGCCAGCTCAATGTAGCCGCCTGTTTTTGCGCCTTAGCGGTTATCATGGCAAAACCAAAGGTAATACTGCTGAGCAACAAGGCCGCCGTTTCTAAGGCAACAAAGTCAAGCTCAAAGATATCTTTGCCGGAAACCCCGCCGGCGGTGTTCATGTACAGCACCGCATAGGTGGCAAAAAATGACGCGAATAACAGGCAGTCGGTCATCAGGTATAACCAAAAACCAAACACGGTATTGCTTGATGTATCGTGGTGTGCACAATCGGGGTGATGCGCCTTACCTAAGGTGTGAATAGCGGTTGATGTAGTGGCACTCATGAGCGACCCTCCGCAGTTGCATGGTGGATATGGGCTGACTCGATGGCTTCAATTTCGGCCACCGGCACATAGTAATCAACGTCATTGCTGTAACAACGCTTAATAAACACGGTTATAGCGGCGCCAAGGCCGGCAATGGCAAGCCACCAAATATGCCAAATCATGGCGAAGCAAAATGCCGTAAGCGCGGCGCTCATAAGCACGCCAGCTGAGGTGTTTTTCGGCATGTGGATGGGCGCATAGTGTTGCCCTTGCTGGTAAGCCTGCCCCTGCTCTTTGGTATCGGTCCAAGCGTCAATATCACGTACCACCGGGGTGTTCGCGAAGTTGTAGTACTGGGGCGGTGATGCCGTAGACCACTCTAAGGTATGGCCATTCCAAGGATCGCCGGTGGTATCTTGCAATTGCGCACGGTTTTTATAACTCACCACCAGTTGGATCACCTGAAATAGGATGCCAAACATAATGATCACAGCACCGACAAAGGCAATGTACAGCCAGATGTTCCAATCTGGGTTGTTGGTGTGGTTTAGGCGTCGCGTCATACCTAAAAAGCCCAGTACATACAGCGGCATGAAGGCAACAAAGAAGCCCACCAGCCAGCACCAGAATGACGCCTTACCCCAACGTTCATCCAGCTTGTAGCCCATGGCTTTAGGGAACCAATAGGCAAAGCCGGCAAGGTAGCCAAACACCGCGCCACCAATAATGGTGTTGTGAAAGTGCGCAATCAGAAACAAGCTGTTATGAAGCACGTAGTCTGCGCCGGGAATGGCGAGCAACACGCCGGTCATACCGCCCACGGTAAAGGTGATCATAAAGCCAATGGTCCACAGCACCGGCACGGTGATGCGCAGACGCCCTCGGTACATGGTAAATAGCCAGTTAAACAACTTCACCCCAGTAGGCACCGCAATGACCATGGTCATCACCCCGAAGAAGGCGTTTACATTGGCACTGGAGCCCATAGTGAAAAAGTGATGCAGCCAGACGATAAAGCCCAAAATAGAAATCGCACCACTGGCATAAACCATGGACTTGTAGCCAAACAAACGCTTGCCAGTGAAAGTCGAGATCACTTCAGAAAAAATGCCAAACGCTGGCAAAATCAGAATATAAACCTCTGGGTGGCCCCATGCCCAAAATAAGTTGATATACATCATCGCATTACCACCTGCTTCATTGGTGAAGAAGTGGAAATCCATGTATCTATCTAGGGTGAGCATGGCCAGCACCGCTGTTAAAATGGGGAACGATGCGGCAATAAGAATGTTCGCCCAGGTACATGCCCAAGTAAAAATAGGCATTTTCATCAAGCTCATGCCCGGCGCGCGCATTTTAAATACCGTCACCAGGAAGTTTACCGCCGTTAGCAAAGTACCCAAGCCTGATATCTGCAATGCCCAAATATAATAATCGACTCCCACACCGGGGCTGAAGGACAACTCTGATAGCGGCGGATAGGCGACCCACCCAGTCTTAGCAAATTCGCCAAGCCCTAAGGATAAATTAATCAGTATTGCGCCGCCCGCCGTAAGCCAGAAGCTCAGGTTGTTTAAAAATGGGAAGGCCACATCGCGAGCACCGATTTGCAGTGGCACCACAATGTTCATCAACCCAATCATAAACGGCATCGCCATAAAGATAATCATGATCACGCCGTGTGCGGTAAAGATTTGGTCGTAGTGCTCAGGGGGCAAGTACCCGGCCGCCCCGCCGGTCGCCATGGCCAGCTGAGTACGCATCATAATAGCGTCAGCAAAACCACGGAATAACATGATTAGGGCAAGGGTTATGTACATCATGCCCAATCGTTTATGGTCAATGGAGGTGATCCAATCTCGCCATAGCACGCCCCATTTTTGATATCTTGTCATCGCCGCTGCAAGCAGCAGCCCCAGTACAGCCACAACCGCCAAAGTCACCATAATAATGGGCTCGTGGTATGGAATGGCCTCAATTGATAGTTTTCCAAATAGATTCATTTTCACTCCTCGACGCGATGTTGGTTATGCGCCGCATGCTCGGGCTTGGCGTAGTAATTCATTTCACCGTGACCTTGCATGTACTTCATCACAATGCTGTGAAACAGCCCCTGCTCCACCTCGCTGTAATAGCTCACCGGATGGTATTCACTGGGTTGGGTTAACGTCTCGTAGCTGTGTTGGTCTAACTTAGTCCCTTTGGCTTTGACATTGGCAACCCAGGTATCAAAGTCGGCCTGTGTGGGGGTGGCAATGGCATTAAACTTCATACCGCTAAACCCGGCGCCACTGTAGTTAGCTGAAAAGCCTTTGAATGTACCAGGCTCGTTGGCAATCAGGTGTAGCTGGGTTTCCATACCCGCCATGGAGTAAATTTGGCTCCCCAGCTGGGGAATAAAAAAGGAGTTCATGGTACTTTGCGAGGTGATTTTATATTCCACCGGCACATTGGCTGGAAACACCAGCTCATTGACCGTGGCAATACCCTGCTCAGGGTAAATAAATAGCCACTTCCAATTTAGCGACACCACCTGCACGGTTAAGTGCTCCCCTTTACCAGCCAGCGGCTTGTATGGGTCAAGTGCTTGTGTGGAGCGCCAAGTGATCACCCCAAGCACAATGATGATAACGATGGGAATAGTCCACACCGCCGCTTCTATTTTGCTCGAGTGCGCCCATTTCGGGGCATAGATCTCATGGTCGCGACCATCGCGATATTTCCAGGCAAAATACAAAGTCATGATGATCACCGGGATCACCACAACCAACATCAGAACGGTGGCAATAATAATGAGATTTTTCTCATCAATGCCAATTTGCCCCTTGGGGTCCAGCACTCCGCCACTACAGCCACTGAGCGCCAACACCATAAGGGCGAAAGCGAATGAAAAGAGTTTTCGAGTTAACAAAACACTACCCTACAACCTAAAGGTTAAACCTCGCCACAAAGTGGCCTGAGCTACTTCAAGCGCATAAATACAGCGCTTAAAGAGCGAAATTCGCGGTTAAGGGAGCATTTTTAAGATGCAAAAATGCTGCTTTGCCAAAGGTTCTCTGCAGCCGCAGCATGGGCGACTGAGTCAGCGCAAAGCTTGACCTTCACTAATGTAGAGTGTGCAGAGATAAATTAGCATTGCTGCCCGAGGCACCGCGAATAACACTGCGGTGGGTTGACTGTGGTCAGTGACAAAAATTAAGCAGACGCACTGAGGTCGCTACCAAGGACACGCATTTCCTGAGTGGTAGCAACTAAAAACAATCAACCGGCAACTGATGGAGGAGCGCGGCACCCATGCGCGCCTTGAGGATTCTGGCAACGGGTGGGGGCGACAAAGTCAAACGCCGCTTTACGCAGCGAAATGGCTGCGCGCTTAGGCGCAAAAAAGTGAAACAATAACCAACATAAACCAATTAACAACTGGGCGCTAAGCACCGGCTGGGCAAAAAACTGCATCGCCGCCACCAACCAAGGCTCTTGGCTTAAACCTTCGCCCATTAGCGCTTCAAGCTCGATGGCATCTCCAAGGGAGCCACTGAGCAACAACGCCGCATTAAGCGCAAAGAGCATACAAGCAAGCACAACACCACGACCAAAGCACGCGCCCAACACCAGCGGTTGCGTTAGCAAGGTTGAATTGTTCGTGTTAGCTGAAAGCACTGTGTACATCCACTTCGGGTTTAATTGCGAAATATCGGTTAGGAACTTTCACTACTTACTGAAAGTTCGCGCCGAGTATAACAAAGGCATGCTAGGTTGCAACTAACAAATCACCTAAGCCCACGCATTAAAGTAAGGCGCTAGTTCTCTAGCCGCGAGATAGAAGCGATTGTTATTTTTTAAAATAAAAGTGATCGCTCTATTTATAAAATTCCGTAAAAGCGTGCGAAGGGTTTGCAATTGCAACCACCTTTTGTTCCTCTCTAACAGGATTCAAACAGGGGGTGTGCATAGGAATTGGCCCCCCTTCACCATAGCGTAGAATAAGCGCCCTGACTGGGCGCTTTCTTTTTATTGTGCTTTTTTTTAGGCATCACATCGGGTAATATTGTCGCCAGTTAAAAACAATTTATGTGTGCTATGGAAAGCTCTAGTCTTGTCAAGGATTACAACCCAGTAACGCCTGCGGCATTCGCTCGCGGTTACATTGTATATTGCAGTTTTGGTCATCCTCATTTGGTGTGTCGCCCTGAACATATCCCCGATGATCCTATGCTTCCCCATCCAATCTATGCATTTCGGTCCGGGCGTGTATTCGCCGAGCAGTTTTTGCATGATCTCGACCCATGGCGCAATAGTCAGTTTATTATTAGCAACTTGTTCGACTATTTACATATCACCAGTTTCGGCTCAGGTTATAAGCCAGTTACTTCACAGCTTAACGAGGTGGCCGAAGCTTTGGTGGATGAACGCTTAGTGATGTTCGAGTTGTGGGATATTGCCGAGCACCCTAACGTGGTTAAACAACAGCTGCAAAAATCAGATAAAACACGCAGTAGCGATGCCGCTGGCTCAAGCGCACCGAAGCGCAGCAGCGGCGCCGATTTGGCAAGCCCAGAGAAAAAGGCCCCCGCACCCAGTTCCACAAGCTCAGCGCCAGTGGTCACCGGCGCAGGCAAAAAAACGGATACCAGCAAAGCAAGCGAACCGCAAGCAAGTGAAGCAAGCGCTAAAAAAGCGCCAGCACCGAAAAAGGCCCCACCGCAAAGCATGGAAGAGTGTGTTCAGCGCTTGGCGGATGCGCGTAAACGTCTAGAAGAGACCGGCGAATATCAACCTAAATATTCACAGAGTGAACTTACGGAATTAGCCGAAAAAGGTGAACTAGACGACCGTTTCTTTGTGAGGCTAATCTTCGGTGATGTAAGTAACGCGGAAAACACCAGTCTTGGCTTCCCCAGACCAGATTCAAAAAGAGCTCCATATTGGGCAACTACTTTCGATCAAATGGAAAATGCGGATACAGACCCAATGCTACTGGCCGCCTTATTCGGTATTGATCATAAGGAGATATCCCCAGATCAAGAGTTTACTTTAGCCATCATCGACTCACACTCAATGCCGCCAAAAGCCGAACGGGAAACCTTTATTCCTACGTTCGAGAAAATGAAAGACTTTAGCAAACGCGAGCTAAAAGGCGACTTGAAAGAGCGGAAAATCCCCCAAGGGATAATCGATGAAGTGCTAAGTGAAGAAGGTGCCATTGAGTTTGAAAAGACTATTGAAACATATAAAGAAAAAGGAGGTAACATATTTGACGAGCAGGATTTTAAAGAATTTTTAGAGATAGAAAACAATAATAATCAAAATCAAAGTTTGGCTAGGTTCAGAATTATGAACCAATTTGGCGCCAATCAACTGTTTAGTGGTAACGGCTTAACGAAAATCGATAAGTCCTCAGATTGGGGTAGCAAAACTAAAGGTAACTACGGCGTGGTTGAATCTTTCACGTTTGAAAGAGACCCTCTTGAAATCAACCAACTTGAAAATGCAGTTAAGCTTATTAAAGCTCCAAGAGTGTAACGGTATGAAATTATTAAATCCCTTTGACTTGCCTTCTGACATGTGTGTTGTATTCAAAAAAGGCTCGCCTGATTCAAAAAAACATTTTCTTATTATATCGAGCGAATCTATAGATGTACTCATTAATCTATCTCCCCCGAAATATGGCAAACCGGATATCCCTGACTTTTATGTTAACCAAGTTGAATTCCCAAAACTTACTCTTCCTTTAATTGCGAAAACAATAGAAGAGAAATTCTGGAGCAGCTCTTCAGAGGGAGGTCTACCTTCCGGAGTAAACCGAACGGATATCTTTGTAAATGGCGAAAAGGTAACTATTTATAGAGAAATGAACGTTGGCGCACCACTTAGAAAGGGTTTTAGGATCACTAACTTTAGCCGACCCAGCCGCAAATTTAAGGAAAACTTTCAAGACTTCTGGTTGACCGATGATGAGCTTTTAAACGAAGGTGTTCTGCAAGCTTTTAAAGAATGCGCTTAAGCATCACAATGAGTAGGGCTTCAGATATTTGAATATACCAATGGAACGTCTCCAATACATTGCAGATCTATTTCTACGCTGCAAGAAAGTACAGCAAAACCCATGGACAGCGTTTTCGTTTGTTTTCGAGTTTAATGAGGGCCATATGGCCAACTCCGGTTTCATATATAACGCAGAGGCAGTACGCCCTGCCTCTGCGGAAATAGAAGACGTTCCTTTGCTGTTAGACGACACATTGCTCGAATTCCGTGAGGAAGTTTATGAGCAATGCGATTGGCGTTTTATAAAACTGCTGTTTCAAATGGAAAGCGAAACAGAGCGCTTTAAAATCGATTTTGAATTTGAAGATAAGAACCGCTGGGAAATCCACCTTGGCAATATGATGGAAATGCGTGAACAGCTGCGCCCTCATTTCGATTGATGCCTATTCTGATGTGCCTACTACAGGTCTTCGATTGCGAAAAGTATCAGCCAATTAGTCTGGTACTTTTCGTACAGCAGAACCGTTGGCATTGTTAATCACCTCTTAGAAATTTAATAAAAAGGCCTTGTTATTTAATGCCTTGTGAAATGACAGGATCAGATATCAAAGCCCAAGGCACTGGCACAATGAATTTCATAAGACTTGAGAGTGCGACTCAAAATGCGTTGAGGTTACTCAAGCTGGAAACGGATGACTCAACTGCCAGCGTTAAGCCTGAGATAAAAGCGCAACTGGCGTTTATTTTGGCCTGCGCTCAATATGAGAAGAACCCTAGAGACGAGCTTCCTGAAGGAAAGATTTTTACTTTTGGAGTCCTAACTTCCAGATATTTTACCGCACCAATCCATAACGAATTCTTGGCAAATATTGATGTGATCTTCGACGAGTTTTCAAAGTAAGCTATGCTTCTCACAGCCTGAATTTAGTCAATGTATTCATAACACCTTCGACTTACTATGTCATGAGGCACAGTCGAAAACCAAGCGACAACATTATCTTTTGTTTTATGAAATGAGGAACATATTGGCAAAGCCGGAGAGTTTCTAACTTAGAATAAGACACTACACAGCTCTAAAGAAAAACTAAATGAAAGAAAAAAAGTACTATGACAACGATGGTAACTTAATCACGGAGGCGTCTATCATTGCTCTCTTAGAGCAGCAAGAGCGTATTCCTGACGACTTACGTTTCCCTTTTATGACCAACCGTATTAGTGGCGGAAGAGAACCAGAAAGGATGCAATGGCTTGCCTCATATACTGTATTTAGATTAGCCAACAATTCGTCGCAAGAATCTGATATCAGGGCATATCTTAGTGAAAATGGTATTGATAACTCTGACTTAATCAATCGTTTTCGTGGAGCACTTCTAGGATTAGCAATTGGT
The DNA here is from genome assembly GCF_009363775.1 of Pseudoalteromonas sp. THAF3. Taxonomy (NCBI): domain Bacteria; kingdom Pseudomonadati; phylum Pseudomonadota; class Gammaproteobacteria; order Alteromonadales; family Pseudoalteromonadaceae; genus Pseudoalteromonas; species Pseudoalteromonas sp. THAF3. Next base: position 686,715 of record NZ_CP045419.1, on the reverse strand, counting down.
GATGCGCTAGGTACAACATTAGAGTTTCAACCTAAAGGTAGTTTTGCCCCTATATCTGAGATGATAGGGGGTGGTCCGTTTAATTTAAAGCCGGGGTATTGGACCGATGACACCTCTATGATGTATTGCCTCGCTCATAGCCTTGTTAGGCGAAAAGGCTTTGATGCGAAAGACCAAATGAAGCTCTATTGTAAATGGTGGCATGATGGCATATTCAGCTCCACAGGAAGCTGTTTTGACATTGGCAACACGGTTAAGCAATCCTTAACAATTTTCGAAAGAACAGGAGAGCCTTTTAGTGGTTCCACTAGTGCAGATTCAGCAGGCAACGGTTCTTTAATGCGTCTGGCACCTATACCACTATTTTTCCACAATGATTTTTCAAAGGCCGTGCACTACGGTGGACAAAGTTCAAAAACGACGCATGGCGCCATCGAAGCTGTTGACGCTTGCCGCTACATGAGCGCTCTTATTTGGGGAGCTCTAAATGGAGTAAGTAAACACGACTTACTTGATGGTATCTACGAAGCAGAAGAAGGTTACTGGTCCAAGCATTCGTTGTGTGAATCCATTTCAAAAATGATAAAAAGTGGCGAATTTAAAAATAAAACCGCTAGCGAGATAAGAGCTAGTGGCTATGTAATGCATAGTCTTGAAGCCGCTCTTTGGGCATTTTATCATTCAGATAGTTACAAAGAAGGCGCACTTATGGCGGTAAACTTAGGGGAAGATGCCGACACAACTGGTGCTATATATGGACAGCTTGCCGGTGCTTATTATGGAGAATATCAACTTCCTTTTGAGTGGGTGCGAAAGCTAAAGGATTACCATGTTTTTTACCTAAAAGCTGAAGAGCTAAAGCAGATTGTATAATACACACATAAAGCTCTACCGGTACTCCCTTATAATGAACTCAAAGATTCTACCTTACGAGAAATTTAGCTCATTTAGGGTTAGCTAGAATTCATGGCTTTTTTATCTTTATTGAACAAGCAATCTTTGTTTATCCAAGTTTAAAATTAAGCCCTGCAACCTGAGGCAGGGCTTAACTGCTTGGTTATAGGAACATGGGAGCTTTGAGTACCAATTCAACGCGACGGTTACGCTGCATATTATCGTCATTGTCGTTTGCAGCCAACGGAGCAACTGGCCCGACACCCACCGCTTGCAATCGCTGTTGGGTTATTTGGTAATCACGAACCAGGGTGTTCACCACTTCTTGAGCGCGTCGACTCGCTAAGTCTTGGTTGTAGTCAAATGCACCTTTGTTATCGGTGTGACCAACCACATACAAAGAAACATCAGCCCTTTGCGTTAAGAACTTTGCAATTTCATCCAATTGCGCTTTTGAGCTAGGTTTAATGGTGTGTTTATTAAAATCAAACTCAATACCATACAAAGAAACACTGCCTGTGTTTTGTATTTCTTTTAAAAGATTATCACTGTCGATATTTAAAGCTACGTGGCTGACTCCTTTTTCTTCAATAATATCAACCACCAACTCTACACTTTCCTTGGCCCTACGTTGTAGGCTGTACATCGATGTGTATAGCTTGCCATGAGGTGTGTCTTTCTCAGCTGTGAACAAGTAAAAGTTGCTTTTTTCAGTCATGTTATAGATATCAGAATCATGACGCTTAGCAAAAATGGTATCGCGGTAATTATCACGCAAAATATAGTTTCCACAGCTACGTGCTTGGCACTCATAAATAATAGTGAACCCAGCTTGGGTCAGTGCATTCATGTAGTTTTTATGGACTGCATAAGGTCCAACCGTTTTATCAATACGGTAGTTTAGCGTGGTCACTTTACCGCCGACGGTGCGCACCGGAATTGATTTTTTATACTGACCTACAATTAACGGATAGGGTTCATAATCACTCACGCCGCTGCTTTTGATATAACTGCCAGGGAAGCGCTCGATTAATGGATGATCAGCACTGCCTTTTGCATCTTTTTCCTTGGCTTTTAGCTGACTAAAATCCAACGCATCAATCTCAAAGTCTTGCTGCACGCTAAGACCCGCATCAGGCATGGGCAAGGATGCAATTTGTTCATAGCCTAAGGAAAGCCCTCCGCTGCGTTCTTGTTTAGCAAACAGCATAACTGCACGTGGCTGCTCATTCACTGTTTTCATCGCTGACAGATAGCCAAATCGGTTTTCCTGAACATTGTAATAACCTAAGCGATACAACACTGTATCGCGAAAGGTATCATCAATTAGCCGAGCGTAAGTGCGTTTATCACACTCCTGAACGCAATAAACCTGTATGCTAAAACCCTTAGCCTCCAGCTTGGCTTTAACATCAGCAAGTAGGTGTGAAAAGCCGAGCTTAGCGTTAGGCTCAATCTCCTGCATGTAAGCGCGATACTCCCCCGCTAACTCTATACGTTGATCACCTTTGCCTAGCACTAATACAGGCATATAGCTGTAATGGGCGTCGGCCTTGGTGCGGCCGCCTTTGTATTTGTCGACGAATAGATTACTTTGCGCAAGGCTAGAAGTGGTAAGTAACAGTAAAGCGAAGGTAAATAGCAAGCGAACCATTATTTTCATCCTTAAATATAATTAGCCTTATTAATACTTATTACCGTATTTAAATCAACTAGTTTCAGTAGCGAAAGCAAAAAGGCGGTGATCACCGCCCTGCACTTGCCTTACTGGTGTGAAATCTTGGTTTACTGCAAACTCAACGCCCTCCCTCGGCGCTGGTTTAGTGGCGACCGTGCTCGTATCGCCCGCACCGGGCCATAGTGCTTATTGCTCTTAAACGGTTGCCACTGGCCATCCGACGTTTGTACTTCAATGGCAAACCCGGGAAGTAAAGTAAAGGCATCGATATAGCCTTGTTTAGTGGTGCTTGCCGCCACTGTGGGAATGCGATAAAAACGCCCATACTTTTCTAATTTAGCTATTTCCCGTTCGCCAACTAAATAAGCAAAACGCTGCCAGTCCTGCTCTCGTTGCTGTTGGCGTTGCGCATCGAAAAACTCAGTATCGGCACTGTAACTGCGACCGGCCACATAAGGCAGTGCCCACTGCGGTTTGTGCCAAGCACGCTCTGCTAACGCCAATAAGCGCGGATACAACATGTACTCGGCTTGGCGGTCTGTGCGCAGCATCTCCGACCAAAGATGTCCTTGCACACCGGCAAACTGCACACCGGGTTGTAATGACGAGTCACTGTCATCGGCGCGGTACGACTGATTTTTAACACTGCGCCATATCTCTGCATGTGCGGGCAGATTATCAGGCATAAACTCAAACACCTTGCGCGTATCAACAGCCCGACTGGCCCAGTGATTACCGCGCTCTTGTGGGTGCGATTGATATGGAAAGTCAAAATAGGTGACATCTGGGCTGGAGATCACCACATCCCATCCTTGATTGGCATGCTGATGGGCAACCTCATGACCATTGTCACTCAAAGTCGCCCAGGCGTTACTTTGCACGTGAGCTGGCATATTTGCTAAGCGCACATCGCCCATGCCATCACTCCAACCACCTACTTTAATGCCTTTATTAGCCAAAGATTGACTAATCTTTTCAATAAAATAACCATTGAATGAGCTAAAGTCCGCGACCTTCCCTTTAAGCTGTTGGCATGCCGGTGACGCCAGCCAGGCTCCGGCCGTTTCATCGGCACCAATATGATAAGTGTGCAACGCCACTCCCGCACGCTGGTGCAAAAGCTGTACTTCCAGCAGTACCTTATCAATAAAACGATAGGTTGACGGCAAACAAATATTTAAGGTGTTGTCGTTATAATGCTGAATAGAGCGGTATTGCGTACCGTCTTGTGGTTCCACTAAACGGTACTGACTGGCGCGCTGTTTGTCGCCTTGCGCCAGCAAACGCTGATAACGAGCCTCCATCGCTTTAATAGCGGCACGCGAGTGCCCGGGCATATCCAGCGAAGGCACCACTTCAATATGATGGACTTGGGCATAACGCAAAATATCAACATAATCTTGCGCGCTATAAAAACCATTCACTCCACTGTCACTAAGGTGGCCGGCGCCCAACTGGGGCAACAAGCAGCGCTGCTCTGCTAAATCTAAACAACGTGTTGCCGCCACCTCGGTCAGCTCCGGTAAACCATCAATGGCAAGACGCCAGCCTTCATCATCTGCCAAGTGCAAATGCAGCTTGTTAAGCTTATACGCCGCCATTTGCTCTATGGTATTAAGAATAAACGCCTTAGTTCGGAAATTACGCGCTACATCAATGTGTAAACCACGAAAGCCATAATGCGGCGCATCTTCTATAGCGACCCGCTCCAGGCTTAAATCGTCAGTATTCAATAGCCCCGCTACACTTTGCAGCCCGTAAAAGGCCCCAGTGGCACTTGGCGCTTGAATAACAATGCTCTCACCACGCACATTGAGTTTATAAGACTCAGGCGGCGCGCCTGCTTGCTCGCTAACATGAATTTCAATGCTCACCGCAGCTTGGCGCTCATGAACGCCGAGGGTTGCTAATCGTTTTAACGCCGCCTCGATAGCGCCTCGCTCTATACCCTTTAATTGCAGTGTAAAACCTTTGCTTAGCGACAGCCGCCCCGGCGCCTTACGCGCAATGTGCTGTGGCTGTGGCACCAAACCCAATACGGTATCACGGGGCTTCGGGCGTACTTGATGCTGATATAAATACTCAGCCCCCATCCAGGGGGTTTTATCATCATCACTCACTCGTAATTGCTTGATGCCGGTGAAAGCCTGTAAATAGGGTTGGCGCTCTAAGCCTGTAGTGTCGTCAACAACGCTTTGCGTGCTGGCGATCACCTGTGGCTCTAGGCGGTGCTCAACATCGCTTATCAGGTAGTTGGGCATAAATTCCGAGCGGGTGATTTGCGATTGTTCAGTGTAAAAACGCACGCTTACGCCCGCCTCACCAAAGCCGGTAAACTGCGAAGTGGCACGGATGCGGTGTAGATCACCATTAACATGCTCAATAGCGAGCTGCTCCCCCTGCACCGCGTAGATAGGCATCAGCTGGCTAAAATAGATGGCCCAATCGCTTAGTGGCTCTAAATCCTCGGCGCTGGCTAACGACAGTGTCAGTTCACTGAGGTAACACGCCTCTTTTTGCTCAGGACAACTATCAGGATTGGCATCAATCAAGGTGTAATGCACTTGTAGTTGCTGCGCCAAACGCTCAAGCTGCGACGCCGTGATCGCTTGCGCGTTGGCCGCGAAAACAAGCAACAATAAAATTAGGTTACGCACAATAAACCTCCTTGTGTGGCAAATGGGTGTGACGTTCGAATAACGCATATGCCCCCAACAGCGGCGCATATTCCAACTGCCCGGGGCTTATTTGCAACGCTTCAACCAAAATGGGGTGAGCCTGGTTACTGAGCGCGTGCCGCATGGTTTCAGCAAACAGTGAGTAAGAGCGTGCAACTGAGCCGCCGAGCACGACTTTGTCTGGGTCAAAAGCCAGCATCACCTGCGCCAAGGCATAACCTATGTGTGTACCTAACTCAGCAAATAGCGCCTTTGCATGGGCATCGCCTTGTTGCGCTAACAGTGCCTGCTCGCCCCCTTCTAAACCTCGGCGCTTAAAGAATTGCCCGCTGGTATAGTGCTCAATGATACCATCTCGATAGGGAAAGCTACCAAACTCGCCGGCCGCCGCATGTTTGCCGCTATACAAGGTGCCATCGATGACAATGCCCGCGCCAAGGCCGGTGCCTAAGCAAACGCCCACGAGGTTTTGCACTTGATGGCCGCCATAACAATACTCGCCCATGGCAAAACAGTTGGCATCATTGTGCACCACCACTGGTAACTCAAAGTGGGTCTGTAACAATTGCTGCAAAGCAACGTTGTGCCAACTGGGAATATTCACGGTTTCCAGCACCCGACCTGATTGCATTTCCACCATGCTCGGAACGCCAATGGCAATGCCTTGGCTGTGCTCATCAATGGTACTGCGCACTAACTCTAAGACAAATGCATTGATTTGTTCTTTCTCCCCTTGGTAGGGCACCGCGCGACGAATCGGGGCGCTGAGATTCACGCCATCAACACGCGCTGCCAGTGCTTTGGTGCCTCCCAAGTCGATGCATACAACATTTTTCATGAAGGACTCTTTAACTCTTCGTTGGAAACGGATTTTTTAAACAGATTAAGGGTGTGATTGCGCACCAGCGGACGCGCCCAAATACCCACGCTAAAGATATAAATCAGCGGTATAAACAGCGCTAGAATGGCGATTTGTAAGCTCCCTATACCTCGGCTGATTGCGCCAATGATTGGCGAGGCCAAGGCGCCGCCAATAATGCCAGTGCAGAGGATCCCGGCCACAGCGCCATGCCCGGCTTTAAAAGAGTTGAGCGCCAAAGAGAAAATCACCGACCACATAATGGACAAGAAAAACCCACAAGCAGGAAACGCCAGCACCGCTAGCGACTGGCTGCCAAACAGCGCCACAACTAAGCAGAGCGCGGCAGCAACGCTAAAGAACATCAATAACTTTTGCGCATCCACACACTTAAGTAGCACTAATCCGAGTAAACAACCTAGGGTTAAACTCAACCAAAAATGACTCACCACCGCTGCGCCCTCAGTGTTGGGCTCTAAGCCATGTTGTTGCTGTAAAAACACCGACATGGAATTGGCAATGCCTTGCTCTAGGGCAACATAAGCGGCGATTGCAAAGAAGAACTTAATGGCCGTTGGGTTTTTAAAGTATTGCAGGCTTTGCTTGGCGCTGAGCCGCTCACCGGCGTTGCGCTGGGCTCTTTTAATGGGTGTCAGCGCTATCCAGACCAGCATGGCCACACTTAATGCCGCAAACAGCCAATACATACTCAACCACCCCATATTCGCGGGAATACTCGGCGCTATCATGGCTCCAACACCTTGCCCAGTTTGCGTTTGCTCAAATAAATGTGAATACACCAAAGGGGACAACGTTGCAGCGCCACCAAACATCAGCTGCGCCAACACTGACAACAGCGCAAAATGCTGGCTGCCGCCGCTTTCGCGCAATAATGGGTTAACCGCCACTTGCAGTAGTGCCATAGCTGAGCCGAGCAAGAACAGCGCTGTCATTGCAACCGCAAATACCGGCATAAGCACAAACGCCATTGCGCCTAATGCAGCGAGTAAAAACGCCAACAACATCACGTGTTTCTCGCCCCAAGATTGCACTAACAACCCCGCCGGAATGGACATGACTCCGTAGGCGATAAAGAATGCGAACGGGAAAAACCCCGCTAGCGTTAAGCCAATATCAAAGCTATCAATAAGCGCCGGAAATATCGGTCCGAGGATATTGGTAATAAACGAAATCATAAAAAAGGTCGCGAGTACTAATACGACCACAGGGATATTAGTTTTCATTGTTTTTCCCTCTATGCCTTAAAATAAAAGGGGTGATGGTTTATACGAGCCGGCTTGTGGGCAAACAAACACAATGCTCAAGGGGAACCACGACCATCACCCCAAATGGGTTATTAATGCTCTTTGTATGCGCTGCCAGTATCGCAGCCTTTTGCCACCACTGGCGGCACAATTCAGTGCCTTACCGATACTATTCTCACAGCCTTAAAACCTGCTCATGGACGCCAAAATGAGTCTCGCATAGTGTTTTTACATAGGCCTTGGCGGCGCTGTCGATATGCGCCGGGGCGCACTCAAAAGGCTGGGTGAGGTGCGTGTCGCGATAATCCATGCCCGCTAACAGGCAATACCAGCTGGCTCGGTTATAAGCCTGCTGATGACGATGCTGATGCAACCACTGGTCGATATCTCCACCGCTGCGCCAACGCTGTAACAGCGGCGCAATTCGCGGGCTTTGTGCGGCTATTCCCGCACTGGCTAACCAATAGGGCGTATCGACACGACGGCTAGTGGCGTAATGGACGAGAATATAATCTTTCACGCCCAACACGAGGGTGTGTAATTCATCATTAAGCTGCTGCGCACTGACCTGGCCTTCAATAAATTGGCTCAGAAGTGTGATGCTGTGGCCAGTGATCATCAGCGCGGTGGCCTCCAAAGGCTCGATAAAACTCTGCGCTAGGCCAACTGCCATGACATTACTGACCAGTGCGCGGCGCATCATCCCCACTCGCATGTGCAGATGTTTAGCGCTGCTGTGATACTCACCCAAGGCTTGGCGCAATTGCAGTTCAGCCTGCTCCGCACTTAGATATTGGCTGCTGTAGACATAGCCATTGCCACAGCGGCTTTGCAGTGGAATGTGCCAGCGCCAACCACTCGGCATCGCTTGAGCATGGGTATACACCGGCGGGTTAGGCAACGCCTCAGTGGCGAAAGCCACGGCGCGGTCATTGAGTAACTCATCGTTAAAGCGAATAAAGGGCTCTTGCAGCGCCTTTTCCACCAGCAGTGATTGAAAACCACTGGCATCAATGTAAAAGTCCCCCTGCAGCGTGCGCCCATCCGCCAAGGTGACATGCTCAATACGCTGGCGACCTTGTACTTGCGAGACTGTTCCGCTGATGTGCTCAACGCCACGAGCGCAGGCATAGGCGCGCAGCCAATCTGCCAGCTTTTGCGCATCAAAATGATAGCCATAGTGCAGCGGCCGCGCTAATGCACTGAGCGCTTTGGGAGCACGATTTTGCGCCGCCAACTGCGCCGCTAAAAAGTACCCATCCGGATGGGCGGGCACGGCAGCCCCGCGACGCCTGGCATTGGCGTTGACAAAAAACACCTCCGCCGTTTTTTCATCTAACTCGCTAAAGAAAGGGTGAAAATACTCACTGTCATCGCCATTCCAGTGACTAAAGCGGATCCCTGCCTTATAGGTGGCGTCGCAGGCTCGCATCCAACTGCTTTCTGTCACCCCTAAGTCGGCCATAAACTGTTGCAGGTGTGGCGTAGACCCTTCGCCAACACCAATACGACCAATGTGTGCAGACTCTATCACCCGCACCGTTTTATCTCGGTGGTGCTTACTCAGATAGGCGGCGCACATCCATCCGGCCGTGCCTCCGCCCACTATCGTGATGGTATTAATGTTATTCATCGCCCTGTTTGCCCAGCGCTGAGGCTGGGCCCTTGATAGTTAGAACTTATAGCTGGCACTGAGGTAGTAGCGAGAGCCAAACTCAATGGTGTTTTGCGTTAAGCCATAGTTGGTATCGTAAGATTGAATCACCTCATTGGTAAGGTTCACCCCCTCTAAGCTGATATCAAGATTTTCCATGGCGTGCCAAACAATAGATGCATCCCATTGCTGATAGTCATCATTGCGTACCGCTTGTGCGGCACCCACACCTATCCACTCACTGCGCCAGTTGTAGGCGATGCGCGCACTGATGTGGTCGTTCTCGTAGAACAGCGAGCCGTTAAATGAGTTTTCCGATACCCCAGGAACCATTTCTGTGGCCCCGTCGGGCCGGGTTGTTTCACTATCAACATAGGTGTAGTTACTGACAAAGCCAAAACCATTGGCAAAGGTATGCTGCAATTGCAACTCTAAGCCGGTGACATCACCATCGCCATTACTGCGAGGTCGGGTGACGCGGCAGCTATCATATTCAGAAGGTTGAGCGCCACAGCCATCGACAAACTCGACCTCCTCAGTGAGAAAGACAACGTTGTCAATTTGTTTCACAAAAGCGGCTGCTGAAAACAGCGATGCCTCGGTAAAATAGTATTCAACCCCGAGGTCAGCTTGGTCGGCCTCATAAGGTTTTAGATAGGGGTTGCCACCGTTGGCAGAGCCAAAGTTTTCTTGAATGGCTAAGCCGGGTTTCAGGTCGCTGTAATTCACCCGTGACATCACACTGGATGCGGCGGCGCGGACAATAACGTCGTCGCTGACATCAAAGGCTATGTTGATGCTTGGCAACCAATTATCGTAATCCACCGTTTCTTTAAAGGCTTGGCCATCGGCATAGCCAGACGAGGTTTGCTCGGTGTCCACATAACGTAAGCCCACGTTTCCTCGGAAGTATTCGCCGCTGAAATCACTTTGCACGTAAAGCGCCAGCATATCTTCATCCACGCCGAAGGTATCGCCCAAAGCCGGTGTTTCAATCAGCTCTCCCGCTTCATATTTGCCACTGATAAAATCCCACCACTGGTCTTCATCAAGCTTGGCATAGGAATCAAGAATATGGCCGCTGCTTTGCGAGTGAAGATCAGTAAACACGCCATCACTCCAGTTGCTTAAATTGCCATTGGGAACAAAGCCAATCACATCGGCCGGATTACGATGAATCGCTACGCGTGAAAATTCACTGCTATTGACCTTCACCCCGGCTTCAATGCTGGTAAACAAGTCGCCGCTGAGCAACCACTTGATATCTGCTTGAGCATAGCGAATATCATGCTCTTGTACGGTAGTTTGAAAGTTGGCCTCTTGGGCGTGTTTAAACTGACTGGCATCGGTGGCATCGAGTGAGCTCAGCCATACTTGATAGGGGCCGGTCGCATCATAGCTAAAGCCGCCATCGGTGCTATTTTGACCATTTGCAAATGCCGGGTCGCCGATTTTATCACCCTCGTCAGTCGCCGGTATCCACCAACTGGAGGCGCCGAACTGCGTACCGCCATCGGAGGTAGACTGACCCAGCACGGCACTTACTTCATAAGTATCACCGATATACTTACCCGATAAGTTCAGTACATCGGCTTTCATATTAACGGCATTGCGCACCACCGGATTATAAATAATCGAGGCGTAGGCAGGCGTAATGGTCGCTTGCTCCGTGCCGCCAAGGGCATTATTTTGCACGTTTTCAGAGCCGCTGCCGCGCCCGCCGACGGTCAAAAAGTTATGGTTTACATGAGGGTTATCAAGCTCGAAGCGAAAATAATCAAGTACAAACTCGGTATTATCGGTAGGCGCAAATTGCGCGGTTAATTGCGCACTGGTGCGCTCGCGCTCAGCTCGAAAAGCCTGCGAGCCTATCGCCCACGCGCCTACTGTCGATTCTTGCCCTGTGCCTGGGTCAGCGGCAAAGTACTCATAGTAACTCCCGATAGACTCCAGCACATGGCGTCCGGAGGTCAGTTGCTCGATGGAGTAAGAAGCGAGAATACCAAAGCGCTCTTGCTCATCTTTCCAGCTCGCTAAAAATGCGCCACCCGCGTCGGTTTCATCGTACAGAGACCCACGCGCGAGCTCAGCGGATACCATCAGGGTGTTGGTGTCTAAGTCTAACGGCTGGCGCGTGGTCAAATCCACGGTGCCGCCTAAGGCCCCTTCCTCGATGGAAGCCTTGGGTGTTTTGTACACTTCCACCGCCGATACTTGCTCTGCAGAGAGTAATTCCATATTAAATGTACGTGTTGCAGGGCCTAAGTCGTACCATGAGGTGCTGGCCACTGATTGGCCATTTAACAGCACTCTTGATTGCTCAGGCGCTGTACCGCGAATGGTCACTCCGCTAACTTCACCGTATTGGCGGTCCACGGTAACCCCAGAAATACGCTGTAAAGCATCACCAATGTTTTTGTCAGGGAATTTACCAATGTCTTCAGAGGTAATGGCATCAACCACGGCATTGGCAAAGCGCTTAGTATTCATGGAGGCTTCCAACGAGCGGCGAATACCCCTCACCTCAATGGTTTCCATTTGCTGGTCATCTTGCGCTAACTTCTGTTGTGCATAGACGCTGGGAGTAATAGCCATGCTAGCGAGTAAACTTGTTGTCACGAGTGCAGCCACTCGGTTGATTTTAAAGCGGCGTTTAGGTGTTGTTTTCATTGTTATGCTCATCTTCTTCCTTACTATTTTTGGCCTATTCAGAGTAAAGGCATGAGCGTTTTTTAAGCGGTACGATTCTATGCACTGATCATACTTTTCTCGCAGTGTTGCGGTTAAGCTGTCAAAAAAGCGTAAAACCAAAGCACTATAGCGGCAAACGAATGATAGGTTAGTATTGAAGTGTGAGAGAATAGGCGCACACAAGCGCTGGGGAGTTGCTGAAATAGCAAAACAATTAACAAGGACAATAACAGTGGAGGTTAGCGCGTGCGTGCAATGTGTGAAAAGGTGATCCCCTCACCAAACTGCTCTTGGCGTTATTGCTTGTATCGCTTGCCCGAAATCCCATTTAATTGGCACTATCACCCCGAGTACGAAATATGCTTAACCCTCAATAGCCGTGGCGTGTGCCATATCGGCGACTATATTGCCCCCTATGGTGACTACGACTTGGTGTTGCTTGGCCCCGAACTGCCCCATACTTGGCAATCGAAAATCAATACTGACTTATCTGAGCAAATTGTCCATGTGGCACAAATACCAGCGCCGTGGCTAGAAAGCATGGTGGCTCAACACCCTGAGCTGCAACAACTGGAGGAATTACTCAGTGGGGCTCGTCGAGGCCTGCGCTTCTCGCAACAATTAGCAAAGCAATGCCAGGCCTTGTTCGAGAGCATGGAGCAAGCCAGCCCGTTACAGCGCTATGTACTGTTAATGGATATGCTAACGCGCATGGCGCAATCGCAGTATGATTACCTTTCCAGCGCCGGTTTTCGTTTTGATTACCGCCAAGACCCAGCCAAGGACAAGTTTGACCGGGTGATTTCCTTTATTTATGACAACTACACGGAAAAGCTCAGCGCAGATATGCTTGCCGAGCATGCTCACATGAGCACCAACCACTTCCATCGCTTTTTTAAGAAACGCACCGAGCGTACCGTGACCGAGTTTATTAATCAGCTACGCATTGCCAAGGCATGTAAGCTACTCATTAATACCTCGTCGCCGATTACAGTGATCTCCGATCAATGTGGATTCAATAACATTTCTAATTTTAACCGACGCTTTCAAACAATAAAGAACTGCACCCCGAGCCAGTTTCGCGCGCGGCTACAGCAGCGCGCACTGATCTAAACATCGGAACCTTCTCCCAGGCGCTATTAGAGCTTTACGCACAACCACGCCAGAGCAGCCGCACAACGCTATACTGATACTGTTAGCGCTTTATAGCAACTGTACCAAAAATTAAAACTCATTGACTTTATAGCTCACAGTTGCCACAGTTAACTTATTGAGTAAAAAGACATTACTGGAGGCGAAATGGCTAATTGGCTGAGCGCAAAAGTGACCCGAGTGAAGTGGTGGAATGATAAGTTATTCTCGCTGGTGGTCCACGCCGACATCGCCCCTTTTACTGCGGGGCAGTACACTAAGCTTGCGTTAGAGGTAAACGGTGAGCGTGTGGCCCGAGCCTATTCATTTGTAAACCCTCCTAGCAGTGATGACCTCGAGTTTTACTTAATTAAGGTTGACGATGGTGCCCTATCTGAGGCGCTGGCCAACTTACAACCCGGTGATGAGGTACGCATCGCCGAGCAGAGCACGGGCTTTTTCACACTTGGTGAAGTGCCCAGCAGCGAGCAAGTGTACATGCTTAGTACCGGCACTGCGATTGGCCCGTTTTTATCAATACTGCAACAGCCGCATGTATGGCAAAAATTTACTCACGTGGTGTTGGTACACTGCGTAAGAGAGCAGCAAGATTTAAGCTATCAAGCATTGGTTAAACAGCTGCAACAGCAGTATCCACAACTACACTATGTGCCCGTGGTCACCCGCGAAAATGTCGATGGCATGTTGAGTGAGCGTATTCCCGGGTTAATAAAAAGTGGCAAACTTTTTGATCATGTTCAGCTCAGTGCCAGCCCAGATGTGGCACAGTTTATGATCTGCGGTAACCCTGAGATGGTAAAAGACACCAGTGCCTGCCTTCAAGAACTAGGCTATACACGCAACCGACGGCGCACGCCAGGGCAGATCACCGTAGAGCAGTATTGGTAAAAAAGGACCAACAAATGAAATACCTAATTGTGTCATTGCTATGCCTAAACTTTATTGGCAATGCCTACGGCGAACAAACGCCGCTTGAGAAAGACCCAGCGCAGCAACAAGCGCTTGAGCAAGCCATCAAAAAAGCCGAAAAGAAAGCGGTTAAAAAGCTCAGTAAAGAACAACAACAAGCGGTTGCAGTCGTGGATGCCTTGGTGGATGCCTATAACAACAAAGACATCGACACCTTCATTAGCTACTTCGCTGAGGATGTGGCATTTTATATGTTCCCCAACGAGTTGATGTTCACTGGCAAAGAGCAACTCATAGCCCGCTATGGCTTAATGTTTAAAAAATTACAGTGTGTAAATACCGCACCTATCAAGCGTATTGTTCATGGTAGCTTTGTTATTGACCAAGAGCTTTCAGAGTCGTGCAGTACAGACCCTGAAGTTATTGATAAACGCTCTGAGGTGGTCACCAGTTATCAAGTGAAAGACGCCAAAGTACAAAAAGTGTTGTTTTTTAAAACTACCAGCTAAACTGCTAGGTGTACGCAAGTAATTGAGGAAAGCCATGGCAGCAAACACCCCACCACAGATACAGTTATTATACCGTGTTGAACCGGGATGTTTGGGGCCGGATGGCAAAGATCACATAGAGGGGTTTTGTGCCTACGCACAACAGCATATCAACGCTCCCGAATTTGCCACTTACCGTTTTGTGCCGCGTTACGATAAAAGCAAAGATGAAGTCAGCTACACGCTGCGTAACAAGCGTTTATCACTGCAACAGGCCGAGCAATTTCTCGCTCACTTTGGCAGCCAACGTAGTGATTTTGAAGAACATCTAGACGAACAACTCGCCGAAGCCATCGACCAATTTTTACGTCCCAGCTAGGGGCGTAGCACCAGCTACCCCCTCAAAATTCTTTTAGCCATTAACGATTTCATTAAAGCTATCGTTGTCATGTAAGCTGGCAAACGCGCTTTCGTGCAACAGCTCATTGCGCAGGTTAGGCGAGTAGTCTAAGGCCATACGAATATCCGCCAAGGCATCGCTGTGCTCGTGTGTTAGTGCGTATGCACAAGCCCGCTGCCAATAGGCATAGCCATAATCTGAGTCAATTTCCAGCGCCTGATTACACAAACTAATTGCCTCTTGGATATCACCAAGCTCGAGTAAGGCATCCGCCTTATAGGCGATAGCTTCAACATCTTCAGGCTTACGATTGAGGATCTCGTCGTAAATCTCAACCTTGGTAGCAAAGTCACTCTCTAAATTAGCACGCATCCACAATGAATGAATTTCGTTGGTGATGGTGATCTTCTTCTGGTTGTTGAGGATTTCCTCTGAGCGACCTCGAAGCTGCTCTTCTAAATCTTTTAGGCGCGCTTCATATTCGTCGGTAATGGCACTGACGCGGGAGTTAACAATGTCTTCAACCTTATTTTTTACATCGCGTAGTGAGTTCCACCCAACTAACACCAAAATTGACGCCGTCGCGGTAAGAATAAAAAACACATTGTTAATGGTGTCTGTGGTGTAGACAATAGCGCGATCAGCGGTTTCTAGCTGCGCGTGAGCAATCTTTTCGGTGTATTCGGCACGCAAAGCCTGTTGGTCTTGGCGCACCGCCTTGAGCTCATCGAGGATGTAACGCTCAATCAACGGGCGATACATGGGCTCATTTAAATCCTTAACCACCTGCTGTGTTTGTTGCTCTTGGTTCGGTGTTAGCCCTTTCGCCTGTTGCGCCGGCAGCGCCGACTCGGGGGTATTGGCATAACTGCTGGCCATAGTGCCAAAAACAAAAAGTAAGCCGCTGAATATAAAGCAAACTAACTTAGACATGCCTATTTCCTTTTTTATAATTCTCTCAGCCCCTATGATGCCAGTTTGCTGTGTTTCAGGCAAAAAAAAGCCAGCTACAAAAGTAACTGGCTAACCTGCTTAACAACAATAAAGGTTCAAAGGAACATTAACAGGAGTGAGATTATAACTTAGCAAGATGTCCCTGAACCCATACTTAATTGATTTTGCTAAAACTTAGTTTATCTCCTAGGCTTATTTGGGACGAAGGATTGAGTAGATTGATGTGAAGTGTTGGCTGTTATTATTACCTCTTGTGAGCTGTTTGAGCATAGCCCAGAATAAAGTTTTTTTGGTAACCGAGCAGTTGCCGCCGTTAAGCTATGTTGATAAGCAGGGCCAGGTGCGAGGAGATGCCACCGAGCGCGTACAGCAACTTATGCATCATGCCGGCCTTGATTACAGCATTGAAGTGTTGCCATGGAAGCGCGCCTACAAACAAGCAGAATCCTCTGCCAATACCCTTATTTTTACCATATTAAAAACCCCCACTCGCAGTGAGCGTTTTGATTGGTTATGCCCTCTGGTTCCTCCTTTGGAGGTTTATCTATATAAACTCAAAAACCGTCATGACCTGGCCCCAAGCTCTCTGGCTGACGCAAAATCGAGCTTAGTGGGCGTGAGTCGTGGCTCGGTTGCACATTCTTTATTACTCAATCAAGGGTTTATCGAGGGCAAAAACCTGATGGTGACGACCAATATCGATGTATTAACGCAAAACCTCCGTAATGGCCGGTTAGATTATGTGTTATTAATTAACACCTCAGTGCATGATACAGACAATATTACCGCAGCCCTGCCGGAGAATTTTAGCCGCGACCTCCCTGCATGCTTGGCAATTAATAAGCAATCTGACCCACATATCAAGCAGCGATTAATGGCTTCGTTCACTACGTTGAGCGCTACAAACTTCCACCAACCTTGAGAAAAGCGCCAGTGTCATATTGGCTAATGACACTGGCGTTGAATACAGGCCGTTAATCAACTAACGCGATAGGCCACTGCCCCATTTCTCGTACAGCATTCATAACCGTCACAACTTGCTGATGACGGCTTTGCTCATGCGCGCGAATGGCAACCGAAGAAAATGGCTCTGTGGCAGATATGCGGGCGATGTTGCTAGCGATTTGTGAGGCCTCGATATTCCTCCCCGCCAACACCACATGGTTACTGTGAGTGACTTGAATCATCAAGGTTTTATTTTCTGCTGACACCGCTGAATTAGACTCGGGACGAGTAACGCTCAAACTGTGCTCGCGAACGAATGAGGTTGTCACCACAAAGAAAATAAGCAGGATAAAAACCACATCAAGCATTGGGGTCATATCAGCTTGCGCTTCGGTGTTGGTCGGTCTTTTTCTATTCATAGCATGTTCCTTTTTATTAGACTCCTTATTCACCCTAGACCACGAATGAAAATGCTTTGTTACATTAAAAGCGTATAAACATTTTATTTTTATGATCTTTTTGTGCTTTAAGTGATGCAAAAAGCAAAACAGTGCGGTGTATACCTCTGGCTGCGTTTGTCTCACGCACTTTTGTATTGTTTTGTAACAAGCTGGTTGTTTTTATTTACGTAGCCATGACTTATGCTCACAGTAGCCAAGTAAATATGGATATAAGGAAAAGGCAATGAAAGACTTACAAAAACTCGTAGGGAGTTTAAATAAATCAGGTGCACTAAGCGGCTTTCTAGGCGGTGTCGCTGGCGGTGGTCTAAGTGGCTTAGCCACCGGCAAAAGTGGCAAAAAGACTTCTAAGAAAGTGATGAAGTATGGTGCCCTTGCCGCCATTGGTGGCCTTGCTTGGAAAGCATACCAGCAGTATGCACAAAAAAGTTCAGCTGCTGAACCAAGTACAGCACATCAACGCTCAGGCAACTTTAATTATCACTCGACGCCTATGCAGCAACAAAGCTTTGAACACGTTGTGGAAGATGACAACGAAGGCGGTCAACTGCTGCTGATGCGCGCGATGATTGCGGCCGCCTACGCCGATGGTCATATAGACGAGCAAGAGCGACAACGCATTTTTGCGCAAGTAGAAAACATGGACTTGCAAACCCATGAAAAAGCCATGTTATTTGATGAGCTGCGCCAGCCCATGAGCTTGTCAGAGCTGGTTAATACTGTACCAAATGCGCAAACAGGTATCGAAGTCTATACCGCCAGTGCCAGCGCCATAGACCTGAGTCAGCCCATCTCTGGGCAATATCTTGATGCGTTAGCAAATAAGCTCTGTATCCCACAGGAATTAGTCAACAATGTGCATCAACAGCTGACTCAGCAAGCGCGCCTAGCCAGTGAGTAACCGTTGAGTGCACGCTAGAGTGACCCACGCGGCGTCACTCTCTGTTTATTTATCAAGCCACACTCCCCCTTGGTTTTTCACGGCATTTGAGTCGACAAATAAAAAATTTAATGTTATTTGAAAGTTAACTGAGAACCACAAGGTCTGTCTTAGCTGAGTGATGAAACGGCCGATTCGCATTCACGAACTTCCCATAACCAGGTTGCCTTTCCCAGTGCAAAACGCGCTGTGATCGGCATATGAATAACAGAGGATTCGAGATGAAATCGTTGCCAAAAATGACCCTGAGCGCTCTTGCACTCACACTTTGCCACACTGCGGGCGCTGCTGAACTTGATGTGCGAGTGCAAAACCTAACCCAAGGTATGTATTTCACGCCCCTGCTGGTGGCTGCCCACGATAGCAACAGTGAATTGTTTCGCGTTGCCACTGCCGCCTCCAGTGAATTACAAGCCATGGCCGAAGGCGGTGCCATCGACGGCCTCGTTAACCAAGTAGAAATCGCTGGCGGTGATGTGCTTGCCAACCCTGCGCAAGGTTTGCTTGCGCCCGGACACAGTGGCGAAGGCACCCTCACCACCAGTGAAAGTAATACCTATTTATCGCTGGTGGCGATGATGCTACCCACCAACGATGGTTTTGTTGGCCTTAGCAATTGGCGTGTACCGAGCGAACCCGGAACTTACCATGTATACCTTAACGCCTATGATGCCGGCACTGAAGCCAACGATGAAATACGCGGCGGCGGTGCCCCAGGTGTGCCTGGTATGCCAGTTCCACCGCCTTTAGAGGAACTCATTGGCAGCGGGGGCAGCGGCGTCACCAACGAATTGAGCAATACGCTGGTGCACATTCACGCCGGTAACCTTGGCGATGACAGTGCATCAGCGGGAAAAAGCGACATCAATAACAGCGTCCAGCGATGGTTGAACCCTGTCGCTAAACTAACAATTACTGTGCAGTAGGGGGTGAGCATGCGTTTGCAAACACATTTCCCTCGAGCACTGGGTTTAAGTGCTCTTGTGGTGCTTGGTTTAAGTGCCTGCGGCTCTGATAACACAAAACCCACGGGAGCAGCCGTGGACACGCCAGAGCCGGTGCAATATCGTTATCAGGTGACACTGACCAACTTAACGCAAGCACAACCATTGAGCCCTATCGCTGGCGTACTGCATCAGCAAGGCCAATTTTGGCGTATTGGTGAGCCGGCTTCAGGCGCTCTCGAAGCACTTGCTGAAGGGGGCGATAACTCGGCGTTGCTAGCAAAGGCAGAGGTGATTGCACACTATGGTGGAGAAGCCCCTATCAGCCCTGGTCATACCGATGAATTTACCCTGTCAGTAGAGGATGTTGCTGATAGTAAGTTGACCTTAGCAACCATGTTGGTCAATACCAATGATGCGTTTACGGGTGTTAACGCCGTGGATTTAACGCCGCTGGCTGCTGGGCAAAGCATATCGCTCTATGGCCATGGATATGATGCTGGCACCGAGGCCAACTCTGAACTTGCACAGTTTATCCCAGGCCCTACCGGTATGGGTGAAGGATTCAACGCAATAAGAGACGATACTAACTTTGTGGCTTTGCACCCTGGCGTGGTGAGTGCCGATGACGGCTTAGCGCAATCGGCTTTGGGCGCTCAACATCGCTTTGACAACCCGGTGATCAAAGTGGTGATCACGCGCACCGAGTGAATCACATTCATATTTAGCCGTCACACCCACGAGACACAACCGCTGGGTGTGAGTTCACAACTTTTTACGCCAAACTGCAACGGCACTGAATTACCTGCTATGTGACCTTGATGCTTACGAGTCAGTGTTAAGCGGGTCATAGGCAACTGTATTTCTGCCAGAGTCTTTAGCATGATAAAGCTGCACGTCGGCGGCTTTTATCAACGCTTCAATATTATCGCTAATGCCGTAGGCAGCCCCGATAGAGACAGTAAATGCAATGCTCTGCGGCGTTAATGCCGCACCTTGAGTGTGCACAAAGTGGCGAAAAGCCTCCAGTTTTTGCAAACTGTGCTGTGGGTCTTCAGCGGCAAAATACACCGCAAATTCCTCACCGCCCATACGTGCGACTTGCTCATAATCAAAGTGCTCACATAATGCCTTACTCAATGCCTTGAGCACCTCATCGCCACCATCATGGCCGTAACGATCGTTCACCGCTTTAAAATGATCAACATCTAACATGGCAATCATACTTGGTTGCTGTTGCTGCGCAGCCGCCTTTAGTGATTTGTTCACTCGGCTAAAAAAATAACGCCGATTCGGCAGCTCGGTTAAATAATCCGAGTTTGCCTGGCGACGGATGGTACGAATTTGCTCGAGCATCTCTACGTTTTGTCTTACCCGACAGTAAAACTCTTCCGGGTTAAAAGGTTTACGCAGGTAATCGTTGGCACCATTTTTTAAAAATCGCGCCGATAAATGCGAAGACTCCACCCCAGAAATACCGATAATGGCGATATCCTCTTCAGTGTAAATGCGACGAACCTCAATGCACAGCTCCTCACCTCGCATTTTCGGCATCTCATGGTCAGTTACGATTACAGAAATATCATTATACTGCTTCAGCTTGGCCAAAGCCTCTAAGCCGTCTCGCGCTTCCACCACCTGGTATTTATGGCGCTTGAGCAGGCCACTTACATAGTTTCGGGATGTCGCTGAGTCATCCACCACCAATATCTTTATTCTCTCATTGCGCGGCAAGCGCTCGAGCTGACGCCTTAGGTACTGATAGGCCTGCTTGTTTTCTTTGGTGATGTAATCAATGATGGGATGGCGGTCTACAATTTCTCGAGTTTTGCTTTCTAAGCTGCCGGTCATCACTATGGTAGGAATTTTCGCCTTTGTACTACAAGGTATGGCTTCCCCCTGCGGCGCATCGGGCAATATAAAATCGACAATAGCGCAAAAGTAATTGTTTTTTGCAATCAGCGCCTCGGCTTTCGCTTTAGAGTCAGCAATATCAACCTCATAGCCCGCTTGCAAACAAATGTGCTTTTGCACCCGGGCGATAGTAGGGGTGTCTTCTACGATAAGGATTTTTCGTAGCACTATGCGGCGCTCCAACTGGTGCTCAATCGATAACTCAATTGTTAGCCCTACTGGCGCTAAAAGCAATCTTTGCATTTGAATCTTAAGCAAAAATATTGTTATTTAGAAAAAACCTACAGAGGGCTTAGAAAGATACCCGCCCTGCAAGCTTAAGTTTGCCTAGAACCGCAAACCTAACTTCTATAAAGTATAAAAGAAAACAAGGACCATCATGTATATAGGTGAAGTTGCCAAAAGCACCGGGTTATCCGTTAAAGCCATCCGTTTGTATGAAGCCCGAGGGTTAATAACCGCACCACCAAGGCAAGGGCGCTACAGGGTGTATAATAAGTCCCATGTAGAAGTGTTGTTATTGATTGTGGAGGCAAAAGCCTTAGGCGCGACCTTGGCAGAATTAAAAGATGCGCTTATCTATAACAACGACGCGCTTGATTGGTCACGGGTGCACGGATTTTTAGCTGAAATTAAAAACAAATTACTCACTCAGCAATCCGATATTTTAAAGCGTATAGACGCTGTAGAGCGCTGTTTATCCACTCTCGATTCATGCCCCCATATTCAGCACGCTTGACTCTGCCCCTAGGGGCAGAGCTTAAGATAGTCATCGAGTTTTCACCTTACGGAAGTACACCCGATGACAAAAAATATCCTAATCATTAACGCTAACCCAAAACGTTCAAGCTTTTGCCAACACTTAGCAGATATCTATGAATGTGAAGCGAGGGAGCAAAATAATACCCAAAGAGTTAACCTGTCGGCATTGCAATTCAATCCTAGCTTGGATTGTGGCTATGATGATGAACAACTATTAGAACCTGATTTACAAGTATTTCAGCAGCAAATTGCCTGGGCAGATCATGTTGTGATCGTTTCGCCTATTTGGTGGGGCAGCCTTCCGGCAAAATTCAAAGGCCTGTTTGATAGAAGTTTCCTGCCCGGGTTCGCATTTAAGTACCAAGGCTATACACCCGTGCCCCTACTCACCGACAAAACCTCACGTATCATCCTAACCATGGATGCACCGCCGCAGAGCCTGCAAGACCAAGCCGCATCGGTTATTGCACAACTCGATGTCTTCACCTTACAGTTCAGTGGGTTTCAGCCCAGCGCAGTGAGTTTATTTGGCTCAGTTGTAGCGGCCTCTGAATCCGAAAAGTCTGCTTGGGTAAATGAAATAAAGCAATTAGGCCGAGCAGCGAAATAGCTTGTACTGACTCGAGCAGTTTCTCCAGTGCTAGGGTCAGGTTTACGCTTTTGTTTCAAAGGGTCTGTTTCAAAGAGTGTTTCAAAGGGTCAGAGTTGTTGTTTTCGGTTTCTATTTCAAAGGGTTATTTCAAAGGGGCAGAGTTGTTGGTTTTCGGTTTCAAAGGGTCAGAGTTGTTGATTTTCGGTTTCAAAGGGTCAGAGTTGTTGATTTTTATCCCGAGCGTTAAATGATGCCGACTTCCTGTCTCCGCCATGCGTTTTTAACTCAATGGTATGCCCCAACTGCTGCTCAATCTGTTTCTTAAAACGCTCATCCCCCAGTACCCAGGTTTTTTGCAGGGCATCTCGGATCTGCGCGACGCAATAATCTGGCATCTGCGATTTAAACAAGGCGTGGTACGCCTGCTTTCGAGCTGATTTGTCTTTACCTAGAGCCTGATAGACAGGATGCTCCGTAATCAGCTCTATTTGCTTGTCCAAAGCATTATGGCGATAACTGGACCAGGGGTATTCAGACGGATGAACAACCATGTTCGCTCGCACCGGGTTCAGTTCAATATACCGACTAACCAAAAGCAAATATCGGTCGCTATCAACCAACGACGACTTATAACGTCCTTCCCAAAGTGTTCCTGTCCGCCCATAAGTATTATTCACGTAACGGACATAGTAACGCCCCAACGATTACATCAGTTGGCTGACGCCCGTTGCTGTGATAGGTGTCATCAATAAATGAACGTGATTGGTCATCAACACAAAAGCGTGAACAGAGACGTCAAAGCGACGACTGTAATCTTTCACCTTGTCCAGGTATACGCTGTAATCCTGTTCCGTAAAGAAGGTGACTTGACGGTTATTTCCACGCTGAACAACATGTTGCGGAATATGGGGTAAGTTTAATCTCGGCCGACGCGCCATGGCCTTTCCTCCCTGAAATAGCCAATTGCACTAAAAACTTAGCGCAACTCAGCAATTTCAACAACTCTGACCCTTTATCGATCTAGGAGGGCCCATGATTCTATTTTTTATTTATTTTCATAGATATAAAATAAATTGTAATTGTGAAGATAAGTATTGAGATTACCCCAAGGTAAAACTTTTCTTCGTTCTCCATATAAACATTCATCGAAAAGACGCCAAAAATGACTGAAGCTATATAAAACAGCCAAGTCGCAGGTCCGTTTTTTGTACTCGCAAAAAGCTTAAAATATATAAATCCCAAAAATGAGACTACCTGAAGAATAAATAACATTTATTTCTCCACCTTATTCAATTCACCAACAGCTTTTTGTAACGATTAATACAAATTTCAACAACTCTGACCCCTTGATTCAACAACTCTGCCCCCTTGATTGACCCCTTGATGATTGTGATGATTGAGGAGAAATAATTAAACTTTCCACTTCTTAATCAAGCAAAGCAATTTGTTATTTACCTCCAGCCATCTTGATAGATATTTCTTATCAAATGATGCAAATATTCCTCTGTTAGATTTGCTATCGAGATATTCTAATTTGCATGTACTATTCACAGGGCCTTCAGTGCAGTGAATTAGAACATCATCACCGTGATTGTTTTGAGCGTGATATGTCACGCCACTATTGTTTGCATTTTTGTAGGCTGTTAATCCATCTGTATCTGACTTGTCATCCCTTTTTGACAACCCATACTTTAATGCATTTTTGAGGCTGTTATTCGCATCTAGTCGACCGCCACCATTAACCACTGTCCAGAATGCTGTGACTTGATTTGGGTTATATGGTCCAACTGTTGCGATATTGTCTCTGTCACCGAGCCCTGAAAAACTTGGAAAAAAGAAACTAATTTCAATCATGTTTTCTTTTTCAATTCTATCAGGTAATTCATCGCTTGGTGAAAGGTAAGCTTTAGGAATATCAAAAGCTTCCCCTCCCATCAATACCATCGCACTTTTCCGTTCAGACATTCTGATCTCTTCTCCTGCATAACTGTAACTAAAGATGATGATGGCCAGTAATGATAAAATAAGCGCTAGTCTAAAATTTGAAAAATAATCAGTAAAAGCAAAGTTGTTCATAGCGCTCTCCTAAAACTCAATTAAACAGGTACCGCAAGCCTAGTCGGCTTGGAAAGCCCCCATACTACCAAAGGTCCTTGGGCCTTCTTTATACAAACTAGGGTTTGACCAATGTCTTCCTACAGTTGTTTTAACTGCATGGCTGTAGCTTTACCTAAATTTGTTTAATTCGTATGGACTGCTTTTTATTAGTTGTCCAACAGTTTCATTATTAGGGCCGTAAGGTAAATTCCAAAAATAGGATGAGCCGCCCCAGCCACCAATAGTCTGCCCACCGTTACTCAGAGCTACTCTAATGTCAGACACAACAAGCTGATTAAATTGTGGAACACCCCCACTTCTTAGCACATCTGATATGACATTTTGAGCGATGGAGTTCGAAATGCCTTGCAACATTTCCGGGGTGGCAGTAATACCATCTATGGCTAACCCTTTAGTGGTAAAAGCCCTTATCCAAGTGTTGGCTGGTGTATCTTGGTTGAGGTTTATTTCAATCGTCTTCTCAAACCAATACTTGGTAACATCAGCGCCAACACCATCTAGTCCCTGAACTTCTCCAAGAATATAGCCGTAGGCACCTCCATAATCTTCATCTTTGAAAAAGCCAGCAATGTTGCCTAGTTGCTCATCATTAAAGGAAGCTTGCAATTTCAACAACTCTGACCCCTTGATTTAGACCCCTTGATCCCGACCCCTTGATCCCTTCAAACAAGTACCGTGTTCATACAAATTAAGTAAACTGTGTCACTTAAAAACAGCAGAGCTAGCTATTTGAGCCAGCGCCACTAATTGGTGGCACCGACATAAATTGCACAGCCTACTGCTAGCAAGTGCACAGTTCTACTGGTGTTGGTTGCACACTAAAAGCTTTTTGTACGGTAATAAACAGGAAAAAGGCAAGACGCGGCGCAATCCATTTACGTTCTAGGTGTGGTTGGCCGGACGACGAAGTTGATGTGGAACTGTGATAATGGGTGACTCAGGATCCCGCAAGAATCCTGAGTCTGATGGGGTTTAATCTGGGGCAAGCTCCAAGCCTATAGCTTCACTAACTTTATCATCTATAGTTCTGTAGCTATCCAAGCCATATATCCCGTGAGGTTCATATACACTTTCCAATTGGCGACCTTTATCGTCAAAATATTTCTTAAATAAAACATCATAGAAGCAATGAACCTGTAATAAGTCATCACTTGATAGAGTTTTATTTTCAACATTATTAAAATAGCCTTTTTTCCAAGGCAGTTCATTTGTTGCAATTGGGGCCAATAATATGTCAGAAGTTATTAACTCTGGAACCTCGTCATTAGTTTCAGTTTGTACTTTATATATATATATTAGTACACAATTATCAAAGCCACCAACGCTAGTCGTTAAGCTTACAACTCGCCCCCAATGGTATTTATCATCTAATATTTGAAATGAAAAAATGTCTCCAAGCGCTGGCTTTTGCTTGTTTTTTTTCAATCTTTTCATATTTGTCATTTATAACCCCATACCTTTAAGGAAATCATTACCCCATTTTACTGCGTCGTTATAAATGGGGCGCTTAGGACTGATACTATTTATTCTATTGATGTATTGAGGGTTGCGCAAAATTAAGGCTTGCTCGACCGCTCTAGCTTGGTTTCTGGTTAAAGAATATGTAGTTACCTGACGCAAAGTAAACATAGAACCATGACTTAAACCGTGCTGAGCTTGCCTTATGTTTATAGCTTGACGAGTAATGCCGACGTAGACATCTTTGCCACCTTTGATACCAAGGTATACGCTTGTATTCTTAGGTCCTTTACTCAACCACCTCGCAGCTAAAGAACCTGCAATCCTAACACCTTTTCCTACTCCTGCCTCTAGTATTGGAAGTTGTGGTGCATTGGGGTCGCCAAATGCGCCATAAAACAGCTTCTCGTCCCAAGACCTACAGCCAACAATGACAACACGCTTGATTCCACGAACTGCACGCCCCGCTGGCGAACACTGTTCGGGCTGCTGGTGAAACTGATCACTTCAGGCAAAGAAAAGCCCGCGATGGGCGGGCTATAAATGTTTACCGCGATGGCAAAAGCCTCAAGGGAGAGATTTAAGTTTCAACAACTCTGACCCCTTGATCCAGCGGCCAAGCACCTTCGTTTCGCTGCCTTAACGTGCGCGATTTCGGGCAGGTAATGATTATGATGAAACGAGTTGCGCCTCACTTCACGGCTAATAGTACTGTGGCTAACGCTCAACCGCTTGCCAATCCCTCTGTAGCTAAAACCCTCGCGCAAGTAGGCTTCGATCTGATATCGTTGCCCTTCGATCAACTGCTTGTAACTCATGGTGATACTCTTTTTGTTTGGCGACATTAGAATACCACCAACAGGCAGTTGATCGTCTGTCACCCTTTAACCATGAGTGGTGCACTTATTATCTGAATTCGGACCCAGTCAGAGGAGTTATTCTGATAATGCACAACATACTCATTTGACATTGCCGTTAGTGATTTATTCAACTGAGCAATCAATGGCACCTTGCTTTTTTGAGGATTGCAAGCCAGGTGCGGCGGAGTGGCACATGATGCCAGTGACAACAATATTAAAAACCTAGCGCAACTCAGCAATTTCAACAACTCTGACCCCTTGATTCGGTGGCTGAGTAAATTGCCAATGGCATCGTAGGTGTAAGAGCCGATTTTTATAC
The DNA here is from genome assembly GCF_009363775.1 of Pseudoalteromonas sp. THAF3. NCBI lineage: Bacteria > Pseudomonadati > Pseudomonadota > Gammaproteobacteria > Alteromonadales > Pseudoalteromonadaceae > Pseudoalteromonas > Pseudoalteromonas sp. THAF3. The sequence goes on along the minus strand of NZ_CP045419.1, from coordinate 659,780 downwards.
CGTTAACCTGATTCGTTTTAAGGCGATGAAGGTCATCGTAGGTATAGGTTTCTGTGAAGGTATGCTGTTCACCCACAGCCCCCGTGGTAACACCCATTTTGCAATTTCAACAACTCTGACCCCTTGATTCAGACCCCTTGATTCAAGGGAGAGATTTAAGTTTCAACAACTCTGACCCCTTGATCCGGACCCCTTGATCCGTGACCCCTTGATCCGAAAACCTCTACCAGAAAACGCTGATCGGGCTGCTGGTCAGACAGAGCACTTCGGGCAAAGAAAAGCCCAGCTCTCGGCCAGGCAATAGCAGACTATTTGTGAGCGTTATTTTACCGAACAATGTGGCTTAATGGATTTGTATCGTGAAGTTAGATAATTCTTTATCTGTCGATTATTACGTGCAATCGCATAATCAAGGACATTGCACCCCTTATCATCAGTTGTATTAATATTCAAATCCATGTCGACCAATTTTTCCAAAATTCGTTTATTTCCTGAGGCTCCGGCAGCTAAGACATTTATATCTTGTTTCACAATCGACAAATATTTTGGCGATGCTACAAGGTAGTTGATCAGCTCCTCTGCATTTGTTTCTATTGCAAAGTAAGCTAGATTTTTACCATTGAGTAACGCCTTAACAGTGTCAATTCTCTCAAACTCTAATCGTTTTAACATATCAACAGAGTTTGTTCCTGAATCCAGCACTAAGAAAGTAAAATCTACGGCTGCAATTCTGTTTGCATCAATCAATTGCTTTTCCGAGGTATGAATAAGTAGGTCAATAAATTCCATATTTTTCGTGACTATTGCCCAACTAATTAGTTTGGAGAAATCAGCAAGGCTTAAATTTTTTATTTCACTTTTGCAATTATCCACATCTGATATTGTGACATCTTTTCCACCAACGCCTATCCATGTGCACTCTTCACTAGCCTTACACCCGAAGGCATTAAAGCAAATGTATACCATCAGTAATAAAATGAAATGACGCATTACTGGCCCCCATAATTATTTATCAATGTTCGTAAATGGTAACTTTGTATGCTTCCACTAGTTGACCCCATAATATCATTTTCATGACCGGTAAAGCTGACAGAACCAGATGAGGTATCCCTATAAGTATCTCCAAAACCTAGAATATGCATAAATTCATGGGTAGATGTGTTCACAACATTCATTCCATCCATCCACAAGTTTATGTTTGTTCCTCCGTGCCCAGCATTTGATCTATAGAACAATCCTCCATTCTCTGGAGGAAGCCCCCTAATAGCAGTCAATGAGATGTTTTCATTTCCTTCCCACATTGTGTAACTGAGATTGATATCAAAGGAGTAAGATTTCCCATCTACTAAAAATGACCCCGCGAACCCTTTTTTGAGATAGGCAATAAATTTCTCAGCTTGGTACTGCTGCAAAGAATAAATAGTTCCGCCAATTGAGATTTTGCCTTTACTTATAGTAATTTTAAGATTGTGATTCTTTACAAACTGCTCATCCGTAGTTCTTTGCTGACTCGAATCCTTGCTGTATTCCGAAGACCCATTATTGTTGGTATTCGCCTGCAAAGATGAATCTGTTGGCGCATACATGGCTCGGTTATTCGTTGATTCTTTTGAAATTCCTTCCTGGGAACCTAAATCAGCTGATGATTGACCATTTGTCATGCTTATTGTAGCAGTTGAACCATTAGATCCTGTTAATTTGACACTGTCTACTTTAATTAACGTATCACCACCTTGATCAAGGTAGGTATTACCGTCATCCATAGTAATCAGCTTGTCATCCTCTTTCATTTCAACCGTTTCCGCCGCATACCCCGTCGGATCCGTCCCCGCCAGAGGGTTATTCATAATATACGAATACGGGTTCAGCGACTGGGAGTTGCCCGGTTCCTGGATCAGCGGATCCACCGACATAAACCGACCCAGGTTGTAATCGTACACCCGACCGTTCATATGAATAAGTTGTTGTTCATCAAGGTGTTCGTGGTCGGTAAAGCCTCGGTATGTGGTGGTATCCACAATATCGCCTAAGCGGGCCGAGGGCTTTGAGTTACCATTGGCTAAACGCGGTTTACCGAATGGATCGTAATTACGCGTTGCAAGTACATCACCATTATGATTTGTGAATAATCGACTGCTGCCAAGACGGTCGGTGTGCGTGTACCTAATTTGTACTGCTTGCTCATTAGTTTGACTCACTATGGCGACATTATCTATGTATGCACGCCAAGTGGTCTCCTCTGCCTGAACTTCTTCTTCATACAGCTTGTCTGCATAGTATGTTGTTCGGCCATTGGTGGTATGTTTGAACCGCATATGGTTGGGGCCATAAACGAACTGACTGGTGATCCCATTTTTGACCAGCGTAGTTGGTTTATCCATGGCATTGTAGGTTGCGCTGCTCAGCCCATCACCGGTGAGCATGTTGCCCCGCTTATCGTAACTAAAGCTGACCCACTTACTATTGCGTTGTACTCGCTTAACGGCGTTCGGGCCTCCACTCCCCTCACTTGTGTAGTCATACTCGTTAGAGTAGTCGCTCTTGCTGAGTAAATTGCCAATGGCATCGTAGGTGTAAGAGCCGATTTTTATACCGTTAACCTGATTCGTTTTAAGACGATGAAGGTTATCGTAGGTATAGGTTTCTGTGAAGGTATGCTGTTCACCCACAGCCCCTGTAGTAACACCCAGTTTGCGTATGTTGCCAAAACCATCGTACTGTTCATAGTTAAGAAACATTAGGTTGTTGTTGCCATCAGCTATTTGCTTACTTGTCATCGCACCGTCTACAGCGCTGTATGAGGTGATTTCGGTCAACTCATTTCCTAGAGTGGCTTCGGTGACGTTGGCAAAGGCATCTTGCCCTGTAATTTTCTTAAAGATGTAATGGCTCGCCGCATTTTGAATCGTTTCTAAATAGCCTGCATCAGTGTAAAGGTACTCTAAGGTCAAGCCATTGGGGTAACGCAGCCCCTTAGCGCGACCATAATTCCCATCATAGAACGTTGTGATGCGATAAGAACGATTATTGCCGTTGATTAGTGTTCCTGTGGGGCGACCATAAGCATCATATTCATAGGTACGGTTTACGCCATTACCCACTTCTTTGTGCAACTGCCCAACACCATTATCGGCTGTGTCATAAGTGTAGGTTAACGTGTCCTCGCCTGTTGCCGAGCGCTGGATTACTCGTCCTAGATTATCGACTGTATAGATAATACTTGTGTCGGTGCTATGTGTTTCCTTTTGGAGCTCACCAAAGCCATTATAAGCAAATGTGCTCTTACCCTGATTGGGGTCATTGACGTCGGTCTTACGTCCAAAAGCGTTATATTTTGCTGTAATGTGATTGTTTTTAGCATCTTGAATAACAATGGGTAGGCCTTGCCCATTATATGCGTAGCGAGTTATCCCATCTTCAGCGTCTTTGGTTTCAATGAGCTGGTCGCGGGTGTTATAGGTGCGAGACATCGTAATCAGTTTGCTGTTACACTCATCTTTCACCTCGATGTCTGTTGTTAACCCTGCATATGCATAGCTCGTTGTCATGCCTCCGCAGCTTCGCTGTGTAACTTTGCTCTTTGGCCTACCTAAGGCGTCAAACTCCGAGTAAGAAACACCATACTTGGAATGGCCATTGTAATAAGGTTGAGATTCAAAGACTTTTCGCCCTAACGCATCGTACTGTGTGTCGGTAAATACCCAATCGTCAGAGTTGAAACCTTGGGTTGCGACCCGCAGCGTGCGGCCCAATTTATCTTGATAAACTTTTTGTGTTGGCTTGCCCGCTGAGAGGGTAGTTATTTGCACAACTGCATTCTCGGGCGCGTGGGTTGTATCGGGCCCAGTGACCACGGTGTAAACCTTCGGCTGACCGCTGGTTTTACTGCTATACGGACGCTGATAGCCATCTAATGTATTTATTGTCTCTTGGTATACATTGTCACCTAGTTGCACTTTGGTTTTAGTAACAAAACCGGTCGCTGGGTCGGTGTGCTTATACAGCTCATGCTGCTTCGCATTCGTTATTTTGAGCGGGAAGTAACCATCATCCGCCTCTGTTGTTCCATCTTTGGTATAGGTGATACTTTCAACCACCCGCTCCGACGATGACCACGTCCCCCCCGCTAATACGTTCGCGGATACTGTTTTACTTGTTGGTAAGCCATAGGAGTTGTAAGCAATGTTGGTGCTACTTCCTGTTCCTGACGATCCGCTGACGGTAATTTTTTTCGGTTTACGGCTATTATCATATTCAGAATAATTAGTCGTCAGGGTGGTTTTTGTATCGAGCTCTTTTTTTTGCTCATCACTCAATGAGATGTAAGGGTCCGTCACTGCACGTTCGCTTATTTCGCTGGTTTCAACCTTCAAGGTATCGAGCTTATTTAGCCACCAAGTATCTGTATTCGGGGTATAGGCGCGGGTTGTGGTAACAGTCACTAGGCCGGTTTCATCTTTTGATGTTTTTTTGCTTTCAAGCACGTTGCCGTAGGCATCAATACTTGCGATGGACTCAACCACACTGCCTAATTTAGTTGCATCCTGGGTGATATCTCGGGTGATAGTCTCTTTATTCGCTAAGTAAACATGATTACCGTTATCCGTGTTTACGAGCCATTCAAATTGAGTGTAGCTAATCGCATTTGTATGGTCAGACTTTCCACCTAAACTGCCAGCCGTGTAGTCATTCTCCAAGAATGTGGCCTGACGGTAAGGCTTTCCTTGCAGTGGGAACACTTGTTTAAAGTCTGTTTGTGTAACTAAGCCTCGAACTAGGTCTTTTTCAATAACACTTTTGAAGCCCATAAAGCCTCGGCCTTGGTTATTAAACATTGCATCTCGGTATTGATAGGTGTAGTGCTGATTTCCACCTATACCATCGCTTTGAGTAAACGTATGAACGACATACATGCTAGAGCTAAAGTAAAAGTGCTCAGTGTCATTTAATTCATTGTGTTTTGGGTTGTTATATAATCCATCTACAACGTCTGAGCTTAGAGGCCGATAGTGCCATTGCTCCTTTTTATCAAGGCCATTTGTGACCGATAGCAAAAGGTCATGAGGGTGATAATCTGATTTTTCTATGCTAGCGGGTTCGGTCGCACCGTAATTGCGGTTAAAGTACACTTTTCTAACTTGGTGATCAGCAACAGCGCTGCTCCCCCCTGCTGTACCACTAGGATAACTATAGGTAATAAGGTTTTTATCGACCAGCTCCGGGCCCTCTATTCTCTCTCCATTAGCGCCTCTCATATAGCAGAAAAACTTATGATTTCTGTACTCGCCTGATGCGTAATATCTGCAGCCATATTTGTATACCAAATCAGGTAAACCGTTGCCTGTTGCATCCATCACACTAGAGTAGCTGGGTGTGCCAACTAGGTCAGTATCGACAAAATGGGCACTCACAGAGCCGGTTGCATCTTGCGAAAATTTTAAGGCCTGATATTGATAGAGGCTGTAATCAAACTTCGTTTGTATTGCCACGCGTTCATTAGAGTCTTCATTAGGGAAATATGATGTGTAAACCGAGTCCCCGCACACGGTAAATTCTCCATGGCGTTGTTCTCTTTGGCGGCGCCCTACTAAAATGATACAGCCCTCAACAAGTATACTATTAGGCATAATAACTTCGCTACGACCGTCACCATCGATATCCATAATGCGAAATGCATCAGAAAATTTAGGTCTGAGTACATATTCACTTTGTCTATCTGCTGCATTATAAAGCGGTATTCGCCGCGAAGGTACAGACACACCGATATCTTGCGCTTCAGTAAAGGTTCCATTTCCCTGGTTTAGCTTAACTGTAAGGTTTGCGCCCACTTCACCGTCTACCCAACCTAACCAGTCAGGCAGGCCATCAGCATTAACATCAACCCAGTACCCATAAGCTGACGACTGTCCATTGATATCAGCACCGAATAACACATCATAAGATTGCAATTGAATTGCGCCATTTGCAGCCGTGCTAGTAAGTAAGAGCTCAGATGAAGCACTGTCCATATAAACACTTCTGGTTTTCTTTTTGAGAAAGTCTGGAATGCCATCACCGTTCATATCTCCGACAGGCTCAATACTATATCCGTTAAATATAGCGCTATCGAGCTCGTGAGATTCATTCTCTGTGTATGGGTTCTGCAAGTTTTGAGTATGTTTATATACAGTGAGCGTTCTTTTTTCTTCACTAATACGCCTCAGCACAGTAATGTCGACCCACCCGTCGCCATTATAATCTGCTGCACTCAGCAATGTGTCACCCTCACTACGATTAGTGCTAGTATAATGGCCAAGCTCTACACCTGTATCTTGCCAATTTAGGGATATAGTGTCTTCACCCGATACATAACCTATTCGCAAAATATTATTTTCTTTACTCCAGCGGTCGGTCCTACCATCGTTATTAAAGTCGCCTTGCAAACATGTAGTGGACAGTAACATGCTGCTGAATTGGCAATCGGTACCCTGCAATGGATTAACACCTACTTGGTCAAATTCTGCGTTGGTAAAATAGCGCGGCCAATCTCTTGAGCCATTTCCATCGGCATCCCCAAATGCAGTCACTTCCGCAAACCCCTCAGGGAAATGGCCTTGCCCAAAAATCTCTGTCCCATCAGACGTGACCAAAAGTTCTGGTTTATAAACAGCAGGCTTGCTGCTCCAATCAAATTCAGTACTTGGAAGACATTTTTCTGTTCCACTGATATGGCTACAATACTCTATTGAATCTAATAAGCTTCGCGATGTCCCTAAACTCGCTGAGTAGGATAAGCTCCATGAACTAACTTGAGCATCGCCATATTCAGTACTGATACTCTTCAGTCTTTTTGTTGAAAAGTAGTACCCACCCGCTATATAGCGTTTATATAGGTTTGCAGCACTTTCATACTCAAATACAACTTTACGGTCACCGAGCTCTTCAGCTCCCGTACCTGTGTAGTAAATGGTATTGAGAAGCTGCTCTCCTTGTCCATGCGATGAATACTCATAGTGGATATAGTTATTTTCAGTGGCGTCGTGCTCATATGAGATAAGCCACGAATAAGCTGAAGATTTGTTTGCGTGAATTACTTTAGAGCTTGTTTCCTGTCCAAAATAGGCTGTGCGGCCACTTTTATATTCTGCAACAAAGGATGCTTCATCTGTAAGAGATCCTGTTTGTTTGACCCTGACAAAGGTATCTAGCTCAGTTTTGTAAATTGCACCTGAGTTTCCATAGTTCCCCGAAACAATTACAAGTCGCTGGCCATCTAGGCATAACTTATCATTCGCTGTGTAATTGGGCGTATGATTAATTCCATCTTGGGCCACTGTTGCCGCGCACCGAGTAATACTTGAGCCAGCTGATAAGCCCCAGCCAACCCCTGCGATGCCATTACCACTGCGAGAAGAGTAGTTCAAAGAAACGTTCGGTTGCATTCCTGCTCGCCCTGGTGGCAATTTAATGGGTATCGTGTAGCTTGCAGCACCGCCATTCACAGCCGCTTGACCCGCAATAGTGCCCACTGCCTCAGCGGTGATTTCTTGAACATCAGAAAATGGTTGATCGTCGGGAGTTTCGGTGGCCTCCGATTGCTCCCAAAACGCCTCGACTCCAGGGTTAATTGAAACACCATCAACAATTACAGTTTCAGAGTAAGTCCAATTTGAGCAACCCATAGTAGTACACGCTTTGACCCGATACCGAAAATCTCCTGGAGTTGAGATGTTTAAAATCGTAGCAGTAAAGGTGTGTTCGGTTGGGTTTTTCCATTCGTTAGTATCAACTTGCACCTCTCTGATGTAATGAAGCGCGTGGGCGGTAGGAGACCAAGAGAGGTGCACCTCTGTCAGGTTTTTTACTTGTGCAGACACTTCGCTTGGTGCTTCAGGCACTCCATCAACAGTGACGTTGTTAGAGTAACTCCAAGCCGAGCACCCAAAACTATTACACGCTTTTACGCGGTAGCTGTATTGGTTTGGTGTCGTAATATTATAAGTTGCTGATAGTTCAGTATACTGTTTAGAATTCCCCCATCCCTCAGAGCCAACGTTTACTTCCCTTATATAGTGTTGCGTGTGTTCTGAGCTTAGCCATGACACCTTTACATCCAATAGGTTTTGAACTTCCGCTACCACACTCTTTGGCGCCTCAGGAGTTCCGTCCACATCAATAGTGTTCGAATAGCCCCAAGCAGAACAACCAAAGCTATTACAAGCCTTCACTCTGTAACGATATTGATTTGCAGTAACAATACTAAAAGTTGCCGATGTACCACTATACTCTTTGGGGTTATGCCAATCGCCAGCACCAACCTGCGCCTCCCTAATATAGTATTGGGTGCGTGCAGTAGCTGACCACGAAACGAGTACATCAGAGTTATTTTGCACCTCAGCAGAGACATTCTCGGGTACAACTGGAACGCCTTCGACGGTAATTCGGTCTGAGTAAGTCCACCCCGAACAGCCATAACTATTACACGCCTGCACCCTATACCGGTACTGCTCTGGGGTCACGATATTGTACGTTGCACTTGTCGCTGTATACTCTTTTGCATTTGACCAAGCACCCGAGCCTACCTGCGCTTCACGAATGTAAAATTGCGCATGTGAGGAGGAAGACCAAGAAACATCTACCTCTGAGAGGTTTTTTACAGCCGCAGCCACCGTGCTCGGTGCCGTTGGTATTCTGTCGACGGTGACAGTGTTAGAATACCTCCAAGCAGAACAACCGAGTCGATTGCAGGACTTTACACGATATCGGTATTCGTTTGGCGTAACGATGTTAAGAGTAGCGAAGGTTCCTGTGTATTGCTCTGGGTTTATCCATGCTCCGGAGCCAATCTGTGCCTCCCTAATATAATGTGAGGCTCCAGTAACAGAGCTCCAGGACACACGGACATTATTAACATCATAAACACTCGCAGAAACATTAGCAGGAGTTGGTGGAGAGCCTGCTACTTGAATCTTATTAGAATATGTCCAATTTGAACAAGCAAGATCATTACAGGCTTTAACCCTGTATTGGTAGGTGTTTGCAGCCAAACCGTTAAATGTCACTGACGTCGTGGTGTAAGTCTTAGGGTGTATCCAAGAGCCAGCCCCTACTTTTGCCTCTCTAATGTAATAGGCTGCAGCACTCACTGATGACCATGAGATGACCACATCATTCAAGTTTTTTACTGAAGCCGTCACTGTTGAAGGCTTAGATGGTTCCCTGAGGATAGAAACCTTATTTGAATACGTCCAGTTTGAGCAGCCTTGACTGCCACACGCCTTTACTCGGTACTGATAATCATTGGGTGATATATTTACAAATGTTACCGAGGTTCCGGTGTACTCTTTTGGGTTTATCCAACTCCCTGAGCCAACACGTGCTTCACGAACATAATAAGTTGCACCTATTACACTCTGCCAGCTTATAGTAATGTCATTTCCATTACTTACTGTTGCTACTACATTACTAGGATTTGAGGGCGCTGCAACAGCAGCATTCATCACGAAAAACGTGAATATGGCATAAAGCAGGGGTTTGAACATTATAATCATCCTTAAAGAGGCTTGAGCTAGCCTTAGAGACAAACCCAGAACTTCCGTGTATTCAGATAAGGTTAATAAAGAAGGCGGGAATTATAAACATAATGTTACCTTTTAACAAGATAGGAACATTGTTCTGTTTGACTAAAAAGGCTTTTGTATATTAAAGGTTGTGCTTTAGCAGACATAAAAAAGCCCCACCTAAAAGGTGGGGGCTTTGGGTTAACGTATTTACGTATTACCAAGGAACTCTGTGTGCACTTGGCCATGGGCAGATGGCGTGGTGCACCGCAAAGACGCTTCTTTGCGTTAACTAAATTTATTTAAATTGATTCAAGCGCGATTTTAACCATTTCGTTAAACGTGCTTTGGCGCTCTTCCGCTGGGGTTGCTTCGCCGGTGATCACATGATCGCTCACAGTAAACAACGCCATGGCTTTGGCACCATATTCAGCAGCTACACCGTATAAACCAGCGGTTTCCATATCCACCGCTAACACACCCAGTTTGTTGAGCTGCTCATAAAAGCTGCCATCGGCCTGGTAGAAGGTATCGGTGGTGAATACATTTCCTACTTTGGCGTCAATGCCTAAGTCGCGGGCTGCACGCACACCATTTTCTAACAAACCAAAATCGGCAATCGCGGCGTAGTCGTAACCACTGATGCGAGCGCGGTTCACGTTAGAGTCGGTGCTTGCGCCTTGGGCAAAGATAACATCACGAATTTTGGTGTCTTGGGCAATGCCACCACAGGTGCCGATGCGAATAATGTTTTTAACGCCAAAGCTAACAATCAGCTCACGCGCATAGATAGACATAGAGGGAATACCCATTCCCGAGCCCATGATGCTCACAGGCTTACCTTTATAGGTGCCGGTAAAGCCAAACATATTACGTACACTGGTGACTTGTTTGGCATCATCCAAAAAGTGCTCAGCGATGTATTGCGCACGAAGTGGATCGCCTGGCATAAGTACCGTTTCGGCAAAGTCACCTGGGGCTGCGCTGATGTGTGGCGTGCTCATATTCTATCCTCTTGCTATTCGTTCTTAGCGCTCTAGCGCCGCTTTAAACCCTGTACCATAGTCTAGCTCAGGTAAGTTAAACCACTGCGCTAAGGTTTGCCCCATATCGGCAAAGGTTTCACGCTCGCCCAGCGCCACCGGAGTCATCCCCGGCCGATAGGCAATGACAGGGACATACTCGCGGGTATGATCGCTGCCAGCTGCAGTGGGATCACAGCCGTGATCCGCAGTGATTAACAATAAATCGTCGTCATTCATTTGCGCGAAAATACGCGGCAAAAAGTCATCAAAGGTTTTCAAAGCTTCGGCATAACCGATAGCGTTGCGACGATGACCATATTTTTCGTCAAAATCCACTAAGTTGGTGAAAATCAGACTGTTATCCGGCGCTTCAGCCATCACTTGCGCGGTTTTCTCGAGCAAGTTTTCAAGGCCCGGCGCTTTGTGTTTTTGAGTGATGCCTTGGTGCGCATAAATATCAGCAATCTTGCCAATACTGATCACCTCACCACCGGCTTGCGCGAGTTTATCTAGCACCGTAGGCGCCGGTGGCAACACCGAGTAATCACGGCGGTTGCCGGTGCGCTCAAAGTCGTTGCTGCTCTCCCCCACAAAGGGGCGGGCAATAACGCGGCCAATGTTATGCTCATCAAGTAGTGTCCGTGCAACTTCACATACTTCATAGAGTTTATCTAGGCCAAAACTTTGCTCATGAGCGGCCACCTGAAACACGCTGTCACTGGAGGTGTAACAAATCGGTTTACCGCTGCGCACATGCTCTTCACCTAACTCGGCGATAATAGTGGTCCCAGAGGCATGGCAATTGCCTAAGATGCCAGGAATACCTGTACGCTCAATCAGCTCATCAATAAATGCTTGCGGGAAACACGGTTGCTCGACGGGAAAGTAGCCCCAATCAAACAACACCGGCACACCGGCCATTTCCCAATGCCCTGAGGGCGTATCTTTACCACTGGAAAGCTCTTTCGCATAGCCCCAAGCTGCTTGGGGTTGTTGGCGTTCATTAATGTTAATGCTCGCCCCCGATGCAGCCTCACATGCATCGATTAACCCTAAACGCGACAAGTTTGCCAATGCCAATGGCTGGCCCTTGTCTTGCTCGTATGCCTGCAAAAGATGAGCGAGTGTGTTGGCGCCAACATCACCGAATTTATCAGCATCTGGAGCTGCACCAATACCTAAACTATCAGCCATCAGGATAATTGCGCGTGCCATACTCACCTCACTTCTGTGGTTTTATGGAACCACTTTAACGACTTGTTACTAGGCGACACAGGACAAAAGTCCGTGCTTTGTGGGTTGCTATGAATGCAGCCGCAACTGACGATGGCTGTTCACATTCAGCGGACATAAGTCCTTATTTTGACCACTTAATAATAGCTACATTTGTCGGAATAACGTGAGGATTTGCGTCACTAAGGCGCTAGACAGCAGTAAAGGACGACATCTTCAGAGATTAATAGCAGCGAATTTGCTAAAGTAATCCTTTATCTTACATCAGTCTGGGTGCTTGTCTGTGACACAAACGATTATCGCGATCGCTGGTGCGTCTGCATCAGGGAAGTCGCTTTTTAGCCAAACAATATATAACGAGTTGGTAAATGAACTAGAGCCGGGGGCCATCGCCATTATAGAGGAAGATGCCTACTACCGTGATCAGTCTCATTTACCGATGGCGCATCGTATTAAAACCAATTATGACCATCCCGATGCGTTTGAGCATGAGTTAATGGTGACTCACCTACGCAATCTTCGTGCGGGAGAGTCAGTTGATGTGCCAATTTATGATTATAGCGAACACACTCGCAGCGCCGAAACGCGTCGAGTGTTGCCAGCAAAAATACTCATTGTCGAAGGTATATTGTTATTAAGTGACCCAGCACTTCGCGACGAATTTAACATTAAGGTGTTTATCGATACGCCACTGGATATTTGCTTGATGCGCCGAATGCAGCGCGATATTGAACAACGTGACCGTAGTTTGCAATCGGTGGTTGAACAATACAAACGAACAGTGCGACCGATGTTTTACCAGTTTATTGAGCCCTCGAAGCACAGCGCCGATTTAGTGGTGACCCGAGGCGGTAAGAACCGTGTAGCAATCGATATAATAAAAAGTAAAATCAAACACCTACTACAAGAATAACGGGAACATCGGGCATGACAACATTAATGAGCTTGGTGGGTATGCTAGCCCTACTCGCCATCGCTTTCGGCGCTTCAACGAACCGTAAAGCAATAAACCTGCGTACGGTTGGTATCGCCTTTTTATTACAAGTCATTATCGGTGGCTTTGTATTATTTTTTGAATTTGGCAAAAACATACTCGCTAAGATGTCGGCAGCGGTCGCGCAAGTGATTAGCTACGCCACCGATGGCATTACGTTTTTGTTTGGGCCATTGGCCTCGGAAAAAACACTGGGCTTTTTGTTTGCCTTTCAAGTGTTGCCGGTCATTGTCTTTTTCTCCTCCTTGGTGGCGGTATTGTACTACCTCGGGGTGATGGACTGGGTTATTAAAATTCTCGGTGGGGCGCTGCAACGGTTATTAAAAACCTCGCGTCCAGAGTCGCTCTCGGCAACGGCAAACATCTTTGTTGGGCAAACCGAAGCACCGCTTATTGTAAAGCCGTTTATTGCCTCTATGACTAAGTCGGAGTTGTTTGCGGTAATGGTCGGTGGATTGGCGACGGTAGCAGGCTCAGTGATGGCCGGTTACGTCAAAATTGGCGTCGATTTACAGTATTTGATTGCCGCAAGTTTTATGGCGGCGCCAGGTGGTTTCCTTATGGCAAAAATGATTGTGCCAGAGACAGAAACCCCGAAAGAAGATTTGGCTGAACTGGATGGCGACCATGAGCAGCCCGTTAATGTTATCGATGCAGCCGCATCAGGCGCATCAAGCGGGATGCAGCTTGCTTTGAATGTAGGCGCTATGCTGCTTGCATTTGTGGCCCTGATTGCATTGCTTAATGGCGTATTGGGTTGGTTTGGTGGTTGGTTTGATTACCCACAGCTCACGCTACAAGAAATTCTCGGGTATGTTTTCGCACCGGTAGCCTGGTTATTAGGTGTACCGTGGGACGAAGCCATTATTGCCGGTAGTTTTATCGGCCAGAAATTAGTCGTCAATGAGTTTGTAGCTTATTTAGACTTTATAAATTATCGCGACCAGTTAAGCGAACACACTCAAGCCATAGTTACCTTTGCGCTGTGTGGTTTTGCTAACTTGTCTTCGATAGCCATTTTACTAGGTGGGATTGGCGGTATGGCGCCAAGCCGGCGAAAGGACATCGCACGCCTAGGGCTCAGAGCAGTGTTGGCAGGATCTATGGCCAACCTCATGAGCGCCGCAATTGCTGGGTTTTTCCTCTCTATTGCTTAGAAACAAAGAGAAGCCACAGTTGCAAAACAGGGCCTCCTCGGCCTAGGTTATTGTTTTAAGGGGTTAAGGCAATAGCTAACTTGAACGATACTTCACCAAAGGGCCGCAAGGCCCTTTTATCGTTTAGGACAAAAAATCATCGCAATTCGCTGTGAACTTATCTATTCTAAAAACAAGTGCTGTGTCTTTGGTTTATCGCTTTATGGCTTTGTTTTTGGCTCGCTTTACGCTGTGGGTAACGATTTTATTATCGACCACGCGCATTGCTGCACAACCTATTGAAGTGGTCACAGAGCTGAGCCCGCCCAACCAATTAGTGATCAACGGTCAAATAGGTGGTAGCAGCACCGATATAGTCCGCCATGTGCTCTCTAAAGCCAATGTTGATGCCACTATCAATATGTACCCTTGGGCACGTGCTTTTCACCTGGCACAAAAAAAGCCTAACACCTTACTTTACAGCGTTGCCAAAACCCCCGACAGGCTCGACAAATTCCAATGGTTAGGCAAAGTGGCATATTTCCGCTTAGGTTTTGTTACCTTGGCTTCACGTTCTGAAATTAACTTACGCCAAGTGAACGACGCTCGTCCTTATCGTATCGCTGTGCAGCGCGGCGATATCAGCGCCAAGTTCTTTGCCGATCGTCAGTTTAGCACCGTACAAACCGCTGATATTAAACATTCCTATCGACTGCTGCTTTCGGGCAAAGTCGATTTAGTAATTGATGACCCCAACTACCTTGGTGCTATGGCTAAACAGTTTAATGTCCCCACCAAGGAGCTACGCTTTGTCAGAGATATCGAGCAATTAAGTGTATATGGCTATCTCGCCGCTAATGTCGATAGCGACCCTCAATTGGTGGCCAATATAAAAGCCGCTTTCTCAGCTATTGAAAAAGCGGCTTGGTATCAACAAAAATTATATAATCCGTATCAGGATGTATTAACGCGTTAGCACTACGCGATAACGCGCCTTGCCTTCACGAACATGGTCAAGGGCGGCGTTGATATCATCAAATTTAAAGGTTTCGATTTGTGGAGCGATGTTATGCTGCGCAGCAAAATCGAGCATTTTAGCGATGGTTCCTGGGCTGCCCACTGGGGAAGCAGATACACTGCGCTGACCCATTAACAAACCAAACACGCTTAAGTCTAACGGCTCAAGCGTAGCGCCAACAAAATGCAAACGGCCTTTGGGTTTCAAGGTATTGATGTACGCATTCCAGTCAAGCTTCACATTGACGGTGGAAATAATAAAGTCGAACTGCCCTGCGGCCTCTTCTAGGGCCTGCTCCGAACGCGAGTTAATAATGTGATGCGCACCCAACTCTTTGGCTTCTTTGGCTTTGCTATCACTGGAACTAAAAGCGGTGACTTCGCAGCCCCAGGCGTTTAAAAATTGCAGCGCCAAGTGGCCCAAACCACCAATACCAATGACTGCGACCTTATCGGTAGGTTTGATATCGAACTGTACCAAGGGGTTGAAAACAGTGATACCGCCACAGAACAACGGGCCTGCCGCCTTGGCATCAAGCCCCTTAGGCAGTGGGATCACACTTTTGCTTTGCGCGCGCACTTTATCGGCAAAACCACCGTGGTGAGCAATAATAGTCCCTTGCGCACTGGCACACAGGTTTTGGTCGCCATCATCACAGCTCGGGCAATGACCGCAATAGCCGCTGTGCCAACCTAGGCCTACCGTTTGTCCAACTTCAAGATTGCTGACATCGCGGCCGACTTTCTCAATGCGCCCTATCACTTCGTGTCCGCCCACCAGCGGATATTCACTCATCCCCCACTCGTTATCGATCATCGATAAATCAGAGTGGCAGATACCACAGTGATCGACGGCGATCTCAACTTCATCGGCGGCCAGCTCACCCGGATCATATTGGTACGGCTCAAGCGCTTTACCTGCTTCCATCGCAGCATAGGCGTTAATTGTCATTTTTTGCTCCCGTTTAATAACTCAGTACTGAGTGAAAATGTACTGATAACAATGGCATGTCGATCAACTTAATGCAAAATCAGTGGCATAGAACGAAGTGAATAATAGTTACATGCTTAAAATAAGGATAAAATTGTAGAGGCCGTTGAAAAAAGGCCATCATTATGGCCTTTTTGGTGGGCGTATTATTGGCAGGCGGGATCAGAGCCGATTCGGCGCCACACACCCCATGGACCTGATTCTGAGGGGACATCTCCTTGTGTCCACCAGCGTGCCTGATAGCGATAGCCATTGTACGTGACCTGATCGCGACGATAGTAAATGGTATTAGCGTCCCAATTACCTTTACAGACGCTGCTGCCATCCACTGCGTTAGCCGAAATTGCCGCGCTATATTGGCGTGGACTCTGCTCGACACTGAAATCAAGCGTTACACCCAAACTCCCGGCAGCTGATGCACCAAACTCAACACCAACGCTACAACTTTGATTCGCTGGCAATGTTGCAGCGCTGCAGCTATCTTGCGCTTTGACAACAGTTGATGCCACACCAGCGCTTGATAGGCTCACGGTGTTGAAAGTGACGGCGCTGCTGCCGGTGTTGGTAATGGTGAAAGTGTGCTGTTGTGTCTCTCCCAAGGTAAAATTACCCAAGGATTCGTTTTCTGTATACGATAAAGACACTGTCGGTGTGCCTGAGCCACCGGTTATCCCATCAATCCAACTGCGTAAGTCAGCGACATCAGCGTACACCCCGTAGTTGTTTGGTCTGGCGCACCCGATCCCCCAACTTACGATACCAAGCTGCACCCTTTGCCCACCGGAATTAATAACAATAGGGCCACCGCTGTCGCCCTGGCAGGCATCTTTTTGTCCTTGCGAGTAACCAGCACAAAACTGGGTTGCGCCGACATTGTTATAAGATCCCCCAGATTGGCGACACACACTATCGGACACCAGCGGTACATCGACTTCATATAAGGTACTCGGTGACGAGCCACCTTCACTTAAGCGCCCTAAACCTGCAACAGTGAGTAAGTCACCGTTATTAGCGTACTGGCCTATCGACCCCTGTGCCATGGTTACCGCCTGACCTTGGTTTGGAAGACGTGCCAGCTTTAATAGCGCCACATCGTATCCCGTTGACACTGAGGCGAAGTTCGGATGTACGTATACTTGCGACACGCCAATACGATCACCATCACTGCCGCCGCTGCTAAACCCCGCTACTTTTACATTCAACGAGGAAGCTGAGCTGCCATCAACACAGTGCGCTGCCGTTAATACATAGCCATCTCCGATGTAGCTCGCGCCGCAAAAGGGAGAGCTACCATAACGTGATAATAGCTGAGTGAAAAAGGGCCAATCTGCGGTGTTAGCAGGATTGCCGCCGACAATAAGAGGGCTCACTTGTCCCGGCCCATCTAGGTGTTGTTGAGCATGCACTGCTGCACTAGTAAGCATAACTACGGTCACCCCAGCGCAGGCCAGAGCTCGTTGAACGGGGTTGAGGGTTGTTGTTTTCATTACCTTGGTCTCCTTGTTAGTTCGAAGTATCAATATAGGTACGAAAACAGCAATGTAAATTTTTTGTTATTGAATATTATTCAAGCGTATCACTCCTGTTGTTCACGCTGCATTTAAATTTCATGTAATTATTATGTTATATCAAAACTTTGCGTCATTCTTTTATTTGCCTAACAAGCCTTTACTAAACGCGTGCGTATCTAAAAATTTACACTTAGCGCAGCTTAGACCAGTCCCCTGAGTTGGGAGAATAGGCTGAAGTTCTATGCGAATAAGCAAAAAAAAGCCACCGGGAGGTGGCCTTATAAGTGCTAATCGCGCCCTTATTTTTGTCGCCGTAGCCCTAGCATAGCGAGCAGCAATAATGCCCAACCACCCATGGAGCCACTGCCACCTTCATCACTGTCTGAGGGCGTGGGCTGAGGCTCGGGTTCAGGAGCTGGCTCGGCGATATTATTGACACTCACCTGCGCATCTTGCTGAGCAATCAGCTCGCCATCGCTCACCGTCACGGTGAATTCCAAGGTTTGCTGCGCACTGACTTGTGGTGCATTAAAACTGACTGTGGCCGTGTTAGCTGCGCTGAGAGTCACGTCAGGCCCAGCAGTTTGTTGCCATTGATAGCTCAAGGTATCACCGTCAGCATCTTGCGCATCAGCGCTGATACTGACCGGCTCTCCCTCATCAACACTTTGCGCTGGTATCTGCGCAATAACAGGAGGGCGATTATCACACCCTTCCACGTCGCCGGGTACAACCTGATAAAACACCTCAGAGCTGATCCCCGCAATACTGACATTGTCTATCCACCAACCGGTATCTTGTACGCTGCCATCGGAGCTAATACGAAAACGTAATTGCACTTGCTCACCTGCCAGTTGCTGGCCAAAATCAATGGTTTCCATATTGCCAAACACGCTGTCGGTGCTATTGCGCCCAGTAAACACAGGACGCTGTTGCAGCGACTGAGCCGGGTTCTGGTTGAGTTGTCCATCATAGCCGACAGCGAACTGCCCTCCCGCCTCGGTGACATCTTGCCAACCTTGATCATTGATGTTCACTTCAACGACCGCGCCATCCCAAAACTCTTCTAGGGCATAGAAGTGCCAAAAAGAGACGCTAAAGTCTTGCTCTTCAGCAACCGTAAACGCTCGCGTAGTCAGAGCCACATCGGACTCAAAACTATTGTTGCGTAAAAATAAGCTTTGCTCGCCCAGTTGCACACCTCCCTGTTCAAAGGTGTCGATGATATCTGAATTATCAAAGCTTAATGTTTGCTCAGAACCCACCGTGTCTTTGAGCAAAGAAAGCGCTAAGTTCTCTCTACTCAATGCCGCTAATTCCATGTCGTCACTTTGACTGGCATCGGTGAGAGGCGCATCCGCAAAGGCAATATTTACTGTAAACGTCTGGGTGATAGGTTCGGGACGTTGCACACTCTCACCATCGTCAGGGAAGCTAACCTGAAGCTGCAAAGGCGAGGCGATATCAGCATCATTTAAGCTCACATTAATGGGCGTGCTTTGAGCGCTGGCAAAGGGCTCAATGCTCACCACTTCACTCTCACCGCCATTGCCTAGAGTTACATCTTGCGGCGATAGCACGCTAAATTGCACAGGAATGTTATTAAGCGTTTCACTTCCGGTATTACTAATTTGCACCGTCAGCGTACCGGTTTCACCAATATCAAGGTAGCCATCGGCGCTACAGAAGCTCACTCCTTCGGGGTCGAGCGTTATTTGCTCGGCACTAAATGCTGACGCTTGTGTTTCATAGGACTCGACCACGCCATCTAAAGTAGTACTGAAACGCTCAGGCGATTGCGCGCCCAGCCCCATCCCACGGTTGGCAAAGGCATTCAGTGCGAGGCGATAGTCGTCGACGTCCTCTGCGGCAATGGCCGCTAATAAAGCATCTCGTGCTTCGGTGTAAAGCGGGGAGACCGGGGTCATTTTATACCCGGCAACGAGATAGCGCGCCATGCGTTGTTGGGCCTCATTAAAGCCATGTTCATTAATCAACGCCACGTAGCTATCCCACAGCACAGATGCCCATAATTCACCCGGTGCATGAGGTGAGGCGACACTGGTAGGTGGTAAACCAACGTCACCACCTGCACCTTCAGTGATATGCCTAAAGTTCAGAGGGTTGATATCTTGATTGGGGGTATAAGGAACACGACGAATACCAAAGTAAAAATCCTCGACAAAGGTGCCGGTAGCATAAGGCTTGGTAAAGTCGCTATTACCGGCAATTTGCGCATCACTGGCTTTAGCAATAAACAGGAGTGAATGAAAATCTGCCCAGCCCTCACCCATAGCACGACCTTGGAAGTTACCCAGCCCTGAGCCGTTGCCAATCAAACGGTTGCTGATGTAATGCCCCCACTCATGAGCGATTATACCGTTATCAAAGGTGCCATCTTTGAGCGGGTTGGTATTAAACATTCGCACCGTGACCGAGCCCAACAGCATGGCATTATACAACTGTTGGCCATCATCGAAACTGAGGCCCATATTGCCAATGGTGACGGTCGCGTCCTCACCGCCCATCGGGGCGGGGGTGCCATCATCGACATTGTTAGTGACAATAGCACCTAATGCACCGGCATCTTGTGCGTTTTTAACCTTCACCGTGAAGTTACAACTGCCACGCTCAATAATAGCGATTTTATTCGCCAAGGTGCTGGGGGCGGCTGCGGCCTCGCACCCATCAAACACACTGCCTGAATCAACATCGTTGCCATCGTTAAAGCGCGCAAGCTCGCCAGTGATATCAAATTCTAAAGGGCCAAAGGCCGAGCGCTGTGATGAGCTCAAAGTGCCTATTCCTGTCGGCCCGATAACACCAAAATCCTGGCCGACTTGAGCGTCTTTGGAGTTATACAAATACATTTGCATTCTTGGGCTAGCGCCATCTGCAGGGGTGGCCATATTGGCGTTATTCAAACCACTGTAATCTTGTGCCTGCGCCTCTATCGGGTCACCAGCAGCGCCGCCTCGACCATAATTATTTTGCTGAGCAACGCCTGCCGTCTCATCAAAGCCGTAGTCGTAAAAAAAGTCATGCAAAAAGTTATTCATGTAAAAAAGGTTCACCACCGCCGCTTTTACGTTGCCTTCAGCAGTCGGAGCTAATTCCGGATCAATGGGGTAGTCAAAGGTGAACGCCGAAGTCGTCTCGGCACTCACATCGCCGGAGGTAAAACCTTGGGGAGCATTAATATCTGCATAAGCAAAAACGTTGTTACCCTCGGTGCGGGTGGCACTCTCGCCAAGCCATGGGTCTTGGGTTGAAATCGCCGAGTAATAGGCAAGAGTAACAAGCGGTGCAGCTAGAATAGTGGTTTCGTCGGTTTGATTTGGGCCATCGGCGGGGATCACATCACCATGCGGCCCCTCTAGGGGATAACCGCTTTGCACATCAGCATAAACTCGGTAGTTATACTCCGTGGCATGACTGTGCAAATTGTTTTTAAACAGCACTTTACCGGTGTCACTGGCAATCACATAAGCAAAGTAATCACTCTCCAGTGAGTCGCTGTGTTTGCGTTCCACTTCAACGTAATGGGCTGCTTTCAACTCATCGGCAAGTGGATAAAACACCGCCTTCACACGCACATTGTCAAATTGTTGCTGGTCGCTGGCACTGCGTACTTCAAAATGGTTATAGCCTTGGCGAATACGGCGTGCATCGAGTTGTACCGGCACATCACTGAGCTCGGCAATAGCCCTAAGCGCTGCCTCCTGCTCAGACGAAAATGCGCCAAGGGCGGTAAAGTTCTGCGCGCTTTGCGGTACATCAGCAAAATATCCGGCGCCAGCAACGAGGCTACCTTGACGGTTGAGCATAACGCTGTAGCGGCGATTAAATACTTCAATACCTTGCACAAATTGCTGATAACGCGCCACGATAGCGCCAGTACCTATGTCATGCCAGTCATTGAGGCGCACATCCACCTGAGATGATTTGAGCGCACTGATGCCGCTGAGCCGTTGCATATGTGTGTGTGCACGGGTTTTTAAATCTGTGACTTGGGCAGTGCCAGGTGCCGCCTTAGCTTGACCCCACACGAAGGTAGCGCGCTCTAAGGTATTATCAAAATGAGATTGATGGCCACTGGCCGTTGGTTGCTGTGCTAGCTTTCGTTGCGCCACGGCCAGCGGCGCTGCGGCCTTGGCCACCGCTTGGTAATGGTCTTGGCCAGCCTGTTGTGGCGCGCTATGCAGCGTTAGCGGCATACCAAATAAAGCAGCGCTCAATGCAGTGGTAACTGCAACGCTTGAAGCCGTTCGCGTTAATTTAAAAGAGTTACTGCATTGTTGAGATTGAGCCATAAGTCACCTTGCGTTCGCGGTTATATCGGAGCTACCTTAAAGGTAGACCATATTACTAATACACATTCGGAGTAATAATGCGATCAATTTATCTCCTACTCAGCGCGCTATTGCTAACCAGTTGCATGCCTCAGACGCCGACTTCTGCCACTGCACAAAAAAGCACACCTGCTGTTTACACGCTAAACAACAACGGCGATAAGATTCGCTGGCAAACCCCTCGCTTGCAAGCTGGAAACAAGGTATTCAACGTATCGACAGGTGAATATGGCACGGTAGTGGGCGATATTGTTGTGACCAGCCAAGCTTTACCCACTGACATGCTGCGCGCTCGATATAAAATAAACAGCCTCTCTGGGAATAACTACCGCTTAATCCCCATAAATAAAATTGATTTAGCCGCCGAGATGATGCAACTGCAACAAAACGAAGCCATCGACGTTGTTGAGCTATTAGTGGATTATTCAAAACCAAGCCAAGCGGCTATCAAATGATGAGAAGCATTCTGGTTGTGCTAGCACTCTGATCTCGGTCAAATAAAACGTATCCTTTGCAGGAACTTTTTAGGGCCTAAGCTATACTTTTTAGCATTTGTGGGAAGACTCACTCTCGCGCTTATTGTGGACTGCTTTGTTAAGGATAATCATGAAACCCCTCATTTTTTTATTATTGCTCACTCCCATGCTGGTTCTCGCCAATGACGATGAAGTCCAGGATATGTCTGATCCCTTGGCAGTGTATACCCAAGCCGGTGTTGGCGTTACCGACAAAGGAGTCAATTTTAAAGTCGGTCAGTCTTACGATACTGGCAATAAACAAACCGCCGCGATGAATATCATCGAGGCTAAAGGCCTGTTAGGCGATACTCTAGGTTGGCGCTCTGATACGCGTACGTCACAGTCACTCGACTCATTTCGTTTTCGCAACTTCAATGTTACGCTCCCCAAAGGTCAAGCGAAGCAGCTCGATATTAATTACAACTTTCGCGGCAGTTTGGTTGCTGATGAAAGCGCTGATATCTCTTACAGTTTTATTCAGGCATTGCCTGCTCACGGAGCTTTTAGCTTCTACCCGCTCGCCGGGGTGGGTCTGTCTGTGGGTAAAGACCGAGTGCAAAGCGGTGGCGGCATTGATGACGGCTACGCCCTCATGGGCAGTTATGGATTGTTAGGTATGTACTCTAAATGGGCCATCAGCGACAACATTTGGGTAAACTACAACCCTTTTTGGTTAACTACGCTAACTGGCTCCAGCCAATACAGAGATAACTACTATGGCGCCCAAGAAAGCACCCTACTCACCCATGAGTTCGCCCTCAGTTATCAGCTCACCCCGCGTATGAACCTGCGCTACTTTGCTAATTGGAATGAAAACACCGACTTTTTTGCTGGCGATCATCGCTTAGAGTTTAACTATCAGCTTTAGTAACAAATACTTAGTGCAAAAATGCTGTGCTTTACTGCGCAGCAAATAAACTGTTATAAACAAGTTAAATTATCACTGTAGTGAATGTAGCAATGGATTTGAGCAAATTAGGCAGTTGGAGGATCGTTGGCGTTGCCTTGGTGCTGTTTACTACACTCGCTTTTGCCGACCCTAGGCAGTGCGCCACCTGCCATCAACAACAGGTCATGGATTGGCAGCAATCAGATCATGCCAACGCGATGGCGCTAGCCAGCAAAGAGACCGCCCTAGGGGCATTCGATAACCGCACATTGGCGTTTCAAAACCAACAAGCGATCTTTAAGCAACGCAATGCACAATTAATTATCTCCATGCCTGACTTACAAGGGCGAATGCGTGATATTGAGGTGACTCACACCTTCGGTCACTTCCCTTTACAACAATACATGTTTGCGTCAGACAATGGCCAACTACAGTTTTTTCCATTCGCTTGGGATAGTCGCCCAAAGGCACAAGGAGGCCAGCGTTGGTTTGTTCTTCACCCTGAACAGCAGCCCCACGACGAATTCCATTACAGCCAAAAAGGGCAAAACTGGAATCATATGTGCGCTGATTGCCACTCCAGTGATTTTGAGAAACGTTATTTAGCAAAACAGCAACAATTCGACTCGCGTTACAGCGCTATTAATGTCGGCTGCGCGTCCTGTCATGGCGATAGTCAGGCGCACTTGGCATGGGCAAAGGGCGACAAAACCATTAACGATAAAGGCTATGAACACACTATCGGTGTAAAAACGCCGCTGTTTAAGCGCCAGCAAGATGGCAGTATGAAAGCGGCCAGTCCACTGCATCCCAGCTCTCAAGTTGCAGTGTGTGCCACTTGCCATGCACGACGCTCGCAAGTAGCCGACCGCCAAGGTCCGCATAGTTTTATGGACAGTTTTCAACCAGCGCTGCTGGAACCTGAGCTGTATCATGTTGATGGTCAGATATGGGATGAGAACTATGTTTGGGGCTCATTTGTGCAAAGTAAAATGCACCAAGCGGGTGTCACGTGTGCGAACTGTCATAACCCGCACAGTGGCAAATTAACTCTGCCAGGTAATCAAACCTGTACCCAATGCCATACTGCTGAAGTCTTTGATACCGCCAAACACCATGGCCACAAACACGACACTGAGGGTAGTCAGTGTGTCGATTGCCACATGCCAGCGACTACTTTTATGCAGGTGGATGCACGTCGCGATCACAGTTTTCGCGTACCACGTCCCGATTTAACGGCGAAAACACACGCTCCCAACGCCTGTAACGGTTGCCATCAAGATAAAACGCCGCAATGGGCAACGTCGCACATAAAGCGCTGGCACCCGAACTCAAATTACTTGGGCACGCCGCACTTCTCCGAGGCCTTTTATGCTGCAGACAATGACTTGCCGAGTGCATCCGCCATGCTGACAAAAATAGCGCAGGATAAGAGTTACCCAAATATCGTCCGCGCTTCAGCATTGGCTCGCATGGCAGATCAGCCAGATAGAAATGCCGTAGTCGCAATTGTTCGCGCGGTGCGGGACGACGAGCCTTTAAAACGCCAAGGAGCCATAGCCGGTGCGCGCAACTTTGCCATTGCCGAGCGCTATCGTATGTTACAGCCTTTGCTCACAGATCCTCGCCTGCCCATTCGCGCGGAAGCAGGACGAGCCTTAGCTGAAATGCTCACAGCTCCCTTTGCGACTCAATTAAGTGACAAGCAGCGTCTTGAGCTTGAAGATGCACTAAAGGATTATCGTCAAATGCAGCATTATCAAGCTGAGCGCGGCTACAGCCATACTAATCTTGGAAACTTGGCACGCTCATTAGGCGAGCATCAGCAGGCTGAGCAACATTACTTAGCTGCCATCGCAGTGGAACCCATTTTTATTCCGGCTTATGTTAATCTGGCCGATCTTTACCGTGCGCTATCGCAAGAGCAAAAGGCCCGCACTACGATTGAGCAAGGGCTAAACGTTAATAAAAATGCCTCTGCGCTGCACTACGCTTTGGCCATGAGCTTAGTGCGCTCAGGACAAAAACAGCAAGCACTCTCCCATTTAGCGCGTGCAGCACAAAGTGACAATGGTGATTATGTGTATACCTATGCGCTGCTTTTGCAAGATAGAGGGCAGCACCAAGAGGCGCTTGTGCAACTAAACAACGCATTTGCACTTACACCAGCCAACCCCGATATCAGCTATAGCTTGATGCAATTGCATGCACAGCAAAAGCAGTATCGCCAAGCCTATCGCTATGCCCAGCAACTGCAGCAGTTGCTGCCAAATAACCCACAGATAGCGGCCATGGTCGAGAAGCTCGCGATGATGCAGCAATTGCAAAACCAGTAACAGCGCAACCAGAGTGAGGTTGCTCACTCTGGTTAAACACCCTTAACGGTTATGCGATGCCGATTTCGCCTTTTTAATTGCCTCATTAATATTTAGTGAAGCAGCTTCTTGGCGCGGCGGGAATTTTTCAAAGCTCTTAATGTGTTTGGTCAACAGGGCAATGGCTGGTTGGAATACCCAGCTTTTTTTCATGATTTGGTGAAAGCCTGTTACGCCATCATAATGCTCCATAGGGTCTTTGCGCAGATTAAACAGCTTCGGCATGGTATGAGTTACTAAATCTTCGTAGTAGCGGCCACCGGGTTTTGAAGCAAAGTGCATTTTCCATGGGCCAACGCGAATAGCTGTTAGTTGTGATTCATAGTAATAAAAGAAGTGATTGCGCGCAGACTCATTAGCCTCACCACGCCAATAATTCAGATTGTTCTCACCGTCGATATAAACATTGAACTCTTTTTCCATCTCGGTACGTAAATCATCCTCACCGACGGCTGCGGCTAAGGTCGGGAACACGTCCTCATGCGAAGAAATACCATTGAGTTTTAAACCAGCGGGAATTTCCTTGGGCCATCGCACTAAAAATGGCACGCGCACTCCCCCCTCCCAGGTCGTCATTTTTTCACCCCTGAACTTGGTGGTGCCGGCATCCGGCCAAGAACTCTGCTCAGGGCCATTGTCGGTGGTGTAAATAACAATTGTATTATCAGCAACTTTCAACTCATCCAGCTTATCCAATAACTGACCAACGTGGCCATCATGCTCCAATAAGCCACTGCCAAATACGTCTTCTTCGGAGCTAATATGAGTTGCTAAATGGCGGCTTTCAGGTTTGAGGTGAGTGTAGACATGCATACGACTGGGGGCATGCCAAATAAAAAACGGTTTATCGGCGGCCACCGCTCGCTCCATAAAATCCAATGATTTGGCTAACACTTCCTCATCAAAGGTTTCCATACGCTTACGCGTCAACGGGCCGGTATCGACAATACGACCATCGGCAAACGCCTCAATCACCCCGCGCGGTCCAAACTTGTTCTTAAACTCTTTGCTTTTTGGGTAATCCTCTTGTTCAGGCTCTTCCGACACATTGAGGTGATAGAGGTTGCCGTAAAACTCATCAAAGCCATGACGAGTGGGTAAGTGCTCATCCAAATCACCTAAGTGATTCTTACCATACTGCGCCGTCATATAGCCGCGCTGTTTTAGAAACTCTGCCAGAGTTGGGTCGGCCTCTTTGATCCCTAATGGATTTCCTGGCTGGCCAACCGTCGTTAAGCCTGTACGTACTGGCAGTTGCCCCATTAAAAAGGCAGCTCGTCCAGCGGTACAACTGGGCTGGGCATAATGGTCGGTAAATAGCGCCCCTTCGTTGGCAATACGGTCAATATTTGGGGTGTTATAGGTCATTCCATGGGAATAAGCACTTAATGAAACTTGCGCCACATCATCCACCATAATGGCAAGCACATTGGGATCATCCTTTGCACTTAAGGTGAAAGTACTTAGCGCTAACACAGCCGCCCCTAGGTATTTTTTCATGATGTTTCCTTACTAACATTTGTACGATTTATTTAATTGCAAATAAAATATAGCAGAACAGGGACAAACTGCAGGATGAGCACCCTAATTGAGTAAAGCTTCCAACAATAAGTTGATCTGAGCCCATATAGACCGAGCAAAGCTGCTGTTATTAAGTGCGCACATCATCGCTAGGCGATTGTTTTTCATACGCTAACCGTGTAGCCTAAAAAAATAATTAAGTATTTGGAGCATTATTGTGACATTTACGCCGCCCTAGGCTTTTTCCTTCCTTTTGTGCACTACACTTAGTGCCGCAACCTTTATTGTGCGCGCAGTATGCGAACACACTCAATAACACAATCATTGCCCATTAAGGTAAAGAATAGTTCGTGCCATGTTATCGAGGCTGTGACGCTAAGCTTTTCAGCGTTTGTAGCTTATCCGAGGGCGCCAACTAGTAACGCGTTAGGTTATCTCTATGTTTGAACACGTAAAACAAGACTGGTTTTCGAATATTCGCGGCGATGTGCTTGCTGGAATCGTAGTGGCGCTTGCACTGGTGCCCGAAGCCATTGCTTTTTCCATTATCGCCGGGGTCGACCCTAAGGTGGGGTTATACGCCTCTTTTTGTATCGCCGTGGTAATCGCCTTTGTTGGTGGTCGTCCGGGGATGATTTCGGCAGCCACTGGCGCCATGGCGCTGCTGATGGTCACACTCGTTAAAGAGCACGGCTTAGAGTACTTACTGGCCGCAACCTTACTCACTGGGGTGCTGCAAATCATTGCCGGAACACTGCGCCTCGGTGAACTAATGCGGTTCGTTTCTCGTTCGGTGGTCACCGGCTTCGTCAACGCCTTGGCGATATTGATATTTATGGCACAACTGCCGGAGCTCACTAATGTCACCTGGCATGTGTATGCGATGACCGCTGCCGGTTTAGCTATTATCTATTTATTCCCCTATGTCCCTGTGGTCGGCAAAGTGATCCCCTCGCCACTCGTATGCATCGTATCGATGACCATTGTTGCCATGGTTCTGGGCTTAGACATTCGCACTGTCGGTGATATGGGTGAGCTGCCAGACACCCTCCCGGTATTTTTGTGGCCGGATGTGCCTTTGAACCTTGAGACCCTTAGTATTATCTTTCCCTACTCTGTCGGCCTTGCCGTGGTGGGCTTACTGGAATCGATGATGACCGCCACTATCGTCGACGATTTGACCGATACTCCAAGCGATCGTAACCGCGAGTGTAAAGGCCAAGGTATAGCCAATATTGGTGCTGGCTTGTTCGGCGGTATGGCCGGGTGTGCCATGATTGGGCAATCTATTATCAATGTTAAATCCGGCGGTCGTGGTCGGCTTTCTACTTTTGTTGCTGGCAGCTTTTTATTGATCATGATGGTGTTTCTCGATCAATGGCTAAAACAAATCCCCATGGCGGCGTTGGTGGCAGTGATGATTATGGTATCGATTGGTACTTTCTCATGGTCGTCTATTCGCGACTTACGCACCCACCCATTATCGACTAATGTGGTGATAATCAGCACCGTTATCGTGGTCGTTGCCACCCATAACCTCGCCTTGGGTGTGCTCGTTGGGGTGTTACTCGCCACGCTGTTCTTCGCCAATCGCATTGGTCGCTTTATGGCGGTTACAACAAGCCATAATGAACAGCAGCACAGCGTAACCTACACCGTCAAAGGCCAAGTCTTTTTTGCCTCGGCAGAGCAATTTATTGCTGCTTTTGACTTTAAAGAAGCGGCCCCCAAAGTGATTATTGATTTAACTCATGCTCACTTTTGGGATGTGACAGCCGTGGCTGCGTTAGATAAGGTAGTCATAAAATATCGCCGTGAAGGCGCAGAGGTCAGTGTTATCGGAATGAACGAAGCCACCGAAACCGTAGTAGACAAATTTGGCGTTCACAACGACCCCAAAGAAGTGGATAAGCTCATGGGCGGACATTAGGAGCATACTATGAAGAAAATAATTACCTGCGTGGATGGCTCAGCAATCACCCAAGCGGTCACTGACGCCGCTATCTGGTCAGCAAATAAACTGCAACACCCGCTGTGTTTTTTACACACCATTGAGCGCCAACAGCAACACGGCGCGGACGACCTTAGCGGTGCAATCGGTCTCGGAGCCCGCTCATCGTTACTAAATGAGATGACAGAGCTCGATGAAAAGCGCGGCAAAATGGCGTTGGAGTTGGGGCAACAGCTACTTGAAGACTTGGCCACACAAGCCAAACAGGCTAACGTTGAGCAAGTAGAAACGCGCCAACGCCATGGCGATGTGGTCGAGGCCATTATTGACCTCAGTGACATGTCACGGTTAATCGTTATTGGTCGCTGTGGTGAAAACCATGAAGATAACTTCAAAGCATTGGGCTCACACATTGAGACCTTGCTACGCCAGGCCAGCGCGCCAGTGCTATTGGTGCCAAAGCAGTTCTCAGCACCAAAGTCATTTATGATTGCCTATGATGGCCGCGCCACCGCCGACAAGGCACTGCAGAAGGTTATCGACGGGGGCCTTTTACATGGCATCCCCTGCCACTTGGTGGCGGTAAAAAATAAAGAACGTGACTTAGCACCAAAGCTAAAGCTAGCCACGCAACGTTTGCAAGAGCAAGGGTTTGATGTCAAAGCTGAGCTGCTTGAAGGCCCTATTTACGACTCGCTGATGGCCTATAAACAAGCCAATGATATCGAGTTGATGGTTATGGGCGCTTTCGCGCACTCGAAACTGCGGCAACTTTTTGTTGGTAGCAATACCCTACGGATGCTGGAAACCTTAGATATCCCGCTGGTAGTGTTACGTTAAACACACTTCAAACCCGCTAGGCGCTTTGCTGCGCGGGCTTTGCCTTCAACATTTGCAAAGTAAGTGATTATTTACTTGCTTTGCACAATCAACTGCCTTATAGTGGCCGCTTGTTTGCATTATCTCACCAAGCAAACCCGACACCACAGTGTCATCGTGATGCCTTTCCTTGATCCAGTCAGTTCCATCGCCACAATACAAGCCTTAAAAGTCTGACCAGAGATTTATAAGCTCAATGCCTTTATCTGTTGCAAGTAAAAGCCAGAGCCTGCTCCGTGTGAACAACGCGGCCATTTCCAGACGATAATAAGGCTTATTTTTTGCGCCCAAGGCGCCCAAATAAAAAGAGTTTTATTATGTCCTATTTATATCAAAATCAGCGTATTGATATTGCGCTACCTATCCATGCTATTTCCGTGAACAAACATGCGATGGCGATTCGCCACCATCAAGGAAAAAGCTACATTGAGTTTGCCAACAAAGCCGATATGCAAGGTTTTATGCATTGGCTCACAAGCCAGTGATCAAGTGTGCGGTGCACCCAAGCGCCGCGCCTCTGTTATTTCACATAATTTGACCTCAATCATCTTACTTACCATTTATACTATAAATTCTCGGTGGCCTGCTTGATTAATTTTTAGGTACTAACTATACCTAGTTGAGTTTAATCACGAACAAGGAACCAAGATGCTTCGCCTCGCTGTTTTTATATTACTTTTGCCCTGCTTCTCTGCCTTTTCCGCTGACAAACCCAACATTCTAGTGATTTGGGGTGACGACGTGGGTATGTGGAATATTAGCGCTTACCATCGCGGTATGATGGGAGGCAGTACGCCCAACATTGACAGCATTGCCAATGACGGCATGATGTTTATGGACCATTACGCCCAAGCGTCATGCACTGCTGGACGCGCAGCCTTTATCACAGGCCAATACCCAATGCGCACGGGACTAAGTACCGTTGGCTTGCCTGGGGCGAAAGAAGGGATCCAAGAAAGTGATCCAACACTGGCAACCTTACTCAAAGCTCAAG
The DNA here is from genome assembly GCF_009363775.1 of Pseudoalteromonas sp. THAF3. NCBI lineage: Bacteria > Pseudomonadati > Pseudomonadota > Gammaproteobacteria > Alteromonadales > Pseudoalteromonadaceae > Pseudoalteromonas > Pseudoalteromonas sp. THAF3. The sequence continues at coordinate 628,855 of NZ_CP045419.1, read as the reverse complement.
GTTATACCACCGGTCAATTTGGCAAAAACCATTTAGGTGATCGCGATGAGCATCTGCCCACCAATCACGGGTTTGACGAGTTCTTTGGCATCCTTTACCACCTTAATGCCGGTGAGTACCCGGGGCAGCAAGATTACCCTCAAGACCCTCAAGTTCAAGAACGCCTAGGCTTAAAAATGCGTGGCGTAATTCACTCGAAAGCGCTGGAAAACGGCGGTCAACGCATCCAAGACTTAGGTCCGTTTGGACAAGAGCGACAGCGTAACTTAGATCAAGAAGTATTGGTTGAGTCAAAACGCTTTATTCGTGAAGCAGTTAAACAAGATAAGCCATTTTTCGTTTGGCATAACACTACCCGCATGCACTATCGCACTAACCTTAACGACCATTACCAGGGTCGCAGTGGCTATGGATTATATGCCGATGGCATGATGGAAATGGACGACGATGTTGGTGAGCTTTTAAACTTACTTGATGAACTTAAGGTCGCCGATAACACCATAGTTATGTTTTCGACCGATAATGGTGCTGCATCTAATTCGTGGCCAGATGGCGGTAATCAGCCCTTTCATGGCGAGAAGGGCGTTGGTGGTTGGGAAGGCGGCTTTCGCGTGCCATTGGTCGTAAAATGGCCGGGCAAAATTCCCGCAGGCGTGAGCACTGGCGAATTCATGACCATGGAAGACTGGCTGCCCACCCTTATGGCATGGACTGGCAATAGCAATATTAAACAGCAGTTACTGCAGGGCAAGGAAGTCGCCGGACGCTCATATAAAGTACACTTAGACGGTTATGACCAAAGCGAATTGTTGCTCAACAACGGGAAAACCAAACGAAAAGACTTTTACTATTTCACCGAGACCACTTTTCATGGCCTTCGTCATGGCGACTGGAAGCTACTATTCACTGAGCAAGAGCATTGGTTCCGCTCACCACAACAGGCGCTCACCACCCCCTATATTACTAATTTGAAGCAAGACCCTTTTGAGCGTTTCCACGAAGCACGGGGCTATGACGAATGGGCCGAAAACCGCAGTTGGATCCTTGGCCCAGCAGCGAAGCAAATAGCTGAATTTGTCGCTACTTTTAAAAAGTTCCCGCCTTCGCAGAAGAGTATGTCAGTACAAGTTACTGATATTAGTGAGCAGATCAGTAATCAATCAATGGGGCGTTAATCACAGATGGCAGGGCATGCGCCCTGCCTAGCCTGCAATGCTGAGATGCCAGGTACTATTAAACGCCGGAGTAAACCCTTTTATGCCCTCGGGCATGGCTGCTCGGTTAAGACAATCAAGGCGATAATGGTCACCATAGAGTTGCTGTAATTCATCTGCTGGAACCGATTGCGGTGTGCTTTTCGGCTCGGGTTGAGGGTACTCCACAGTGACCACAAGCTGCTGCGCCTGAGGGCACAGTTCTTTTAGCTTGGCGCTGTAACGCATGCGCAGGGGCGCATCTAAGGCGACCAGTGCGCCGCGATCGTAGATAGCCGTCACTCCCTCTAATTGTGCCCGTTCAAGCGCAAACACGTCACCCACATACACGCAGAGGTTGCCCGCCTGATAACACCGGTGCTCACCCTGCTGAGAGATATCTGGGGTGAGCTGAAGCGCTTGAAACAACGCCTGCACGGCGTCTTCACTGAGCTCCACCGCAACCACAGCGTGCCCTTGTTGCAACAGCCACTGCACATCAATACTTTTACCACACAATGGCACAAACACACGCGCGCCTGGAGTCAGTGCTAGGGTGGGGAAAAACGCCACTAGGTTGCTATTAGGCTCTTGTTGATCAAAGCCAATATCCCCTTGCTGCCAACGTTGTAACCAATATTCAGGATTCATAATACACTCTCAATTACTCACAATTAGACTGCCAATGTGTAGGCCGACACCAAAAATACCATGACTCAGCATGCTTTTACCCCGTGCCAGCCAGGGCTTGGGGCTGTGGCGCGCGGCTAAGCCTGCGCCCATGCCCGGCTGCATTACAAAAAATGCAAATACCACCGTGGCTAAGGCGTAGGCGATAGCAATCATAAGACTGGGTGGGCGGTGCAGCCACTGCAACATAAGAAAATACCCTAAGGCAAAGAGTATTCCAATAGCGTAATGCACGCTCCAGCCCAATGCACATTCACCACGATGCCCTGGTTGTTGCGCAACATGGCGTTGCACCATGCCCTGCTCGGGCATTTGCAGTAGCCAGCGCCCGAGCACACACAAGCGCAATGAAGGCACTTGCAGGGTCGATTTTAATAGCCATGCCCAGGCATCAAGCAAAGCAGTGGCGATCACTCCGACAATAAGCGCCGATAACAACATGTCTGTATTCATATGCGACTCCCAAAAGATATTGGCAGTAGCATATGTAATTTCACTAATAACCTATACACTGAAATAAACAACTTTAAATTTCATTTATGAAATCATGTTTGATGATATTCGTGTATTTATTCATATTGCTCAACAAGGCGGACTAGGCGCCGCCGCTCAGCTTTTATCGCTGCCGCCAGCCACCGTCACTCGGCGTTTACAACGCTTAGAGCAGCACCTTAATTGCAAACTGCTAAACCGCAGTGCTCGTCATTGCCAACTGACGCAACAGGGCGAGGTTTACTACCATGCCTATGTCGATTTGGTGGCGCAATTTGAGCACACTGAGCACCGTCTTAACGAGGCCAACGCCTCGCTAACAGGACAACTAAAGGTATTGGCGCCGATGAACTTCAGCCATGGTTTTTTAAAGCCGTTTTGGCTGCGCTTTACCCGCACCTACCCACAAATTGCTCTACAGTTGGAACTCAGCAATGATAAGCAGGATATGGTCAACACCCAAGCGGATATGGCAATACGCATTGGCCCCCAACACGATAGCGCGTTTATGCAACAACGCTTAGGTGAAAGTGACACCTTATTGGTCGCCAGCCCTGAATTTATGCAACGGCAAAACTGTGAGGAGGTAAACACCTTAGAGCAGCTGCGTACCTTGCCTTTAATTGGCACTACGCTGCGTAAAAGCTGGCAATTAACGCACTTACCCTCGAAACGCCGCCATAAATTTGTGCCGCGTTTTATGCATCAATTTAACGATACCAGCTTTGTAAAGTATTTGGCCTGTGATGGCCAGGGCGCAGCGCTGCTACCCCGCTTTGAAATTATCGACGAGCTACAGCGTAACGAACTAAAATGCATCGCCCCAAATTGGCGCTCTGAGCCGCGTACAATTTATGCACTATGGCCCAGTGGCCGATTACTCAGCCGCCGTGCCCAGCTATTAAAACAGCAACTGAATGAGTTTATTGCCACGCATTTACCATCCGACAATGGCTGATCGTTGGCTGCAACGCAGGGATTCAGTCACGCTTGTTTCACTCGCACAGAGTATAAAATGTGAGTAAACAGGGGTGAGTTTGAAGATCACTGCATGTTTTTGTCTATGAGTTCATGTATTCAAAAGTTGTTCGCCATGCATTGCTCATGCTTTACACTTAATGTACATAGCCCACTAACACTTAGCTACAATTAGTTACCTCGCAATTTAAGGCTCCAGTGAGCATTTCCTAGCAAAAATTGCGCTTAGTGTTTATTCCCTGAACATAGATTGCCATACTTATAGGAAAATCACTCGTTAATAGGGAAATTGATGAAGAAGATACTTTTTGTCCTACCATTTATCTTTCCATGTAGCGCTTCTCTGGCTGCGCAAAAGTGTGACTTTACCGGTAAAGATAAGCTTATTTATGAAATTGCCAAACCTCTGATGCCTTTGGAGTGTAAAACATCCGGCAATGCTTATCGCCTTACCGGTGAGGGCATCAATATTGAAATCAGCTCATATACAAACAAAGAAATGCTTGATGATGAAATGACTGTTGACGGCGAGCGCCTGACCTTCAATCAGCTTTACAGTGCAACTCAATCACCCGAGCCAAGTATTACAAACGACTATATAGAGCTGCGCCGCGAGTTTCTTGCCACAGTTGAAAGCTCAGGCATCGTGAAAAGGGATATTGGCAATTTTTATTATGAGCTTGGCGCGATTGACACACCGTACAAGCATTTCATTACATTTGTTCCAAACAGCAAGCCTGAGACCTATTTCGGCATTGGAACAAATAGCAGTTCGAGCGTATTTATCAAATTAATGTTTAATAAAAAAGGAGACGAGGCTGATGGCCAGTAAGTACACGGATGTAAGTAAAGATGAGATTAAATTACAATAATTGCTCAAGGGAGCCCACTTACCAACTAAAGGTAACAATTTAAGGTCTATTAAAACGCTATTTCTGAGCTTCACGGCGCAAATTAAGCTGTCTCACTATACGCTTCATTGCCTTTAACCCCTCGCCTAAGCAGGCACTACTTACTTCACCTAAGCCTTGCTCATGCTTTAAACTAAATGCATGTAGCCTGTGAACACTTAGCTGTCATGAATTACCTCGCGCATTTATTTTTGGCCCAAAATACAGCGGATTCCCACTTTGGTAATCTGCTTGGTGACTTTCGCCGTGGTGTTAGTACCGAGCAATTGCCTCGGCCTGTGTATTTGGGATTAAAAAATCATTTATTGGTGGATAAGTTCACCGATAACAATGAGCAGGTTAGGCAAGCCAAGCAGTTGTTTTCACCTCAGCGCCGCCGCTTTGCCGGGGTGGCGTTAGATGTGTTGTTCGATCACTTTCTCATTCGCCATTGGTCGCGCTTCAGTAGCACGGAGTTTGCTAACTTTCGCAATCACGCCTACACGCTGCTACTAAGGCGTCAATCGCATATGCCCCAAGCCATGCAACAGGTGGTTGCGCGTATGAGCGACCAAGACTGGTTTAGCACCTATGCCCACTTAGACGGGGTGGCTTTGGCGCTGGATAACATTGCCAAACGTATCCGCTTTAACAATGAGTTTGCTGGCAGCATTAACGATATTGAGCAACATTTTGAGCAGTTTGAGGCGGTGTTTTTACACTTTTTCCCGTTACTTTGCGAGCATGTTCAGCACCACGCTATTGAACAGGGCAAAATCGAGACAAAAAAATACCCAAGCTCAGGCTCGGGTATTTCTTATTGCAAGTGAGCGTATGCGCTCAATTGCATCACAGATTAGCGCCGTAATTAAACAGCAGTAACTTGTGTAGCTTGTGGGCCTTTAGCGCCTTGTTCAACAGTGAACTGAACTTCTTGGCCTTCTTGCAAAGTGCGGTAGCCGTCATCAGAAACGATAGCGCGGAAATGTACGAATACGTCTTTGCCGCCATCAGTAGGAGTGATGAAACCGAAACCTTTGCTCTCGTCGAACCATTTAACTGTACCAGTTGTATTAGACATAGTGTCTCCAAAATCTTTTAAATATAAATGTGCGCTGTTAACAGACGCGGTAATGCCAAACTAAGTACTAGCTAACACGAACGGCTTGGTGCTTAAATTCGGGTGGAACACTAACTGGATAGGACTCACGAAGAACTGAAGGACAAAAGCAAATATCGAATCTGGGTAGAACTCATCAGACAGGGGCACCTTAACACAGGCACTAGGGTTTACCTAATGTTATTTCATTTATCTGCGCCAAGCTCAGTACCTGACATATTTTGTAACAGCCTTTTATCGCAGCGCTGTCGCAATTGTAAGTACCCTTGTTATGATGTAACAGCTTCTAAAAAAAGGGTTACCAAAGATGAGAAAAATAACCACCTTGGCACTCGCCATGGCCGCAACGCTGGCCCCGTGGGTGTCAGCCTATGAAACTGAAGACACACGCTTATTGCGCTTTCCTGATATTCATAACGAACACGTCACCTTCATTTACGCTGGTGATGTGTATGTAGCAAACACCGAAACCGGTACCAGCCAGCGCCTGACCGATCATATCGGCTTTGAAACTTTCCCTAAATTCTCCCCAGATGGCCAACGGATCGCCTTTGCCGCCGAGTACAATGGCAGCCGACAAATCTACGTCATTAACCGTGATGGTTCTGGCCTTAAACAGCTTACCTATTACAACGATGTTGGCCCTATGCCACCGCGTGGCGGTTTCGATTACCGGGTGCTTGATTGGACACCCGATGGTAAACATGTGGTATTTCGTGCTAACCGCACTCCTTGGGGTAAACGCATGGGCCGCCCATACATGGTGCCTGCCGATGGTGGCTTAGAGCAGCCTCTGGCTATTCCTGAAACCGGGGGTGGCATGCTAAGCCCTGATGGCAGCAAATATGTATACACCCCGATTGATCGTGAATTTCGTACCTGGAAACGCTCGCGCGGCGGTCGTGCCCAAGATGTATGGGTGTATGATTTAGAACAAAACAGTTCCAAGCAGCTGACCACAGATCGCGCCACCGATCAGCAGCCAACTTGGGTGGGCGATAATATCTACTTTGTCTCCGATCGCGACTACACCTTAAACCTGTATCAATACCGCGAAGGCGAAGCGCCTAAAAAGCTCACCACCCATGAGGACTTCGATGTGCTGTGGCCATCAGCTGGCCCCAACGCGGTGGTGTACGAAAATGGGGGTTATTTATATCGCTTCGACCCCAAAACCGAGCAAAGCAATAAACTCACCATTAATGTGGCTGGCGTGCGCCAATATGCCATGCCTTACAGCAAAAATGTGAGCGACTTTATCGACTCTATGTCGCTGTCTCATGATGGCAAACGGGCCTTGTTTACCGCCCGAGGCGAGCTATTTAGCGTCCCCGCTCAAAAAGGCCCAACTCGTAACCTTTCCTACACCCCTAAAGGCCGAGAAATAGACGCCAGTTGGTCACCCAACGGCCGCTATATTGCCTACATGAGCGACGAATCCGGTGAATATGAGATTTATTTGCAGGACCGCGCGGATAATAACGCCGTTAAGCAACTGACCAGTAATGGCACCATTTGGCGCTTTACCCCCATCTGGTCGCCCGACAGCTCCAAGCTGCTTTTTGCCGATAAAAACCACACGTTATGGTGGCTAGATGCGCAATCAGGCAAGCAGCATAAAATTGATACCAGTATCTATGATGAAGAAGGCATTCGTCAGTACACTTGGTCACCTAATAGCGAAGACATTGTCTATGTTAAAAACAATGAAAACCGCTACGGCTCGTTATGGCATTACAATACCGACGAGCAAGACGTGACTCGCCTGACCGACGAGATGACCAATGAGCACAGCCCCACTTTCTCACCGGATGGCAACTACCTGTATTTCACCTCTGAGCGCGACTTTAACTTAGCCTTTAGCAGCTACGAGTTCGATTACATGTTTAACCGCGCAACGCGCATCTATGCTGCGGCGGTGAACACTGATATAACGCCATTGGTTGCATTGCAAAGTGACGAAACCACCATAGTGAGTGACGACGACGCACAAAGCGATGCCGACAATGGCAACCAACTGCAAAGCACGGGCTTTATGCAACGCGTGACCGCGCTAAACGCGCCCTCGGGCGATTATCGCTCACTGCATGGCGTTGATGGTGGCGTGCTGGTGATGGCTAACGGCGCCTTACAACTACTTGGCACCGAGCACGATAGCGAGCTGAAAACCGTGGCCAAGGGCGTTAGCAGCTATACGGTATCGGCAAATGGCGAACACCTGTTGGTGCGCGCTGGCGATGACTACAGCATTATTGCGCCTAAACCAGAGCAAGATTTAAGCGCCACAAAATTGGATTTAACCAATATGACGCTGAAAATCGACCCTCAGCTTGAGTGGCAACAAATGTATGTGGAAGGCTGGCGCACCCTGCGCGATTGGTTTTACGATGAAAATCACCACGGGCAGGACTGGGATGCCATTGTTAAGAAGTACCAAGGCATGGCCAATGCCGTGGCCCACCGCGCAGATTTAGATTATGTTCTCAGTGAAGTCGCCGGGGAAATTAACGCTGGCCATATTTACGTGCAATCCGGCGATATGCCCAAAGCTGAGCGTAAAAACCATGGTCTACTGGGTGCCAAACTGGCCAGCCATCGCTCTGGCTATGTGCAAATTGAGCATATTTTCCAAGGCGAGAACTGGCACGAAAACTTCCGCTCTCCGCTGGGCACCACCGGCGTAAAAGCCAGCAAAGGCGATTTTATCATCGCCGCTAATGGTCGCTCGGTGAAAACAGTAGCGAACTTTTATGAGCTGTTGGAGAACACTCAGGGTGAGCAAATTGAGCTGGTGCTTAACGACAAACCGAGTAGCAAGGGGGCATGGCAAGTCAGTGTCGAGCCGGTAGCCAGCGAGCAAGGGCTACGTTATTTGCATTGGGTCAACACCCGCGCCGCTTATGTTGATAAGCTCTCTGACGGGCGTATTGGTTATGTGCATTTGCCGAATACCCATTATGAAGGTAACCGCGCCATGTTTAAAAATTACATGCCGCAAACCACCAAAGACGCCATGATCATTGATGATCGTTATAATGGCGGTGGGTTTATCCCCGAACATATGATCACCTGGTTGGCTCGCAAGCCCCTGAACTATTGGAAGCGCCGTGGCGTCGAGCCGACAAAAACGCCGCAGTTTGCGCACGATGGACCAAAAGCCATGCTGATCAACGGCTATTCCAGCTCCGGCGGTGACGCCCTACCCTATTACTTCCGTCAAGCAGGGTTAGGTAAACTGATCGGTACCCGCACCTGGGGCGGCCTCATTGGCATTTCAGGTAATCCCAGCCTAGTGGATGGCGGCCAAGTGATTGCCGCGACCTTCCGTATTTTAGATAACGAAGGTAATTGGATCATCGAAAATGAGGGAGTCACCCCTGATATTAAGGTGATTGATCGCCCAGAGCTTATTTACAAAGGCCAAGACCCATCGATTGAGCGTGCGGTTGAAGAGCTGTTAAAGGAGCTTAAAGCGAATCCGAAAAAACCACTGAGTGTGCCGCCGGCGCCCAGCGAGTTTTAATTCACCTTAACCAATGAAAAGGGCGCAAATCGCGCCCTTTTACATATAAAGGAATTGGCTAGCTGTTATCCACCTGCCTTTTTATTAGCACTGTTGATTCACGGTTTCCATGTATTTAAGCACTTTGCGCTTTCTTCGGTGTAAACGCCTTAGAGTCAGGGCACTCACGTAGGCTAACCTGCTGTTGAGTAACCATAAAGACAGGCTATTCAGGCTCAAAAAAACCAATGCTAATGTGGGTGGGTATGAGTTAAGCTCGGCACCGTCTAAAACCAACAAACATAGGTGCACAATAAAACAGAGTAACACTGCCAACTTACAGTATGGCAAAACGCCTACCTTACCTCGAGATAACATCCACCCCACTGCGCACACTATGAGTACCCCCAGCATAGTAGCCATATACCATGCTTTAAGGTGTTGATCTAAAGAGAACACTATATTGACAGTGATCGATATCGTCGTATAACAAAACACCAACGCCATGATGCAGGCGACTAATGTCAAAGAATACCTCAACTTAGGAATGAACTCATTTATTGGTAAATCTTCGGCTTTCATTATTCACATGCTCATTTTAAGCTTTCGAGAGCTTTCTCACCATTAGAGTATGGGTAAGAAGTTAGAGGTCATTTGCAGGTTTGCTCACACTATGAAGTGCGCCAACCAGACTTCAATATGCAGCAGGTTCCGAGCCTAAGTCCATAATTTGTTTGTTTTCTAACGCACCACAAAGTCAAAATAGGTATCTGGATAGGGTTGGGGTTTTAAGGAAAAGTGCCACCATTCCATCGCGTAGGGGGCAAAGCCCTGTGCAGTCATGAGGTCGCGTAGTAGATAGCGATTGTCACGCTGTTGCGCACTGATACGCGGATCATCAGTATTTGATATCGGGTCAAACATATCAAACGCCGAGCCCATATCCAGCTCCTCACCGGAAGCCATGTCGACTAAGGTTAAATCAACAGTTGCGCCTCGGCTATGGCCCGACTTTGCGGCAATGTAATCACCAAGTAACACGCCCTTATCTAGATTCGGGTAATAGTGTGCTTTGGTATCTTGTGCGCTGGTATCGCTCACCCAGCGGACAAAATGATCAACGGCGCGCTGTGGTCGGTAACAATCAAACACTTTCAGGGTCATGCCTTGTTGCAGTGCCTTTTTTTGTACCTTTGCTAGCGCTTTAGCGGCATCTTGATGTAATAGACATTTAGGTGCCAAGTAACCATCGATAGTCGTACCAACAAAGTTATCACGACCAAAATAACGGATATCTTTTTGAATACTTGGCGCGATATCAGCAATGGCGACAAATTCACTCGGCTTCGCTGCCACAGGGTTGAGAATGACGCTGGCAAACACAGCTGCACCGATAACACACCCTTTCATAACCTTTCATTCCTGTTTTTGACCAAAGCGATAAAATAAACAATACCCTATTCCATCGCTAAGGAAAACCACCGCTCATGCGGGACTCAGCGATGCACATGTTCGTTGAGGTTAGCGCTTTGACAGCGCTGCAGTGCCGCCTGCATGGACGCACTGGCGCTTTCACCTAGGTTAACAGCTCGCGCTGGTAAGCTCAGGTTTAAATAGTCGGCGCTGTAGCGCACTAGCTGAGCCAGGCTATCATCTTTTATTTGTGTAAAGCGTGCTCTTAATTGCTGCTCGGTGTGGCGCACTGGTTGGTGTTGCTGCTTATCGAGCATTGCGTGCAGGTATGCAAACAAGGTATGGCGGTCAGGGTCAGTAGACTGTGCAACTAACGCATCTATATCGGCAAGTAATCGTGCTCCGCGCTCGCTCTGCTCGTTTAACAAAAGCGCTAAGGCCAAGTTCATCGCTGCATTCAACTGACTTAACGCGAGATTATGTTGCTCTTTTAAAAAAGTGGCTTTACGAAAATCTCCCACAGCTCCTTTAATATCACCCAAACTTAACCTTAACATACCCATATTATTGGCAAGGCTGGCGCTTAAAGCATCATTTGGATGGGCTTGTAAAATGGCTGCTGCGCGGTCGTAATAACTTTGCGCCAACTGATAAGACTGCCGATGACGGGCAACAATCAACATATTATTAAGATAGATAGCGCGATAAATAGGTCGTGATTCGTTTGTAAATGCGCATTGGTAGGCGTGCTCTGCATCGGTTAATAGCTGGTTTTTCTTAAGCCAAATACCCAATAAATTATAGCTACGACTCAGCTGCTGCGTTTTGCTATCACCAAGGGCTAAAAGACTGTCGATAAGATCGCGCGCCTGGCTAAAGTTATTACTGAATATGGCCGCTTGAGCAGCCGCGAAATACCAGCGAAAGCGCACCGACGTCGGCACAGAGCCGAAGCTATCGTTATATTGTTGATATAGAGCCAATGTTTGCTGCGGGCGCTCACGCGCATGGCTTTCGGCCCGCACCAGCACGTCATTTAATTGCATGGAGGTTAACGTTGCAGCTAACACTATTAAGCTGGGAACTACGGCCATAAGCGCACTCTGTTATTGTCGTCACCGTCAAAGTATAGAAACATTTTACCATTTCAGTAATGACAATAATTCAATTCGCACGTTGGCTGCGCGATGTCTCCCGCCTCATAGCCAGGCATCGCGCGCAACTTAGGGCAGTAATTTATCTATCTGCCGCCAATCAATAATTTTAAAGTTTTGTGGTTGTTGTGGCATACGGTTATAACCATCTTGGACAACCAGCACTCCTTGGGGATAACCAGGTAAAGCATGAGCGGTGACCGTTAGTCCGTCTGTTTCCGATACACCATCTATGCCTTTTTCAATATCCGCCGTTACCGCAAACTTCACTAATCGCGTTAGCGTCGGCTCTGAGCGCTTACCTTCTATGCGATACAGCACATAGCTGTTATCACCTTGACTGGACACCACCAGCAATCGTGTGCCATCGTCGCGATGATAGATCTCCATGCCCTCAACATCGGCAACAAGGTGACTATCTAGCTGCTGTATACGCTGTGCCCTGGTGCCAGTATCAGGCTCCGCGCCGATAAACCAAATACCCGCATCTTCCTCGCCCATAAATAGTTGCCCGGATTGATCGTCTGCGGTGCAGCCTTCGGGTTGGCTTGGTAATGAGAACTGGCGTACACGTTGACCGTGAACCTCGGTGTCTTGCACGCTAATACGGTACTGTTGATAGGTGCCATTTTTGTCATTCACAAACACATAATGACCACTTTGCGCGCTGTACATACACAAGCCATAAATTTCTGTTAGGTTAGTGGCAATATCACTGAGCTGCTGTACCTGCCCATCGCTGCTCACGGTAAACAAACTAATGCTATTGCTGCTGCGGTTACTTGCAGCAATTAACGTGTGGGTGGCGTTATTGATACCTTGATGCTGGCGCACATCAACATTATTCACCCGCCCTGCAGCGAGCTGTTGCCGTAACTGACCATCAAGCCCATAGACCATTAAGCCACGACGTTTATCTGTACCCAGAATCAGCGAGTGTTGCGCATTACTCGGATGGACCCAAATAGCGGGGTCGTCCGCCGCATCGCCAAAGGCGGCTACCGGCGTAGTTTCAGCGCTTGCGCTTACCTGTTGCAACCCTTTTGCATGCCCCGCAGGCACCTGTTTAGCACTGGGTAGCTGGGTGCTGATATAGCTATCGAGCTTATCGGCAAACAACACGGCTTGTTGTTGCCCTTGGCTGCTTGCGCCCACAGCAATGGCCTCAACGCCTAACTCGGGCCCCTCAAGGTGCCAGCTTTGCAGCGTTTCACGCAGTGGATCGTAGCGATACACCTGCTGGCGCTGACTGCTGGTAAAGTAGATATAGCCCTCGGAGTCGCTGCTGAGCGCCGCAATTTCCGGTGCCAGTTGCCCAAATGGCGAGACCAAGGCGACAGGTGTTTTATCGGCCCGCGATTCGCTGTTGGCGTTTATCTTCCACACACCCAGCTCTGCCTCACCGATAAAGAGCTGCTGAGCCTGATCGCTGACGGCACAGCCAGACGCTTCACTGACTCCAGCAAAAGTGCGAATCGGTAGCTGCATCGGCTTCACAGCCTCTAGATCATACACCAGTGTTTGCGCAATAAGCCCGCGCACATCGGCAACAAATACCGACACCGTGCGCGTTTGCTCATCATGATATAAACAGGCCGCTTCCGGCTGCGCTTGCGGCGGTGTTAGCCGTGACAGCTCATCAATCTGCCATTGCGCGCCATCATAATCTAACTGCCATACCACCACCGCATCGGCACTATTATCAATACTGGTCAGCACATAGCGCTGTGGGCTTAGCTGGCGTAAAGACAAGCCTTCATAGTTACCAGCAAGCAACGGGGTGATTTGTTGCTGATGTTGCTCGAGCAGCAATAAGCCTTGGCTTTCACTGGCGAGCAGCCAGTGCCCAGTGTGCAACCACTGAGCCTGCGAGCCCTGCATATTATGTTGCTCGCCGAGCTCCGTCACCGCCAGGCCTTCGCTGTAGCTATGTTTAGTAAACAGGGTTAGCGCCATTAGCGCCGCCGCCATACTGACATTAACGAGCTTATTATTTTTAATGGTCATGTTTTTGCTCCTTATTACGACGCAGTTGTTTATGTTGGTAACGCACTTCGCCTCGGTGATTAACCGCCGTCATCTGCAGTGCATCGGCATTAATTGAAAATGTTAAAAAGCCTGGGGTGGCTTCGGCGTAGCGCGTAAATTCTCGCTGCTCGACGCTGCGCGCTTCGCTGCCGCCGCCAGAAACATAATGCGCCAGGTCACTGTGTTTAATTTGGTTATGTTGTAAGTCATGTTCATGGCCGGCTATATAGGCATCAACGCCATAGCGCTTCAGCAGCGGTGCTAACGTCTCAACCAAGCCGTTATCGCGACCATAGCGTTTGCCACTGGTGTAAATGGGGTGATGGCCCACAACGAGGGTCCATGCTGCGTCACTGCCCGCCAATTGCCGCTTTAGCCATGCAAGCTGTGGCCCAGGGTGCTGCCCTTGGGTGGCGCGGTACTTGGCGCGAGTGCGATAGTCACTGACTAGGGTATTGGTATCCAAAAACAACACCAGCACAGGCTCACCACTGGCCAACGTGAAGCGCTGGCTGTAATAACGTGCCGGCATCTGCCAACGGCCACTGACGTTGCTGTAATCAATTTGCGCTTGGGCATTGCCTAAGTAGTCATGGTTGCCCAACACACTGTGCCACGGCACAAAACTATGAGGGCCGTGATATATCCGCTCAAAGGCACTTTGCCACAATGGATCCTGGGTACTGGCAACGCCATCGGGGTAAAAGTTATCGCCGGTGGAGATCACAAAGTCACCATCCAGTTGGTACAAGGCAATCTCTAACTGGTGGGCAACGGGGCGCTGGTAAAAGTGTCCGTTGTGGCCCCAATCACCAATAACGGCAAAGTTGATGCTATCAGCCAAGGGCGCCAGCCCTTCAATGCGCTGCTGTTGATAGAGCGCATCGCTATAAATGGGCGTGCTCTGGGCCAATAATGGCGGCGCCACGAGCAAGGCAATGAGAGTTATTAACTGCTTAATCATGTTCTTTCCTCATTGGCGTGGTGCACTACTCACCACGCCTAAATTTAAAAGGCGTAGCGCAACATCAATTGCACCACGGGCCCGGCCTGCTCCGACTCCAATTCGTATTCATCAAAGTCCCGCTCGATTTGCTGCTCTAAGGTATCGAACTTGTTGAATACTTCATCTTTACTGGCATCCAGTAAGTTGGAGCCCACCATCCGTAGCGTCAGCTTTTGCCAACGCTTTTCTATAAACAGCTCAAGATCAGCGCCATAGTGCGTACTTACCTCTTCACCAACAAAACGCCCAAGGGCATCGCCTTGCTTGCGATAGGTGGCCCCGAAAGACGCGCCAAGCTGAGGAAAGTCATGAATAAATCCGAGGTTATAGACGTAATCTGATTGGTCGTTAAATTTACGCTCACCGAAAAAGTCCTCGACTTCACTATCAAGCCAGGAGTAATTCACAAACACCCCGGTATTGGGTAGCCCCAATGCGCCTAGGGGTGTCGACAAATCGAGCTCGACGCCATACACCGTGCCATCGCCGGTATTACGGGGTTGCAGCACAAAGGTGCCCTCGCCCTCGGCCCCTTGCATACCGGTATTGGCGATTTCAATTAAATCGCTGACATCACGATAAAACAGATTCACGCCCATCACTCCGGTCTGACCGAGACGATACTCATAACCTAGGTCGACGCCCCATGCCGACTCCGGCTCAAGTGCCGGGTTGCCCAATAAGTCGTTGTCGGCCAACTCCTCCTCACGCAGCGCGGGGGTAATATAGTCAAAGTCCGGACGACGTAAGCTGCGCGCTACCGACGCGTTGATGCGGCCGTTTTCTGCCACTTGCACGCGTATATGAGCGGAGGGCAAAATAAAGTCGTAATCGTTGTCGGTGCGCACCGCATCAACATGGTTGTCCATCTGCGAATCGGTGCTCTCCCAACGTACACCCAGCTCCCAAACAAACTCCTGACTCTCGTGTTTAAGCAACGCAAAGACATCAAAACGCTGCTCTTGCACTGTGTTCACACCGCCGCTAACGGCCTCAAATGGCGCATCAAAAGTGGCCAGCGACAGCGGCGACTGCGCGAATTGATCCCAGCGGCTTTGCATGGTTTCTAATTCACTTTCAGAGGCGTAAATACCGGTGTCCCGCTCTTTTTGTTGCCAAAACGCGCCGATTTGCCATTGTTTGCTATCGCTGTAGGGATGACTGTGCTGCCATTGTAGCGTCCACTCTTTATCATCAATGTCGCTGCGCTCTTGCTCCTGCTCCAATACCATGGGCAATTCAGCGGTATCGAGTTCGACCTCTTGTTCAAATACCGACTCTTCAAAGCGCGCCACAGCCATCTTAAATTTACTGTTACCGCCAAAAAGTGGCTGGTTATAGCTGGAGCTAAGGCTGTAATTGGTCTGCTCAATATCGGCAATATTGGCATTATCGGTCAGTAAACTACCGCCGTTGGCCGCATCACCACTGGTCGTACTGGGGTGGTTATACTCATATGAACGTTCATCCTCACTGCGCTCGGTGTCGACCCAAATACCGCTGATGTCGAAATAGGCGCCATCGTTGAAGGTGTATTCATAGCTGGCGTTCAATGAGGTGTCATCGCCATCACGGGTATCGTCTTGATGTTCGCGATTATCGAAGGTTTGTTCACGGTAGTCGGGGTTGTTTTCCGGGCTATCACCGTAGCGAAAACTGGTCTTTTTCTTGGGGTTGTAGCGCCCTTGTAAATTGGCTCCCAGTAACATGCGCCCGCCGCCAAGTTCAGTGCCATAGACACCGCCTAGGCTTTCTTTAAATTCACCATCATCGTAGCGCAGGCCGCCGGCGCGCAAGTAGCCACCGTCTAGGCTATAGCCATCACGCAAAACGATATTCAGCGTACCGGCAATGGCATCGGCGGAGCGGTTAGCACTGGGCGAGCGGATGATCTCTACTCGTTCGATGAGCTCAGCGGGAATGCGATCAACAAAGAATGAACGGTCGGCGCCAGCACCAGGTACTTCTTCGCCATTGATCAGCACCTTAGTATAGGCTGGACTCAAACCGCGCATACGCGCGCCGTCGGACTCCAGCACATCAGATAAAAAAGTCACACTCGGCACCCGTTTAAGGGCATCGCCAGCGGTCAGTGGTTCAAAGCGCTGAAAGTAATCTTGGTCATATTCCAAAGTGGGTGCTAGTTGCTGCGAGCGGTTGCGATAGCCGATGTCGCCATACACCACCAGCTCCTCAGATACTTTCACCGGTTTGTTGGCGTTTTCTTGAGCGCCATAGGCGCTGATATTGGTAAGCGCTAATGCCGCCACCAGCGCTTTTAGTTTAAAGCTTGTCATTGCTGTTTTCTCCTGCGTGTCCTTGGTATGGCGCTAAGCTAAAAACAGCAGATGACAGCACTGTGACAGTCGCTGCTATCGCGCTGCCCAAGCGAGCTAAATGGGCCGCGTTATGGTGGCTTTTGAGCTATAAAAACCCTACTCGCAGAGCAAAGAACGGGCTCTTGAGCGGTGTTATCGCATGACGTGGTCATGATGCTGTCATATCATTGAGCCAATATGACCCTGCCCATAGTGAAGTTGGCCCGCTAGCATAACCACACACTAATTAACTCAAGGTCTTTCATGCGCTTTAACCCATTTCGCACTCATCCCTTACTGGCTCATATAAGCATCGCTTGGTTGGTACTTGCCGCGCTACTCAGCTATCAGTTGGGGGAGCTCAAATACAGTGGTGATATTGCCTGGCTTGATATCCTTGGCGAAGGCAGCATTGTGCTCATGACATTAAGCTGGATTGTCGCACTGCTGGTGTCTCGGCCACCGGGGAAAGTCACAACCTTGCTGGTGCTAGGGCTGGGGCTATTCATGTTTTCTGCATCATTAGACTTGCTTGATGAGTGGTTACACCAGCCCAGTCGCTATTGGTTAAGTTGGATTGAGTCTCTGCCTGCCCCCATAGGCATGTTATTCACCAGCGCCGGTCTGTATTGGTGGCATCAAGAGCAGTTTGTGCTAAACCGCCAACTGGCTCGCCGTGAGGCGCATATGCGCGACCACCAAAAAGTGTGCCCGGTCACCGGATTATATCGTATTCAGTATGTGCAAAAAGTCTTCGATAGCAGCCGCGAGAACGAGGCTAAATGTTGTATTGCCATGATTGATGTAGAAAGCTTTGCCACCGTTAACGCCCGCTTCGGCCTTGCCACCGGCGATCGATTACTGCGTGAGCTCAGCGATTTAATGGTGATGAATATTCGTATGGGCGATGTACTCAGTCGTTATGCCAGTGATTGCTTCATTCTGCTTTTGCCCGCCACCGCGAGTCGCCAAGCACAGCAGCTTATCGCGCAGTTACAAAGTGCCATTCGCCACTGCGCCTTTCGCCTTGACCCCCAAGGGCAAGCCCACTACATAAACACCTACAGCGCCGTCATTGAAACCGCAAAAGATGAGTCGTTACCGAAGCTGTTGAGGCAGCTGCAACAGCAATTACAACAACAAAAACACCGACCAGGCCAGGGCGATGCCACGCTTTGCGCTTCAAGATAAAAAAGTCATTAGCAGTGAGGGGCTGATCAGTGCCATCGCCGAGCTGGCTCTGGCTCGTGGTGCTGATTTGCACAAGCTACTGCGAGGCACGGGGATTTTTAGTGACGATTTACTCGACCCACACAGCCGTTTTAGTCATCATCAGCTAATGCGCTTGCTGGCACAATACCAAGGCCAATTTCCTCACCCCGATGCGGGATTTTTATTAGGGCAGCAACTACTTAATGAACTGGGCACGGTCGGGCAAGCCTTGCTAAGCGCGCCAACTGTTGGCGATAGCCTACGTATGCTGCAACGCCTCTACCAACACATTGGGCCACTGGTCCATGTTCGTTATCACCTTTATCAGCGCCAAGTGCATGTGTTTATTACGCCAACGCTGGCCCCAGAGAGTAAGGCAACCGAATTACTTATGCAGGCCTATAGCAGCGCTTTCTATGCCCTGTTAAAGCGCCTAAGCCAAGGCTACCCACACTGTCACTTTGATTTTGCCTGTAAGCGCCCACGCCATATGTATGAGTTTGAGCATAACCTTGGTACGCGTTTACGCTTTGCCCAGCCCGTGTATAAATGGTCCTTTGCTGCCAGTATGCTCAGATGCCCTAACGACAATGCCAGTCTGTTGCGCTGGCAACGTCTGCAAAGCCAACCTCGGTGTGAGTCGCCGTCGTATTTCATCGATGCGCTGTGCCAGTTGTTATCGCGCCAACCGCACCTTAGCTTGGCCGCACTCGCGCAACATATGGCCATGAGCCCTGCTACTTTTAAGCGCAAACTCAAAGAGCATGGCTGGCGCTTTTCCCAATTACAACAACAGCAGCAAACGCTTAGAGCGGTTTATTTACTTAGCATTCGTGATAAAGGCAACGATTATGTGGCCAACCGCTTAGCCTTTTACGACACCCCGAACTTTCGTCGCGCATTTAAGCGCTGGACCGGCCTCACTCCGAGCGAATTAAAAGAGTCAATGAGCCTGTAAAAGGGCATAGGGTAACGCCGTGTAATACTTTTATTGCGCCCATGCATTATGCTGTCATTAACAACAGGAGTGACTTATGCACAGCAAACCCAATTTAAATCACCGAAGTGCCTATCCACGCTGGCTACTCATCGGCATTCGCGCCTTGCTCGCAAAGCTGCTAACCCTCTATTTCGCATGGCATTCACCAAAATGCACCGCTACGTATAAATTAGCGTTAATCGCCGCATTGGCGTATCTGCTTTTTCCCTATGATTTAATCCATGACTTGGCCACAAGTTTTGGTTACGCCGACGACGGCACCTTTATGGGCGCGGCGATCATGACGTTTTCATCATGCATTGATGCCCGAGTAAAAAGCCTAGCCAAACGCAAAGCAAAGGCCATAGTCTATGTCCCCAAGGGTCAGCGTTAACTGCGTGCCTGCGCTTGCTCATTTAAGCGCAGCAAAAGCGACGTAAACACCACACCACTGTGTGCTTTAAGACCAATTTCACAGGTGCGACTGTTGCTGTAACCGCTTTTGCAGCCAGGGGGCTGCGAGTCTGTGAGATGACGCAAAGCATGGCTGTTGAGCTCAGGATGCGTGAACCCTTTATCACCGGCAAAACCACAACAACTAATATCGGTGGTACTGACTTTCTCACTCAATGCATTTGCCAGCGCCAACATGGCCTTGCCTCCATCGAGGTGTTGCGAACTACAGGTGACATGTAACCAGATAGGCTCGGCACTGGGGGTGATGTGCAGATGTGGCAGCAGGTACTGCTGCGCAAAGGTAATACTATCAAGCGGCGCGATGTCGCCGTCACTGGCGCTGTGCAAGGCACAGGGGCTGGCATCCATGACCACCGGCCAACGCCCGTTGTCACTGAGCTCGGCCATAACCTGCTGAAGCTGTTGCTGCTTATACTGGGCTTGGTGCACCGCGCCTCGACTGTGAAACGCCATACCACAACACAATTGCCCTAGTTGTTTGGGCACAATAACCGTAAAGCCTGCTTTGGCAAATAATTGTTGCAGTGTTTGCTGCACACTGTGCTCGCCATCGTTGGCAAAAACCCTATTTGCACAACTAGGAATGTACACTACGTTACGTTCCCCGGACTTACTGTGGCTCTGTGCTAGGTTTGGCTGCTTCTGCCCTTTCGGCCAGGCGCTGAAATAGATAGGGGTGCCAAAACGCTGATGCAACCACTGGGTGCTGTTGTGTAGCTGCGTCTCGCCCACTACATGGGCCAGTTTTTTCATGCTACTGAGGCCAACGCGGGCAAGCTGCGTACTGCCCTGAAAATGCTGCGCGCTGAATTGGGCAATGCGATTAGCCAAACGCGATTGCGCAAACCCCTGTTGGCGTAACGATTTCACATAGGCACCGGTGTCTATGCCAACAGGGCAGCGCGTTGCACATAATCCGGTCGCGGCGCAGCTGCTATCGACTAAGTGCTGAAAGCGGCTTTGAACGGCCCCTAAACGCTGCCGTAAACGAGGGCTTGGGCTGGTGCTACTGGCTAATTGCGCCTGAAGCTCTTGTTGATGACGACTCAAACTAATACGTTGGCGCGGGGTTAAGGTGTAACCTTGCGATGGACAAACAGGCTCGCAAAAGCCGCACTCGATACAGCTATCAATAGTGTCATCGGTCGCTGGCAGAGCTTTAACATGCTGCAGGTGTGCACGCGGGTCGCTGTTGATGATCACCCCAGGGTTAAAAATCCCCTTGGGATCAAACAGCTGTTTGATCTGTTTCATGACTCCATAGCCATCATCTCCCCACTCTAGGGCCACAAAGGGGGCCATGTTTCGTCCCGTCCCATGCTCGGCTTTCAGCGAACCATTGAGTTCAACGGCCACCAACTGCGCCACCTCGGCCATAAATTGTTCGTAACGCGCCACCTGCTCATCGTTATCAAAGCGCTGGGTAAATACAAAATGAAGGTTACCGGCCAAAGCATGACCGAAAATAATGGCTTCCTGGTAATCGTGCTTGGCAAATAAGGCATGCAACGCCTTAATGCCGCGTGCCAAATCGCTGAGCGCAAAGGCGACATCTTCAATAATCACTGTGGTGCCTATCTCCCGCACTGCCCCCACCGCTGGGAAGGTGCCCTTACGCACATTCCACAGCGCCTGTGCCCGCTCGCTATCACTGCTAAGAGCATATTGATGAATAATATCGCTTTGATAACGTTCCAGTAAGGCACTAACAGCGGCGCTGGTGGTCTGTAATTCAGACTCGTCAGCGCCGGCAATTTCAATCAACAGCGCGGTGGCCTGCGCCGGAAAATCAACAACCTCGTTGGGCATAATGGCCTGTTCGCGCACCGACATCATCGCGCGTTTATCGAGCATTTCCACCGCCTCTACGGGGTAGCAACTAAGCTGCTCGATAAAATCGCAAGCGCTGTCTATTGTCGCAAAGGTAAACAGCCCAGTGTGTTTATGCGCACTATGAGGCACGGTGTGGTAGGTAATATTGGCAATGAATCCAAGGGTGCCTTCGGAGCCGATCAGCAAATGCTTGATAATATCGATGCCATCTTGGTAATCGACAAGCGCATTCAGGCCATATCCTGTGGTGTTTTTCAGTCGGTATTTATGTTCAATGCGCGTGCGCAGCGCCTGGTTTGCCCGCACTTGCTCGCCGAGATGCTCGAGGGCCTGTACGAACTCGCCGTGACTGCGACGAAATTGCTCACAAGAGTGTGCATCTGCGGTATTTAGCTCAGTGCCGTCGGCCAATATAATGTGCATGTCCTTAAGCGTGTGGTAGCTGTTATGCTTAACACCACAGCACATGCCTGAGGCATTATTTGCGGCAATACCGCCCACCTTGCAGCTGTTGATCGAAGCCGGATCAGGGCCTATTTTACGCCCAAATGGTGCCAGCAGCTGATTGACCTTAGCACCGATAAGCGCCGGTGATAGCGTTATCCAATCACCGTTGCTACCGATTTCATAATCCTGCCATTGCTCACTGAGCACCACCAATACACTGTCGCTAATCGCCTGCCCGGAGAGGCTGGTGCCAGCAGCACGAAAGGTTAACGCAATCCCAAAGCGCTGGGCTAGGGTGATTAACTGTTGCACCTGCGCGCGGTGATGTACACGCACCACACACTCGGGGGTAAGGCGATAAAAACTGGCGTCGGTGCCCAGGGCATAACGCAAAGCATAATCTGTGATCACCTGCTCGCAGGATAAGGTTTCACGGGCAGCCTCAATGAAGGCTTCCATGGCGGCGCGGTACTCTGACATAATGACGGTCACTAATAGCGGGCGATGTGCCTTAGCATAGCTTGGAATAAAATATTATTAAATCCCTTAAGGTAGATAGTTTTACGCCTAAGCAACCAGTGCCCTGTCGCTAACTATTGTTACCAAGTATCTGGTATGGCTAGCCAATTAAAAGCAATAGCGGGGAGTCGAACCAATTCTGTGCTGGTAAATCTAGCCCAATTTAACTGGGAGTGTATTATTTACCGCACGAATCAAGAAAATCTTGTGGCTCAATAACAACTTCTAGTTCATGATTCTCAACTTTTTTATCAATGGCATCACGATTTAAGGTAATTGTACATCCGTTACTATTTGTCGCCTCAACTTGAGATAAGTCTTTGTCTATTTTGGTCATTACTAATGATGACTGCTCATAGTGCCAAAGCTCATTTTCTTGCGATTTAATAGGTTGTAGCTCTATGATCTGAGTACCATATTCATTAGAAAAAGTAAGCTTTACATGAATTACTTCACTCGTGTTGTTTTTTATACTCCCCCAGTAAACATTAGAACAACCACTAACAAAAATAATAACCGCTGCAAGTAATGAACATTTAAAAAAAATATTTATATTACCCATGTAATTTGAGGGCTCCATATTAGTCGTTTGATATCCATTTCAACAGCAACCGAGTCTGCGACTCTTTGATATGCACTTGGCGGCCATTAGTTAATGTCATAATACCCCATTAAAGTTTCACGGGCAGCCTCAATGAAGGCTTCCATGGCGGCGCGGTACTCTGACATAATGACGGTCACTAATAGCGGGCGATGTGCCTTAGCATAGCTTGGAATAAAATATTATTAAATCCCTTAAGGTAGATAGTTTTACGCCTAAGCAACTGAGATCATTACATGTTAAGGTCAGTCCGTCTAAAGTGGTTGTTTTTTTACCACTACACACTATAGAATCGTGAATAGTTTATTCCAAAAATCAGTCTCGGAGCGAGCCGTGTTTTTTCGCCAGATAGCCAAGGCATTAAGCCTTGCCATAGTAGGATATGCCGTTATGAGTGCCCCAAGTTTTGCCGCTACCCAGCTCACCTTAAAGCAGCAAATTGGCCAAAAGCTAATGTTAGACTTTCGCTATTACTGCGGTGATAGCACTGCCAGTGACCGCTGTCGCACCCCGATGACTAAGCTGCCACAGGCCCTTGCCGATGCCATTAGCACGCACCACATTGGTGGCGTGATCCTATTTGCCGAGAACATCGACAACACCGAGCAAATTGTCACTCTGAACCGCGACTTACAACAAGCGGCGCTGGCCTCCTCATTAGCGGCCCCTTTGTTTATTAGTGTGGACCAAGAAGGGGGGCGCGTTGCTCGTATTCCCCGTCATCTTGGTACGGCGATGACTGGCAATATGTCCATCGGTGCGACCTATGCAAAGCATGGCAGTGATTATGCCAGCGCCAGTGCCAAAGTGATTGCTAAAGAGCTTCGGGCCGTTGGTTTTAACGTTAATTACGCGCCCACCTTAGATGTCAATATGAATCCTAACAACCCGGTGATCAATGTGCGCTCCTTTGGTGAAGACCCGGCCCGAGTCGCTGAGCTTGGCGGCGCTCAGGTTGACGCCTATCAACACCAACAGGTCATTGCCGCGTTAAAGCACTTTCCGGGTCATGGCGATACCAATGTCGATAGCCACACGGGTTTACCTAAGGTCATGCATAGCAAAGAGCAGGTCATGGCCCAAGATATTGCCCCGTTTAGGGCGGTGATTGAGGCCGGCCATGCCCCGGGCATGATTATGACCGCACATATTCAATATCCAGCGCTCGACAGCAGCACTTTTGTCAGTAAACAGGGGCAAACAATGGTTAAACCGGCCACCATGTCGCGGGCCATTATGACCTCACTGCTGCGTGAGGAGCTGGGTTATCAGGGTGTCACCATCACCGATGCGTTAGATATGGCAGGTATCAGTGATTTTTTTACCCCCGAGGACGCGCTCATTAACACCTTCAAGGCCGGTGTCGATATTGCGCTTATGCCCATTGCTATTCGCAATGAACAAGATATTGCCGAGCTTAATAAGCTCATTGATGCCGTAGCCCATGCCATTGAGCGCGGCGAGTTAGAGCGCACTGAATTTGCACAATCAGCGCAGCGGGTTATGGCTTTGAAAGCCGACTATCAATTACTGCCAGCGCACTTTGACAATCACCTGCTACAAACCGAGCTAGCGGCGATGACCTTAGGCAACGCCAGTCACCGAACCATTGAAGCCGAGCTGGCCAGCGCCGCTATCACCGATATCAAAGCTGGGCAGCGGGCTACCACCTTAATTAAGCAAGCACGCAAAGTGGCGCTCATTATGCCCGATACCCGCAAGTGTATGGCGTTGCAGCAAGCTCTGGATCACCTCAGCGAGCAGCACCGGGTGTTTCACTGCATTAGTTTGCAAGGCCACGACCCTGAGCAAGCATACTTGGATATCAATGACGCCGATGTAGTCATCGCTGCGAATGCCAGCCCACCACAAAGTGCCGTCGAAATAGGCGGCATGGACGATGTTTCAGCCTTAGCGCAGTTTGCACTGAATCGTCAGCAGCAACCCGATGCGCTGGAATCGTTATTACAACACGCGCAGCAAAGCGACACCCCGGTGATATTTGTCAGCTTGCGAGCCCCTTATGACATTACTCAATTTGGCGCCTACGCGCAGGCCGTGTTGGCAACCTATGCGTATAATATTGATGTTGATGATGGCGAAACCGTACAAGGCCCAGCCTTTACTGCATTGGCCAAGGTACTCTTAGGACTGCGGCAGGCCCCTGGAGAACTGCCGGTTACTATAGCGCCGACCAAGGTTCTGCGCTAGGGTGGGGATAAACACGATATAAGATACTGTTATGGACGCAAACGCCTCTTTAAAAACACCTGCGGACATCCGCCGGTTGATACGCGATGGTCATTATTCAGGGCATACCTCTGGGTTTGCCCCCGGTTATGTGCAAGCAAATGTGGTGATCTTGCCTAAAAAGTATGCCTATGATTTTTTGGGCTTTTGTCAAAATAACCCACGAGCCTGTCCGTTACTCGGTCACACAGAAGCGGGCGCCACCGAGCTACCGCGTTTAGCGCAGGATCTGGACATTCGCACCGACATTCCCAAATATCGGGTGTATGAGCTAGGACAAAAAGTCAGTGAGCAAACCGAGATTTCCTCGCTGTGGCGCAAGGACTTAGTGACCTTTCTGATCGGCTGCTCATTTTCTTTTGAAGAGGCGTTATTGGCCGATGGCATTGAAGTGCGTAATATCACAGAAAACTGCAATGTTCCCATGTATGTGACCAATCAAGCCTGTCACCGCAGCGGCGTTTTTGGCGGCAACATGGTGGTGAGTATGCGGCCCATGACCCCTAAAGATGCCATTCGCGCCATTCAAATATGCAGCCGCTTTCCTAGTGTGCATGGCTCACCGGTGCATTTTAGCGATCCTCAGGCCATTGGCATTAACGATATTAAGCGGCCCAACTTTGGTGATGCGGTGACCATAAAACCAGGCGAGGTGCCGGTTTTCTGGCCATGTGGGGTGACGCCGCAGGTAGCCATTGCCACTGCTCGCCCGGATTTTTGCATCACCCATAGCCCCGGGCATATGCTGATTTTAGATATTAAAAACACCGCACTATCGAGCTTTTAGGAGTGTTTATGCTATTGAATTGCGACTTAGGTGAAAGCTTTGGCAACTGGCGTATGGGTGAGGATGCCTTAGCCATGCCTCACATTGACTTGGCCAATATCGCCTGCGGCTTTCATGGCGGCGATCCTCAGGTAATGGCCCGCACCTTAGCACTGGCCAAACACCATCAGGTAAGTATTGGCGCACACCCCAGCTACCCTGACCGCCAAGGCTTTGGACGACGCTCCATGGCGCTCAGTGCCGACGAACTGTGTAGCGATTTACATTATCAAATCGCCGCTTTAGAGGGCATGGCCAGGGTGCAAGGGTTAACGCTGCGCTATGTGAAGCCGCATGGCGCCTTATACAACGATATGATGCGTGATAACGCTATTCTCGCCAACGTGATGCAGGCCATCGCCGACTATCCGAGCGAGTTGCAGCTGATGTTGCTGGCCACCGGGCAGCGCCAACAACATGAATTAATGGCGCAGCAGCACGGCCTGTCATTATTATTTGAAGCCTTTGCCGACCGCCGCTACACCGATCAAGGCACCCTTACCCCACGCTCACAATCAGGCAGTGTGCTGGATAAACAAGCTATGCTTGAGCAAGTTCAATTATTGGTGGCCGAGGCCAAAGTCATCACCGACAGTGGCAAAAGCCTCGCGCTCAATGCCGATACCTTGTGTGTTCATGGCGATAATCTCGAAGCCGTCAATGCCATCAAAGAGATCCGTGCGCTGTGTGCCCGCTAACACCGCAACTACAACTCAGTCGACACATTGAAGATTGCCTCGTGGCGCAGAATTTACGTGGCATGGCGCAGGTACAAAAGGCGCTGCAACCCGGCTATGTCTACCGCGCCGCAAAGCATTTATTTGCGGCCCAGGAGCAAATTTTAATTGCTACAGGCTTCCCCGTAGCGGGGACCTTTGAAACCGATGGCCCGGTCGGCGCAATGGCGCTATATCAGGCGCTAACCACACTCGGCAAAGAAGTTAAATTAATCTGCGCAGATCCGCTATACAGGAAGATCGCCGAGGATTATAACTGTATGCCGCTGCCTTTAAATGATGTCGTAGGCGCTCATCAACAAGCCCAGGCCTACTACCACCATCACCGCGTCAGCTGTGTGCTCGCCATTGAGCGTCCAGGGCTCAACGCGCAAGGACGCTACACCAATATGCGCGGTGAAGATATTAGCTCCGGCTGCGCCAGCTTTGACCCCTATATGACGTTGGCCCCATGTCCAACCTTGGCCATTGGCGATGGCGGCAATGAAATTGGCATGGGGAAGGTAAGCGAAGCCCTTGAACAACTCGCAATTACCCCCAGTGTCACCAGTTGTGATGAGTTGGTTGTGGCCGACGTGTCGAACTGGGGCGCATATGGCTTAATTGCTTTTCTGGGGTTATGGCAGCAACAAGACCTGTTAGGTGATATTGATAGCCCGGCGTTATTACGCTACTGCAGCGAGCTTGGCAGTGTCGATGGCGTCACTTTACGCAATGAGCTGACCGAAGACAGTCTCGATGCCAGCCATGGCCAAGGTATCATCAACCAATTACGACAGTTAACGGGCTTTTTGCCCCAAGAGAATGAGGAAACCCCATGAGCCTTGTGTATTTAAATGGCGATTACATGCCACCAGAGCAGGCTAAAATCTCACCGATGGATCGCGGTTTTTTATTTGGTGACGGCATTTATGAGGTGGTGCCCGCCTACCACGGTAAGATGCTCGGTTTTGATGCCCATATCCAACGCATGCAATCGGGGTTAGCGGCCATTGATATTGAGCTTGACTATACGGCGCAGCAATGGCGGCAAATCTGTGACACCTTGATTGCCAAGAACCCGGGCCCAAACCAAGGTATCTATCTGCATGTTAGCCGTGGGGCCGATAGCAAACGCAACCACGCCTACCCGCAAGGTATCACGCCCACGGTTTTCGCCTTTTGTTTTGAGCTGCCCGGCGAGCCGGTTTGCGATCCGGAGTTAGCCACCAGCTACCATGTTTCCCTCGAGCAAGATAAACGTTGGCAACGCTGTAACATTAAGTCCACTGCCCTGCTTGGCAATGTGATGCATTATCAAAGCGGCGCGGCGGCAGGTAACAAAGAAACCATCTTATTCAATAGTGATGAGCACATTACCGAAGCAAGCTCCAGCAATGTGTTTATCGTCAAAGATGGCGTGATCAGCACCCCGCCGTTAGATCACCAGATTCTGCCCGGGATCACCCGCTGGCTGATACTCACCATTTTAGCCGAGCACAGCGACTTTGCCGTGCAACAACGCGTGATCAGCAAAGCGGAATTACTTAACGCCGATGAAGTATGGATCACCTCGGCAACCAAAGAAGTCGGTCCGGTGGTTAAAGTCGCCGATCAAGTCATTGGCAGCGGCCAACCCGGCCCGGTATGGCAACAAGTGCAAAGCCTGTTTAGCCAACATAAGTTCGACTACTAACAACGACCCCTTATAGCGCCGGTGTGAGGCTGGCGCTGCATTCGAATTCAGGCTACAAACCTAAGCTCAGCCCTTGCTTGAGGGTGCCACTTTAAATTATCATACAAATAGGCGTCGTACAGTCTCAGACTCAATCTCTCTCCTGTTTTTCTGTCTCCATTGGCGCCGATAATCACAACCAATTACTACAAAAGGGTTCTTATGCACCACCTTGATAGTCAGGGCCGCCAACCTATTGGCGTTATTTTACTCGTGTTGGCCTTGGGGACCTTTATTTTAGGTCTGACCGAATTTTCGATGATGCCCATGTTACCTTTGATCAGTGAGACCTTTGCGGTAACCCCCGGGCAAAGTGGCTATGCCATTAGCGCCTATGCCATCGGCGTCGTGATTGGCGCACCGGTGTTTATGCTCGTGTGCGCAAACATGAATAAGCGAAACGCGCTGGCCATATTCGTTGCCATTATGTTTGTTGCCAATGGCCTCAGCGCAATGGCACAAACGCTGGAGCAGCTCGTGCTATTTCGTTTATTAAGCGGCCTCCCCCATGGCGCATATTTTGGTACTGCGCTGTTGCTGGCAGCTCAGCTGGCCCCCGCTCATCGCCGCGCAAGCTTTATGGCTAAGGTATTTATGGGGCTGACCATCGCCACTATTGTCGGTGTGCCGCTCGTTACCTTAATAGGCCAATCACTCTCATGGCGCTATTGTTTAGCTCTGGTGGCCCTACTGGCCTTAATCGCTTTTGTGCTGGTGTTATGGCTGGTGCCAAACCAAGCCAACAAAGAGCACACTCATTTAGGCGATCAGTTAGAGGTGCTTAAGAATCCACTTGTTTGGTCTATTCTTGGAATTATTATCATAGGTTTTGGTGGCGTCTTTTGTATTTATACCTATATCGCCGACACCATTTTACAGGTTACGCAAAGCGCTGCCGTCACCATTTCCATCGCCATGGTGATGTTCGGTATAGGCTGTACCTTAGGCAATTATGTACTGGGTAAAGCCGCCGACCACTCTGCGCTTATCACCACAGGTGCAGCGCTGCTTGGCGCAACCTTGTTTGCGTTGCTGTATGTTAATGTAGCCACAAATATTTATCTGCTGTGTGGGGTGATCTTCTTTATTGGCTTTAGTGTTGGTTTAGGTACCGTGATCCAGTCGCTGCTTATGCAGGTCTCGCCGCAAGGCCATGCCATGATTGGGGCGCTGGTGCAATGTGCCTTTAATACTGCCAATGCAATCGGTCCGTGGGCTGGGGGCATGGCCCTTACTTATGGTCTACAGATGAACGAAACGGGCTATGTCAGTGCGAGTTTGTTTGCCGGAGGCTTAGTGATGTGGGCGCTGAGCGTAGTGTTACTGCGACGCAAAGCTGCGGCACCTGTAGATTACCAACAATATGCGACTCGACGCCTGTAAACGTTACCTGTTAACTTGTTCAATTAATGCAATCGCCTCTTCAATCATACTCACCGATAAAGCCCTTGCCTTGTCGACTTCGCCATTTGCAACGGCAAGGAAGAGGTTTTTGTGCGCCTCAACAACCATATGCGTGTCGCCCTTAATCGGTGTAGTGTAACGAACACTGACATTAAGTGCGGTACTGGTAAAGTCTCTGAGCTGACGAAGAAAGCGGTTGCCACTTGCGTTAAGTAACTCTAGGTGAAAATCTATATCGTAGCGATGAAAGTTACTGTCGCAATCCACAGAGGCTGCCATGTTTTTCCAAGCGTGTTCTATTTTAGCGATAGACTCACTATCAGCACGCTGAGCCGCTAAAGCTGCGGCTTGTGGCTCAATAGCGAGCCTCATTTCCAAGAACTCCTTGAGTATCGATAACGAAGGGTTGCTGTCTAGCATCCAAGTAAGAACCTGCGGGTCGTAAAGATTCCAGTTATCAGCGTCTTCTATGCGTATTCCTTGGCGTGGACGAGAAGAGATTATTCCTTTTGCCGCCAGCATTTTTACTGCTTCACGTACGGCTGTACGACTAATATTGTATTGCTCACATAATTTAGCTTCAGTAGGCAAAGCGTGGGCGCTATTGTAGTGTCCTGATATTATTGCTTTTCCCAGTTCATCGGCTAATTGCATTGACAAACTGGTCTTTCTTAGTGGTGCCATAAATTGAAATGTTACTTATAACTAGTTAAATAAGAGTGTGTGAGATATACCCACGATACAGGTGTTAAGTGTTTAAGTGTACTTGCTTTTGCGCCTTTTGTTTTTTAACTTCAACTCAGTATATTACTGGTTCATATTTTCACTAAAGGTTACCATATACTTCAAAACCTTATCTTAACGGGATCTGCTTTGAAGTCATCACTTTTCGCTGCCGCATTGGCACTGCTAAGCCACGCGGGTTTAAGTCACGCCACCCCCACTTACCACGACGCACTGGCACAGTACGCTGTCGATGAATACCAAGACGCACAAATTCACACTCTCGCGAATATGGTGTCGTTCGCTACGGTTAATACAAGTGCATATAAAACACCTGATAACCCTGAGTTTATTGGCTTCAAACACCTTTTGAAAATGAAGGCTGCACAGCTCGGCTTGGATTACCAAGATTTAGGCTACACCGTGCTTATTGGCATGGGTGAGCAGCAGGACAAGGTGACTATAGTGACCCATGGCGATGTGCAACCAGCCGATGCATCAAAGTGGGCCAAAAGCCCGTTTGTGCTCGATAGCACAACCGAGCCGGGCAAACTAATCGCCCGGGGTACCGAGGACGATAAAGGCGCAATCGCCACCGCGTTGTATGCCATGAAAGCCATTAAAGACCAGGGCATACAATTAGATAATCGCATTGAACTGATGATTTATTTGGCCGAGGAGTCCGACTGGCAACCGCTACGCACCTTTATGCAAAGCTATCAGCAACCTAAATATGCGGTGACCATCGATGCCAGTTACCCTGTGGTGGTAGCCGAAAAAGGCTGGAGCCTAGTGGCCCCCACTTTTAGCGGTACTTATCAGGGCTCACAGATGTATGTCAGTGAGTTAACAGGAGGCGCGTTTGTAAGCCAAATTCCTGAAGATGCCAGCGTGCGTGTGCACAATGCCAGTGCCGAAGCGATAGCTACGCTGCGTGCCAACGCGGCAAAGCTCAGTGACGTTGAGGTTCAAGTTGAAGAGCTGGCCGATAATGAAGTGTTAGTGCGCGTCAAAGGCACTTCAGCGCATTCGTCGGAGCCCGAATCTGGAGTCAATGCCATTGCCCATTTAGGCGCGGTGTTTAATGATCTGGAGCTGGCAACCAATGCCGATGGCCAAGCCTTGCTATTTATTAATGAGCTTATTGGCTTAGATCTCTATGGCAAGCACTTTGGCGACATTGCCTATAGCCATGACTTTATGGGCCCAATGACGGTAGCACCGACCTTAATTGAGCGCCAAAACGACACGCTCACCCTCTCAGTGAACTTACGTCGGCCAGAGGGCAAGCCAGAGTCGCAACTGCGTACAGAAATTAACAGCGCTTTGAACAACTGGCAGCGTCGCCACCAAGTTGAGCTCGCAGCGGTTGATATCGAAATTGGCACCCCTATGCTATTAGATGATGCCCCGCACGCCGACGCCCTGCTAAATATTTTCAAACACTACACTGGCGATGAGCAGGCGGAGTTTGTCTCCATTGGCGGTGGCACCAATGCCAAGCTGTTTGATAACGCCGTGTCTTTCGGACCATCCATGCCTGGCAAAGCCTATACCGGTCACTCCGAGCATGAGTTTATGACTCCTGAGCAGCTACGTCTCAACCTCAAAATGTACACCGCCATGATGGTGACCTTAGGTAATATGTAGTGCTTCAATGGCAGCCGTTATGGATGACGGCTGCTTGAATAGTAGGTGCACAATAACGATTCGCGCTGCACCGAGTTAGTGCAGCAAGCACATTTTAATTAAGCAATAGCAAAGGCTGCGTGCGCTATACCCTAGTTTAAACACAAGTGTATAGTTGGTTTATAAATTGCTTTTTTCTCTATTTTAATCAAAAAAGTACTTATGCAGACACCCATTAGAGGACTTCGCGCATTCTGTTTCGCAGCTCGCTGCTTGAGCTTCAAACAAGCGGCTGAGCAACTCTACCTCACCCCTTCAGCTGTCAGTCACCAAATTAAACAACTCGAGCAGCAGCTTGGCTTCGCACTTTTTCAGCGCCGTACCCGGGCAATAATACTGACTAACGAAGGTAAAAACTTCTTCGATGCCATAGAACCTATTATCACTGATCTTGAGCAGACCATTCGCACCTTTAGTCACAAAGATAATAACGTCACCATTAGCATTGCCTTGCCAGAGTTTTTCGCCAGCGAGCTATTAATGCCTGTGCTCAGTGAATGGACTTCACAGCATCCCGATGTCAATTTAGAGGTGGACACTTTGCGCACCCGTACACAAAAAGTGCGCAACACCGATTTATCAATTGTTCTCTCGCATGACACTCCGGTCAGTGGCATTGCCACTGAATTATTTGCGTTGGAATATATTCCCGCTTGTAACCGCACTACCTACGAGCAGTGGCAACATAATAGCGAGCAGGCATTAAGTGAGCTGCCACTAATCGTCCATCAGTCGCGACCTTGGTCTTGGCATCAATGGGCTGAATACCATTATGCAGGGGATTTCGCGCCCAAGCAGATCATTCAACTTGATAGTATGTTTGGTGTGGCCCGCGCAGCGCAGCAAGGAATGGGGGTGGCGTTAATCCCCATGCCGATTAGCCGCACTTGGTTTAATGAAGGATTACTATGGCCATTGGTCAACAAGCCCTTATGGACCAAGGATAAATACTATTTAGTTGAGCATGAAGTGGCTGAACCTGACTCGCCCCTGGCTGATTTTACCCAGTGGGTGATCAATACCTATAAACAGTAACGCGATAAGTCCTCTGGTATCGGCAACCAAAGTAGCGTGTTATATCAATAAGTGAGCAGCTAACACTGTTAAGCCATCGCTTAAAAAAACGGGTGCATATTGTGTCAGCAAGCTCGCCTAAAACATCAATTTATCTTGATAAGATTAAACAACAGCATGGCCTATGGTGATATTAATGGTATTTCCAGCAAAGGCCCACACGCCCAACAGGTAGCCGAAGTGATACATATTGCCATTGTTATTCGTTTCGTAGATGCTGACACCATCTTTAAATAAACTGACAATGAAAAACACAGGCATTAATAAACCATGCCACAGCCCAGATAAAAATCCGGCTTGCGAGGCATCCTCTGCTTTGTATTTTGATTGAAATCCTGGCATTGATAGCGCATAACTCATCGTTTACATCTTCCTTATTGTTGTTGTTATCTCAAAGCAGCTCTTACATCAAAAGCAACAATTTTTCGCTTTATCCTGATATTATTACTTTTACCAAACCTGAGTGATGCTTCCAACGACAGAGTTGTTACAAACTTTGTAAGTGTGTCTGTGCTGTACACAAGATGAAATTGATGCCTTGGATAGGTCAATTAGGGTTGAGAGTTTTTGATTTTATCTGGGCGCAGGATGGCGATTGAATAGCCAATCCGCTATGAGAAGATTGGGGACCCAGCTTAACCAGGCAAGTAGCGGATAAAAATCAGTAAAAGGTATGCCTGACGCCATAAACGCCCCCAGATAAATGCGCAAGGTGACAGCAGAGAAAGTGACAGAGAAGTTGCGTATCATCCAACGTCGATGAGCATCATAATCCTTTTTCATAACACAGAAAAAGGCCATGAACCCAGTGATTAACCACACCAAAGCTGAACCAGTAAACCCAACGATAGACACTAAACCACCAAACGCAGTTTGTGCCAATGCCAAGCCAGCGAGCCCACCTAGCAGCACACCGACTAGTAGATAAACACGGCCAAACCAACGGTGCAGCTGCGGGTAACGCGAACGCAGAGTAGACAAAAATTGCCACGGACCCAGCGCTAAAGCCGTTAGCGAGCCAAACACATGCACATAAATAGCCAGTTGATGTTGGTTAAACACCACTTGCATATCGGGGTGCACCAACGAGCCGAGAGGCAAAAAGCTGTAAGCGTATAACGCATAACCAGCTACACCTAATGAACAAAGTAACAACGCCCACCAGCTTAAAGTTTTCACGGTTGTATCTGCCTCAATTGCAAAAAAGTCAGCGCTTAACAGATACCGCGTCAAGCTAGGGTCAAAGCATAGTCCTTAATTTAGGTAAAAACCACCATGCTGATAATTGCTATTTTCAACATTTTTAGCAGGCAATAAAACCCAGACGCGACCATCTAGACAACGGCGATAACCTAGTCAGGGGCTAATTAATTGATTGTACTTATATTATTAGCTTCGCATAGACGGCCAGCTGCACAATGAACTCGCGGATTCATCTATAGATAAATTTTTTTCATTTAACGGTGCGATTTATATCGTTTGTAGAGTAAAAGCTTTAAACCTACAGTTAATACCGAAGCAAACACACAACCCGAGGATAGCACCGTGAAAACGCTCAAATTAGCTCTAGCCATTACGACAGCCACATTTTTAACTAGCAGTTACGCCGCTGACTACAAATTAGCAGTCATCGATGACAATGACACATCAAAAGCAGTACTTGCAGGGCAATACGACCAGGTAATTAACTTAAGTAATATCACTGAGTTAGATCAGCAAGCTGCATTCGAGAAGTCGGTGAACCAGTGTGCTGCGCACATCCAAGTAGGTAAGGCAGACGAAGCGCTTTCAATGTGTAGCCTCGCGATTGAACTGATCAGTGAGATAGATGTAAATGCCAATAAGCGTCGCGAGCTTACTGCTTACGCCTATGGCAACCGTGGCATCGCCCACTCTTTGAAAAACGAATACCAGGCCGCGCTGGACGATTTCAGCGCCGCATATAAAACAAAGCGCAATACCATTACCCGTGCAAATCTAAAAACGGCGCAATCAAGCCTCAAGCAATTGCAAGGCCATGTAGCACCGTAAGACTCTTCTCATAGTGTGTTGTTCCTGCTCAAAGGAACCCCCAAAAGCGTCCATCTGGGCGCTTTTATATTATCAGCCCCGCTCTAAATACTAATAATATTCGCGGACAACTTCACGCAAACCATAGCGTGTAGCCTACCCACTTTTACGGCTGCGCGGTGCGCCGAGCACAATAGCCAGCTGACATAAGCACACACTGAGAAACGCGCTGACCCCGAGGGCGCCGCCATAACCGTGTAAATGCGGCACCAAGTAATGAAATAGCAATGCAAACAACACGGCCGCACTGGTTAAGGTGTAGTAGCCAAAGCGCGCTGGGGTACTCATCCCCACGAAGGTGCCGCCAAAGAAAACCACTGAATACAGCTCTGCATGGGTGCTCATCAATGAAAACAGCGCATACGCAATAAGAGACAACAAACTAGAGGCACGTAGCGCGTTGAAGTAACGCAGCTTGGAAAGAAAATAGGTGGCAAACGCAGCAGTCACCGCAATAACAATAGTGAGCACCATTAACCTACCCCTCCTTGCACTAACATAAATAGCGCCACACTGACAAAGGCCACGCTTCCAAGTTTACCGCCGAAGCCAGTAAAAAGGTTCATCGTCAATGCGTACAACGTTGTGCCAATAAAGGCGATAACGGCTAGTTGCCAGTAACCCGAAATGAGCTCAGCTGAACACATACCCGCAAAGCTCCCAGCATACACAGCGGCATTAGGGTGGCCTGCAAAGCGTTTTGGAAAGGGAATGACGGAGCCTATTAACCCAGTTGCAGCGGCAGCGGGAACGAGCGGTACAGCCCAATAGCTATGTAACATAAAGCAGCTTAAACAGCCCGATAGAAAAGCAAGGTACTTAACAACAAAAAACAACCACAGCGCCCTTGGATAAGATAAGGTGAGGTATTATGCCATAGCTTAACGTTTACCTCGACATCAGCTAGTTAAGCAGGCCCCCACCGTACGGGGGGAGCACCGATGAGCAAGCACTAGTGTACTTTCTGCCCTTGTTGGTATTGATTGAGCCCGGTGAGCGCATTATACAAACCCGCCGTCATGGTTAGGTCATGAGGGGTGTCTGTAAACTCTTCTAATTGCAAAATTAAATCAACAGAGCGATTGCGAGCAATGGTGTTGGTAAAGCCGCTATACACACTTTTCATTTCCCCCGCCTCATTGCCGATGTTGAGGTATAAAAAGCTCGGGGTGGTTATTCCAGAAATCACATATTGTTCGGCTCGCTGAGCCGTGGCTCTCGTTGACCACCACAGCGCCGGACTAAAAGCGAGATGAGCTTGAAACAACGTTGGCCGTGAATGAAACGCATGGATCACAAAAAGCCCTGCAATGGAGTGACCGGCAAGGGTGTTGTAGCCACTGGTTCGGTACTGACTGTTCACCTCAGGTATTAACTCACTCTCAAGATATTCAATAAAGGCCGGTGCACCGCCACCCACGCCGACGGGCCCTCGCGGGTCGGTGTTGACTGTCGGGGCAAAGTCGTGCAGCCGGTTGGCAGGCTCAATACCCACCACAATATGCTCAAACGCCCCTTGAGATACTGCCAACCGCGCCAGCATGCTTGCCACAAGCTGCGCGTTGAGCTTGGCATCTAATACGTAAATAACGGGATAGTCTTGTTCTTGGCCGCTGCTATAGGAGGCGGGAAGGATCACGGTGATTTCGGGCTTAGCACTGAGAGTGTGGCCCTGTTCAGACCGTGCTTGTGCATGGCTAGAGAAAGAAAATACCCATAACAGTGCCCAAAGTAACGTCTTCAAAATTTTAATTCCCTTTAAATTAATATCTTAACTTACACTGCCAGAGCCGGAACTTTTAAGCAAACGCAATATAGCAGCAAACTCAAACAACACCGACACAGCGATGTGTACCAAAGCAGGATGACCGGCCCCCAATAAATAGATCCACAACTTCGATGAATTTGGGCATGATGAATACCATAAAAGGGGCTTATCATGAAATCAAAACGCTTTTCAGTTGAACAAATTGTGTCTGCTATCAAGCAACAAGAAGCAGGGTTGAGTATTGCGGATATATCTCGAAAAATGGGGATTGCCGAAGGCACATTTTACGCATGGAAGAAGAAGTATGCAGGCCTTGAGTCTGACCAGGTACGTGAACTTAAGCAGCTTCGTGAGGAAAACGAAAAACTCAAGCGTATTGTTGCTGATTTAACGCTCGACAAAGTGATGTTACAGGATCTGAACACACGAAAGTTCTGAGCGTGTCGCAGCGCCGTAAGGCGACACGCCATTTGATGAACCTATATGACGTGAGTGAACGTCGAGCCTGTCGATTGACGGGATTGAGTTGTACCGCTTGCCGTTACAAGCCTTGCCGCGAGCCTCAGGAGGCTCTGAGGCAGCGCATTGTCGAAATAGCTCAATCTCGTGTTCGCTATGGTTACAAACGTATCCATGTGATGTTGAAACGAGAAGGTATTCACGTGAACAAGAAGCGAGTACATCGCTTGTACTGTTTAGAAGGGCTTCAGCTAAGGCCAAAGCGTCCTAGGCGTAACGTCAGCGGGGCACGCCGCAAGCGAGACTATGTAGCCAGTAGTCACCCAAACGAAGTCTGGGCAATGGACTTCGTTTCTGATCAACTGACGACGGGGAACAAGTTTCGTATTCTCACCGTGGTAGATACATTCACTCGTGAATGTTTAGCAGCAGATATCGGCGCTCGCTTGCGTTCTGAAAATGTTGTCTCAACGCTCACACGGCTGTGTCGAACAAGAGGTACCCCTAAGCGTATTCATTGCGATAACGGGAGTGAATTTGCCGGACAAATGACAGATTTATGGGCTTACACGAATAAAGTAACACTGGCCTTCTCTCGTCCAGGAAAGCCAACTGACAATGCGTTTATCGAGTCACTAAACGGCAGCTTCAGAGACGAATGCTTGAATTGCCATTGGTTCGAATCGTTATCTGATGCTAAATTGAAAATCGACGCTTGGCGAAATGACTATAATCAAAGTCGACCTCACCAGGCTTTAAATAACCTGTCGCCAACGCAGTTTGCGGCATCCATTGAAAACTAACATGCCTATTTCATTGAGCAAGTGGTACTAAATATGGGGGCCGGTCAAAACATGAATTATCTCATCGAATGAATGGTACTAATTCAGGGGAAAGGTCATTATGTGGGACGTCTAAAGCTTGGCTGACACTCACTCTTCGCTAATTTTAGCCAAGCTTAATACGCCCCATATTGCGGCGTTAGCTGCACAGGTAAAAGTGGCATATTTCAAACTATAAGGAAATTATAATGAAAAATTTTATCAAACTAAGCTTATTCACTTTAGGTACGATTACTTCAAGTTTTTCGATAGCTAATGAAATCTCTCATGACTTTATTAAAAAAGAAATTCAATTAGCTCATGCTCAATACTTAGAAGGTACTCCAGAAAGTGGCCTTTACGCACTTCAAGCCCTTGCGAGAATTTTAGAGTCAGATAAATCTAGTTCTGAACTTGGGCCTAACAATTTGTCCTTCACTTATCTTAGAATCGGATTACTGCATGAAAAGGCAGGTAATGAATCTAAGGCAAAAGCATATTTTAAAAAAGCTCTAAGCACGTACAACGGTAAAAGTATTGAACTTGCTAATTTAAAAGAAGAAGTTTTAAAGCTAGACGAAAAGCGCAGCTAACAAGCCGTTACAGCAAGGGGACTGCTAACAGCTTGCTCGGTTCCGCTTCGCTGCACAATTTTAGCAAGCTATTTTCAGCCCCTGAATGGGCGTTAGATTTCCAAGATTCAAGTGATGGAGTATGCATTGGACGCCACATTAAAACTCGGGAAAGAGATATTAGCTCAGCAATCTTTCAGTAGATTATTGGGCGCTGAGCTTGAAAAGTTCGAAGAAGGTTATGCAGAGTTGACCTTAGAAATTAAAGAAAATCTTAAGCAAAATAATGGTTTCGCTCATGGTGGTGTGGTTAGTTACATGGCCGATAACTGTATAACATTTGCGGGTGCGTCTGTGCTAGGTGCATGTGTGACATCAGAGTACAAAATAAGTTACGTCCGCCCCTCGATAGGGGATCGCTTGATCGCAAAGGCAAATGTATTGCATACAGGTAAACGTCAATCTACTTGTGAGTGTAAGGTCTTCGCTTGCAAGAATGGCGAGGAACAATTGGTCGCTGTTGCCCTAGGTACTATAAGCAGGATCCAAGTCCCGTAATCTAGCAATCAGCAGCAGAGCGACAGCCAACGCTGGGCGTTACCGAATAAATACTCTAACGTGTTTTTGTCCAGAAATGAGTTGGTTGAACGAGCGAATTTGGCACCAAGCTGACCGTCAGGCCAGCCAGTGTGTCAGTATACACTTTATTCCTCTAGGTCATTAGGCGCTGCTAAGGGCAGTCATTATTCAGGCCTTGCGTAATGGCTTTGCTGTAACTAGCAGCCGTGGGAATGGCACCATCACAGGCGCTTTTATTGCTGAGTACGGCGTCATACTTCCATATAAAGCCACCGGCAAGACCCTGCTCGCTCACTGCAGCGAAGGATTGGCAGAACGCACTAGGGCACAGCTCTGGGTTGGAGTCGCTGGCTCCTTTTACCGCCAAACCAGCGACCAGGTAAGCGCCGCCTTGCCCTTCACCAACAACGGCCGAAAGCGCATCTAGCCAAGGTTGTAAGCGCTCAAGGTTACCAAGGCCACCGGAATAACATTGTAGATTCCACCAACTAACGCGGTAGCCCTTATCCCACAAGGTTTGCATATACCCTTGCCACAACGAGGGTTGTTGGTAAGGGCAAAAGGTAACCTGATAGCCTAGATCAAACAGGATTTCGGCAAACTCAGTAATGGTACTTGCTTTCACCATCTCTTCATTATCGAAATCAACGCCATCAATTAGGCACTCGCCATCGACCGTAAAGGCCTCTCGTAATGTTTTAAAGTTGGCTTTAATTTGCTCGCGCATGCCATTTTCCAACATATACTCAATAGCTTGAAAATCGCATACTCCCCAACCGCCGATAGAAATAAAGATCTTTTCTACCTTGGAGCTATGTTGTTTTAGCTGCACCAACTTACTTGGCCAAGCGGCTATGTCGGCGTCATTATTGGGGTTAAAGGTGTCGCCATCGGTGATGCGGATATTACCATCATTGAAGACCAACTCCCCCCAGGATTGGCCGGGCACGGCTTGGCAGTTACTGTTATTTAAATCACCCGCGCGGCCAATATGCATGGCCCATAGAATAAGTGTGGTAAAGCCGCTTTGCTGCGCGTCGGCAATGCATTCGTTGGTGATCCCGGGACCGAAATCACCACTGCAATAGGCGGCAAGATTAATCGTACTCATAATAAACACTCCTTTGGTTAGGGTGAGGTAGCCACCATGGCGTGTGCTCTCTCACTGTCGCCATGATGCTACTGTGTCATTACTATGAGGCTAGCTTTGCGGCGCGAGTGGCGCTGTGAGGTGTTAGCAGCTGTAACAAAGTCAATTTCTCGCAGTGCAATTCCTGCGGCCATAAAAAAGGCCACTCAACAGTGGCCTTGGTGGGTAACATCACAATTTTATTTTAGGTCAAAGCGATCCGCTGTCATCACCTTGGTCCAAGCAGCCACAAAGTCTTCAACAAACTTTTTCTCGGCATCTTGAGACGCATACACTTCAGCGATGGCACGTAGCTCTGAGTTAGAGCCGAAGATCAAATCAACCGGTGTCGCCGTCCACTTTAACTCGCCGCTTTGACGGTCGTGGCCTTGGTAGATACCTTGCTGTTTATCTGACTTGCTCCATTTCGTTGACATATCCAGCAAGTTGACAAAGAAGTCATTGCTTAATGTGCCTGGTTGGTCAGTAAACACACCATGATCCATGCCTTTGTAGTTGGCATTCAAGGTACGCATACCGCCCAGTAGCACGGTCATTTCCGGCACACTTAAGTTCAACAGATTGGCGCGCTCAACCAGCATACCGGTAGGCGATTTCCAACCACTGTCGTAGTAGTTACGAAACGCATCAGCGGTTGGCTCAAGTACCGCAAACGACTCAACATCAGTGTACTCTGGCGATGCATCCATACGCCCTGGTTTAAACGGCACCGTAATGTCATGGCCCGCATCTTTGGCTGCTTTTTCAATGGCCGCAGCGCCCCCTAAGACGATAAGGTCCGCTAATGAAACCTGTTTGTCGCCGCCTTGGCGATTAAAGTCTTGCTGAATGTCGCCCAGTACCTTTAATACTTTAGCCACTTCCTCAGGGTTGTTCACCGGCCAATCTTTCTGCGGCGCTAAACGTAGGCGTGCACCATTGGCTCCGCCGCGCATATCGCTGCCACGGAAGCTAGACGCTGATGCCCATGCCACACGAACAAGCTCTGGCACGGTCAATCCTGAATCTAGGATCTGTTCTTTAAGTGTACTGATGTCTTGCTCAGTGACCAGCTCATGGTCAACCTCTGGAATATAATCTTGCCAGATTAAGATTTCCTCAGGAACTTCGTCGCCAAGGTAACGAGCACGCGGACCTAAGTCACGGTGATTTAGCTTAAACCAAGCTTTTGCGAATGCCAGCTCGTATTGATCTGGGTTGGCGCGAAAACGCTCAGCAATTTTGCGAAACTCAGGGTCTTTTTTCAGCGCGATGTCGGTAGTAAACATAATCGGCGCATGGCGTTTACCTTTAACATGGGCATCTGGCACTAAGTTCTTCGCCGACTCATTGGTCGGGATCCACTGTGTGGCACCGGCCGGGCTCTTGGTTTGCGTCCACTCGAAATTAAATAAGTTATCGAGGTAATTCATGCTCCACTGCGTTGGGGTCACGGTCCACGCACCCTCAAGGCCACTGGTGATAGTGTCTTCA
The DNA here is from genome assembly GCF_009363775.1 of Pseudoalteromonas sp. THAF3. Lineage (NCBI taxonomy): Bacteria > Pseudomonadati > Pseudomonadota > Gammaproteobacteria > Alteromonadales > Pseudoalteromonadaceae > Pseudoalteromonas > Pseudoalteromonas sp. THAF3. Next base: position 586,694 of record NZ_CP045419.1, on the reverse strand, counting down.
GCGTTACCTTTGCCACATTTGTTTTTCCAACCAAAACCTTGGTCTTCTAACTCAGCCGCTGCTGGCTCTGCGCCCACGCAATCAGGTTTTTTCGCACCGTGAGCTTTACCAAAGGTGTGACCACCGGCAATAAGCGCCACAATTTCCTCATCATTCATCGCCATACGACCAAAGGACATGCGAATATCGCGCGCTGCGAGCAAGGGATCGGGTTTGCCATGCGGACCTTCAGGGTTCACATAAATCAGCCCCATTTCAACAGCAGCAAGTGGGCCTTTGAGCTTACCTTTTTTGTCACGGCGCTCGTCGGTCAGCATTTTGCCCTCTGGGCCCCAGTAAACCATATCTGGCTCCCAGTCATCTTCACGACCACCGGCATAACCAAAGGTTTTAAAGCCCATATCTTCTAGGGCAACATTTCCGGTCAGGGCCATTAAATCAGCCCAAGAGATATTGCGACCGTATTTTTGTTTAATCGGCCACAATAAGCGACGCGCTTTATCCAAGTTGGCGTTATCTGGCCAGCTGTTAAGTGGGTCAAAGCGCTGCTGCCCGCCACCTGCGCCACCGCGACCATCAAATACACGGTAGGTTCCAGCCGCGTGCCAGGCCATACGAATGAAAAAAGGTCCATAGTGACCATAATCTGCTGGCCACCAATCTTGCGAGTCTGTTAGTACCGCACGAATGTCGGCTTTAACGGCGTCAAGGTCGAGGCTTTCAAAGCCCTTAGCGTAGTCAAATTCTTCACCATAAGGGTGTGACTCCACGCCATGAGCTCGAAGAGGGCTTAAATCAAGCTGCTCAGGCCACCAAAACTGATTTGATTTAGGCTCGCTGGCATAAGCCTGCATAGATACGACTGATGACACTGCCATGGCAATGGCAGTCGCCAAAGGAATTGCTTTGTTGCGCATAATCTTCGCTCCTAATGGGAGGGTTGTTAATCGAGGGTAAATATAGACCAGTTTTCCAATCTATTGGAGCGAGAAAAACAGATTAGGTTAATCGATAATTTTGATAAGGGTTTTGTTCCAAACTGCTCTACACTAACGCGGCTTTGAATTTTACCGCGCGGGTATTGGTGGTGGCGTCGTACACTTAGCTGCGCAAGCTCAGCTCTAACTGCTCTAACGACTTGCCCTTGGTCTCTGGCAGATAACGCCATACCAGCGCTAATGCAATCAATGCAAAAATACCGTAAATGGCGAAAGTCGCTGCTGCCCCGAACTGGCTAAGCTCCCAGGGGAACACCAGCTGCACCGCAAAACTCACTGCGTTATTCACTACAGTGACCGCTGATATGGCAATCGCCCGCACAGTATTCGGGAAAATCTCTGCAAACATCACCCACATCACCGGCCCAAGAGATAACGCAAATGACGCCACAAAGAGGGTGATCCCCATCAGTACCAAGGTGGCATTCATGGTGATCGCTTCACTGAGGATCACACTTTCATGTTTGCGCGCATCTTGGACCCCTAAATGCTGAGTCAACGCTGCTTTAAAGGTAACATCATCGCTGTAAATATGAGCCCGCATAGGACTTAACTGACTGACCACAGTGGCCGGTAGTTGCTGTTGTAGTGCGCGTAGCTTGGTATCGTCAATATGGTAGCTGGCTTGTTTGAAACCCCAACTACACAAGGCCATGCTGACGATAATACCGCCCAAACCCAAGAGCAGTAGAGGACGTCGGCCAAAACGATCGATGCACAGCATGGCGACCACCGTAAACACAACATTCACTAAGCCTATCCACAGTGCTTGGGCAAAGGCCGCATTGATGCCGACGCCACTTTGCTCAAAAATAGTGGGGGCATAAAAGAAAATAACATTGATGCCGGTGATCTGCTGAGCCACAGCCACCAGCAGGCCAATCAATAACACAAAACGCACTCGCCGCCCGGCTAACAAACGAATACGTTGCGATAGCGGCGCTACTTTATGCTGCAATGAGGCTCGCATACTCCGTAGTTGCTCATCAATACGTTGCCCACTGAACAGGCGAGCGGCAACGCTTTGCGCCTCTTCATGCTGTTGACGCATCAGTAGCCACCGTGGGCTGCGAGGAATAAAGAACAACAACAGCAACCAACACAATGCTGGGGCGATTTCTAGCCCGAGCATCCAGCGCCACAAATGCTCATTAATAGCCAGGCTTTGCGCCCAGCCAGCCTCGGATTGGGCTAAGTTCAGTAAATAGTAATTGGTAAAATAAGAAACCGAAAAGCCCAACACGATATTCAATTGATTGATCGACACCAGCTTACCGCGATGCTCGGGCAGGCTAATTTCAGCAATATACATGGGCGCAACCATCAATGAGCAAAATGCCATGCCGCCAATAAAGCGCGCCGCAATCAGCATCCAATAACTTTGTGCAAAGGCCGAAGCCAGCGCCGACACTAAATACAATGCGGCAATTACAATCAAGGTTTTGCGTCGACCGATGGCGTCGCTAATGGCACCGGCAAAGCAAGTGGCTAATAGCCCGCCAAGCGTTGGCGAGCTCACGACGAACCCTTGCTCCCAACTACTTAAGTGGAAATCGTCAACAATAAAGCCAACCGCGCCGGAGATCACCGACGCGTCGAAGCCGAAGATAAAGCCTCCCAAAGAAACAACAAGCGTATAAAATAACGCCGGAGGCAGGGTTTTGATCATGGTGCACTCACCAATGAGTCGCGGGCAACCAAAGAAGGCGCAAACAGATTACGAGGCTCGGCGACCCCCCGCTGCTGGTACACATGTGCCAAGACCCAGTGCGCGGCCGCCTCACCCATCAGCCGAATGGGGTTGTCTATGGTGGTTAACTTTGGATACAAGTAACGGGCAAACAACACGTTATCAAAGCCAATAATCGACAGTTGCTCGGGGATTGCGATACCAAGCTCACGGGCTGCGGTCATCGCCCCAGAGGCCATCTCATCATTGGCGCAAATCAATGCACTGAATTTATGCTTTGTTCTGTAGAGCTGTTCCAGCCCTTGTGCGCCCTCCGCTTCGTGATAGCCGCCCTCAACCAATAGCGCATCGTTAAATGTAATATTGGCCTCAGCCAAAGCGCGCTGATGCCCCGCCAAGCGCTCTTTAGCGTCGCTTTTGAATAATGGCCCGCTAATATAAGCAATATCCTTATGTCCGGCATCCAATGCCGCTTTGGTAGCCAGGTAACCGCCCAGTTCATTGTCGGTGTAAAAGCAACGCTCGCTAATAGCATCAATTTTGCGGTTAATAAGAATAATTTGTGCATCACCTTTGGCAAGCTCGAGCAAATACTCATCACTGACCGCTTCGGCATGTAAAATGAGGGCGTCACAGCGACGGTCGAGTAAAAATTCAATGGCCTGTTTTTCTTTTTCTTCATCACTGTGGCCGGCGGTGATCACCACATGCTTGCCTGCTTTTCGCAACACATTTTCAACTGTACTCATCATATCGCCGAAGAAGGAACCGTGCAGTGCAGACACCAACAAACCAACACTGTTACTGCAATTAGAAGCCAGCGACTGGGCAATGGCGTTGGGTTTGTAGCCCAATTCGGTCATGGCTTTAAGCACTTTATCCCGGGTGCGCTCACTGACCCGGACATTGCCGTTCATCACTCTGGAGACGGTGGCCAAAGACACGCCCGCTGCTTTTGAAACTTCGTAAATGGTTGCCATGTTTATTCTTTTAGATTGTCCTTTGAGGCCTAAAGCTAATATAAAGCGCGCTTAGAGTCTATTCTCAAGCAAGCCTTTATATGCCAGCGCACTGTCTTTCAAGGTGCGTTGCTGCGTGTGATAATCCACATGAACAATACCGAAGCGTTTACTGTAACCAAGCGCCCATTCAAAGTTGTCCATTAACGACCATGCAAAGTAACCACGAATATTGACACCTTGTTCAATGGCATTGTGTACCGCGTTAAGGTGGCTATTAAAGTAATCGATACGTGGCTTATCATAAATGGCGCCATCAATAACCTCGTCATCGAAGGCGGCACCATTTTCGGTGATATACAGTGGCGGCAATGAAAAACGTTGGTGTAGATCTATCAGTAATTTCTCAAATGCCTCTGGAACCACTTCCCAGCCCATAGCGGTTAATGGCGTTTTCGTGGGTTCACACTGAGCGAACCAACCTTTGCCATCACTGGCAAACACCGCACGAGTGTAGTAGTTGATACCAATAAAGTCGTTTTTAGCGCTGATAATAGCCATGTCATCGGCGCCAATTTCAGGGCGCACGTCCTCAGGCAAGAGTGCCAGCACGTCAGGGTAACGGCCTTCAAGCAGCGGTTGTAAGTACCATAAATTATGATATTGGTCGGCCAATTGCGCCGCATGTGTATCGGCAGCGCTGCTACTTGCGCCGTAGGCAGTAGAAAAGTTCAGCACAATACCGCACTCACTGCTTGGGACCGTGCGTCTAAGTACCTGCATGGCTAAGCCATGAGCAAGCAGCAGGTGGTGCGCTGCTTGGCGACCATAGCGCTGACCCTTTTTGCCAGGCGCATGAATGCCTATCTCGTAACCAAGATACGCAGAGCAAAACGGCTCATTTAACGTTGCATAAGAATAAACCTGCTCACCGAGCGCTTGAGAAATAACATCGGCATACTCAGCAAAGGCATAAGCCGTTTGCCGGTTGAGCCACCCACCTTGGTCCTCTAAATACTGTGGCAGATCCCAGTGGTATAAGGTGACAAAGACTTTGATGCCGTGCGCCGTGAGTGCCGCCACTAAATTCTGATAAAAACGGATCCCCTCTTGGTTGGGCTGCCCGTGCTCATCCATTACTCTGCCCCAAGCAATTGAGAGCCGATACGCATCGACGCGAAGATTGGCTATGAGCTCGACATCTTGTTGCCAACGGGCGATATGTTCACAGGCGACATCGCCATGACTGCCGTCAACGATGGCACCCGGCTGACGACAAAAGGTATCCCAAATACAAGGTAAGCGCGCTGCTCTTGCCCCCTCTATTTGAAACGAGGACGTCGCGACGCCGTAAATAAAGTCGCGTTGCAACATCTTGGATTCGGTAGGCAAGGTCAATTTAGGCATCTGTGTTACTCAGTCCGTTTGCAACCCTTTTGGGTTTTTATTTGAATTCATGCGCGCTTTCTGTAATTATCAAATAAAAATGTAAGCGCTTTCATAACTAAATGTAAGCGCTTTCCTTAAAAAGATCAATAGGAGAACACCGTGGCCCTATCCATGCAGCAAGAATCTGCGCAGGCGCAGCCATCGAGCAGCGGCGGCAATTACCGTTTTGCGCTGGTTGCACTGACCTCACTGTTTTTTATGTGGGGGTTCATTACCTGCCTCAACGACATTTTGATCCCTTACCTCAAAGGGGCATTCGAGCTTAATTACACCCAAGCGATGCTGGTGCAGTTTTGCTTTTTTAGCGCCTATTTTATCGTCTCGCTTCCCGCCGGGAATTTAGTGGGGCGCATCGGCTATCAAAAAGGCATTGTCTTAGGTCTGGCTGTTGCCTGCGTTGGCTGTTTGTTGTTTTACCCGGCAGCAAGCAGTGGCGTTTATGCCCTATTTTTAATCGCGCTGTTCGTATTGGCTGCTGGTGTCACGGTGTTACAGGTGGCGGCCAACCCCTATGTCAGCGCGTTAGGGCCGCAAGAGACTGCGCCGGCAAGGCTGACTATGACCCAAGCGTTCAACTCATTGGGCACGACAGTGGCGCCGTTTTTTGGCTCAATCCTTATCTTTACAGAAGGCGCTGAAGTCATAAAAGGAGACGCTTCAGCAACGCAGGTCCCTTATCTTATGCTCGCCGGCGCACTGCTGTTATTAGCAGGTATTTTTGCCAAATTGACGCTGCCCAAGCTAAGCGGCCAAACAGTGGGGGTCGATGCCGTATCCGGGTCAGCATGGCGTCATCGTAACCTGACCTTAGGCGCACTTGGCATCTTTGTTTATGTCGGCGCTGAAGTGGCCATTGGCAGTACCTTAGTGAACTTTTTTAACCAGGAAAACATCGTCAATATGCATGAAGCGCAAGCGGCGAAATACATTGCCTATTATTGGGGCGGCGCCATGGTAGGACGCTTCATCGGCGCCTTAGTGATGCAAAAAATCTCCGGCCGCACAGTTCTTGCTTTTAACGCCGTCAGTGCCTTTGCCTTGGTACTCATTTCAGTGTTTTTCGATGGCTACTTGGCAATGTGGGCCATTCTTGCCGTTGGTTTATGCAATTCAGTGATGTTCCCCACTATTTTTAGTTTGGCGCTCAATGGTCTGGGCAAGCATACCGCGCAAGGCTCTGGTATTTTGTGTCTGGCGATTGTCGGTGGCGCCATTATTCCGTTGCTGCAAGGCATGCTTGCTGATGGGATTGGGCTACAATGGTCATTCCTGTTGCCAGCACTATGTTATGTGTACATTGCCTACTATGGTCTCAAGGGCGCGACTCCCGCCGTTATCGAATCAGGAAAATAACAATGACAGGTAAAATAAAATATCTAGCCGTCAGCGTGGCGGCATTGGTACTCGGTGCTTGCTCTGAGCAACCACACACCAGTGGCTCAGTCGCTACACCAATCAATAACGACGCTATCTGGCCGAAGAGCGAAAGCACCGTGGCTGAACATCACGATGTGGAAGCGCAAGTTGAAAAGATTTTGGCGGGTATGACGCTGGAACAAAAAATCGCGCAGATGATCCAACCAGAGATCCGCGACATCAGCGTTGAAGACATGCGTCGCTACGGGTTTGGCTCTTACCTCAATGGAGGCGGTGCCTTTCCCAATAACGACAAGCACGCCAAGGTCAGTGATTGGGTTGCGCTCGCTGAAAAAATGTATCAAGCCTCTGTCGATGACTCGCTTGATGGCAGCACCATACCGACGATGTGGGGAACCGATGCAGTGCATGGCCACAATAATGTGATTGGTGCGACCTTGTTCCCGCATAACATTGGTCTTGGCGCCGCTAATAACCCTGAACTCATAGAAAAGATTGCCCGTATCACCGCCAAAGAGGTGCTGGCAACGGGTATCGATTGGGTCTTTGCGCCAACGGTAGCGGCAGTGCGAGATGATCGCTGGGGCCGCACCTATGAAGGTTACTCGGAAGACCCTGAAATAATTCGTGACTACGCCCATGCGATTGTCACTGGCTTACAAGGCAAACCGGGCGAAGGCTTTTTGGGTGAAGGCCAAGTGATCAGCACAGTAAAGCACTTTGTTGGCGATGGCGGCACCGTTAATGGCGACGACCAGGGTGATAACATCAGCTCTGAAGAGCAGCTCTTTAACATTCATGCTGGCGGCTATGTTGGCGGTTTAAACGCTGGGGCGCAATCAGTGATGGCCTCTTTTAATAGTTGGCATGGCGAAAAAATCCACGGCAGCAAGTATCTGCTTACCGAAGTACTAAAAGAAAAGATGGGCTTTGATGGCTTTGTTGTCGGAGACTGGAATGGTCACGGCCAAGTAAAGGGCTGTAGTAACGATAGCTGTGCTCAGTCAATCAATGCCGGACTGGATATCTTTATGGTGCCCGGTGATTGGAAAGCATTGTACAACAACACCTTAGCGCAGGTAAAAAGCGGCGAAATTGCCACCAGCCGGATCGATGATGCGGTGCGTCGCATCCTTCGGGTAAAGCTGCGAGCCGGATTATTTTCCAAGCCTAGCCCAGCTCAACGCCAATACGCCAATAACACCGATTTGATTGGCCAGCAAGCGCACCGCGAAGTAGCGCGTCAGGCGGTACGGGAATCACTGGTGTTACTAAAGAACAAAGGCCAGTTGCTGCCGCTTAAAAGGCAACAGCGGGTGCTCGTTGCTGGCGACGCTGCCGACAATATCGGTAAGCAGTCTGGAGGGTGGACCATCACTTGGCAAGGCACAAACAACGAGAATAAAGACTTTCCAGGCGGCTCGTCTATTTGGGATGGAATCCAAGCCCAAGTTACGCAAGGTGGTGGGCAGGCCGTGCTCAGTGTTGATGGTAGCTACCAACAAAAGCCTGATGTGGCCATTGTGGTGTTTGGCGAAGATCCCTATGCCGAAGGTCATGGCGACCGTGCAACTCTGGAGTACCAGAGCGGCGATAAGCGCGATCTAGCGCTGCTTAAACGCCTCAAACAACAAGGTATTGCCGTCGTGTCAGTGTTTATCAGTGGCCGACCTATGTGGGTCAACCCCGAGCTCAACGCCTCTGATGCTTTCGTAGCTGCTTGGTTGCCGGGCTCAGAAGGCCAAGCGGTGGCCGATGTGCTGTTTCGCGATGCTCAAGACCAGGTACAATACGATTTTAGCGGTCGGTTAAGCTACTCCTGGCCAAAAACCCCCTCACAGATTGTTAATCGCGGTGATAGCGATTATCAGCCCTTGCTACCTTATGGTTTTGGCCTCAGCTATGGCGATGACAATGTCTTAAGCGATGAGCTTAATGAGCAAGTTCGCACCGAGGGCGCACAACAGCACGATGTTGCCCTATTTACTGGTACCGTGCAAAAACCGTGGCAGATGGCGCTTTATTCTGGCGAACAAGTGCTCCCTGTGAGTGCCAATACTCACACCTTGGGGGCACTGAGCTATCGCACTATTGATAAACAAGTGCAAGAAGATGCCCGCAAGCTAAGCTTTGATGGCAGCGCTCGCGCAGGCATGCGCCTAGCCAGCGAAAGCTACTTCCGCGAAGACTTACAAGCCAAGCTGGGCAGCGAGGCGGTGTTGAGCATGCAGGTCAGGGTTGAACAAGCATCCAGTGCTGCGGTGAAGGTGATCATGAATTGTGAGAGCGAAGGCGACACCCCGGGCGCATGCCACAGCGAAGTCGATATCAGTGAGCAACTGCATACCCTGCCCGCTAATACGTGGCAGGCACTCAGTATTGATAGCCAATGCTTTACAAAGCAAGGGTTTAAACTTGCTCACACCGTAGTGCCGTTTGAGCTTACGACGCAGGGCAAGTTGATAGTCAGCGTTGCCGATATTCGGCTGCAGAAACAAACGGATAAAGGTGCAACCATCAGTTGCCCTTAATCAGCGCTTATAAAAAGAAAGCGGCCTTGAGCCGCTTTCTTTTTATATCCAGCGCCGTACTTGGCGTTGATAAGTTCGGTAACGCTCACCGAATACCGAACATAAATGCGCCTCTTCAGCTTGGGTTTGTCGATACAAAGTGAGCCAACCGACAATAAGACACAACAGTGAGAACGCCGAAGGCAAAGCCATAAAAAAGCCTAGCTGCGCTATGCCAACCCCAACAAACATAGGGTTACGGGAGATGCTATAAACCCCTTGGGTTTGCAGCAGCTGCGGCCCTTGGCGGTCAATACCACTGCGCCAGTGACGATTAAGGTTTAGGTTAATCAGCGCCACACTAATAAAACCGCCTGTCATCAATGCCGTGCCGATAATAATAACAGTACTGTTTTGATATAGCGGTTGCAAAATTCCAAGATAACTATCCGCTTGCGGCCAAGGCCAGCGGATCAGGCACACTAACCAAATAGTGATGCGAAACACCCGAAAGGCCATGTGATTCCACCAGTCGCCACAATAGGCTTGCCCAGGAAAAATCAACTCTTCGCCATGTTTGCGCTTTAAAAGCACGATGCGCAATGTGTAAAACACAGCCACGCAAGTGAAAAATATCGCTAAATAGCCTCGGGTGAAGGCCTGCAAAGCGTCTAAATTAATACTGAAAATAACGGTCCCTTATCGTAAAAACGACACCCCCCTCAGGCATGAGCGGTGCAAGAATTGAAAAGTGTTAAGATACAAAAAGATAGCACGGTTCATTTAAAACATTAAATACATTGCACATTCATCTGCATTGCATACACTGAATATCAGGCGAGCGAATGCTTGTTCGCTGCAATGAACAATAATCAATAACAATGGAGTTCATTTATGAATGGCAAAATTCTTGGCATTATTTTAATCGTGGTCGGTGTTGCCTTAGTTGCCTGGGGTTATAACGTCTATGATGCAGTAGAGGCTCAGCTAACCCGTACTTTTAGTGGCGACACCCCAATAGAGGCATGGATTGGCATGGTCGGCGGTGCTATCTGCGTGGCTGTAGGTGTTTTTAAACTAAAATAACGCCCAGTGCGGGCAACCCAGCCCGCCTTTGACACTTACTTTATTCAGCGCCTTTCTTTAATGGCAAAGTAAACACTTTGTTACCTATACACACTCACTTCACTATAAAATGCTCAGCGACTCACCACTTGTTAACGAATCAGCGCTGCCCTTTTTTCAACCAAAAAGTAGTAAGTGGTTGTAAAATAACTGCTTACCTAAAAAGCCTCTCCGTTTCTATACTGAGAATGAAATTACTCTAACGATGTGAACGGGCAAATTGGGGGGCTTTCTTCTTTGGAGTGAACTGACTGCCGATGCAGCTTGGGTGTTCTTTTTAACTATTTTATTGAAGAAGGTCCAATAGTGTTAACTGATTTGCTGCGGCTGAACAGGTCAACCGTCTTTTTTGACCTCCGAGTTAGTACTATTCTGATAAAGAGACCTGAAGAGTAAATAGAAAACAACTGATTTTTTGTAGTTTATCAACAGTCCTAAGGAGCCTGTATGTTGAGTAATAGTATCACTTCACACACTAGCTCCCTGATTTGATTAAGCACTAATTAACCGTTCTGACTTCGGTTACTTCGAGCTGTTTAAGAAGTTTATTGACGAATGGCTTAAGCTGGTGATCGCTTCTCTGTGAAAAAGAGGACATTGACTCAGCTAATTGCACTTTTAATGACGTTAATTCATCAAAGCTCTCACCTGAGAAATCCATGAATACAATCCCATTAAACTGAGAAAGCCAGCGATCAAATGAGTCGGGATTGTCAGCCAACATAGGCAGCATAATATCAGGGTGATGGATAAGAGCCATTATTATTGGAATTGATACTTCAGCTGTTGTTGCTCCATCTCTGTGGTACCAAATCTCAACTAAAGTATTTGTAACAGGGATAAGCTCATAAGACTTATCTCTGGATACTGTTTCTTCAACCTTGTCGTAGTTGTTTAGTAGCCACGAAAGATTATTTTCATTTTTCAATGATGTTGCATGAGCTGATAAAGAAAAAATTGAAAACACTAAAAAAATAATTTTACTCATTGCAATTCCTACCTATCGAACTCATTAGTGATAATAACGTTTATTTGCTCTGACTGTGAAATTGCAGAAAAGATCTCACTCAGTGCTTTTCTACTATTACCTACATAATAGTGTTTGTCAGCTTGAACTCCCCATGATTTGCCAGGCATTAAGCAGCCCTCGGTGTTTTCATGGTAATTACCTGCATGAATCAGGATCTTTGTTCGACCAGGAACTCCTTGTAACTCATAAACACCTGGATACCTCTTTGAAGAGTAAATTTCGCGTTTGCGTTTACTCGTAAAACTTCCCGCCGGCCAACTGAGTTGTTTAATTACCGCAATCAGTATCATGTTTATTCTACTACCCTTGTTAGCAGATTTAGGAAGAGCTGACCAGTGAAGGTATCGGCGCTATAGACCTAGCAATATGGACATATAAATTACTATTTAGGCTCTAAGCAGGGTGCGAAGGCTACTTGCTCAAACGAATCCCTCTTCTTCGCCCTTAGATAACGTAAAGGGGGTTTACAGTAGAAGCCTACCAGCTTGTATCATCAACTACCACGAATTGCAGGTGCATTATCAGCAAAAAAAGGCTTGGGCTCGATTAATGAAGCAGTAACTTCCTATTTAATGACAGCTTATCCGCTCGTCCAGGCTCATTCTAGCGTAGCTGACGTACAACGCTCATTTAACACATTTGATTCCCACTTTTACTATTGCGCTCTCCCACAGGCGGGAAAAACCAGCGCCACATATATAAAATACTTATATATTTCATAGTTTTAAAAACTGGCACAGCTTTCGCTAAAGGCTAGGTATCGTATTCATTTACCTGTTGTCATCTATGGACATCAAGCACAGCTTAGCGAAAAACAAAACCTCCTCGCGCCGGCCTTTAATCTATGGGGCAGCCTTGGCTGTTCTGATCATTATAACGGCGAGTATCGGCTTTTCATGGCGCAGCCAAAGTATTAACCTCAATGCCCTGACGCTTGCCACCGTGCAGCAAGGCCCTCTCAATACGCAGGTATCGGGGTATGGCGAACTGCGCTCTAAATACACACGGTTTTTAACCGCCAACCACCAAGCCCAAGTTGAGCAGGTGGTATTACGCCCCGGCGCACGCGTCACCAAAGACGATGTTATTTTACGCCTTAGCAACCCGAGCTTGGAGCAGCAATTAAACCGAGCCCGTCTTGCTTTAGCACGACAACGAGCCAACTTTGAGGCATTAAAGCTTGCCCAGCAAAGCGAGCAACTTACTGCCCAAGGTAATCTCACCTTGCTAAAAAGCGAGCTCGCCGGAGCCAAACTGCGCGCTCAAGCTGAAGGCCAGCTCATAGCCGAGGGCATCGTCTCGATGCTTGATCATAAGCGCTCGCAGCTACGCGTTGCGCAGCTGAGTGAGCGGGTGGCGTTGAGCGAGCAACAAATGCAGCAGATGCAGGCTTTACATCAAAAGCGTTTAGATGTTGAAAGTGAATTGGTTGAGGAGTTTAGTTTAGCCTTTGCCAGTGCCCAAGCCGATGTCGACAAGTTGCAGGTGCGTGCCGGCATCAATGGCATGCTGCAACAGTTGCATGTTGAACAAGGTCAATCGGTTCAAGTGGGCGCACCGCTGGCCGTGGTTGGCAGCGAACATGAATTGCTAGCCGATTTACTGGTCAACGAGCGCGATGCCAGTCAGATCGTGGTCGGCCAGCAGGCGATCATCGATACCTTTACGGATACAGTAGCTGCACAGGTCAGCCGCATCGACCCTATTGTCCGTGACGGCCGCGTTGCCATCGAACTCGAGCTGGCAGCGGATTTACCTAGCAACGCCCGCCCGGCGTTGACCATCGAAGGCGAGATCATCATCGATACTTTAGAACATGCTCGGCACTTGCGCCGCCCCAGTTATGTCGATGCCGAGCAAAGGCGTCCGTTATTTATCGTTGACCCCGCCGCAAATCAATTAGTCCAAGCCGAGCTGGAGTTTGGTAAACTCGCAGGAGACAGCATAGAGCTGCGCAGCGCGTTGCCTGCTGGCACTCAAGTTGTGATTTCGGATATGGGCGAATACATGCACTTACAAAAACTAACAACCGTTTCCCATTAACAGGATGTCATTATGCAAACCAAGCCAATCATTGAATTACAACAAGTGTCGAAGGTATACACCAGCGACGATGTCGAAACCCATGCGCTACGCAATATCGACCTCAAAATCTATAAAGGCGATTATGTTGCCATCAGCGGCCCTTCTGGCTGTGGCAAATCCACCCTGTTGAGCCTAATGGGGCTGCTCGATGATATTAACGCTGGCTGCTATTACATTGAGGGCGTGGACACCCAAAGCCTCGATATGGATACCCAAGCCGAACTAAGAAACTTGCATATAGGGTTCATTTTTCAATCGTTTAACCTTATTGATGAGCTGAGTGTCTTTGCCAATGTAGCCTTACCCTTGCAGTACCGCGAGCCGGCCTTAAGTAAAGATGAAATACGCCAACGTGTGGAGCACGCGCTCGCCCAAGTGGAGATCAGCCACCGCGCCGGGCATCGCCCAAACCAACTCAGTGGTGGTCAGCAGCAGCGTGTCGCCATCGCTCGAGCGCTGGCGGGCACACCCAGTATCTTGCTGGTCGATGAGCCAACCGGCAACCTCGATTCTAAAAATGGCGATGCGGTAATGGCTTTGTTAAGCGAGCTAAACCAACAAGGCACCACCATATGCATGGTCACCCACGACCCCCGCTATGCCGGTTATGCCAAAAAACAAATCAAATTACTCGATGGCGAAATGATGCACCGTGATGCAGGCCTACGCAATGAGGCCAATACCGAGCTGGAGGCCGTATGATGACCCGCTTACGCATGCATTTACATATGGCTCTGCTGTCGCTGCGCCAAACGCCCGGTTTTGTTGCTGCGGTGGTAGCAACCTTAGCCATCACTCTGGCGTGTTTTTTCGTGGTGATGAGCTTATTCAGTAGCTATTTTGTGGCGCCCCTCAATGTTGAACAAGAATCACGTTTAGTCATTGTCGAGCAAGACAATATCTACCCGGATTACAACAGCCCGGGGTTTCAAAGTTTTCAATCGGTGCTGCATTGGTATGAAACACAAACCTCCTTTAGCCGCCAGGCCTTAGTGAACTCCGGTGAAGATGTCATCAGTAACCTGCCCGGGGAGCCACGTATCGCCATCACCTATGCCAGTGACGGCTACTTTGAGCTGTTTCGTGTGCCTTTAGCATTAGGACAGCATATGAGCCGACAACAGCGTGTGCAGGAGCCGCTGGATGAAGTGCTGATCTCTTATGACTTTTGGCAACGTTATTACGGCGGCGATGACAATGTGATTGGGCAAACCTTAGTGAAGCTAGATAAGCACTATCGCATTGTCGGTGTGGTTGCCAAAAACTACCAAGATCCCTATATGTTCAACCGGGGTGACAATCAGCTGTGGTTCAAATTTAGCGCGGATGCGCGCTACTTTAACGATGACAACCCAAGCGCTTGGTGGAACCTATTTCGGGGTATGAAACTAGTGGGCGTGCTTAAACCCGGGGCCACCAAAGCTTCAACTGAAGCCGAGCTTTACCAAAGTATTCAGGAAATTAAAGCGCAGTGGAAAGAGGAGTTTGACGAACTGGATGACCTCAAACCCATTGTCACTCCCTTTCGCCAAGCCGAGTTGGGCGACAACGACGATTTGGCGATTATGCTCCTTGCCGGAGTCACAGGGTTAGTGCTTATTGCGCTGTTAAATGTCAGCAACTTATTTATCGCCCGCGCCGTAGCCAAGCATAAAACACTGGCGTTACAAGCGGTGTTGGGGGCTAAACGTAAAACCCTCTTTGCCAGTATTTTAAGTGAAACCTTCGTGCTTATGGCCTCCGCCGTAGCCATCGCCTTATTTATCGCCGCCTGGGGCGTGAAGCTCTTTAAGTGGGTGAGCAGCGGGCATTTGCCACTGGTTCACACCGTCGGCATTGATATTACCGTGGTTTCCAGCGCACTGATTCTCTGCATCTTATTGGCCTTGCTCTTTGCTTGGATCACCAGTCGCCTGATTAACTTTAAGCAGTTACGCTCACAGGTACAGTCCTCTGGTAAAGGGGCGGTCAGCCAAGTCAGCATGCGCACCGTAAAATGGATGATTGCTATTCAGCTGTTCCTCGCCACCAGTTTAGTGATAACGGCGACCATGGTGCTGCACAAAAGTGTGGAAACATTGCAGCGGCCACTGGGTAGCCGAGTTGATAACATTTACCAAGTGATGGTGTTTATCGAAAAAAATCGGGATGAGCTCAGCAAACGCTACGATGATTTACAAAAATTCCTTCACGCCGCAGAGCAAATTCCCGGAGTCAAAGCAGTTGCACACGGGCAAAGCCCAGTTGATAGAGGCAAACGCGCCAGCACCATTACCGATATGTCCGGCAAAGGCTCTATTTTCATCCCGCAAACTTGGGTTGGCCAAGATTACTTCGAATTTACCGGGTTGAAAATTATTGAGGGCCGTAATTTTAGTGAGGCGGCTATTCGCGGCGAAAAGCATGAGTTCTTGGTCACCAAAGCGGTGAATGATTTGCTTAAGCCGGAAGGCTCACTGATTGGCGAGAAGTTTTACAGCTTCGACCCTGACAACCCAGTAGAAGTGGTTGGCATCACCGAAAACTTTAACCACCCCAAGTTCTATGATGAGGACCTAGGACGGCATTTATGGTGGCCTGCTCAGCCTTATGGCTTTGCGATCATGATAGAGATGCAACCTGGCCAGCAGCTGCAAAGAGAAACAGTATTTCAAGCCATGCAGCAGGTCAGTAACCGTGCCGGCATATGGACTTTTAAGTCTTTAGAGGAGCAATACGCAGCCATCACTCATTTAGACAAAGTGACCTTGATGCTGTGCACTGCACTGGGCATATTTACCCTGTTGCTCGCCGGTATCGGTATTTATGGGGTGCTCAGTTATAACCTCAGATTACGTCGCTATGAACTGGGTATGCGCATGGCCTTAGGTGCCAAACGTAAATTGTTATATCGTCAACTTATTAAGGATACTATTATGCCGTTGGTTGCTGCATTTTTATTGGCCCTGGGAATATCCTTGGGCGGTTACATCCTATTTCAACAGTCGGTGATGCTGTGGCTGTCTCTCAATCCGCTGTGGTTGCTTTTCGTCAGCGCTGCAATTATCGTTTTCGCACTGGCTTCGGTCATCTGGCCCATGCGACAACTAATACATGACAAGCCCATGGCGGCATTAAAACAACAATAAAGAATCAGGGGGCCCTGCGCCCCTTAGTTATTAGGAATACCCTGTACATGGCACGTATACTTATAATTGACGATCAGAGCGATGTGCGCCTAAGCGCCCGCATTGCGCTTGAGAGTGATAATCACCACTGCATAGAGGCTGACTCTCCCACAGCCGCGCTCAGCCAGCTTAACCGCCATCAGGTTGATTTAGTCTTACTGGACATGAATTTCACCAAGGACACCACCTCTGGCAAAGAAGGCTTGGCCTTTCTCGATAGCTTACGGCAATGTTCTCGGCGCATCGCGGTGGTGGTGATCACCGCCTATGCCAATGTCGAATTAGCCGTCAAAGCAATGCAATTAGGGGCTTGTGATTTTGTTGAAAAACCCTGGCAAAACCGCCGTTTAGTCAATGCTGTGCGCAAGCATTTGCCTCATGACAATAGCGATGCCAATGACCGCTTTCTGGCCTTTTCAAAAAAGACGCAAACCTTGATTGAAAACGCCAAGCGTATTGCTGCAACCAACGCCAATGTACTCATTACCGGTGAGAATGGCACCGGTAAAAGTATGCTGGCTAAGCTCATCCACCAGCATAGCGATAAAGCCGATGCGCCCTTTGTCAGCGTCAATATGGCCGCTATCCCGGAGAACCTCTTCGAAAGTGAGTTATTCGGCCACAGTAAAGGCGCGTTCACCGATGCCAAAGAAGCGCGTACCGGGCGCTTTACCCTGGCGCAATCGGGCACTTTGGTTTTAGATGAAATAGGCACCTTGCCCCTGGCGCTGCAAGCGAAGTTATTACGGGTATTAGAAAGTGGCGAATACGAGGTGCTCGGCAGCTCCACCACCTTGCACAGCGATGCGCGGGTGATCTCTGCCACTAATGCCGATTTACAAGCGGCCATTGCTGGCGGTGATTTTCGCCAAGACCTACTGTACCGACTCAATACCTTGGTCCTTACTTTGCCGCCGCTGCGCCAACGCAGTGACGAGCTCGCCAGCCTTGCCGAGCATTTTATTCGCATCCACTGCCAGCGTTACCAGCTGCCTGTAAAAACCTTAAACCGCTGTGCCCTAGACAAACTTAGCGCCTATCAGTGGCCAGGAAACATGCGCGAGCTCTCACATGTGTTGGAGCGCAGTGTGATCATGAGCGACACTGATAGCCTCAGCGCTGAGCATATCGCCTTGCAACCTCACCAAGATATTGATTCGAGCCTACCGCTAATGAACTTAGAGGAAGCGGAAAAACGCATGATCAGCAACGCCATCGCTCATTTTGACGGTAATGTGGTCGCCGCCGGTGAGTTTTTAGGGTTGAGCAAATCCGCCATGTACCGACGCTTAGATAAATATCAGCTGGGCAACCAATAATGGCGCGCTCAAGCTCTTTAGAGCGACGCTTTATCATCCTTGCAGCCATCCCGCTAGGCACCCTATTGGTGCTGTTATTGGCCATCGGTGTTTACCTGCAATTGGATACACTGAGCCAAGTAACGCTGCTATTGTTGGTTCTAGGCCCCTGTATTTGGGCGCTCTGTAGTTTGTACCAAACCGTGTTCGACGCTTTTGATAGCGTCGCGGTGCAGCTAGATAGCCTCGCGAATGAGGAATTTACAGTGTGGCATTTTGCCCGGTATCGACATGGGCGCATTTATGCTTTGAAAGAGGATTTGCGCCGTATTGCCACCCGCATTAGTAATAAGCGTGCAGAATACGCGCACCACGAAAGCTTTGTGTTTGACTTGGTAAACGAGCTGCACTCGCCAGTGGTGGTGCTTGATGGCCATGCTCAGGTGTATCATGCTAACCCAGCGGCATTAGCCCACTACCATCAAGATTCACTGCTAGGAGTAGCGACCAAAGAACTTGGCTTGTATCGTTATCAGCATCAATGGCAGTTGCATCAAGGGCAGCATCAACCACGCTACAAAATTGACTGTCATAACCTAAAGCGAGGCGCTCGTCATTATCAACTCTTGGTCTATGTGTCGATTGAACAGCCCCTAAGAAGCACCGAAAAAGAGGCCTGGCAAAAGCTGGTCAAAGTACTGAATCATGAAGTGCGTAACTCGCTGACGCCAATTTATTCGTTAACCCAGTCGCTGCGCGAGCAGCAACAGGCGCACTCATTGCAAGCGCAAATGCTTGAGGTGATAGAAAAACGCGCGCAACATCTACTCAACTTTGTTGCCAGTTATTCAAAGCTATCGCAGCTGCCACAACCGCAACTGCAAGCGATACCAATCACCGAGCTGGTTAGCCGCTTACAGGTGCTGCTGCCACACATAGACATTGACTGCCAAAGCCACAGCGGCCGTTTATTAATCGACCCAGAGCAACTGGAGCAAGCATTGCTTAATTTGGTGCGTAATGCCGAGCAGGCCAATACCCTTAGCGGCACCGAAGGTATACGCTTAGCGATTAGTAAGCACAACCAGTGGCAACTCAAGCTGTATGATAATGGCCCTGGCATAGATAATCCCGATAACCTATTTGTGCCATTTTACTCCACCAAAACCCAAGGCACTGGCATTGGATTAGTATTAAGCAGAGAGATAATTAGAGCGCAAGGCGGTGAGTTAACACTTACAAACCATTCTCAAGGTGGGGCGTTAGCGCAAATATGTTTACCTAAGGCAAAATAGCAAAAGCATTCACCGCCATTCCCGTAGCTCCACGAACACGAGGCGGGTTTAGCACCAACATAAATTCATTGCTTTTGCCCTTTGCAAGCGCCTCGCTGAGCGCTTCTAAGTTAAGGTTTTCAACAATATAAATACCATGTTGTGCGAGTAAAATGCGGTGTGCGGGAAAACGCGTTCCATTCTCAGGCACCACCTCGAAACTCAGTTGATCAGAGCCTGCTAAGAATACATGTTGCTGTGCTAGCCACTGGGCCGCACTCTGCCCTGGGCCCGGGCGAGGCCCGAGGTAAGTTGCATTGTCAGTATTAAAAAACTGGCCAAAACCGGTGCGGATCAACACCGACATCCCAGCCTTAATGCGAACCTGTTGTGCTTTGGCTGTATCCTGCAAATCCTTTACGGTAATTTCGTATCCGCCAGGTAAGTGTGACACCCCTTTAAAACGCGCCACATCAAGTAACGCGGCACGATTAAGTAAGCGCTCGCGAGGATATTGCTCAATGCCAAGTTCCTTAAGGCCCTGAGCGCCATCGATAGCATCGGTGCTGATGCCACCATAGGCTTGGCCGTTGTGGCCAATATGGCCAATGGCATCAAGGTTGGGCGCGCCATGCTGGCCGCTAAAATACATAATGTCGGCGGCAAAAGAGAGCTCGGGGATCATCCCTTGGGTATCTTGATGATTATCCATCAGCGCCAACGCATAAGGGGGATTAAAACTCAAAAGCGGGGAGTTGTGATCCCACACATGATTGAGCTCAATAACGCGTGCTTTGGATAAACTCTCCAATAACTTAGCTTGGGCACCTAAACCGCTGTGAGTAAACATCAATGCAGCGAGTAACAGTATATATTTCATAGCGTTTCCCTGTTGTGATTGTGACATCCTGCTTGAGTATAGGCCAAAGCAAGAGCAACATGAGCGACTGTACAGCTCCTTTTCCCCATTATGGTTAAACATGGTACATTAGCGGGCGTTTTTTCGCTCACGTACTCATTCACCCCCTATGCTTGCAATTATTCTTGTATTTCTCAGTGCTTTTTTACTGTTTCAAGTCCAGCCGATCATGGCCAAAATGCTGTTACCAAGCTTTGGCGGCGGCACCCAAGTATGGACCGCTTGCCTGTTGTTTTTTCAAGCCTTTTTATTGGCCAGTTACGGCTATGCGCACCTACTCTCAAGCCGCTTTAAGTTAAAGAATCAGTTTATTGTCCACGGCTTGCTGCTGCTCGTAGGAGCTCTAGCATTACCTATTGGCACCCAAGCCTTAGCCGCCCCGGGTGCTCACCCAGCTTGGCAGGTGTTGTTGCAACTGAGTATTGCTGTAGGCTTACCCTACTTTGCCCTCGCCGCGACGGCCCCATTGATGCAAAGCTGGCAGGCAAAGGTCGATAACGAGCATGCCTATAAACTCTATAGCTACTCTAATATTGGCTCGTTTTTAGCCCTACTTTCTTACCCCTTTGCTATTGAGCCTTGGTTCGCTTTAGGCGATCAATCGTGGCTCTGGAGTGGGTTATTTGTGGCATTTGGCGTCGTTTTTTACGGTTATATGGCACGCTTTTATAATCAGGCGAAGCGTTTAGGTACTACCGAGCAAAGTGCGTTTCGTGGCGGGCTTCATCACAAATGGTTACTATGGTTAGCCCTGAGCGGCTGTGGGGTGATGATACTCACTGCCAGCACCAACGCCATTACGCAAAATGTCGCCCCGGTGCCGTTTTTATGGCTTTTACCGCTGGCGTTGTATTTACTGACCTTTGTTTTATGTTTCCACTCAACCAAGCTTTACCATCGGGTATTTTGGTTGGCGACCCTTTCGGTGTGCGCGCTTATCGCCTGCTTTTTGTTTTTCATTGGCAGCCAGTTCGATATTGTCAGCCAAGTAGTCCTGTATTCCTTAGTGCTGTTTGCCGCTTGCATGGTGTGCCATGGTGAGCTGGTTAAAGCCAAACCTAATACCGATTATCTCACGCAGTTTTACTTGTTAATGGCCCTAGGCGGGGCCTTAGGCACGGCGGCCATCACCTTTGTTGCGCCCCTCGTATTCACCTTGTATTACGAATACCCATTAGCCATTGCCATGGCCTTGATGCTGTTTGCTATCGCCGTGCTGCTTGATAAGCAGCACCAAAGATCGCCATGGTTAGCCGGCAGTGCGCTGGCCGGCGTGGCCATCTCGGCGCTGTTATTTCTATGGCTAGACAGTCAGTTTAAAAGTAATGATATTACCCGTTTGCGCAACTTTTACGGCTTGTTAACCGTGACTGAAGTTAATATAGACAACCGCGTTGAACGACGTCTGATTGATGGCACCACCACCCACGGTGTGGAAGTGTTGAGCGGCCCAGGACAAGGCGAGCCACAGAGTTACTACCGACAGCAAACCTTGGTTGGGCAAATGCTCTCACAGCTCTCGGCAAACGCCAAAGTCGGTTTTATCGGCTTGGGAGCGGGGACGTTGGCTGCTTATGGCAAGCCAGGCGATCACTACCATTTCTACGAGCTTAACCCCAATGTACTGGCAACGGCTAAAAGCCAATTTAGTTACTTAAACGCTTCAGCTGCGCAGCAGCATTATCACTTAGGTGATGGTCGCGTGACCTTATCTAAGCAACCCGCGCAGCGTTTTGATGCACTGGTGCTGGATGCCTTTAGCGGCGATGCCATCCCCATGCATTTGCTAACACAAGAGGCCACCGACCTGTATCTTAGTCATCTCAAGGATAACGGCTTGCTGGCGGTGCATATTTCCAATACCCATTTGGATTTAACACCTTTGATGCGCGGCTTGGCTGAGCATTTTGAATTAGCCATTGTTTACAACGAAAGTAAATCGCAACAGCGCCATGGCCACGATGTGCGCTGGGTCGTGCTTAGCCGCAGCGCTGAGCGTTTGGTATCGCTGCGCTCTAGTCAATCTCCTTGGCCAAGTACAACCACACCCTTTGTGTGGCGCGATGATTACAGTAACTTGTTGCAGGCGATGAAGTTTATGGGCGATTAACTTAAAAAAGGCGGGAATTCCCGCCTTTTCTTTGCCTACTCGACTATCAGCACCTTGGCATGCGGATAGGGCGTACGCACTATGCCATCATCGGCATAAACCTCAACTAAATACCAACCTGGATCACTGACCGTTATCGTGGTCTGTGCTGTGCTTGTCGATGAGAAAGTGGCAGTGGCATTTGTTGGCGGCTCGACTCGCCATTCGTAAGTCAGCGGATCGCCATCAGGATCGCCTGCGTTAACCACCAAACGAATGGGCTGATCCGCTTTCAGCTCATCCAATACCTGCATGCCAAGAATATAGGGCTGGCGATTGGTGCCCGCTTTAACCTGTACCGACATAACATGAGGCTCGCTCGAGAGTTCACCATCAGAGGCCGTTACGCTCAGCGTATAGGTACCTGCCTTATCGAATGTGAGGCTTACTTCATTGTTTTCTATATTGCTAAGCTGCGCCTCACTTTGTGCTGGTTTATTTATCAACTGCCACTGGTAAGTGAGTACATCACCATCTGGATCTTGGCCTTTGGCGATAAAAGAGGCTGTTTTATAAAGCTTCACTTGGCCCGATGATAGCTCGATTTGAGCACTAGGCGCACTATTAGACGATGTGACACGATGGATCAATGACTTTTGGCTCGTTAAAGCCCCATCAGACGCCTGCAGCGTTATTTTGTAATCGCCTGGGTCTTGCGCTAAAAAGGTGGCTTTGGCGCTGGTTTCATTCTCAAGATTGTATGTGGCGCCTTCTGGTGCTTCTATTTGCCATAAAAAGTCTAAGGTATCGCCATCAGGGTCCGTAGTTGCTGAGCCATCGAGCGTCACTTGCTGATAGGTTTTGCTTGAGCTTGGAGTGTTTAATAAGCGCACAAAGGGCGCGCCATTGTTAGCTGTTGCGGCGATCTCTTTGGTTGCCACAACATATTCTCCACTGCTTGCGGTGAGTCTCAGTTGTACTAAATAAGTACCGGCGGCATCTGCAGTGAAAAGCGCTTCAATAGCATCGTGAGTAGAGAGTTCGGCGCTGCTACCTTGGGGTTTACTCTTTAACTGCCAAGTAATTCCCACCCCTTCATACAGCTTGCTATTTACTGCGCTGAGTTTAATTTCGGTGCCCACTTTCACGCTGCTAGGGGCCGAAATCACCGGCTCTAAGGATTGTTCTTGAACAGTAACTGTGCCTTCGGTGCTGTGCTGTAACTCACCGTCATCAACAGTTAAGCGAATGGTATACTTGCCCGCTGATTGAGCCTTAAATAATGCCTGAACGCCGGTATGGGCACTAAGTTGAAACTCGGCAGAGCTATGTGCTTGCCACTCATAATTTAGCGTATCGTTATCCGCATCGAAGCTTGCTGAAGCATCTAAATGAATAGTTTCGTTCTTACCAAAATGTGTTTGCGCCAATTCAAAGCGCGCCACCGGCGCAGTATTATTGCTACTGTCAGCGACAGTAATGGTGGTTAGCACTTCACTGCTATTATTGTTGCCAGCGTCTACCACCAGCTTGAGCTGATAAGTCCCCGCGACAGTGGGTATAAAGGTAGGCTTCAACGTCTCTTTATCAGTGAGTTCAACTGCGCCATCTTCAGGCACACTGTGCCATTGCCAAGAAAAACTGCCGCCACGAGGGATCACACTTTGGGTCGCATCAAGCTGTATTCGTTGTCCTCGCTGAGCCTGAGTGACCGCAGCAACATGAGCCTTGGCCGATTGCGAGGTGTTCTCTACAACGGGTGTCGCATCCTTGTTACTGTCGCTTCCTCCACACCCCGATAGCGTTAAACAAAATAATGGGCAAAATAAAGCAAGTCCTTTGTACATTTCTATATCCTTATAAAGTTCCTATAAAAGGAATGCTACATTAAACTTATTTTAATTTCCATTGCAGTATCAATAAGATGATTAATTATTGATACTAATTCAAATCTGAAAAATACTAGATATATTGACTTTAATTATCACTGTGTAAAAGATAGACATTACTGACTTTGATAAAAAGGGATTGCCGTTATGGTTAAGTACTTATTGGCATTAGCTGTTGTATATTCATGCTCTTCATACTCTCACAGCATGTACTCCAGAGCCAGTGAGTGCGATGTTGACGAGCGTTCGGCGCAATCTGTACAAGTAACATATCGAGCCCGTATGGGGTCATTCAGTGACGATGAGCTAATTACACAGACTAAAGAAAAGCTGCTGCATAAACTGCAAGATATTGCCGACAATACCGATGCGGGTATCATGGAAACGGCTGTCAGCTTTAAACGTGATCCGAACTCATCCAATATTGATGCAATTGCGCAAATCGCATCAGTCACTGAATGCTACGGTAATAGATTTAAAATAACGAAAGAGAATATTGATTATTTATCATCAACAGTTTTCAAATATACGAGTAACGACCTTGATATAGAAACTTCATTCACATTACCAGCCGCCCCCTTAAAACAGCTTCAGCAGTTAACACCGACTTTAATTATCACCGAGGATTCTATATTTACTTTTAAAATGGGTGATGAATTCGCTCAAATACTCGAAAAGCTGGGCCGTTTTACTATGTTATGGCCGATAAATGACACAAAGTTACTGGCTTTTATTGGTCGCAATCATGTTTTTAGTTTTCACCAAGGTAAGTTAGTGGGTTATCAATACAACCAAGCTTTGTTGCCTATTTCGTTAGCTAACCAGTTGGAAATTGTTGCCGAAGACTTTACATTCTCCTTAAATGGAGCACAGTTTGCTTCTACAGCAACCCTTGATGGCCAGCAGGCAGCACTCATTGACTCGGCTTATAGCGAACCCAAATTTTTAACACTACAACAAGTTAGCGACCTTGATGAAACCGCGCAGAAGTTAGCTGGGTTTAGTGTAGGCAAGCCCTTCACCGACTTTAGCAAGGTGCAAACGTCTCCTTGCTACCAACACGCCATGACCATTGAGGAGTATATTAGCACCTATGGAAACAGCCTAATTCAACTAGTCGATGCTGATAATAAGCGTGCTTTTTTTACCCCTTGTCGGCAAAAAGTTGTGATGTCTACTGCAGAGCAAGTGGACCATATTAAACTCATGGAAGACTTCTCCGCCCGCAGGGCAGGCATCTACGGCAAAAACGAGCTCTTCGATAACTTTTCAAAATGGCAGTTTGCTGGCCTTGGCCAAGGAGACCCTTATGCCAAGCTTGAAGCCATGGGCAACGCTAATCTAGAGTGGGATACCGCTTATGTCACTACAGAAAAATGGCATGGGCAGTTTTTGGTGATTGATGACACCTTGATTAGTGGCAAAGTGTTTCATTAGCTGTGCCGTGGTGTGGGAGCAACATTGTGGGAGCAGCTAAGCTGCTCCTTACCTATTACCACTTCGCCAGCAGCGTTATCGGTGCCCCTTGCTGCAAGCGAGTCACAATATAGGTGTTCACACTGGAATAACTGCCACCATCAACGCCATTTTCCGTATAGAAAATAGCATCTTCGATGCCATCGCCATTGTAGTCGCCTTGGGCCATGAGCGTTAAACGCTGAATACTGCCATCGGTATCGTAATACACCGCTTGGTCTTCACTCGCAGGCTCAACTTTTTTGATTGTGGTCACATCACTCCAGTGCTCGGACTGCGCCACCCGCTCAACCGTATCATTAGAGATAGCGAGGGCGAATTCGGCAGGTAATTCCTTGGCCACTTCTTTACCATGAGTAAAGTTGATCCAACTGGTGTGAGAGGCTTCTAGCTTCGCCATCGCCTGCCAGGTGTTGCAAATTAGCTCGAGCGCTTCAATAGCGCCTTGCATTGAAAAGTCTTCGCCCTTGAAACCTTGAGCCTGCGCTTGCTTTAATTGCTCACAGCTTGCAATTTCTGTGCTCTTGCCAGAATCATTTATTAGCGGATAACTAAAAAACCACTTACCACTTGCTAGCGCTTCCACATCCGCTCGGCTATCTAGTGATACGGGATCGACAAAACGCCCCTCAGTTTTATTGGTTTCGCTATAACTTGGAGCAATACTTGATTGCTCTGTATTTGCGTAGGCTGCAACAGAGAGCAGCATGGCCCCAGATAATAAAAAAGTGCTTTTAGTCATTATGAATGTGCCAAAGACGACCTAATTACCACTGAGCCAACAGCGTTATCGGCGCCCCTTGTTCCAAGCGCGTTACGACATAAGCCTTCACACTAGAATAACTGCCGCCATCAACGCCATTTTCCATATAGAAAATAGCATCTTCGATTCCATCGCCATTGTAATCGCCTTGGGCCATGAGCGTCAGACGCTGAATACTGCCATCGGTATCGTAATACACCGCTTGATCTTCATTCACAGGTTCGACTTTCTTAATTGTGGTCACATCACTCCAGTGCTCAGACTGCGCCACCTGCTCAACTGTATAATTGGAGATAGCGAGAGTGAATTCGGCAGGTAATTCTTCGGCCACTTCTTTACCGTGAGTAAAGTTGATCCAACTGCTGTGAGAGGCTTCTAGTTTCGCCATCGCCTGCCAGGTATCACAGATATGTTCGGTTGCTATTACCGCCTCTTGATAAGAGTATGTATCTGCCTTGAAGCCTTCCGCTAAAGCCTCTTTGAGCGCTAAGCAATTCGATACCTCTATAGAGTCCCCCCCTTTATTGAGGGTATCTTGGTAATACCACTGTTTGTTGTGAAGTGCGGCAACCTCTGAACTATTTTTCAGCTCAATGCGTTTATCAAAGAAGCTTCGGGCTTTATTGTCGAAAGTATAATGAGGCTCTATAACGGTATTGCTTGTCGTTGCACACGCACTCAGTGAACCAAAAAGAGCGGTCATTGCTATAAGGTTTAATTTATTCATTGTGGATTAGCCAATAAGTTACGAACATAGATATTGCGCTCTTCGGAGATGTCTTTACGAGACGACTCCAGCGCGGCATTTCTATAGTCACCCGCGTTAATATAGCGGTTAAAGTTAGGAAAAGTATCTTTGAGCTTGGTCATACCCAGGTTAAAAATCATATCGAATAGCGCCAATTTGACATTGTCTGGGAAGGCAGCGAACTTATCGGCCCCGTATATTCTTTTTAGCTCCGATTCAAACTGCCGAATATGCTTCTCTACCTGCGCGTCCATAGTGCTTTGTGATAAGTGTAATTTAGTAAAAGGTTTAAACTTACCTGCTCGCATACGCTTTCCGAAAGGCTTGCTTTTAATTAACTGATATTCAGACTCTATTTGCGCGGCAGTAGCCGGCTGCCCGGTGGCATTGACAATAAAAGGTAATTTCTTGGCTTCATCTACGTTACTCAGTAGGTGGCCCACACCAACGGTCGCAAAGCCTTTGGTATCCAAATACATGTGCTCTACGCGGCCCTCATAACGCTCAATATTACGATAAAGCGACACTTTCAAGGCTCCAGAAACCGGTGTCTGCGCACTGGCGCTTGCTTGAGAGAGCTTTTCATTTACTTTGCGATGGGTGCGCCCATTTACATCCACTTTGCCGTCGGGACGAACCATACCCACCACTTTTTGTTGAAATAGCTTGATCGCGGCAACGGTTTTTGACTGCTCAGGACGGCTTCCTAAACGACCATCAACGACTAACCGCTGAGTGGGCGCAATGAGTCTCAGTAGAGCGTTTAATGCTTGTTGTACCGCTTTAATGTCATTGGGATTATTGACACCGTTGATGCCGACAGATTGGGAAATACGCATGGTTGTCATGAGTTCATCCTTGTTAAAAGTATTCCTAAGGCACCTATACGACCATGAAATTAGGCGCTAATTGGGGCAATATTAAACAAAACAGTTAAAAATAGCCAGTTGTCCGTTTAGGTACTTGACGCACAGCGACATCAAAGCCCCCTTCTACTCACTGACATAAGCTCAAGTGGTTACTGTATATAAATAAAAAAAGCCGCTCGGTGAGCGGCTAGGTTGGTTCTAGGGATAAACCCTGTCGTGAAGCTAAAATTATGGCTAAAAGCTATAGCGCGCACCCAAGGTGTAGCGCGGCCCATATTGACGTGCAAATAAGAACTGCTCTTCATATCGACCGTAACCACGTTCGGTTTCATTATTGAGATTCACACCTTCGGCAAACACAGTAATGTGCTCGTCAATGTCATAATTAACACTGATATCCCATTGCCCATACGTGTCGCTATACTGCGGTGGCGCATCTGAGGAGCCCTGGTCCTGGCCCACACCAATAAGATACGAATCACGCCACGCATAAGTGACCTTCACTGATAAACCATCTTTTTCATAGAAGGCCTGGAAGTTTGCAGAGTCGCTCAAGCCAGTAAGTGGAGCTTGTTGCACCAAGCTTTCACTATCAAACTCGACATCGCCGTCAACAAAAGTCGCGTTTACACCAACACCAAAGCCCGATTCCCCGAACAGGTGCTGCAGCGCCACTTCAAATCCGTCTACCGCTTTGCTGTCGGTATTTTGCGGCTGGCTGATGTTCCAAACAATAAGCGGATCATCACTGCTTGGCTCAATTTTACCTTCGCCATTACCATAGCCTAACGCCAGCATTTCATTATAGATTGCATCGCTGGTCGCCTGCTCGCCACGCCCTTCAATTGCAGCCACCGCCTCACGGTAACGAGGGCCATCAAGAATGTCGTGCAAACCGTCTATGGTGGTTTCAGTGATGGTTGTTTGGATAAAGTTATCCACGTCTTTTTTGAAGTAACCCAGCGACGCGTAGCTGCCTTCGCTGTAGTAATACTCTAAAGACAAGTCCAAGTTAGTGGACTCAAATGGCAATAGATTGGGGTTCCCTTGGGCACCAGTTCGCGAGCCTGGCTTAGGGCTGCCCGTTAAACTACGGCCGCCGGCCAAATTACCCAAAGGTGCACGTGACATGGTTTTACCCCATGATACCCGCGCTACCAAATCGTCGGTCAAATCCACTTTAGCATCAATCATCGGCAGTAGGATGTCGTAGTCACCCTCTTGAGTCAGGAAGTTATTCGTGCCACCTTCGGCGTATTGCATAATCCACTCTGACGCACTTTCCCAATTCACTTGTTGCTCGACACGCTGGCGTACAATGCTAGTTACATCGGTTTGCTCATAACGTAAACCGGCATTCACTTGCACGTAGTAATTGGCAACGTCGAATTCCCACTGCGTTTGCAAGTAGAGGCTTTGCGTTTGCTCTTCAACGGTGTTCTGACTATCAATACCATCAAAGAAAGGATCGATAGAGTATACATTGTCACCTACTACACCTTCAGTAAGGTAAGCCAGCTGGCGAGCAATGGCCTCATCAAAGTCGTAGGTGTAGTAATAACCCGGTTGTAAGTCACTGCCACCTCCAGCAAATTGATCAAGGAGGTCGCCGGTTTCGTGGTAGGTGAACATATTATCAGGGAAAATCTCGGGGAACGCCGGATTGAAACCAGGGCCGCCGCGCAGACCGCTCCACGCCGTGAAACCACTCATGGTTTGCTCAGTGTGCGAGCCACCGAATTGCACCCGGATCAGTGGGATATCAAAGCTATCGTTGTACCATTCGCTATGCAATTGCGCCTGTTTGATATCCGATTCACCCGGTGAGTAGATGAACTGACTAAAGTTAGAGTCAATTTCACTCGGGGCTAAAGTAGTGGTGCCATTTTTCCAGTTTACCAAGGCATGAGGAATGTCCCCTTCACGGTAATCATAAATTTTATTAATAAGCTGATCGGAGCCCAAGATCACTTGCCCGGCGCTGCCTAGCCCGTCATCGGCACCATTGTCAGTTTCGTTATTAGAATCATGATAATCAACAGCAATCTGCCATTGATCGTTGATTTGCCAATCGACGTTAAGGCCCACAGAACGTGCGGTTACTTCGGTGGTTGAACGGTTGGTGGTAAACGACGCATCATTACCACTAATGTCAGCGAATAGCGCGGTGCCATTTTCATCAAGCTCGTAGCCGTTAATATTGCCACCAAACTCGTTCCAAATTCCCCAGCCAATGCTGTTAGAGCCAGTAATAGCTCGGCTCGCCGTATAATCCAACGTCACCACAATATCATCGATAGGCGCGTACTGAAGCGTTACCTGCCCGTTGGTGCGCTCGCGCTCTAAGTCTTCAATACTGTAGTTCATATCTTTAGGAAAGAAATGATTACCCACCCGGTTGCCATCAGCGTCTAAAGGACGGGGATCAATCACACTGCCGTCATCAAGCGACGGTAAATCTACGTTCGCTTGCCAACCTTGAATGTTTGCTTGTTGTTTTTGAAAGTCACGTTCCTGATGCGAGAAGGTAAAGCCAACACCGAACATATCATCATCAAAGGTGTTGCTGTACACCGCAGAAAACTCTGGAGTGACATCATCCCCTTGTTCATTTGAGGTATCGTGAATAGCCTTGCCGGTTACGGTAAAGTGCTGCCCAGGGCGTTGGAAGGGTCGAGAGGTAACAATGTTAACCGTCGCGCCTAAACCACCGCTGGGGACATCTGCACGCGCGGTTTTAAAAACTTCTAAGGTGTTCACACCCTCTGAGGCGATGTTTTCTAGGTTGTACGAACGCGTGTAACCTGTTCCTGGCATTTGTCGGCCATTAAGGGTGATAAGGTTAAACTCAGGGCCAAAACCACGTACGGTAATTTGGCTACCCTCGCCGTTAGCCCGACTTACCGACACCCCGGTTATGCGCTGCAGTGACTCAGCCAAGTTAGTATCTGGGAACTTACCCATTTCCTCTGCGGAGATTGCATCGACAACGCCGGAAGATTGGCGTTTAAGATCCATGGAACGAATCAAACTGCCTCGGATCCCTTTAACTTGAATAACTTCTATTTTCTTTTCTGCATTGTCTTGTTCTGTCTGTGCCCAAGTTGGCATGGTCACACCAAGGCCTGCGGCAAGGCTCAGCGACACTGAGACAGCTAGCGATGATTTCTTAAATGTTGTAGGTTTCATGATTGCCTGCTTATACAAATTGTTGCCATAGGTTGCGGGCAGCGTACTACCCGCACTCAGTGTGTTAAGGATTCGCTATGACCGCGTTATCGATGCGATACACAGCACCTTCACCCATGCCCCAAGAAGGGAATACCATCACCACATTGATAGCACTGACATCCAAGCCAGCATTGAGTAGATGTTGTAATGTGAAGGTGTAGGTTTGCCATTCACCCACGACAGGCTCGGCCCCTTCCTGACTGGCGCTGAGCGGCAGTTCCACTGCGGTTGCAGCACCCAATGACTCAATCTTGAACAACCATTGAGCGTCCGGATTACCCGCATTGCTGGTAATCTTCATTTCAAACTGCACCACACCCTCGCTGAGTAAGCCGGAGGCATCAAATGACACGTTTTCATCTGCTAGGAAACCCATCACGGTTGGCGTCGCCCCGATTGTAAACTCAGCAACTGCGCCATGAGCTTGGTCGTCAGTCACTACAGCAGGCTCAGAGCCACCACAGCAATCCCAAATACTCCACTGCTCAGCAGCTGCGTCTTTGAATAAGGTTAACCCATCATTCTCAGGGTAATAAATTTTGGCGTTATCAATGCGATACACCGCACCTTCACCGCTGCCCCATGCAGGGAACACCATTACTACATCAATGGCGCTTAAATCTAACCCAGCGCTCGCTAGGTCAGTCAACGGGAAGGTATAAGTTTGCCATTCACCCGCTTGTGGGGCGTGACCTTCTGCGCTTGTTGTTAAATCAACTTCAGCGGCCGTTGCTCCGCCGCTTGACTCCAACTTGAGCAACCAAGGCGCATCTGGCGTATTCGGCATTGATGTGACTTTCATATCAAACTGCATCACGCCACCTTCAACGATAGCCGTGGCATCAAAGGGTTTACCGCTGCCACCCGCATCGCTGCGCGTATTAAAGCCCATAACGGTCGGTGTAGCACCAATCGCAAATTCAGCAACCAAGCCATGGGCTTCATCATCCATGACTTCGATAGGTGTGCTGCCACCGCAGCAATCCCACATGGGCCAATCAACATTTTGGCCATCAGTGAAAAGGTCTAACTGCGGGTACTCGGCGTTTATCTCAACGTTATCGACTTGATAAACGGCGCCCTCTCCAGTGCCCCAAGCAGGGAAGATCATCACCACATCAATTGCTGACACATCAAGGCCAGCATCAGCTAACGCTTGGATTGGAAATGTATACGTTTGCCATTGGCCTACGACAGGAGCTTCACCCTCGGCGCTGGCGCTAAGGTTGAGTTCAACGGCGGAGCCAGCATCAAAGCTTTCAATTTTGAACATCCAAGTGGCATCTGGATTCGCCGGAGCTGAAGTGACACGCATATCGAAACGCACAAAGCCGTTATCAAGCATCCCGGAGGCATCATAAGGCGACGCCTCCCCCTCGGGATCAGTGATACACTCGCTACGGCTGGTAAAACCATTTACCGTGGGTGCACTGCCGACCACGAACTCCACCACATTGCCTTTGCCTTCTACAGGTACTAAGCTCGGCGTTGAACCGCCACAGCAGTCCCAAGCAGGCCAGTTAGGGTTAAATTGGTCAGCAAAAATAGTCAGTGGATTGATGCCTGTTGATGGCGGTGTAGGCACAGGCGCCTTACCTTCAACTAATGCATCTGCAGGGTCATCATAACCAGGGCGAATTGTTTCGCAGCCTTTGCCTGTATCAGGGTTCGATGCACACTCATAAACGCGCACATAGTCAATTTCAAACTTTTGCCCCTCGGCAAAAGCGCTGGCATCAATACCTGTTTGATTGACGTTTTCCGGCCAATCGCCGCCAACAGCAAGGTTGAGGATCATATAAAAATCTTGGTCATACGGAGCATTATCCCAATGCGTGACTAGCTCACCACTGCCCTGCTCAAAATACTCAGCAAACCAGCCACGATGCTTTAAGCCCACAGCTTCATTTTTACTGTTATAAAGCACCTCAGAACGGCGCTGAGTAGCGTAAAGGTAGTCGTCCACATACCAGCGGATTTCGCCTTCTTGCCATTCGATGGCATAAGTATGGAAGTCGTCTGCGGGGTTCTCATCTTGGGGGAACTCATACGCTTTGCCACTGGAAGCATTGTCTGGCCAATCGCGTCCATAGTGCAAAGTACCATGAATATTAGACTCCACTCCCTCATCAGTGGGCACTTTCAGGTTAACAGCTTCGAGGACGTCGATTTCTCCCGACTTAGGCCACGAACCATACACTTCATCGGTGGGCATCATCCAAAACGCCGGCCAACTGCCTTGTCCTGAGGGCAGCTTGGCACGAACTTCAAAGCGCCCGTAGGTAAAATCGGCCTTGTATCGGGTGTTTAATCGTGCCGACGTGTAAGGCTTCTCAGCCCCTTCTGATGCTGGTAGAGCAACAATATTGAGCACGCCATCTGCGATGTATGCGTTATCGCTGCTATCGGTATAGCATTGCTTTTCATTGTTGCCGCCACCGGCGCAATTGATTTCATAGTTCCACTTTGAGGTGTCGATGCTTTCACCACTGAAATCATCTTCCCAAACCATGACCCAGTTGGAGGCAGGTGCACTAACCTCTGTGGTGGTAACATCAGTCTCAGTGGCGGAGCCGCCACACCCAGTCAGTACAGCTAATGAGAGCGCTGCCAAAGCCCGAGTCGTGTGTGTTGCTGCTTTGTTCATTTTGTTGAACCCCAACATTAATTGGTTATTAGTATCTAACTGATTTAATTTTGTTTTTATTATCAACCAGTATTTTGTAAGCGCTTTCAAAAGTACCCAAATAAAAAGCGCAAATTATGTAAGCGCTTTCATAACATATGACATGGTCGTTAAAACGTCAATAAAATGCAGTTATTTTTTAACACAGGGTTAACTATATGGGGACAAATACACGTAACAAAGCGCCCACCTGGGCGCTTATAGTAAGATTCACATTTCCTTATCTATTAAGCAGGG
Source organism: Pseudoalteromonas sp. THAF3 (assembly GCF_009363775.1). Taxonomy (NCBI): domain Bacteria; kingdom Pseudomonadati; phylum Pseudomonadota; class Gammaproteobacteria; order Alteromonadales; family Pseudoalteromonadaceae; genus Pseudoalteromonas; species Pseudoalteromonas sp. THAF3. Next base: position 552,825 of record NZ_CP045419.1, on the reverse strand, counting down.
CTTGGCATATAAAATACATTCAACTTATTGCCATCTAGGTCTCGAAAGTAGCCAGCATAAAAGCCAGGGATATCACCACGCTCACCGGGCTCTCCTTCTTCTTTAGCACCAAGAGCAACCGCCTTTTGGTAAACCTTATCAACCAAATCCGGGGAACTGGCCTGTAATGCCACCATAGTTCCATTACCGGCGCTTGCGGGGCTCTCATCATAGGGCGTCACTATCGCTAATCCTGCGCCCACAGGGCCAGTCGACCAAGCGATTAAGCGCTCATTCTCCATGAACCGTGCGGCACCGAGTTGGCCCAATAAAACATCATAAAAAGCCGCAGCCTTTTGCAAATCATTTGTACCTAAAGTGACATAGCCAATCATGTTGTGTTCCTTTTTTTGTGATGCAAGATGCTCATCAAGCATATACGGGGATAAACCAAGCGCCAACCCATATCTATCACCCGTGCATTATCAGCTCATAAGAGTTCAAACGCGCTTGTTGATCATAAATAATATTGTGTAGCATGATTTCGTCGGCCCCCGTACGCGCCTGTAACCCACGCAGCCCGGCCTGGACTTTCTCTTTATTACCGATGATTGACTCGCGCAACATCCGAGTCACTTGTTGACGTTCAAGGTCGGTCCAGATCGCATCCATATTGTCGGTGGGAGGAGGGATCAGCCCCTCTTGCCCCCTGATCATACTGACAAACTTTTGCTGCCCTGTGGTTGCGAGAAACTCGGCTTGCTCGTTAGTAGCAGCGGCAATGGCATTCACCGCTACCATCACATAGGGAGCACTCAGTTGAGCGCTGGGCTGAAACTGTTCACGATACAATTCTATCGCGCGCATCATAAAGTCAGGGGCAAAGTGCGCAGCGAACGCAAAGGGTAAGCCTTTTTGTGCCGCGAGCAAGGCACTGTAAGTGCTTGAACCAAGTAGCCACAACGGCACGTGAGAACCGACTCCGGGGTAAGCTCGCACGCGTTGGCCTGGTTGCTCCTCGCCAAGAAAATACTGCAGCTCTTCGAGTTGTGGCAACAAATCTTCCGCAGCTTTTGCATCACGTCGCAACGCACGTGTTGTAACGCCATCGCTCCCCGGCGCACGGCCAATGCCTAAGTCGACGCGCTCAGGAAACAGCGCTGCCAAGGTGCCGTATTGTTCGGCGACAATCATCGGCGCGTGATTGGGCAGCATCACGCCCCCAGAGCCAATACGTATACGCTGAGTATGAGCGCCAATGTACGCCAGTACGGTGGACGTGGCGGCGCTGGCTATGTCGGGCATATTATGATGCTCCGCCATCCAAAAACGATGGTAACCTAAACGTTCCACATGTTGAGCAAGCTCCTTAGCGCGGGCAAACGCTTCATTGGCGTTGCTGCCTTGCACCACGGGCGCGAGATCAAGCACACTGAGCTTAGCAATAGCGGTCATTATTACCTCTTCATTTAGCACGTTCTACATTATGTTGATAGGGTCACCTTAACAACATCTCTACCGATACAGCAGCCACAATATGGCATTATCATGATGCTATTTCGGCATCAATATCGTGAGGTAACCGTGCCTGTAACCCAATTAAAACCGTGTAAAAGCTACTAACTTGGGCCTTATATGTTAGTTTTATTCCGCCATTCAAGGCCCAGAGTAACTATTGATTGAGCACAACTGCTTTTTGTTTTTCCTCCTTAGAGAAAATCAAAGCATCATTTAATGCATCAAAAGCGAATTCAGTTGGTTGCTCTACCTGTAAGTGACCAGCCACCACGTCTTCTAGTAGACGTTCACCGTCCCTTACAAGGCGCTGCCACTGAGCGCTATCCCCATAGTCATGCAGTGCCCCTAAGGCAATTTCATGGTATGAAATAGTACGCGTAAATGGCGCATCCACGGGGTTATCAATGCGTCCTAAAATACTGATAACATGGCCATTGGCCTGCAGCAGTGGCACAAGCTCCCTTGCCGTATCCGGGCCATTAGCATCAAACAGTGCAAAGTAACCGCCCGCGCTGGGCGCTTGACGAAAAACTGCATCTATACTCAGTTTATCCGCTTGCTCTTGGGTTAAACTTTGCGATAAGACATGCACTTTAAAACCACTGTGACTCAGCATTTGGGCCAACAACTTGTTCACTGCCCCCATACCCGTTATCAGTACCTTAGCACCTTTAACTGCGGGGATTTTGCTAAACGCTTGCCACGCAGTCAGCATCGGACATGGTAAAGCGGCAGCCACCGAAGGACTCAAGCTTTGTGGTATGCGCATCACCCGGTTCGCAAATAAAACGGTGTGTTCAGCAAAACTACCATCAAGGCTTAAACTGTGATGATAAGCCACTATTTGACCGACTAATTGAGCGTCAACTCCCGCACCTACGGCCAGCACTTCGCCGGCACCATCAACGCCCGGAGTGTGACCCTTGGGCCAAGAAATAGGATCGGCATCAATGAATTTCCAATCCACAGGATTGATGCCGATGGCAAGGTTGCGCACCAGAATCTGTCCAGCCTCCAATAGAGGTAAGGCTTTGTAGTCTAATTGCAGGGCATTACCTGCCCCATTAAACTGCCATGTATGGGTCCGCTCTACCATATTTAAATATCCCACTTGGGTGAAAAGTCAGGGTCGGCTTGACGGTCGTTACAATCAAGGGCATCGATTCTGGCGATGTCTTCAGCGCTTAAAGTCAGTTCCAGCGCCTTAAGATTTGTGGCTAAATTAGCTCGTTTGGTCGATGATGGAATTGTCACCAAACCATGTGCTAACTCCCAAGCCACAACCACTTCGGCGGCGCTGACGTTATGTTTTTTAGCAATAGCTAAAATAGTCTCGTCTTTCAGCACTTTACCCACAGCAAAAGGCATGTAGCCGGTCACTGTGATTCCTTGTTGCACACAAAATTCACGCACTTTTTCATTAGTCAAATAAGGATGAACTTCAATTTGGTTATTGGTCAACGAGCCCTCTGGTAAGATTTTTAGCGCTTGTTGAAGTTGGGCAATAGTGAAGTTAGATACACCTATGTATTTAGTCAAACCCAGCTCTTTGGCACGATGTAACTCACCAAGGTATTCTTCCATTGGTTCACCGCTATCAGGGCTTGGCCAGTGAATTAACAGTAGGTCCACGCTATCAAGCTGCAACTTTCGTAAACTTTCTTTAACGCTGTCAATAAAGCCTTCTTTATTGAGCTTATCGTTCCACACTTTAGTTGTTACAAAGAGCTCTTCACGGGCAATATCGCTATCTCTAATAGCACGACCTACAGCTTCTTCGTTGCCGTAGATTTGCGCAGTATCGATATGCCGATAGCCCTCTTCAAGAGCCATCATTACACTCTGATAAGCGACTTCGTCCTCTAGTCGAAACGTGCCAACGCCTAGTTTAGGTAAAATTGATTGATTCATATAGTCTCCTTAAAAATGAAAATGCGGTAATACCTGTTTACCGATGTACTCGAGTGCCCATTCAACGGGCAAGGTATTTCGCCTAAAATGCAAACCAATATGGTTTACACCTACTTGTTGCATTGCCTTTAGTTCAGTGATGAGTCCATTTACGCCAGTTTCAATCCCGAATCGGTGACGTGTTATTGGCGCATCAGGCTCATCCAGCAAATTTAAATGAATAAAGCTCACGTAAGGCTTTTCGCCAGCAACATTACGCCACTGTGCTACTCGCTTTTTATGATCTTCAGGAGTACCTGGGTATGCCAACCAGCCATCCATATTTTGTCCCACCCACATTGGTGACTGCTGGGCGAGACCCGCGACATATAAGGGCGTGTTAGTCAACTCCGGCAGAACCTTTTGCCCTGCCTGTAAGGGCCGCTTGGGCTCACCTTTGAGCACCGCCACAGCTTCTTGAAAGCGGGCTCCCCGTGAGGGAAAGTCAATATTAAATAAAGGGTATTCACTAGGGCGATCACCACTGGCAAGCCCTAAGATCAACCGTCCTTTACTGAGGCTTTGTATCGTGGCGGCGGCTTTTTTTACTAGCCAAGGCTGGCGAAGAGGCAACACCACCGCAGCTGTGCCAAGCATTATGCGTTCAGTTTTAGCCGCCAGATAACCTAGATAACTAAAAGTTTCAAATACTTGAGCAGCATCACCAAAATTAGGATCATAAATAGGCACGTCACGAACCCAAGCGGCGAAGAAGCCCATTTTGTCGGCTAACTGAATACGCGCTTCATGATGACGCATATCTGGAATGCCAAAAGGTCCTGAGGTATTGGTTTCAAAACGAGCCCAGTCATTATCCAGCGGCAACTCCACCCCGATAGAAAAGGGTTTTTGTGCTAGTTTATCCAGGCTCATACCAGCTCCTGAGCACGCGTTTCGTCGCGCTTATCAAGGTGACCACTCCAACGCGTTGCCACCAAAGCCGCTACGGAAATCATAGCCCCTATCCAAGCAGTGTCTTGCAGGCTCATACCGTCGACAATCGCACCGCCCAATACAGAGCCTACCGCAATCCCGATATTAAACGCCGCAATGTTTAGGCCTGATGCTACATCTACGGCGTTAGGGGTGTATTTTTCTGCAAGTTTTACTACGTACACTTGCAACCCAGGAACGTTGCCAAAAGCAAAAGCCCCCCATATCAGCACGGTGATCACCGCTCCCACTTTTGATCCCATAGTGAATGTGAATACCAATAAAACTAGAGATAAAGCCGCAAAAATCAGCGTAAGGGCGTTAATCGGACCTTTTTTGTCGGCTAGCTTGCCGCCATAAATATTGCCCACGGCCACAGATACACCATAAACCAGCATGATCAAACCAATGGCTGACGGAGCAAAGCCGGCTTCTTGCTGTAAAATAGGCGCCAGATAAGTAAATGCAGTGAATGTGCCGCCATAGCCCAAAATAGTCATGACATACACCAATACTAATCGCGGTTGAACAAGCACTTGCAACTGCTCTTTGATGCGCGCCGGGCGACCTTGTTTTAAATTCCCCGGGACCAGCACAGCACTGCCAATGAGAGCGATTAGCCCTAAGGCAGAAACCACTAAAAAGGTTGCTCGCCAACCGAAGTTTTGACCAATCCAAGTACCCAGCGGCACGCCTGTGACTAGGGCTACTGTCAAACCGGTGAACATGACTGCGATGGCACTAGCTTCTTTTTCTTTACTCACAAGGCCTGTGGCAATGGTTGAACCAATGGAGAAAAACACGCCATGGGCCAACCCAGTCAGGATGCGCGCCGCAATTAAGCTTTCGTAGCTCGGCGCTTGCCAAGCCAAAATATTTCCTCCAACGAACAACGCCATGAGGCTAAGAAGCACGCTTTTACGCTTCCACCGTCCGGTGAGCGCGGTCAGCACTGGTGCGCCAACGGCCACGCCAATGGCATAAAGGCTAACCAATAACCCAGCACTTGGCAGGGTCACATTTAAATCTTGTGCAATAGTCGGCACTAATCCTACTATTACAAATTCGGTAGTACCTATAGCAAAGGCACTCAAAGTTAAAGCGAGCAATGCAATGGGCATTTATTTTCCTCTTCACTGCGAGTTTAAAAACAATGCCGTCATTGTGGGAGTAAATTTATTTGCAAAAAATAGCAGCAGTGACAAAATACTTTTGTGATAAATGAAAAGGTAAGCCGATGCCCGTCAATGCTAAAACTGAAGACTTAGAAGCCTTTGTGACCGTAGTTGATACTGGAGGCTTTTCTGCTGCGGCACAATTACTCGACCAACAAGTTGCCAAAGTGTCCCGAGCGGTAACCCGCCTGGAGCGTACTTTAAATGCCACCCTACTAAATAGAACCACACGGCGAGTAGAGCTCACAGAAGAAGGAGAGTTGTTTTTGAGCCACGCTCGCGATGGCTTGAATATGCTGGCAAAAGGCGAAGAAGCACTGCGTTTGCTGGGCCGCTCTCCTTCAGGAAAATTACGCGTTGATGCCGCCAGCCCATTTGTTTTTCATCAATTGACCCCTTTGATCAACGATTTTTGCAGAACCTACCCAGATATTACTCTAGAGCTAACCAGCCACGACAGTATTATTGATTTGCTTGAGCATAAAGCCGATATAGCCATACGTATTGGTGACCTTAGTGACTCAAATTTACATGCTCGACGACTAGGTAAAAGTCGCCTACACATAGTGGCAAGTCCTGAGTATTTAGCTCATCATTCCCTTTCAGAGAATATTCAAACTCTGCATGAGCAGCGTTTAATCGGTTTTAGCGATGCCCCACACCTTAACACTTGGCCACTCAAAAGCCCGCAACAATTGCGCTTTGCTATCAGTGCTTCCAGCGGCGAGACTGTGCGTCAGCTATGTATAGCGGGTCAAGGACTCGCATTGTTGTCGCATTTTATGGTTAAAGACGACTTAGCCGCCGGGCGCTTAGTGAGCGTACTCAACAACCATATTTTAAGTCCTAATCGACGAGAATCTGTACAAGCTGTTTACTACCGCAACAGTGCAGTGTCTTCACGAATATCTGCCTTTTTAGATTTTATTGAATCAAGGTTGTGCCTGTAGTTACATATTTCACAAAAGTGTTTTTCATTTATTGCGGTTAATGATGACAATCATCTGCGATACGCTGTGCTCAGCACAACTTTAGGAGGTCTTATGAATTCACTTTTTCGCCCTATTACCTTAGCCGGTAAAACATTAAAAAACCGCATTGTTATGCCACCGATGACACGTTCGCGTTCAACCCAACCGGGTGACATCGCCAATGACTTAATGGCGACCTACTACGCGCAGCGTGCCAGTGCCGGACTGATTATCAGTGAAGGTACGCAAATCAGCGAACTAGGTAAAGGCTATGCATGGACCCCGGGGATCTACACCCCAGAGCAGGTTGCCGGTTGGCGCAAGGTCACCGACGCCGTCCACCAAGCCGGCGGCGTGATGTTTGCCCAGCTGTGGCATGTCGGCCGCGTATCCCATGAAAGTAATACTGGCGGCAAGCAGCCCATCTCATCGTCTGCTATTCAAGCCAAAGGTGTGAAGGTGTTTATCGATGACAATAACAACCCGGGTTTTGTCGAGGCGCAAATGCCGCGCGCCATGAGCGTTGCAGAAATCCACGAGGTCATCGCGCAGTATCGCCACAGCGCCCAATGCGCCAAAGAAGCAGGCTTTGACGGCATTGAGCTGCATGCTGCCAACGGGTATCTAATCAACCAGTTTCTAGACTCACAAGCCAATAATCGCAGCGATGAGTATGGCGGTAGCCTTGATAATCGCCTGCGCTTTTTGCGTGAAGTCGTCAGCGCGGTCAGTGAAGTGTTTGGTGCAAACGCCGTAGGGGTCAGATTAGCACCGTTAACAACCTTAAATGGCGCGGTGGATGACAACCCTCAAAGCACCTATGTGGCTGCAGTGCGGGCTCTTAATGAGCTTAACGTTGGCTATGTCCATATTGCGGAGGCCGACTGGGACGATGCGCCTTTAATGAGCGCGCAGTTTAAGCATGCTATCCGTGATGCCTTTGATGGGCTCACTATTTACGCGGGTAAATACACCAAGGCGCGCGCCGAACAAGCACTAGAGGATGGCTGGGCCGATATGATTGGCTTTGGTCGCCCCTTTGTTGCCAACCCGGATTTACCGCAGCGCCTCAAAGCAGGTTTGCCTTTAGCAGAGCATGATCCGCAAACATTATTTGGCGGTGGCCCAGGGGGTTATACTGATTACCCCAATGCGACCGCTTAATGTTCGTTATCTTTAATTCTCACATCAGGGCGAAAATTAAAGTAAGACTCTTCTATCAGCGTGCGGTACACACCGGCAATATTTTGCGCTCGCCACTGCTGGTACATGGGCAGGTGGCTGAATTCAGGAAAATGTAGCTGTTGCTGCATTTGCGTCAAAGTATGGCCCGCCAACATCGCGTCACGTACGCTATTATAAAGGGTCTTCAGGTAGGCAAGGTAGCGACGCACGTCGCCCTTGTCACCCATTTGTGCATGTCCCCCTACCAAAATATCAAAGTCGTGGCTTGCGAGTAATTGCTCTGTAGAGCGGATCATGCCGTGGATATCATAACCTTGCAGATCTTTATAAGGCATGCGACCTAACACCACCCAGTCGACCACAAACATAACGTTTGCAGGCATGAAATGCATACTCACATTGCCGCGCCCATTATTGGGGCCGAAATAATTAAGCTGTACAGAGCTTTGTCCAAGCTCAGCGGTGAAAGAATCAGTGAAGGTAACGTCAGCAAAGCGCACGGGAGCTTTGGTCCAACGCATGTCCTCATCTGCATAACGATGAGCAACAACGGTAGTCTGTTCATCGACCAGAAATTCGCCACCGAGCGTGTGGTCAATATGGTTGTGACTGTAGGCCATGAACTTAATGGCAACACCAAAACGAGAGCGAATCGCCTTTTTCAGCCATTTCGCCGCATCAGCATTAATAGGATCGGTGACAAATGCCCCCTTATCGGTGATCATAAAAACGCTGTGGTAGTGGCCTGCACTAAACCGATACACATTGTCTTTAACTTGCTCAATCACATAAGACTGAGCGCTGCTAGCAAAACTCACCACCCATAACAAACACATCAATACCTTATACATAAAACTCTTATCGTTCATTCACATTGCTGATAGTTTAGTCTACTGTGCAATTAGCTGTAGCGATCAAGTGATGCTTGTGTCGCTGTAATAAAAATAAAACATCACGTCCTTATGATGGTTAAAAACCTAAAAAAGGAACTAACTCTATGCGCTTTTCTCTCATTAGTTGCTCGTTGGCGGCGATTTTATTAAGCGGATGTAACAGCAGCTCAGATTCTGATCCTGTGGTGGTTGAACAGCCGCAAACAGCCTCTCCAACTTCAGTGCAACTGGGCCCTCGCCCATTTGCGCTGGTTGATGCCATGGCTGCGGGGCCACTTAAGGAAGCACTGCAAGCATGTGCCGACGACAACTTCGTGGCCAGCGACTTTTCCATTGGCCACCGTGGCGCACCTATGCAATTTCCTGAGCACACCCGTGAAAGTTACATTGCGGCAGCGCGCATGGGGGCAGGGATCTTAGAATGTGATGTCACCTTTACCGCCGACAATGAGCTGGTCTGTCGCCATTCGCAGTGTGATCTGCATACCACCACCAATATCCTAGAAACCGAACTTGCTAGCAAATGCTCAGAGCCTTTCACTCCCGCCGCAGACGGCGTACCCGCAAGCGCCCAGTGTTGCACCAGCGATATAACCTTAGCCGAGTTTAAAACGCTCAAGGGAAAAATGGATGGAGCGAACCCAGCAGCAACCACTGTCAGTGAATATATGCAAGGCACGGCACCGTGGCGAACCGACTTATATGCCGCTCGCGGTACCTTGATGACCCATCAAGAAAGCATTGAATTGTTTAAATCACTGGGCGTAAAAATGACCCCAGAGTTAAAATCACCTAGCGTCAGTATGCCCTTTAATGGCATGTCGCAAACCGATTACGCATCAAAAATGCTGAACGAGTATGAACTTGCGGGAGTTGCTGCCGACCAGGTGTGGCCGCAATCATTTAACCGCGATGATGTGTTGCATTGGGTTAACACTCATCCAGAATTTGCCGCACAGGCCGTTTACCTTGACGGTCGCGACGCCGAGCCGGGCTTTGATCCCAGTAATGCGCAAACCTGGTCACCCAGCATGGCTGAGCTGGTCAATCAGGGTATCGAAGTTATTGCGCCACCGATTTGGATGTTACTTGACTTAGATAACAATAATCAGATTGTTCCCTCGGCGTATGCCCAAGCAGCCAACGAGGCAGGATTGAAAATTATTGCTTGGTCATTAGAGCGCTCTGGGCCGCTTGAGAGCGGTGGTGGCTGGTACTACCAATCAATCACCGATGCCGTTGATTCAGATGGTGTGATGATGCAAGTGCTGGATGTATTAGCGCAAGATGTTGGCGTCATTGGTGTATTCAGTGACTGGCCTGCGACCACCACCTATTATGCTAATTGTAAGTTAGCCAATAACGACGCTTAGCAGCGCTTATATCACCGCAGCGAGGCACCTAGTCTCGCTGCTGTGCTTTCAACACCCCACTTCAGTCGCCCCCAATAGCCTGACTAATTCCCTGGTATTTCGACACCACTGTGCACCACAGTGATCAGACAATACCGTCTGAGAGTATAATTTTGCACTGCCCGCTACAAATCCGTACCATCAACAAAAAATGCACAGAAAACGTATGCTTAGACCAACATTCTTATCTCTACTCGCGTTTACACAAGTGGCACTCGCTCAGGATGACTTGGCCGAGATTGAACGCATCACGACCACGGCCTCGCGATTGGCGGTTTCAGAGGACGCAATGGCATTGAATATTGCCACCATCAACGCTGAACAACTGGCTATCCTTGGCAGCACCCATATTGAAAAAGCCATGAAACAAATCGCCGGAGCCAATTTACAACACGGTAACGGCCAAGAATATTTACCATCACTACGCTCTCCGGTATTTACCGGCGGGGGCGCATGTGCCGAAGTGTTGGCACTAGAAGATGGTATTGCCCTGCGTGCAGCCGGTTTCTGCAACGTCAATGAACTGTTTGAAGCGCACAGTGAAATGGCTGAGCGTATTGAAGTGCTTAAAGGGCCAGGCTCTGCGTTGTACGGCTCAAATGCTGTGCACGGGGTAATTAATGTGATTACCCCCGATACGACTTATGGGGGCGGCTTCGCTGGCCTCGATGTGGGCTCGTATGGCTATAAACGCGCAAAACTGCGCGCCGGTAAAGATTTAGGCGAGCAAGGTTTTGGCATTAATAGCAGTGTTACCCGTGATAGTGGCTACCGCGATGATGAGAGTGTCGAACAAGAGAAAATCAACCTGCGCTATCGCTATAGCGGCGATACCTTGAGGGTGCAAACCGGGCTCACCTACACCCATCTAGACCAACAAACAGCAGGCTATATTGAGGGTTTTGAAGCCTATAAAAATGAGCAAGTGGCACAGCAAAACCCCAACCCAGAAGCCTTTCGCAAAAATCGCGCGACGCGGCTATGGTCGCAATTTACTTGGCAAGCAAACGGGCAATCCACCTGGATGATCACCCCTTATGTGCGTGACCAACAAATGACCTTTTTAAAGCATTTTTTACCGGGTAAACCGCTGGAGGAAAATAGCCAGCAAGGGGTTGGCGTACAAACGCTTTGGCAAACCCAACTCAACAATTCTTGGCAACTAAACCTAGGCATAGATGGTGAGTACACCCAAGGCGACGTGCTGCAATATCAACACCAGCCAACCACCGGCTCAGCCTTTTTACAGGCCACCGTACCACAAGGAAAGCATTACGATTACAGCGTTGATGCAACATGGTATGCCCCTTTTGCGCAGCTCTCTTATCGTCATTCGGCCTGGTTAGTGACTTTAGGAGCACGTTACGAGCACATCGACTACAACTACGACAACCATATGCTCGCTGGGCGTACCCGTGACGATGGCAGCGAATGTGGCTTTGGCGGTTGTCGTTATTCACGCCCCGCGAGCGGCGACAACAGCTTTGCCGATCTCTCCCCGAAGCTATCGCTGAGCTATCAGCTGAGCCCTGAACTTATTGCTTACACTAATCTCGCCAAAGGCTACCGCGCACCGCAAACCTCAGAGTTATATCAACTCCAGCGTCAGCAGCAAGTGGCCGATTTAAAAAGCGAAACCATCAATAGCGTGGAGCTGGGTGTAAAGGGGGCTTACAATTCAGTGCGCTTCAACCTGGCTGGCTACGTGATGCACAAAGATAACTTTATTTTCCGCGATAGTGACTTCTTTAATGTCAGTGACGGTGAAAGTAAACACCGAGGTATTGAGTTAGAACTACGCTATCAGGCTAGCAGCCGGGTAATGCTGCAACTTGCACTGAGTCGGGCGCTGCACACCTATGAGCACCAGCAAGTCATCGCTGACACTCATCTCAAGGGGAACATTATGGACACCGCGCCCAAATGGGTGGCAAATACTCAACTGCATTGGCAAGTCAGTGACGATGTCGATGTTGCCCTTGAGTGGCATCACGTCAGTGATTATTACACCGACCCACAAAATTTACACCGCTACAGTGGCCATGATCTCATTAATATACGCGGTGCATGGCAAGTGAATAAGGACTGGCGAGTGATCGCTCGGGTCGAGAATGTTGCTGATACAGCCTATGCTGAACGTGCCGATTTCACGACTTTCAGCGGCGATCGTTACTTCCCCGGGCGCCCGCGCAGCGTGCTATTTAGTATCGAAAGGCAGTGGTAACTTATTAGCTTAGTGCACTTAAGAGTATACCGGGGTCAGAGATCCCGGCCTCTTTAAGTGCTTCAGTGACCGCTTGGGTCATTTGCATAAGCTGTACTTCCATATTGGCAACAAGATTGCGCTGTGATTCGAGCATTGCTTTGTGCGCTTCCTCATCATTGGGGGCTTGCTCGTTTTGCAGAGTTCTCAACCTTTCACGTGCTTGGTCTATTTGCTCTTTTACGCGCTCGATTTGTTCTAACATTTTCTGAATATGCGCGGGCAGTTGCTCGCGCAAGCTCTGCTTAATGTCCGCCTCAGCCTGAGCTTTGGCTTGATTATGCTGGGGTTGCAGGCGTAAAGTGCCCTCAGATTGAGGCGTTGTCGGTATAGATTGTGAGTAGGAAGAATCAATGCGCATTGCGCGTCCTTGGCATCATGGCTCGCTTTTAAATACTATCGGCACCGACTAGGGACACTTGAGCCAAATTTTATCGGACAACACATAATGAAGTTTATATTGCAGCTTGGCAAAGGTGTTTGCAGCTTACTCTTTGTCTGCGCTGTCGCACTGCTCTGTTGGCAAGTGCAAACTCTTTGGCCCAGCGTCTTCTATTTATGCATGAGCACGATTACCTTTATGTGGTTTTGGCATGATAAACGCGCGGCGCAGCGCCAACGCCCACGTACACCCGAGCGTGACTTATTAATATGGTCGCTATTCGGCGGCTGGCTAGGAGCCCTTGCGGCGCAAACTTGGTTGCGTCATAAATCGCAAAAGCGCGCCTTTATCATAAAGCTATGGGTGACTATTTTGGTTCATTGCTGGATGTTTATTATTGTTGCAGTACAACTGATTTTGAGTAGCGATGGTTTATGGTAGTCATACTTTTGGCTAAGTATAAAAGTGCTGACTTTTTATACATTTTTGCTAAACTTGGGAACAAATAAAACGTCACGCTCGTTAAATGGATTTACAGCAATGAACTTAATTATTTTCTTACTCCTTTTTGGCGCCTACTTATGGGTGCGCTTTACCCTTCGTAAACAGCTACGTAGCTATGTTGAACAGTACTACCCCGACTTGCGCGCAGTGCTCAATCATAACCCGCTAAAACTCAGCAAAGCCAAAGCACTGGAAACCAACTTAGATGCCTGGCTTAACAACGAAAGTGGATACAGCCTGAGTGACGATTACATCAGCCGCAAGCGCAAGCAAATCTCATTGACCAACCAATGTGGCATGATCATCGCGCTAATCGCTATGCTGCTGCCCTTATTTTTTGCAACTCCATGACCAAGCTGTCATTTTTTATCGAATAAAGTTGCACCTACAGAGTATGGGTTTTATAACAGGGAGACTGACATAGCTGCCAAGGACAGATTATGAAATTCACTCCCCTCTCTTGGGCCATGGGTTTAGCTATCGCAACCAGCGGTATCGCCAATGCAGCCCAAAGCACTCGCCATGATGTACTCGCGCTCGAAGACGTTTTCAATCTTGAATATGCCAATCAAATCGATATCAGTGATGATGGCGATACCGTCTATTTTGTGCGCAATCGCATGGACATTAAGTCAGACCGCAAATTTAGTAATATTTGGCAGGTCAGCACCGACAATAAACAGCTGCAACCGGTAACCAGTGACGTACATCAAGACTTTGCCCCCGTGTTATCCCCCGATAGCAGTCGCTTAGCGTTTATTTCTACACGAGATGGCAGCGCACAGCTGTATGTTAAGTGGTTAAACACAGGTGCGGTGAGTAAAATCAGCAACCTTACACAGAGCCCCTCCAAGCCCACCTGGACACCAGACGGCAAAAGCTTAGTATTCAGTATGTTTGTGCCCGCTAAGCCCAATAGCCCGGTGAGCTTACCCGGTAAGCCCGAAGGCGCAAAATGGGCCGACCCAGCGCTGTTTATCGATGAGGTTTACTACCGCGCTGATGGCGCCGGCTATACCAAAGCAGGCCATAATCACCTGTTTCGTATTGCTGCCAACGGCGGCAACGCGGTGCAGCTCACATCCGGTGACTTTGACCATGGCGGCAGTATCAGCTTTAGTGACGATGGCAGTACCTTATACTTTTCAGCAAACCGTCACAGCGACCATGAGTTAAAGCCGATAAACTCTGAAATTTACGCGCTGGAGCTTGATACTCTCAGCATTCGCGCCATCACCGACCGCGATGGCCCAGACAGCCAGCCGCAGGTGTCTCCCAATGGTCGTTACTTAGCCTACACCGGCTATGACGATAAGCGCACTAACTATGAAAACACTCAGCTCTACATCCGCGATTTAGAATCTGGCGAGACGCGCAGCTTAACGCCGGACTTTGACCGCGCAGTGGCGCAAATACACTGGGCGGATGATAGTCGCGGCCTGTACTTTAGCTACGATAGCGAAGGCAAAACCACCATTGGCTACCAACCTTTGCGCGGTGAAGCCAAGGTGATCACCGACAAAGTGGGGAGCGTGTCTTTTGGTCGCCCCTACTCAGGCGGCGATTTTGACGTTAGCACCGAGGGTGATATTGCATTCACGCTCGCCGACACTCAGCGCCCTGCTGATGTGGCCTTGACTAAGCGCGGCGAAGCGCTGCGGTTAACGCATTTAAATGAAGATGCCTTGGCCAACAAAACGCTTGGCAAAGTGGAAGAATTGTGGGTTAAGTCCAGCCACGATGAGCTCGACATTCAGGGGTGGATTGTCTACCCGCCGCACTTTGATGCAACCAAGAAATACCCTTTGATTCTCGAGATCCACGGTGGACCGGTGGCCAACTACGGGCCTCACTTCAGCGCTGAAGCACAATTATTCGCCGCTCAAGACAACGTGGTGCTGTACATGAACCCACGCGGCAGTGACTCTTACGGCAAAGACTTTGCGCAAACGATTCATCATAACTACCCAAGCAACGACTACCATGATTTGATGACGGGTGTGGATGCCTTAGTTGCCAAAGGATTTATTGATGACACTAAACTCTATGTAACCGGCGGCTCTGGCGGCGGTGTACTTACCTCGTGGATAGTCGGCCATACCGATCGCTTTGCTGCGGCGGTGGTTGCCAAGCCTGTAATTAATTGGTTTAGCTTTGTACTAACGGCTGATTTTTATCCCTTCTTTGCGGATTACTGGTTCCCAGGCAAGCCATGGGAGCATATGCAACATTATATGGAGCGCTCACCTATTAGCTATGTGGGCAATGTAACCACCCCCACCATGCTATTAACCGGTGAGGCCGATTATCGTACGCCTATTTCCGAAACGGAGCAGTTCTACCAAGCATTGCAATTGCAGGGGGTGGATACCGCCATGGTGCGTATTCCTGATGCCTCGCATGGCATCACCAAGCGGCCCTCGAACCTGATGGCAAAAGTCGCCTACATTCTGTGGTGGTTTGAAAAGCACGGCGAAAAGCAGGCCGATAAATAACCATATAAAGGCGGCGACACGCTGTCGCCGCCCTTGTCGCGACTAGGCTGTGCCTCTAGGCCAGCACCAGTTCCACATCAATGTTGCCACGTGTGGCATTGGAATAAGGGCAAACCTGATGCGCGGTATCCAATAATTGACGCGCCTGCGCTTTGTCCATATCCCCCAAATCCACGGTGAGCTTAGCGTCGATAGAAAAGCCCTGCCCTTTTGGACCAATTGCAACCTCACCGGTGACGGCAATATCCTGAGGTAACTTAATTTTTTGATCGCCAGCCACTTTTTTCAACGCGCCAATAAAACACGCTGAATAACCGGCGGCAAAAAGCTGCTCAGGGTTGGTGCCCTGACCATCATCGCCCCCCAGCCCCTTTGGGACCGATAGGTCAACATCTAAACGGCCGTCATCCGACTTGGCAGAGCCGTCTCGTCCACCAGTTGCCGTGGCTTTTGCACTATAAAGAATCTGTTCTAACGCCATTATTGGGCTCCTTCTAGTTAACTATTTAGAAATTTACTTTGCATGCAAAGTAAATAATAGCGATGACCAACTTGAAGATCAAGTTATTTGCATGCAAAATAAAATAAAGGAGAGATCATGACCGACAATGCTTTAAAACTTGACTACCAGCTGTGTCACCGCTTTTACACTGTGGCTAACGCCTTCACCCGGGCCTATCGTCCGTTATTGCGTGAGCTCGATATTACTTACCCACAGTACGTGGTGTTAATGGCATTATGGGAAAAAGACCAAATCACCATTCATCAATTACTTGAGAAAACCCATATTGATGGTGGTGCCATGAGTTTAATTTTAAAAAAGCTTACGCAGAAATCTTTTGTGCAGGTGATCCATGATCAGCATGACAAGCGGGTAAAGCGGGTGGTACTCAGCGACTATGGAAAAAAGGCCAAACATACCGCGCAAAAAATTCCCCAGCAGATGCGCTGTAACCTCAAAAATATCAGTGATAAAGAAGGGATGGAGTTGATACGACTAATAGACAAGGTGAGTGATGACTTACACACCACACTTTGTGAGGCCGATACCCAGTAAGTACTGATCAGATAACCTCGTTATCGCCCAGTGAAGCAGGGTGACGCTTATCATGAAAATGAGTATAGAAAGAAATCCATTTAAGATATGTATCAACGGCTGTGAGCGAATATTGCTTCGTCAGCATAAACTCGCCGATGTGGTTTAAAATGGTGAACGAGTTCTCACTGAGCCAGCCTCAACAAATAATTGTCTTTATATACAGCATCGTTGTATTTCTCCTATAGTGAGGAAAACGACCTATTAGGTCGTTTTTGTCTTATCCACATTTAGAGCAATGCAGCATAACTTCAATGCTGGTAAGTACTTCCTAAATTTGCTATCAATGGTCTAAGGACGAAAACGAGACAGATTGCGGCAGAAAAGCGACCCTATCGCTCGATATTAAATTGTTATAAATCAATAAGGAAGTTATGAGTAATTTCGACAGAATTTCTACTTATCATGGAACGTCAGACCAATTTGCTGAAGATTTGGTTGATGGAAAGGTAGATACCTCCCTCGGTGGTGGGGAGTTAGGACAAGGCTTCTATTTGGGAACTGCACTGCATGTTGCAAAAGCTTGGGCAAAGCAAATGCACAACACTGAGTCTGTAGTTGAATTTCAAATCGACGATGATGATTTTTGGAGTTTCGATATTGAAAGCCTCACAGATGTTCAGGCACTTGAGTATCGTTCAGTGATTAGGGCTAAAGGCCTAACTAGAAGCTACAAGTTTTCCAAAGACGTAGTTTGGGGGCCAATTGTCGGAGGTCCTAGAGTTTACTCTGATCAGCATAAATGGGAATCTGTAAACGGTGAATCATTTTTGAACGGAAATAACGTCCTGAGACTTAAACGATGAATACTGTAGTCTATTACTTGAGCTACTATAGTGAGCAACAGGGCTTTCTTTTTCCAAATGAATTGCCAAAAAACTATTATTCTCCTGGGCTTTTTCTAGTCGAACCTAATGAGAATGGAACCTTCTCCTACGGATATACGTTCGATGCTATGGATAACGGAAGTCGTATTTCCTTGAAGCTAATTCGAGCAAACGAGGATGACCCAAGCTCTACATTATATGTTGTTAGAACAAAGAATTACGGTTCATTTTTCTTCAACTTGGAAAGTATAAATCAACGTATTAGGTATATTGGTGGAAATCCGAAGCTTGAAAACCATAACCCAATGGCCGTAGCGATGACTACTGATGCGGATAAGTTGGAAAGGGTATGTAAAAACTACAATTTCTATTTTATTGGCAATACTTTGAATGAAGAAGATTTATAACAAGTTGCTGCACTCGGAAAAATTACTCGCTACGCTCCCAATTTCCCGGTGAGCAAGGCGTTATGGCACGATCACGAACAATTCAAAGTCAGCTAGGGTAAGTTTAAAATATGGATGAAGCTGAATTAAAAGAATTTATTGGTTTAAACAATGAGACTGAAATCTACTATAGATATCTAATTGGTCAGGATGTTTGGTATTTTCAACGAAACGGTGGGGAATTCAGTTCTGGTTATGATGAGTTCAAAAAGTTTATTTCACTCAAGCTGGATATCCCTTTCAATAACATTTCTATAGTCGGAAGTGCGAAAACAAGATATAGCTTTTCACCATCAAAAAACTTTAAAGAGTTCGGTGATGATTCCGATTTTGATCTGATTATAGTGTCAAATGATATGTATAGGAAAATCTGGTCAGCTTATAGAGAGATCTCACAGCAAACATTCTTGACTGGTTACAACTTCAAGTGTGCAAACATCTTTAACGGCTTCGTAAGTATTAGAGATTCAGATCCCACTTATGGCAATGAAATATTACAAGATTGGCAGCGTAAAGTTCGAACTTTTAAAACTGACTTGCAGCTAAAGTTTGGCATACAACATGAAATTAATTACCGCATCTATTCAGATTGGGAATCAGTGCAGGATTACCATGTAAGAGGGATAGCAAAACTTAAGGGTGAAATAAATAATGAAGCTAATTGATTCAATTGATATCCAACCTCAAACTATTAAGTGGCTATCCGATTTGCATAATAACGGTCTGCTGGTTGTGGATAATTCTTTCCAAAGAAACTATGTGTGGACAAAGAAAAATCAGGTTCAGTTAATCGAGTCCATTCTGATGGGTTACCCAATACCAGAAATTTACCTTTGGAATACGGGAACGGACGAAAACTCAGGAGATACCTGCTACTCGATAGTCGATGGGCAGCAAAGAACCGGAGCGATTTTTCAGTATATAACTAACTCTTTCAAACTAACTGAATCTGCGCTAAATGAAGCCAACGAATGCTATCAAAGAGTAAAAAATCGATATTTTAAAGACCTAGATACAGATGATAAGAAAGCGATTTGGGCTTATGTTTTTTCAGTTAGAGTTATTAGAAATAGTGTAGAGCGAGAAGATATTGTTACTATGTTTTTGAGGCTGAATAGCAATAACATGACGCTTAATCCTCAAGAACTTCGAAATGCTGAATTTGAAGGTGAATTTATGAAAGTCACCTCGTATTTATCTGAGTTGGAGTTTTGGAATGATAATTCTCTATTCGGAATTGCTGACAGAAGACGTATGCGGGACATTTCATTCATCAGTACCCTTTTAGTCTTCATGAAGCAAGGGATTCAGGAGGATATCCGGAATGACAATTTAAACACAGTATACGATCTATACAATGACAACTATCCTTCAAAAGATGAGGATATCGAAAGATTTAAGTCTGTTTTAGCTCAAATTGGGTTTTTGATAGATGGTAATAAAGAACGAAGCAAAATTCTAAGGAGGCAAGTTCATTTGTATAGCTTGTTTACTGCCGTTTACCAGATTACGATTGATCAGCCTAACCTATCTGACTCACAGATTGAAAACTATCGTGACTTCATTGATAACTACGACAATGAAGAGCTGTTAGAACGATACTTTAAAGACTGCTTAAGCGATATATATCACTATAAGTCCTTAGCTAAAGAGGGGACAAGAGATAAGGGAAATAGACTCGGTAGGCACAATGCAGTTATTAAAGTTTTTAACTCGATAAGGCCATAACAAAGCATTGCAGCGGAACAAGCCGCTGAATGCGGCGTTATATTTTCGGAGGAACCGTGGGTAAATTTAGCCTATTTCTTTTCATTCTTACCGCTGCATTCTCTCTTCCCGTCTATTCATGCTCTTGTTTGGAGAATACCGTCGAAGAATATATAAAAAATTGCCCAAGTATTTATACCGCTAGGCTTAAAAGTGCTTTCTACAAAGAAGAAACTGACTTAGAATTTGAACAGGTTGTTGGGAAATTAGGAAAGCCGATGACTTTTTATCAGGGAGAAACACAAAAATTAAACACTTTAGTTGCTCCGATCACTGGCGCATCTTTTGATATGAGCTTGGTTGTCGGGAAAGTTTACTTGGTCTGTGATCAAGGTGCGCCAAAACAGAGACTTTCTTGTTGTAGTTTTACCAGTCAAGCAAGATGGGGTGATGCGCGAAAATTTATACAAGCTCAAGAAAATATAACAAACTAATTATTAAGGACACAAAATAGCAGGCTTATGCTCCTTCGTCGCCAATTTTAGCGTGTTATATCTCAGGCAACATCATGAGTTATTTTAAAGGAATATTTTGTTTCTATTGCGGATTGTTTGTGTGGGGAGTTATCTCTGCTTTTTACTATCGTCTTCCTGTACCTCTTGTCGGCTATATTGGCCCGTTTGGTGAGTATCCATCATCTTTTACAAGCAGTCTTGAATCTGCAGCAATGGTACTTGCTTTCTATTCAATTATGGGTGGTTTTATACCTTGTATTGGTTTGTCGGCTCTCTGTGTTTACTGGCTTAAAAAGTTAAATTGGCTCACTAATGCACGGCTATTTTTTGTAAGTTTTACGACAAGCATTTTGCCTGTTTTGTTACTTGCTAATCTAGATCGTTTTATTGGGCCGTGGTAAAAAGATATAACAATGCACTATTGTCGTTCCCTTAAGTCGCTGGGACTCATACACTGGGCCGCTTAGCGTTATCAGCGTCTTCTTCTGGCACAAAGCACGCATTCGTCCTCACTCATTTTTATCCAAAAACGCGCTAAAATGCCGTCTCCTTCTCACTCGCAGCTGCTTGTCTGATGACTTCGTATTTGCCGTAAGATACGCTTTGAGCCACTACGCAACTAAACTGTGAACATCACTACATAGCCACACAATTGCCAAGCGTGTTGTTATTGCTCAAGATTCTTGCAAGGTTAAAAAGCATACAATAAAAATCATAATGCCATGATTTGCTCTCAACCTATTACTGGCACTGCCTTTTGCCTATGGGCTTATCAAGCTGGCCGGTAACAACATTATTAAACCCGTGCTCTTCGCCGCTATCGTTGTGGCATTTTTGGTCCATCGCAGCGACGTGAGCGCGCTCGCTACACTTGATACATCCAACCAGTTGCACATGATTTTGGGGGTGATTGGCTCGTTATTCATATTGCCACTTGCCTTCGTGCTTATGCGCCGCGTAAGGGGCTCAACAGCGAAAAGCGAGCAGCCCTAATAGGTGCGGTTGTTTAGCGCAGTAAGCTCGCGATTAAGGCTCCCCTACAAACAACTCAGGGTTTGTGGAAACCTGCTCAAACCAAGCACGCAGACTATCAATCGCGGCGCGCGTTTTAGCCGCAACAGTATCGCGATGCGGGGTCACCGCATAAACACTGTAATGAGGCAGCTGCCATTGCGGGCATATGCGCTGTAATCGACCACAAGCGAGCAGGTGTCGCACCTCTGGCTCCGGTAATAAACCGTAACCAATGCCATCTAAAGTGAGCTGAATGGCGGCCTGCATATTGTTCACTAATAACCGAGGTTGACCGAGTGTAAAGGTGTCACCACTGTGCTGATGGGTCAGCTTTTGACCTATGCGCTGTGCTCCGGTGTGGCCAATAAAGGTTTGCGCCGCGAGCGCATCCGGGTCTTGAGGGTTAAGTTCGGCCAATGGATGAGTACGGCTAACGCAAGGGATCAACTGCCAATCGGCCAAGTGCCTGGCTATTAACCCCGAGTCCGTTAAAGGGCCAATACAAATGGCTAAATCAACCCCGCCAGCAATAATATCAAAGGGCTCATCGGTCAAGGTAAGCTGAATTTCAATTTTCGGGAACTGCTCGGTCAACTGCTTTATAGGCTGACTTAACAAGCCACCACCAAAGCCAATTGGAGCAACAATTTTCAACTGCCCCGAAGGCGTATGCTGAAGCTGTTCGAGTTGCCGCTGCGCCTGATCTGCCGTGGCGAGTAGCTTTACCGACGAGGCGTAGTAAATCTCACCAGCCTCGGTCAGAGTGAGCTTGCGCGTATTACGGTTAAATAAACTCAGGCCAATGTCTTGTTCAAGTTTAGTGATTTGTTGACTGACCGCTGAAGCGGTCATATGTAATTGCTGAGCCGCCTGGCTCATACTGCCGGTTTCCACCGTTTTCGCAAACACCTTGAGGGCGCGCGTTAGCTTGGTGTTCATACTTTTAAGAATTCCTTAAACAACCTTTAAGAAAAAGCGCGTTGCTCGCAGAGGTGCAACAGCATACCATCAAATAAGAATTAATATCATTTACCTTAATTATACCACGGAGGTTCCCCAATGTTCACGGTGCAACGTCGTATCGCCCCGTTATCCCTCGCTATCACCGCTGCGCTCGCTACTTTAAGCACCAGTATTCATGCTAACCAAGCACCTGATAACGACATGGAAAAAATCGTGGTAACCGCTTCGGGTTACGAGCAGCTTATTAAAAATGCCCCCGCCTCTATTAGCGTAATCGATCGCGAGGAGCTCTCGCAACGCTTTTACCGCGACTTAACCGATGCGATGACCGACGTCCCTGGGGTGGTTGTTACCGGTGGCGGCGACCGTGAAGACATCAGCCTACGGGGTATGGGCAGCCAATACACCCTGATTCTTGTTGATGGCAAACGCCAGAGCTCACGGGAAACTCGCCCGAATAGCGATGGCCCAGGGGTTGAAGGTGCCTGGACACCGCCACTGGCCGCCATAGAGCGTATCGAAGTGGTGCGCGGGCCCATGTCATCTCTGTATGGCTCCGATGCCATCGGTGGGGTGATCAACATTATTACTCGCAAAACCCCTAAGCAGTGGTACGGTGAACTGCGCTTGGATACCACCATGCAAGAAAGCAGTGAATCGGGTGATATTCACCAAGCCAACTTCTTTGCCGCCGGCGCACTGATCCCTGAAAAGCTGGGGCTGCAAGTGTATGGCCAATTCAGCAACCGCGATGAAGACGATATTTACAGCGGCTTTCGCGGTAAAGAAGCGGAGAATTATCAAGCTAAGTTATCGTTCACACCCAGTGATGCCCACAGTTTTTTACTCGACATTGCCAGTGCATCGCAAACTCTGGATGCCACCTTGGGCAAAACCGTAGAGCCACTGGCTCCAGGGGAAAGTTGCGGCCGTCGTGGCTGCCCAGAGTCCACCGTAACCGAGTACGATAATCAAACCATTTCACTCTCACACACCGGTTATTGGGATTTTGGCCAGTCATTTAGCTATGCGCAATACGATAAGTACGACAACAAGTCACGGGATATGATTGTTGAAAACATTGATGTGCAAAGTTTGTGGACCTTGCCTATTAATGAGCGCAACAAAATGAGTGCCGGCGTGGCCTACCAACGTGAAGATTTAGAAGATAACACCAGCAACCGTATTAGTGAGCTCACGCAAATTGATAACGATATGTACTCGGTATTTGCAGAAGATGAGTTCCAAGCCACCGAGAAGCTAGCCTTGACTGCGGGGCTGCGCTACGACAAAGACCAACAATTCGGCGGCCATACCAGCCCAAGGTTGTATGCGGTGTATAACGCCAATGACACCCTGACCGTTAAAGGCGGTATTTCCAGTGGTTTCAGAGCACCGAACCTACGACAAACAACCGCTGCTTGGGGCCAAGTTAGCCGGGGTGGCAACATTTATGGTAACCCTGATTTAAGCCCTGAAACCTCGCTCAACTATGAAATGGGGATTTACCTCGATACCGAGCAAGGCTTAAGCGCATCGACCACGGTTTTTTATAACGAGTTTGACGATAAAATCTCTCGCGTAGCTTGCCCGTTAACAAAGTGCACCGACGGGCCCAATGAGTTTGGCTCACTGCCAACAACCTATACCAATGTTGATGAGGCGACCACTCAAGGGGTAGAAGTCTCACTAGACTACCAGCTCGCCAGCACGGTCAAGATGGCGCTTAACTACACCTACACCGACTCGGAACAAAAAACCGGTGAATACGCCGGCAGTCCGTTGAACCAACTGCCGGAGCACCTGGCACAAGCGTCGCTCAACTGGCAAGCCAGTGATGCCTTAGGCACTTGGTTGCGCGTGCATTATCGCGGTGAGGAAAG
This sequence comes from Pseudoalteromonas sp. THAF3, assembly GCF_009363775.1. NCBI lineage: Bacteria > Pseudomonadati > Pseudomonadota > Gammaproteobacteria > Alteromonadales > Pseudoalteromonadaceae > Pseudoalteromonas > Pseudoalteromonas sp. THAF3. The sequence continues at coordinate 528,714 of NZ_CP045419.1, read as the reverse complement.
CCAACCGACAACCGGCCCTTCACAATCGAGCCTAATCGCGCCGTCTTACACCACCGCTGATTTAGGCGCCAACTACCAAGTCATGGATTCAGTACGCTTAGGTTTTGGGGTGTACAACCTCTTTGATAAGGAAATTCGTGAAGATGAATATGGCTACATCGAAGACGGACGTCGCTACTGGGCGTCGCTAGCCTGGAGTTTCTAAATGGCCAAACGTAGTAAGCTTTGGGATCTCAAAGCTTGGCATTGGATCAGCTCAGCAGTGTGCCTTATTGGCATGCTGCTTTTTGCTGTTACAGGGATCACCCTAAACCATGCCGCGAGCATTGAGTCCCGCGCACAAGTGCAGCAAATTGAAGCGCAAGTGCCCGATGCCATCCTCAATCAATTGAAAGCCGCCGCCAACAACGAGCAGCTACCAAAGAGTTTTCAGCGTTGGTATCAAGGTCAAACCGAACAGTCTATTGCCAGTTATAAACAGCTTGAGTGGAGTGATTTTGAGCTTTATGTGGCCATGCCCAAAGCCGGGGGTGACCGCTGGTTTACCGTGACCTTAGATACCGGCGAATTTTATCAAGAAGCTACCGACCGTGGTTGGATAGCCTATCTAAATGACTTACATAAGGGCCGGAATACCGGTATGTGGTGGAGTATGTTTATTGATCTTTTCTCTGTGGCCTGCATCGTTTTTTCGATCACTGGGCTGTTATTACTAAAACGTTATGCCAAAGGCCGCAAATCAACGTGGCCACTGGTACTGGCGGGATTAGGCATACCCGCTTTGGTGCTCGTGCTACCTGCCCACGCGGCGTCAGCGAACCAGTTGCAAGTCGAAATTCCCCGCTTAAGCGTGGCCGAATATCACCCCCCTTATGTGGCCGTGTGGTTAGCCAATAGCAAGCGCAAAGCGGTGCTTGATTTAGCCATCTGGTATGACACCAAGCTCGCTGACCGTGAGGGTGAGAAGTGGTTAAAAGATTTGCGTTTATGGTGGCGTCGCAGTGGTCGCAGTTTATCGCTCCCTGTCGATGGCGTCACCGGCGCGACGCGCCGCCCTGGCGTGGCCACCCTTGATTTAAGCCCTTTCGCCGCGCAATTGGCCGCTCTCCCTGATGGTGAGTACACCCTCAATGTAGAAGCGGCGAGGGAATTAGGCGGGCGCGAGCTGATCCGCATCCCCCTGACGTTACCGATAACCCAATCACAACACCATACCGAGCAAGGCCAGCATGAGCTCGGCACAATTACACTAACTATGGAGCCTAACACGTGAAGCTAGCAACAATTATCAGCGCGGCGCTCTGCACCGCCCTTGCAACCACAGCCGTTATTAGCCAATCAGCACACGCCCACCGAGTGTGGCTTAAACCAAGTACCACAGTGGTCTCAGGTGATGATGAATGGATCACCTTTGACGCCGCAATCGCCAACGGCATTTTTAATCCCGACCATTATGCCTATCCGCTGGAGCGACTGACTGCAATTGGCCCCGATGGCCAAACTGTGGCGTTAGAAAATAGCGCCAAGCTTCGCTATCGCAGTGTGTTTGATCTGCACCTACAGCAGCAAGGAACCTACCGCGTATTTAACGCCAGCCGCTCTATTGTCGCCCGCTGGGTGGATGCAGAGGGCGAGCGCCATTATTGGCCTGGTCGTGGAAAGACCGGCACTTTAGCGCAGTTCAAACAACAAGTACCCAGCGATGCCAAAGAGTTGCAAGTGAGCGATGTTGCCCGTCGCATGGAGACCTTCGTCACCCTTGGGGCTCCTAATGACACGGCAATCACCCCTAGCGGCCAAGGGCTCGAGCTTAATGCCCTAACCCACCCGAACGATTTATACGTTAGTGAAAGTGCGCCTATGCAGCTACTGATCGACGGCCAGCCTGCAGTTGGGGCAAAGGTAACCTTAGTGCGCCAAGGCGAGCGGTATCGTGATAGCAACATCGCCACACAGTTAACCGCCGATGATAATGGTCAAATTGAGCTGCAATTTACGCAGCCAGGAATGTACTGGTTTGAAGCCGAGTATGAAGACCAGCAAGCCAAAGCTCCGGCGCAAACTCGCCGTGGCAGTTATGTGGCCGTGTTCGAGGTATTGCCACTGTAACTGGCACATCCAGACAGTGTCAAAGGGGTTTACAGTAAAGCTGTAGCCCCTTTTTTTTAAGTGAAATATAAGCCCAGTGGGGAACTCGGAGCGCTTTGATAACCTCTTTTTACTCGCACTATCGCGACATTGATGATAGCTGCGCAACCACCATCAAACTCCCATAAATGCGCGCTGCTCAACAGTCAACAAATTGCCTTTTTATTGCTAACCACATCACCCTTCTAAGGGCTCACACCCAGGTTGAGTCCGCCGGTATAGCCTTGGCGAATAACGACGAACATTTACTTAGCGTGCTAACTATTGCAATATACTTAGCCTGCTAACTAAATGAGAGCGCTGCACCATGGCTGATATTCCTTTTCATGAAACCCTCGACTTGAGCTTATGTGGCAAGCTTGGCCGCGTTCACCGTATCTGCCGTCAAGCGTTGTCAGTCGCCGTTGAGCCACTTGGGTTCACACAACCGGGTTGGACGGCAATGATGCATATGCACCATCTTGGCGAAGGCTGTACGCAGCACCAACTGGCCACAAGCTTAGATATAGAAATGCCGAGTCTCACCCGCACCCTGAAACAACTGGAGCACGCACAGGTGATTGAGCGCCGTGTCGATGAGCACGATAAGCGCTGTCGGCGCCTGTATTTCACAGTGCAAGGTGAGCAGCAATTATCGGCGCTCAAAGCGCGGATCAGCGAGGTCAAAACTCACTTATACCGAGGGTTGAGCGATGAGCAGCTTAATATGATGGCGCTTGGCCTAGTGGCCTTAGAAGACAATGCCAATCAATTTATGGAGGACCAAGAGTGAGCCAGCAACCGACTCCCGATCAGCAGTTCGCACGCTACGTTAAAATCGCCATCATGCTGTTTATCGTGTGCTTTGGCTATTTTATTGTTGCTGATTTATACATGCCAATGACACCACAGGCGCGCGTTTACCACCCAGTGACGCAAATCACCCCGCAGGTCAATGGCAAAATTGTTGCTGTGGCGGTTCGCAATAATCAACATGTGCGCCAAGGCGAGGTACTCATGCGTATCGACCCTCGCCCATACCAACTTGCCGTAAAACGAGCTGAACTGGCCTTGGCACAAGTGCAACAGCAAAACCAACAGCTCGATGCTGACATCAAGGCTTTGCGCGCCGACTTATCGGCGGCTCAAGCCAAGTTACATGAGCAGCAAAGCCTACATCAACGCAGCCGTACCCTACTTGGTAAACAGGCTATTTCGCAGCAGCGCAGTGATGAGATCAGCGCTACTCTGGCCAGTGCCCAGGCACAGGTCAGTGCCGTAAAAGCCAAGCTGCAAGCACTGATAATAAAGCGCGGCGCGCACGGTGAGGACAATATCGCTTGGCAACAGGCCCGTAATCAGCTTCAGCAGGCACAGCTGAATCTCAGTTATACCGAAGTGGTGGCGCCTCATGATGGCATTATTAGCAATCTACAAGTGACCACAGGTACCTATGCCAAAGCAGGAATGGCGATGACGGGGCTGGTGACCGAGCAACTAGACTTGGCCGCTGATTTTCGTGAAAAATCGCTGTATCACGTGCGTATCGGCAACCGCGCCTTAGTCAGCTTCGATGCTTTACCCGGGCAAGTGTTTGCGGCCCATGTCAGCGAGCTCGCCGCAGGCTCAAGCGCCGGGCAGCTCAGCGCCAATGGAATCCTGGCTGAGGTCGAAACCTCTAACCGCTGGGTCCGTGATGCCCAACGTCAACGCGTGCATTTGCAACTCGATGATGAGTTTACCTCATCGCATCTTGCCAGTGGCGCGAGAGCCACAGTGCAAATCGTGCCCGATGACCCAGTGGAGCAACTGCTAGCTAACGCACAAATTCAGGCCGTGAGCCTAATGCACTATATCTATTAACCAAGGAGCTGCGCCATGAGCCTAACCGCCAACGACATTCGCCAAATGCTCCGCATCGCCACCGGGGCAACGCTCGGGTTTAGCTTGAGTAAGCTGTTTGATTGGCCCAATGGTATTTTCTTTACGGTCTACCCTATGCTGTTGCTGGGTTTAGTACCAATCATAAATGCGCATATTGTCCGCCAGTTTATCGCCAGTGCATTGTTTTGTGGCTTTGCGGTATTGGTGCTGCAAGGCTTATTTGGTTTTCATCCGATCTTGATGTCGATACTGGCTTTTGCCATGTTTGCATTGTTATTTTATCAAATGAGTCGCGGTGCCCACTTCCTATTCGGCGCCATGAGTGTGGTTGGGCTATCCATTCAATTACATTTCGCCAGTTACAGCGCCACCGGCTTGGGCTTATACCCATTGATCTTTAGTAACTTTTTGGCAGTAACTGTGAGCCTAGTCAGCGCCTATATCATGCATTGGTTGTTTCCTGATGTGAGCACGCGCACGCCCATCTCTCGCGCCGCTAAAGATGCAGCCAGTGTCCGCCATGAGGTGTTGTTATGTGCCACCGTCGCCACCCTCTCTTTTATGGTCTTTCAGATACTGGATTTACAAGATTCGGTATCGGCCCAGGCCGCCTCTATTTTGATTCTCTTTCCACTGTGTTGGAAAGCGGCATCAATGGCGGGTTGGCAACGCGCTATCGGCACGTTAATCGGTTGCAACTTGGCGTTGGCAGCGCAATTACTCTTGTTTACCTACAGCCAGATTCTGGTGTTTCCAATATTGGTGTTGTGGATCCTCACCTTTGTCTTTAGTCGCTACCATGTATTAGGAGGCGGTATGCCGGGGGTTGGATTTGGCGTTATCACCACCTTTGGCATTTTATTCGGACAATCACTCGCGCCCAACCAAGACTTAGTATATAGCGCATTGTACCGCTTCAGCTCTGTGTGTGTGGCAATCACCGCCAGTTTATGTCTGGTGTATGTTATCCACCATATTTTGAATCGCTTTGCGGCCACGCGCCATCATACCTTTACCTAACAATTCTGAGGCTTTACCCGAATTGGGGTTGAAAACCAAATTGTTATAACATAACATTTATATTGTTCCCTTGAACAGTGAACTTCCCCCTGTGCTGCACAAACAGGCGAAGCTGACCCGGGCCATGTATCTTTCTGGGATATCTATCAGTGGGTCTTAGTTTGTGGTTGCTGCCGCTCCCGCAAATTAAGTGATACATCGGCTTATTCTTCGTAGCAGCACAGGGCTTTTCCTTACTCGCCAATCCCGTTACCATGAATATCTCCAGTAAGCAGAAGGATGGGCCATGCATAGCGCATTTAGCAAATTAGGAAAAACAGGATGGTGGATGTGGGTGCTCGCCTTGTTAGCCATCACCCTATTGGTCGCTGGCTTTGTTCGCGATGATTACCGCTTATGGGGAGCTGCGGGTTTAATTAATGTTCCCCTGCTGTGGCACCGCTATCGTTATGGTATGGGCGAACAGCTCGTTAATCCTTTTGAGCACATCAAGGTCGAAGAAGAGCTACTCAGTGTTGGCGAAGCCTTGTTTCCGGTGCATGAGATCCGTAAAGTCGTTATCGACACGTGTGATGACAAAGGCCTATTCCAATTGCCCTACAACGGCGGGGGCCAAGTTAGCCTTGTATTTGATAGCCACTACGTGGACGACTTAAAAACCTACATCAAGCGCACCATTCCTGATGCGCAGATTATCACTTAAGCGAATCTAGTGATTCTGAAACAGGTTAAATCAACATTAAGAGGAGAGGATAAATCGAAGAACAAAGCCAGAAAAGAGCGCATATAATATAAACACCAGTTAGATATACTCCACTATTCATTCCGCCAATTGCACTATGATGGGCAGAAGTAATAAGTGAAAAACCAAGCTCTTTCTCGATTCTCATCGCTTCTCCCTCATATTTGGCTGTCGCCCTTGCATTACGGACAGCAAAAAGCAGGAGAGAGGTTGTAACTAAAAACCCGAACACTGACAATGGTAAGATTCCGATCATTCCCGTCTGTGTTTTTGAGTTGAATTTGATAGCTAATAAAGCTGCGTTTACAATCAGCATAAAATGAAAGGCCTTATGCCGAGTTTCATACATATGATGTATGTAATTAATGGCTTGACCATATTCAACTTCTTTATTTGCTGACATGTAATAGACCCTGTCCACTATTTATTATATAGAAACTATACTATCAAATATTTAATATTGTTCTAGGCGCTTTAAAAAAGATATAAACTGAACTTAAAGCGTCAGAAACATTAAACTCAAAGCCGAACTTAATATTTGAGTTGTGCAGCTAAATCCCGAGTCAGTTCGGTTGCGCTTATGGCGTGGCAGCCACTGCGATCGGTGCCGCTCCATAGCGGCGTAAAATCATCTTTACCCAAGGTTTGCGCCTTAGCACGTAACGGTGCTAGCTTGGCACTGGCGTAGGGGAAAGCAGGGACTTGGTCGCTTATAAAGCCTTGCTCTTGCATAAAAGAGGTGGTGATCCCCCGCGCTGGGCGGCCAGAGTATAAGTTGGTTATTGCCGTTTGCCGGTGCTCTGCACGCAGCGCTTGACGATGTACAGCACTGGTAGTGGCTTCATCACACAACAGGTAACTGGTGCCTACCTGTACAGCAATGACTCCCAAGCGCATATAATGTGCCACGTGCTCAGCCTGTGTAATGCCGCCCGCAGCTATCACTGGCACGTTAATGTCTTTGGCAGCCAGGATTTGCTGACACAATTGCGCCGTTGTCCCCTGCTCAGCAAGCGTTGATGAGAACATCGCACGATGGCCTCCCGCTTCAATACCTTGAGCAATAATCACATCACACCCATGCTGGGCGAGCCAGCGCGCCTCGGCTAACGTGTTCGCTGAGGATAGCACCACAGCACCGGTTGCTTTTACACGTTGTAGTTGTTTTTCTTCAGGCAAGCCAAAATGAAAGCTTACGACTTCCGGGCGCAGCTGCTCCAGCACAGCAACATGCTGCGCAAAAAACGGTTGCCTGAGCACCCCTAGGTCATCGTTTGGGTGGCATTCAAGTGCTTGATAATAAGGTGCTAACAATTGCTGCCAGCGGCTTTGCTCTGCCTGATTTAGGCTCGGCATAGAATGGCAGAAAAAGTTAAGATTCACAGGAGCACGCTGAGTGTGTTGGCGAAATTCACTGACTTGCGCCATGATTTGCTCTGCACTGAGCATGGCACAAGGAATGGAGCCTAAACCACCGCCATGAGCAACGGCTATGGCGAGCTTTTCATCTTGTACTCCCGCCATAGGCGCCTGAATAATTGGGTATGCTAGGTTGAGTGTGCTGAGCAAATCCATTGTGCCTCCGTGGCTCATTGTAAGGTGGCTGCAATTACTTTCACCACATTACTTGGTGCGATGCCAATTAGCTACCCTATTTAAGGCATTTTCTCGCCTTTAAAGTTTGGGTATTTTGCGCAATTGCTTAGTACGGCCACGCTGCACTTTTTTGTCGACACGTTTACGCTGAGCGCTGCGTGTAGGTTTGGTTGGGCGGCGCTTTTTCTCAACCTTAGTGGCAGCCAAAATAAGCTCTTTTAAACGTTTCAGTGCTTCTTCCCGATTGAGCTCTTGAGTGCGATGACTTTGTGCCTTGATCACCACTACCCCATCTTTAGTGATACGGCTATCGCGATAGGCCAGTAGCCGCTGTTTATAAAAGTCGGGTAATTTCGAGCGGTTAATATCAAAGCGCAAATGGATCGCCGTTGCCACCTTGTTGACGTTCTGACCACCGGCTCCTTGCGAGCGGATGGCAGACAGCTCCACTTCCCATTCGTCTATGGTCACCGTATTAGATATCTGCAACATCTATTCATCTTGCCTTAACGACTTTGAACTATCATTGATGACATTGAGTTTATCACTGAGCGCGCCAAGGCCCAACTCAGTGAATTTAGACAATAACGACACCACCTACACAATACCTGCATGGAGAGAACAATGAAGAATTTATTGATGGCGCTTACATTGGCCGCTACCACAGCCTTTACCAGCGCTCAGGCTCTGGCGCTAGAGCTCACGGAAAAAGACGTCGAAAACTTTATTAAGGCAGCACCCGCTGTGACCAATTGGGCAGATAAGCAAGGGCAGCAGTTTGATGGTGCCGCCCTACTCGGCGCCCAAGGTAGCGAGCAAAACAACAAGTCAATGAGTGATAGCGCCATTGCGATGTTGAAAAATACCGACAGCTACCAACAGTTTGCCGATGTGATCAGCCGCTATGGCTTTACCCCTGAGCAACTGATCAGTGTCGGTAGCGAAGTAACTGCAGCGTATTTAGCCAATGTTAAAGGCGATTTATCTGCCGAAGATAAGGCCCGTGTTGATGAGGTTATGGGCGGCCTACAAAGCCTTTCTGGTAGTAGCAACAAGACCAACTCTTTGCTCGGAGCCATGGGCAGTGCAAATCAAGCGAGTGAGGATGTCAGCGACACTAATATTGCTTTGGTAGAAGAATACATGCCGCAGCTGAAAAAACTATTCTCGGTACTCGGGCAATAATAGGCCATTATTAATGATATAAAAGCCCACCCTGCGGTGGGCTTTGCTTTAGCGTTGCTTATGTCTTAGCAGACTTACCAACAGCGCTGGCAACACGGTTAAGCTGACCAATGTTGATACCGCAATCCCGCACAGCACGATCATCCCCACACCACGATACAACTCCGACCCCTCGCCGGGAATAAACACCAGCGGAGCTAAGCCACACAAAGTCGTCATGGTCGACATAACAATAGGTTTTAAGCGCGTTTGCAGCGCGTTAGTAACCGCTTCAAGCACCGACTGGGCGCCAGACTCTATGTTGCGTCGGCTTTGGTCAACAATAAGAATAGGGTTATTCACCACCGTGCCAAGGAGAATTAAAAAGCCCAGCATAGTGATCATATCGAAAGGCTGATGAAAGCCCGCCAATAGCCCTCCGAGACCGTTGATCATCACCAAGCCCAACAGCCCACCGGCCATACCTAAAGGAACGGTGGCCATAATAAACAGTGGATAACCCCAGTGTTTGAAAATAGCGACCAACAACAAATAACACAGCGCCAGCGCGACGATAAAGTTACTGCTTAGTGCAGCTCGGGTCTTGTCGAGCTGATCGGCTGCGCCACCGATACTCACATTCACTCCCGGTAATAAGTCGCCTTGCTGCTTTAACTGTACCAACAGTTGTTCACGCACCCGTTGCTGCGCTGTTTCCAAGGCCACATCGCGAGGCGGTATAATATACACGGTGACCGTGCGCCGCCCATCAACACGGCGTAAACTGTCACTGTCCGCTTTTTCCTCTAAATCCGCCAAGGCATTCAATGGCAGTATCCCTTGTGGTGTCACTACCGGTGATTGGGCTAATTGCGCCAAACTTTGGCGATTGCCAGCCTCGGAGAAAAGAAACACATCGACCTTATCGTCATCAAGGATCAATTCATCAACATAGGCACCGTCACTCAGTGCAGCCACGGTATAACCGAGTTCCTCGGCGCTTACACCCACCTCAGCGAGGCGCTGCCAGCGTGGTTTGATTTCAATAAGCGGTTGGTCCAGGGTCAACGATGACGGTTCGGAGTCAACTTGGGGGTTGTCAAACACCTCACTCGCAAGGCGATACACGGCATCGGCTGCGCGATATAACGCCGTTTGCTCGGGGCCACTAATATCAATGGCCACAGCGCGGGTGCCACCATCATTGCTAGAAATGATTGAGCCCCGGGAGGAAAAAGCGCGCATTCCTGGGTAGCTTTTGAATTTATCGGTGATGGCCGCCATCATGGCCTCAATATGTTGCGGGTCCTTAGGTTCACTTAAAAACCAAATACTGCCTACCCCCACCGACATGGAGTAATACTTTAACGGCGGCATAGCCGTTTCCCCGGCGTTGTAAGCAGTACCACCGTCATTAAGATGGCGGTTAAAGTAAGGCAGCAGCTCATCGCTAATTTTCTGCATATGACTGAGGTTGTAACCCGGCGGTGCAATCATCATGGAAAAAGCCTTGGGCTCTTCCCCTTCGGGTAAATACTCCGCTTTTGGCATTAGCAGCCAAGCTCCCCCAAGCAGCGCAAATACGCCTATTACGATACACAGTCGGCGCTGAGTAGGATGCGCAAGCATAGTCACTATGGCCCGTGGCAGTGCCATGGGTTTGGCCAGATTCTCACCGCGTTGCGCACTGTGCTGCATAAACCTTGCACATGCAGCGGGAACAACCATCAGCGCCACAAGCATTGACGCTATAATCGCTGCAGAAATTGCGATGGCCACGTCAGAATATAACTGTCCTGCTTCTTGGCGGATAAATAAAATCGGCGCAAACACTAACACCGTGGTCAAGGTTGAAGCCACCACCGCCGGCCACACTTCTTGCACTCCGGCTATGGCCGCGTTGATCTTATCGAGGCCACGCCGACGAGCTTGTTCAATATTCTCCAGCACAACAATGGTATTATCCACGGTCATACCTATGGCAAATGCCACCCCGGCAAGAGAAATAACGTTGATGGTGCGCTCAAATAACAGCAATCCTAAGAATGCGGCGATGGTACATATCGGGATGCCTAGCACACCAATTAACGTCGAGCGTGGGCTTTTCAAGAACCAAAACATCACCAATGTTGCCAGCAATGCTCCGAGCGCCAAGTTCGTCCATACATTTTCTACTGAGCCTTTAACATAGCGCACATCATCACTGAGCAAGGTTAATTGCAAACCATTGTTGGCCAACATATCTTGGTTGATGCGCTCAACGACCTGCATCATTTGCTCTTTAATGGCCATGACATTGGAGCCACTTTCACGACGTACCGAAAGCATCAGGGCGCGCTCGCCATCGTTGTAATCAATATCACGTAGCTCATAATGGTCGAGCTTAATAGTGGCCACATCTTTAAGACGAATCGTAGTGTTATCACGCTGAGCTATCACCAGCTCCGCTAACGCCTGGGCCGATTCAAAGCGTCCAACCATGCGTAGCAAATAACGTCGCTTACCACCGTCGATATCGCCCGCCGAGGCGTCGCGATTGCGGCTGCGAATAGCATCACGCACCGCCACCAGGCTGATGTTACGACTCGCAAGCTGCTGTTGGTCGATGAGTATTTGTACTTGATACAAGGCCCCACCACGCACATTTACCTGGGAAACACCACTGACTCGCTCCATTTCTGGGCGCACAAAGTCTTCGGCATAATCACGCAACATATCAACATCTATATTGAGCGGGTTGCCAGGCTGTGGTTTGAGGGTAAAAAACATAAACGCATTAGCTGAAAACGAACTACTGTACAACACCGGTTGGTCAACGTTCTCTGGATAATTAGGCACCTGAGATAGCGCGTTACTGACGTTGATCAACGCCTCGTTGACGTCCACACCAAAGGGGAATTCCAGTTCAATTTCTGCCTCACCGGTATTGGCATAGCTGGACATTCTTTTTAAGTTTGCCAATGATCGTAAATAGCGTTCTTGCTCAATAAGAATTTCTTTTTCTACATCTTGTGGCGTTGCTCCAGGCCAGTTGGTAACCACAGTAATGGTGCGCACTTCAAGATCAGGGATCATCTGCACGGGTATTTTAAAAGCCGCGACCACGCCCAAAATCACGCAGATGAGCACGGCAACGGCGACCAAAGTCGCATGCTTTACTGACGCCGCTAACATTATTGCTCCCTCGCTTGAACAACAGTGACCGCTTGCCCTTGGCGTAATAATTCATTGCCTTGGGTAACTACTTTCATGCCTGGTTCAAGGCCACTAAGCACTTCAATATGGCCGTTAATCCGCTCGCCAATGCGCACAAAACGCCGCTGTGCTTTATCGGCGCTGATAACAAACACACTGTAGCCGCCATCTGGATGGCGCAGTAAGGCATCAGTAGGCACCACAACACTTTGCTCATCGGTTTTGTTTAGCACAATCTCTGCGCTTGCCGATAACCCCACTTGCAGCCCTGCTTGGGGTGGTACGGCTAAGCGCAATAAAAAGCTGCGACTGGCGCTGTCTATCACTGGTACTTTGGCAATAACCTTAGCTGTAAACCCCCTTGACGCTTTCCCTGGCACTTCAAAACGAACTTGCTTAGCAAGATCGATAGCGCCAAAATGCTCCTGAGGCATATGCAAATCCAGCCATAGTTGTTCGCTACTAACGAGCTCAAACACCGCTTGACCACGGGTCACCCACTCCCCAACATCAACAAAACGCTCAGCTACCACACCGGAAAAGGGGGCGTGCAATTGCTGACGCGCCAGCAATTCTTTGTGGTATCGTTCGTTGGCCTGTGCTTCTGTCAACGAAGCCTCTGCGCTTTGCAATGCGGCTTGCCTATCGGCCAGTTCCGTAGCTGCCATCAAAGCTTGTTGCGATAACGATTGGGCCTCGTTAAAGCGGCGCTGGGCGTCATCAACAGCGATACGAGCGCGTTGCTTGGCGCCGGTCAATGCCTGTAACTGCGCCTGCACCAACGCCGCATCCAAAGATAATAGACGTGCGCCTTTTGCAACCTCATCACCAGCCTGGGCATGGATTTGCGTAACCACCCCGTCACTTAGGCTCGACAGTTGCGCATGACGCGCCGCACGCAAGGTCCCTGTCAACGCCAGGGTACGCTCGATAGATTGCGTATTGACCTCTTTAACAACCACGTTCACTGCCGTTTGCGCAGATAGGCAGCCGCTTATTAGTAGCAAACAGATGCACCAAGCTCTGATCATCTTCATTCCTTTTACTCACACTTTTACTGGCTTTACGTAACGCTCAGCTAAAAGCTTTGCTAATAATGACGAAAAGGCAAATATGGAAACCTTTTCTTGAGCGCCTGAGGTTATCACAAATAAAAATCATTTCTATTTATTGCGATAGTCGCTTACACGAACAACTCAATAGCGGCGAAGGTATTGATAGTTGGCTCATACCTGTGCAGGCGTCATAATGGGGGAATTCGTTTCTAAGTTGTATTGATGTGTATGAGTTATTTGCTCGCAACCACCCTGCTTTGGGCATTTTCATTTAGCCTCATTGGCGTCTATTTAGCCGGGCAAGTAGACCCCTGGTTCTCGGTGTTAACCCGTATCGCGCTGGCGACCCTGGTGCTACTACCGTTTTTGAAGATTAGCCAGTTAAGCCTGTCGTTAACCTGGCGGCTGATGGCCATTGGTGGCGTTCAACTGGGGCTGATGTATGGCTTTTACTATCACTCTTTTTTATATCTCAGCGTCCCCGAGGTGCTGCTATTTACGGTGATGACTCCCCTATATGTTACCCTGCTCAATGACGCACTAAATCGCCACTTTAATCTTGGCTTTTTCTGCGCTGCGTTATTGGCCATTATTGGTGCGGTAGCCATTCGTTACGACGGTATCAACCAAGGCTTTATGACTGGCTTTGCTATCGTCCAAGCTGCAAACCTGTGCTTTGCCAGCGGCCAAGTGTTGTATAAACGACTGATGCTCAAGCATCAGCACCTTTCTCAACATTATGTATTCGCTTGCTTTTTTATGGGTGCATTGGTGGTCGCGTTAAGCTGTTTCGCTCTTTTTGCCAATACCGCCAATCTCCCAAGTACACCCACACAATGGGGCGTATTGATTTATTTAGGGCTTATTGCTTCCGGGCTGGGCTATTTCGCGTGGAATAAAGGCGCAACCCAGGTCAATGTTGGCACTTTGGCGGTGATGAATAACCTCCTTATTCCTGCGGGGATCCTCGTTAACGTGCTCATTTGGAACCGCGATGCCGATGTGCTGCGTTTAAGTATTGGCGGCGCTATCATCATGGCTGCACTGGTGGTTAACGAAAAGTACCTGAGCCGAGGTAAATAACAATAACAGCAAGAGGGGTTACGCCCTCTTCATCGCCCGGCGATAACTGTACATTTTTACCGCCCAGCCCTGTAATTGCGCTAATAGTACGATGATCACAACGCCAATGAGCACTGGCGAAATTAAGTATTCCCACCCCTGTGGCGTGAGCATAATTAACACTGGGTTGGCCCCTGCCGGCGGGTGGGTGGTCTTTGTGAAAAGCATCGCACTCACCGCAAGGCCCGTCGCTAAGGCCAAAGTGATAGGTGACACACCCACATACTGGCTAAACGCTATACCTATGGCCGCAGTGATCAGGTGCCCAAAAATAACATTTTTTGGTTGTGCCAGCGCACTTGCAGGGACACCAAAAACCAGCACTGTGGTGGCACCAAAAGGGGCCATCAACCACATCCACTCACCTCCCATACTGTCTAAATAGGCGAGCAAGCCAATGGCCAGCGCAGCGCCAATGCCAGCAAGAACATGGGCTATCGGATTATTCATCATTGCTTCCTTCTTGTTAAAGTAGACCAATCTGTCTCCTTTAACAAAATAGACAAGTCGGTCTACTTGTGTCAAGCTGTTTCTGAGGTGACTTATGCAAGATAAAAAACAACATTTAATCGACACCGCACTGAGGCTGTTTTACCACCACGGTATTCATGCCGTGGGGATCAATCACATACTCAGTGAGTCCGGGGTGGCAAAGAAAACCTTGTACCATCACTTTGCCAGTAAGGAGGCGCTCATTTTAGCGACCTTAGCGCAGCGTCATCGCAGCTTTATGGCTTGGTTACGTCATCAGGTGCAAGACAAACAAGGGCAGCAGGGAGTGAGTGCGCTATTTACCGCTTTGGGGTGTTGGTTTTCGGGGCAAGAACAGGCCCTAGGCCCGTTTCGTGGGTGTTTTTTTATCAACACCCACGGCGAGTTTGACGCCAGCCATAGCGATATTCTCAGTGCTTGCCGAGCACACAAAAAGGAAGTTGAAACAGCTATTGCTGCGATGTTGAGCGCAGCCGAGCAACCTCTCGCACCAGCCATTGCTATGCTGATGGAGGGGGCGACTGTAAAAGCGACGCTCGGACAGCCACAAGCAGCCGCAGAGCATGCACTGCAGAGTGCCCTGCTCCTGCTCGATAGAGGTCAATAGCATAATTAACACTATCACTTTTACTATCAAGTGATATACTTTGTAGTAATCATTTGGTGGAGAAAATCATGAATGCAATTGCATCCTTTAAGCCACAAAAGCACCCGGATGGATTTTGGCAGCAGCTTGGCATGCCAGCGCGTGGCGAGCGTTTATATCAAGCGTTAGAACAAGGGTTGTCATTTGATATCTATGACCGCTTAGCCAAACTATCGGGGGTGGATAAAAGCACCATTGCCCAATCAGCCGTTATTGCCCCCGCAACCCTAAGGCGCAGAGCAAAATCTGGGCTTTTTAATAAGCAAGAAAGCGACCGCTTGTATCGCTTTGCCGAAGTGTATAAGGCGGCGCTCGATCTGTTCGAAGGCGATGGTGATGCCACCCGCACATGGTTAACCACAGCGAATCGCGGCCTAGGGCAAAAGCGGCCGTTGGATATGCTGGCAACCATGGCTGAGTCAGAAGCGGTGATTAACCTTATCGGGCGCATGGAACACGGTGTATTTGCGTGATAAGTGGCTACCGTATTGTTAAGAAAAAGTGGGCGGACAAGGCCTTTGATGGCGAAGGGGCGCGGTTATTTGGCGGGCGCTGGAATAGTCCCGGACAACGCTGTGTTTACCTCGCCGCCAGCGAGTCACTGGCGATTCTAGAGATTCTGGTACACCTTAATCACAGTGCCATTCTCAGCGACTACAGACTATTTAAAATTAACTTTGCACGCCGTGATGTGCTCACCCTTGACGAGCAAGATTGGCCTGAAAACTGGCAAGAGAGTCCGGCCCCAGAAGAAACGGCTTTGATTGGCGATCAGTGGTTGCAAACTCAAGCCAGCTTGGCATTGAGCGTGCCCTCGACCATAGTCCCTCGAGAGTATAATTATTTACTTAACCCAAGCCACCCTGCTTTTGTTAAAGCAGAGCCCAATATTGAAGCCCTGCCCTTTCGCTTTGACCCGAGACTGCTCGCTCGGGGCTAGTAATACTCACTTCCACATACTACGCAGCACGTCATCTCGGCGGTAGTAATGGTGGTATAGCGCTGCTCCGATATGCATTATCACTAGTCCTATAAACACCCCTGCGGCCCAGCCATGCAACTCTCGAAACAAGGAAAACAGTTCAATATCCACCGTTAACGCCGCCGGCAAGCGCACTACATCGAATACACTCACAGGACGCGCTGCAAAATACTGCATCAATAGCCCTGATAGCGGCATTAACACCATTAGCGTATACAACAGCCAGTGAGACGCCTTAGCCGCGCGGCGTTGCCAATAAGGTAAATCACTGGGTAAAGCCGGTACTATGCTGCGCCAGCGGACTAACAAGCGCACCAACACCAGTAGCGCAGCCGCTATGCCAAAACTTTTATGCAGCCACAGCAGCTCATACTGCCATGGCTCAAGCGAGCGCACCATGACTAAACCCGCTGCTAACATGGCAATGATTAATAACGCCATCGCCCAATGCAATAAACGCATAGAAAGAGTAAATCGTGCCCGGTTAGTCATTGTTTAGCTCCTTTGCTTGACCACGCAATTGCTCCACAGCTCGGCGGCGGTACGACTCCGCATAAGCGGCCGAGCGCGCCCGAAGAATGGCATCTGCGGTGGGCGAGATACCCGATGGTAATACCAAAGGGTCAAAGTTGATGCCGTGACACGCCCCGTCCTGCTGCGCTTGCCACTGAGTGATCACTATTTTCCCAGCGTTAATACGCGGACGCTCTGCTGGCCACTGAATTGCCGGATTACGCTCGTCGTCTTGGGCGCTAGCCAAGGTAAATAACCAGTCAAATACCACCGGTTGTTTTGCCAACCGCGCCTTAAGCTCTTGATGTAATGCGTTAGGCCCACTCAGCCCATCATCGGTGACTGACACCGTCGGCTGCATATGCCAACGCACAGGCTGGCGCTGCTCGTTGTCATCGACTAAATAAAACGCATTGATGCTGTGATAGGTCTCGGCTGCGAAGCTGCCACTGGGTTGGTAGCTATCTTTCCACGCCAAGAAATCAGCACTTTCGGGGTGCTCGGCGAAAAAGGTTTGAATAGCCTTGGGGCCCGATTTAATAGCCACAAGCTGCTGATAAAAATCTTGGGGATTGCTCACCGCCATCACCGGCGGAGTATTCATGGCAATGCGCCACTGCTCGCTTGCGCTGGTCGCGAAGCTCAACGCCAAACTGCGCACTGGCGCCTTTAAATCCGGTGCGGTAGGGTTATTGCCGGCAAGCGAAAAGCGACCCACAAACGGTGTCACCGAAGTGGCAAATATCTGGGCCGAAGTATATTGCGCGAGTGCGCCATTATTACGGAACTCGCCTTGCACACAGATCCCTTTAGCATGGGCTCGGCGAAAGCCCGGATGAACTGAATCCCCTTGTTGCAAATCCACAAACTGCTGTGCCGATACTTTATCACCGGCATGCAACAATGGCGCGAACAGCAACGCCGCCCATAAATAACCTGACCTCATAATTTGCTTTCCCCTTGTTACAGATATATCTTGAATTAAAGATAATATGTATGAAATGCCGTTTTGGTTCACTAAAGATGCAAAATTTAGATAATATACAAGCGCTGTGGGCTCGGGAGATGCCACAATTAGATACTTCTACCATGGCATTAATTGGTCGTTTGCAAATCGCCCACAAGCATATGACCTTAGCAATGAGCAAAACATTTCGCCGCTATGGGCTTTCCGAAGCAGGTTTTGATGTGCTTGCGACGTTAAGGCGCTCGGGCCCGCCTTATCGGCTCACGCCCAATCAACTGTTAGCGCAAATGCTGGTGACCTCAGGCAGTATGACCAGCCGCCTAAACCAGCTGCAAAAGCAGCAGCTGATCACTAGATCGCAAGATCAACAGGATAAGCGAATATGTTGGGTTCAGCTTACAGAGCAAGGTTTAGCACTTAGTAAAGAAGTGATCCAGGCCCATGTAGAAACCCAGCAAGCACTGTTAGCCGGGCTCAGCCGTGAGCAGCATCAGCAGCTGCTATCGGGTTTACAATCCTATTTACAGCAAGCGGGCTTAGAGTAAATCGGCCACTCGCTGTTGCAGATGCGGCAGAATTTCTTGTTCGAACCACGGGTTACGCTTGAACCAGCGATTATTACGAGGGCTTGGATGAGGTAAAACTAAGGTGTGTGGCCAGTAACTGCGCCAGTCTTGCACCGCAGCGGTGAGCGTTTTATAACGTTTGGGTAGATGATAAGCCATTGCATACTGACCAAGGACGAGAGTCAACTGCCGCTTAGGTAAGGCAGCTAACACCTGCTCTCGCCATGTTACAGCGCACTCTTCTCGCGGAGCTAAATCTCCGTGCTGAGCGGTGCCAGGATAGCAAAACCCCATCGGCGCGATAGCGAATAAGTGCGGGTTATAAAATTGCTGCTCATTGACTCCTAACCATTGCCTGAGGCGATCGCCACTGGCGTCGGCAAACGGTTTGCCACCCTGGTGAGCTCGCATTCCGGGTGCTTGACCAGCAATTAGAATAGGTGCCTCACTATCAAGTTGAATAATAGGCTTAGGCGCCAAAGGCAAATGTTCGGCACATAAAGTGCAAGCACGAATCTTATCTGCTAGTTGCATCTTCACTTAGGTATATTGTTTTTGCCTAGCCTAAGGGCTAGCCACATATTGTGGCAACCCCCTTTACACTTTACCGAGTCATTCACTAGCAAAGTAGTTAGGTAGCATGTAGCGCAGTGAAAAAAACCAGCTTGGTCGGCACTCATCGCTTAGCCTGTGCTCCACAGACTCATTGAATATTTCTGCAATAACGTGAATATGACTGCCCTTTTGGCAAACATATTTTTGCACTCCCTGACGCTGATCGCTTGATAAAACTTGAGTACCCACCCCATCTTGCCACAGTATTTCCAGGTCGGTGTGCTGCGCTAACCGCTCAAGTAAATAAGCGTATTGTCGCGGTAAACTATGCCCCGCATAGAAGCTTGAGATATACACTGGCTTAGCAGGAGCAAGAGTAGCTAATTGATCATTCAAGGCGCTGAGGTAATCGATTAACAATTGCTGTTTTGCATGGCTTTGCCAGTTAAGGTCATCGATTTCATCACTGATATACCAACCAGCAAATGCTGGCAGTTTAGTAAACGCTTGCCAGCGTCGGGCAACGTCGAGATGACGGTTATACAAGCCGCGCAGATAAAAGTGTAGTGCTCGAGGTTGCTGTTGAATGCGTCGGTAGTAGCTATTTTCATGATACAGCCCAACGACTATTTTTAATCCTTGAGCATTGGCTTGATGAAAAAGTTGCTGTAGTCGAGAGCGGCCCTCTTCATCAATGAACTGGCTATGCTCATGCTGGCTCCATTGCAGGGCAATGGTATCAATTTGACGCTCTCGTAACTGCAGCATTACTTCTTGCCATTGGCCCTTTGTTAGCTCGCTGTCGCTATTTAATGGCTGATAAATAACCACATTCGCTTGCACAGCTATACTGCATAGCAGCAACGCTATCATTGCTGTATATCGCCCTACCATGACCACTCCAGATTCAAACTTGCCACATTATCGCCCTCTCGTTCACCGTTGAGAACATGCTGTACTAATAGTTTTAGCGATGCCTGGCGGCGATATGCGGTTATATCATCACCTCCTGACCACCAATGCACCCCAACACCTGCACCTACGCGGGTATCTTGACGCTCACTCGAGCGCGTCCATTGACCGTTCACATAAGGTTGCCAAGTCAGCGCTTGCTGATTTTGAGTATGCAATTTAAAGTGATAACCACCTTGGTATTGTGCGAACTGCGCATCACGTCCAGACTTAAGCCAATGTGCGGCTTCCAAATACAAACTTTGTTGCAGCCACCCTTGTGCATCAGTTTGCCAATCCCGCGTATTGCCACCTAGACTGAATAAGTCCGTAGCGGCCTTAAGCAAGATATCGACATCGTTGTTGCGCAGCTGCCACTGCGGCTCGATAGCAAACTGGAGGTCGAGCGAAGCCAATGGCTGCCAGCTGTATCCTAAAGCGAGTGTGCTGTCATGTTGTTGGCTATCTTTTTGTACAAAAGCCCGTGCGTACCACTGATGAGTATCCTGCGCATGCCAGTGGTGCTGTAAATATTTGCTGTAACGCAGCTCTATAAACCCACCGTATCTCAAGCTTTGTGAGGTAGCGCCTATATCGATGGGCCTCAACTGCTCACCAAATTGTGCTTGCAGCAACCAACGTGATTGCGCCAATAAATCTCGCCGCAAGCGCTTGAGTTGTTGTTTAGGTTCCTGTGCAAGCTCCATGGTGTCCATGTTAGTCGCCGCGATAGTGGCATGATGCAGGGCATTATCTAACTCATTAGTCACAACATAACTATAAGCAAGCTGCTGGTGCATAGGATAAAGGTCGGGTTGATTGGCTAGGTAATGCTGCATTAGCGGAGCCGCTTTTGCAGCGCGATCTACGTCAATATACAAGTACGCAAGCTCTGCTTGGGTGTGTAGCGCCAACGCCTCGGTAGGTTGGCGTTCGATATCGCTGAGCAGTGTGAACGTTTGCTGCGTTTTACCTTGACGCCAGTATAGACGAGCCAGAGCTATTTGCTCAGAAACATCGGAGTGGTTTTCAAGCAGCCACACTAAGCTCTTCTCTTGCGTATGTAGATCGTTAACATACCGGGCAAGCTGCAGTTGTAATTGATAAAAGCTGATTGTTTTAGGCTCATGCAAACGCACTAAGCGATGCAACCATGTCATCGCTTGCGTGTATTCGTTGACTTTCAACGCACTAGCAATAGCATTAAAAAAGTGCGGCTGCTCTGTCAGCTGCGAGTCAAGCTCTAGCCAGTACTCATACGCCCGCACATGCAAGCCAAGCACTTCACTCAAGTGAGCAAGTTGAACCCGGCTTTCAGTGCTGCTTGGGTTTGTTGCTAAGGCCGCTTGGAACAACGCATACGCTCGCTCTTTATCGCGCTCAATAAAGCAATATCCTAATTGCTGTAAAGCTTGCTCTTTCGCAGGCTCAACCAACCATTGTGCAGCTAACTGACACTCACCAATAGCTGAGGCGAAGCTCATTAACGTCTGTCGCTGAGCTGGTGATGCTTGTCTTGATTGCACTAAAGCAAGCGCATCACTGAGCGTATCCGACTGAGTTTTCTTAAGGCTTTGTAAGTAACGATAGGTCAGCTCAGCATCTTGATCTTGTTGTTGTGAAAAAGGCCAAAAGGGCGCCAATATATGTGTAACTAGCTCATACTGCTGACGCTGTATCGCCATATGCGATGCCTGCTTCGCATAGCTCAAGCGCTGAGGATAAAGGCGCGCTAATAACAGCCACTGCTGATAGGCTTTATCTTCATTACCGACCTTTTCATAGCCTATGGCAAGTTGCCGCTGCTGCGCCTCACTCAGACTCTGCTGCGCCTCAAATATTGCCAGCCACTGACTGTGGTCTTCCATTGCTTGCGCCACTTGTACCGCTCTTGAGCGCCAAAACTCACCATTTTCGGCGTGTTGCAATGAGTAATCATACAGGCGTTGACGCCATTGCTGAGAGTAAGTCGAGGCATAAGCCATAAGCACAAGTAACTGCTGCTCTTGTTCTATATTTAACTCGGCTTCACTTAATGCCGCTATGGTTCGCGATAAAACCTCTGGTTGCTGAGCTTGCATGGCAATATCAGCTCTTTGCAATAGACGCGAGATAGCCCTTGGTAGCGCGGCATTAAGCGTCAGAGAAAGTGACCAATCTTTGTTGTATATCGCCGCTTGCAACCATTGGCGACGCTCCTGCTCACTCAATGCAACGTGTTGCTGATAGAGGCTAAACTGTTCACTGGCCACCTTGAAATGTTGCGCTCCTAAAAGCGCTTGTATCAAGTGTTTACGCACACTGGTTTGCTGCTCTAGGTGAGTTATATCATTAATACAACTGGCAACTGCGTCATACTTTTTTTCGTTTAGCAGTGCGAAACAATAGGCTGGGCGAACTTCTTCGAGCCCGTAACGAGAGATCACTTGATGGATGAACTGCGCGCGAGCTCGTTCGCTTATCATTTGTGCACTCAACGCAGCTAGTTCGGTGCGCTGGGTGAGACTAAAGCGCTCATCTGCCAAAAGCTGATCAGTGTACACAATAAACAACTCAGCTTGATGCTTAAGCCCAAGTTGTTGAAAGTGTAACAATACTTCGCGCCATTTCTGCTGCCGCATAAGCACTTGTTGGTACTGGTCTATAAGCTTCGATAACTGTGGCCAATGTTGCTGCTGGGCCGCAACAAATAACAATCGCTCCACTACATAGGGGTTATTCGGCGTTACAGCTAATGCCTTATTCAACTCTTCATTAGCGAGCTCATAACGACCCTCATCAATATAGCGGTACGCCATATCGACATAAGGATAAAGTAAGAACTGAGTATGCTCAGGGTATCCTTTACCAGCCTCAAAACTAGGTGCTGATAACGCTGTCATTGAGGTCAATAGAAAAAGCCACAGAAGTTTCATAACGACACCTCTGATGAACTCGCTGGCTTGTCACTTACCAAAGGTCTGCGCATAATGCGCTGCGCTAGTTCAAGGGTTTGCTCATCAATGACACCTTTGGCAATAAGATAATCACCTACCCCTGAGTCGCTATTCTCTTGGCCGATCATCACTTGGTTAGCAACGGAAGGGCTGAGCATAGCCACTTCGCTAATTGCTTCAAACTCACTGTAATGGGCATTTACAAAATGCGGCCAATCCGCACGACGAGCACGACGCTGAAGATTCGCATAGCTGTAGGCCGAGTCATCACTAAAATGCATTTTGAGCGCCACAGTGACCTGTCCCGGCTGGGCAATATAATACCTAACTTTATAACCGACTTTACGGCTTATAGCCCCTAAGGCCACCGGCGACAAGTGCTGTTCACTCGCAATATGTAGTACACCTTTGTCCAAAAACAATCCAACAATGGCGTAGCGCACAGCGACCGCTTTATGAATACCGAGATCACTTTGCTCTGGCGTAGACAGGGGCGGACAAGAACGATATTCAACACCCGCCTGCTCGGCTATCGCTTGCGCTAATTGCTCACCGCTGAGCAAGCCTTGCTGCATTAAATAACGCCCAAGTTTTACTCTGCCCTGCCCTTGCGTGAGCGCATTGTGCAGTTGCTCTTTGTTAATAGCCCCTGCTGAGAGCAGTATTTCACCCAGAGGTCGATAGCTTGCCCGTGCTTCCCCTAATGAGGGAAAGTCATGGCTGGTTTTGTCCCAAGCTACGCGTTTAACATCACCCATTTCGAGAATTTGTCTGACAGCACGAATATTGGCAAAGAAGTTAATAATATTGCCCCACACCATACGTGGGATCGAAAGAACCCCTTGAATACATCCGTAATAGCGCGTAACAAATACAAAGCGTTGCAGCATGCGATTAGCTAGCAGCACGGCGTTGGCCCACAACACCGCACTTAGCCAGGGCTCATCACCATAAATTGAGAGAAAGTTATAAGCACTACCGGAGAGTTGTTGGTAACCCCAAATACAGGCGAGCTGAAATAACACCAGTAGCGCGACAAAGCCAATGAAGTTAGTGAGACCGCCGCGACGGTCCCGCCAAAGAAAGTAATTTAATTTCCAATCTCGCGTCCATGCATGGGATTTCATACCCTGAAATACGATACCAATGATCCATCGCGACTTTTGCCGCACGGCTGTAGTGAACGTATTCGGGAAGTACTCCCGTACACAAACTACGCTGCTATAACTTGCAGATTTCAGGCTCCCCTTATTGATCTGCTGCTTGTGCGTGTCGGTCAGCACGGGAAAATGAATGAAGACTTCTGACATACCGTGTTGCTTGAGGCGAAAGCCAATGTCGTAATCTTCAGTTAAACTTTGTACATCGAAGGCGATACCATCGCCTTGCTCGATAAGCAATTGAATTGCCCGGCGACTAAAACAAGTGCCAACGCCGGCACTTGGGACTTGCCCAACCAAGGCTTCTCGCACGGGCACGTCTTTGCCATGAATTTCTGCAAATTCATCTAGGTAGCTGCCACTGGTAAACTCATACCACTGTCGCTCGAATGGAAATACTGGCAGTTGAATGAGATCTTTACGCTCAACGAGGTAGTTGAATAAACGCATTTCCATGGCACTGAGTACATCTTCTGCGTCATGAAGAATAAACCCTTGGAAGGCAAATTTTGCTTGCGATTCGAAGGTAAATATAGAGGCGATGATATTATTGAGGCAATCCGCCTTACTCGTTGGCCCAGGGCGCGCGCACACCACTTTGTGGACATTAGGAAATCGCGCGCATACGGCGTCAACATCAGCTTGAGTCTTGTCGTCGTTAGGGTAAGTACCGACAAATATATGATAGTTCTCGTAATCTAATGTCGATGCCGCCAGTTCCGCCATCGGTCCTACAACTCCGTGTTCTTGCCATGCAGGTACCATAATTGCGAGCGGTTGCTCAGCTTTCTCTTTCAACTTTGAATAGTGCAGCTTGGGGTGTTTGCGATAGATGACCAACCGCCGGTAGCATTTTCGACCCCAGTACACGAGATCAATAAACAGATCGTCTAAACCAAAAATAAGCAGTAAAACGCTTAACGCATATACCACATATTTAAGTACAAAGAGGTAACTCGCGAACCAATACAACACATCCACAACAACAGCACTTCCTAGAACAACACAAAACTAGTAAAAAAGAGTGAGCGATCTTATAGCAAAAAAGCATAAATAGGAACGCAAAAAAGGCCATTGAAATGACGTGTAATATTATGAATTATAAGGGTTTTAATAAAAAACATCGTGTTAACCGTGAGCCAACAATTAACTAACGGTTCATTTTCAATTCATTTAAGCAAATACGAATCACTATCTTTTAGTTTTATAATCTATATAATGGCTCGTTTTTGGTACAATAGCCTGCAGACTATGGATTTTCAGTTATCACCCTGGCTTATCAAGTTACGTATCGCCAGCTCTCATTATCGCGCCCTTGTGGTTTATCGCTTTATTGCCGCCATTGTTGGAGGCTACTTATTAACCGCCTTAAGCACAGCTGTATTAGGGGTCGCCCTGCCATTACAACCTAGTGATGCGGTATTACTGGCTGTAAGCTTATCGATATTGATATATGCCTGTATCTTCATCTATACCTTTAGTGTGCGCTCTGTCGCTAAAGTATGGATCACTATTTTACTAACTAGTGCTGCGCTCACCGCTCTGCTGGCATTCATGGAGGAATGGCTATGAAGGACACCTTCTTTCGTTCAATGACATGGCTACACACCTGGGTAGGTTTATTGGTCTGTTGGTTACTCTTTCTCATATTTATTGCTGGCACGCTTGCGTTTTTCCGTTGGGAACTCAACTTTTGGGCTAAACCTGAGATACATCATTTTGAACAGCCCCAGCAGCGTGTTGCCGCGCAGCAAGCTCAGATAACCCAAGGATTTGCATACTTACAGCAACAGGCACCTAAGTCCGAGCGCTGGAATATTTCCTTGGCTGATGAGCGTAAAGACTGGCTTACCTACTCTTACCAAGAGCCACGTGAGCCCGGTAAACGTGCGCCTTGGCAAGACTATTATGTCAATCCTAAAACGCTAGAGTGGGTCGATACAGTCAGAGAATCCAAAGGTGGGCATTTCTTTTATCGCCTGCACTTTGATTTGCATTACCTCGACGTCAGAACAGCACGTTGGCTGGTCTGTTTTGCCAGCTTGTTTATGCTTATTGCGCTAATAACTGGGGTGGTCATTCATAAACGGATCTTTAAGGATTTATTTAGCTTGCGCACCAATAAAGGCGTACGCAGCTGGCTTGATAGCCATAACTTATCATCTGTGCTAGCGCTGCCTTTTCATATCATGATCACCTATACAGGGCTTATTACCCTTATTTTTATGCTTTTCCCCTACCCGACGATGACCGCCTACGACGATGGTTTACGCGGCTTCTATGCCGATGTCTTTAACTTTCAGCGCACCGAGCCTGCCAACGAGCCCACAGCCATGGTGGGTGTTAATACACTGCTGGATCAACTTTATACTAAGTGGCCGGATGCAGATATAAGGCAAGTACGTATTGACCACCCTAACGATCGCAGTGCATCGGTACGCTTTATTATTGATAGCGGCAAGGCCATTGTCGACAGGCCGCCGAGCATCACGTTTAACGCCACGACGGGCGAGGTGATAGACATTAATGAAGTAGATAGAAGCGTCAGTGAAGCCGTCTACGATGGCATGATAGCCTTGCATGCGGCGCGCATGGCACAGCCCGTGTTGCGCTGGCTTTACGTATTATGCGGTTTAGCAGGTTGTATCATGATAGCGAGCGGCGCAATCATGTGGGCAAAACGCTTACACCAACGCAATAAAAAGCAGCGCCCCGCGATAGGTCTACGCACGGTAGATAGCCTTAACCTGGGTACGTTTATGGGCTTGCCTTTAGCAACCTTGGCATTTTTTTATGCCAATCGGTTATTGCCAATGAATGTGAGTGAGCGCGCCGACAAAGAGATACTGGCTTTCTTTCTAACCTGGGCAGCGGTGCAAGCATGGGCGGTATTCAAGCCTTATAGCTGGCGATTATTAAATGCCATCATTGCTGGCGCCTGTATCGGTCTTGTTGCCATTAACAGCATGACCACGCAGGGCAGTTTGCTGCACTTTATTGATAGCCAGCAATGGACTTTGTTGGGCTTCGATTTAGTTTGTTTATTTGCAGCAACCTGCTTCGCCTACGCGGCCTATCGTGGTAACCGCAAGCAGCGCACTTGGTTGGGCTCGTTAGAGGAGTTAAGCGTATGATAGAACTGCTTTGTTTTATACTGTGTATCATCGCTTTTAGTTGCTTTGCGCATGCCAAAGCAACTCATTACCGAGATATATATGGTGTGCGCCCCAATGCTCGGTTAGTTAGTAAAATTTTGATCTGTGCTTGGATCAGTATTTTACTAAGCATGACCATAGCGATTGCCGCGCTGGGTAGTTATGGGGTACTACTGTTCTGCGGGTTTATGGCGGTCAGTGTATTGGCCATCACACTGTGTCTTAGCTTCAGCCCGAAATGGCTCAAAGCACTGACCTTTTGCTGCACGGCTTCACTACTAGCAGTGCTTACAACTATTCTGATTGCCAGTCAATAAACCGAATTTTTACTAAGTTTCTAGATCAGTATTTTACTAATAAGTAGGTAAAATACTGATCTGTAAACCCCCTTTACATTTTATACCTGAATTATCAGTTAGCAGCGAACTTATCGCAGGTATATTATTGCTGCACCTCAATCAAATTTTCTACCGCAAACCCCGCTGATCTAAGTTGCTCTTCAAAGTCTTCTAAACGCTGCTCATCAACTTCTTTTTCACGCGCGAGTAACCATGCATAGTCGGTGTTATAACCACTTACATAAGCATATTGATAGTTTTCTTGGTCTAATCCAAACACAACATATGAGGAATAAAAAGGGCCGAAGAAAGAGACTTTAAGATGACCAGTATTCGTATCGCCAACAAACTTGGCTTTACCTTCAGCTTGGGACCATTGTTGCTCTTCTGCGTTAAAGCCGCGATTAATAACCTTGACGCTGCCATCATCATTCTGGCTATACGTCGCAGTGACGCGACTTAAGCCTTCTTCAAAGGGGTGGGGCATTCGGGCTATTTCATACCATGTGCCCATGTAACGCTCTAGATTAAAAGGGCTAACTGGGGACACCTTGTCAGGTACAGAAGTACAAGCAGTTAATACAACTGTTAGTAAAATTATGATCTGTGCGCGCATAGCATGAGCTCCAAGTAAATATAGTCTTTAATCGGGTATAACCGAACAATACAGTAATGACCTCTGTACGAGATAAAGCTTATAACCGCTTAAAAATCATAGCAATAATTTACTATCTTGCTTAAGATCAGTTTTTTACTAAGTGCTTCAAGCGATAGGTAGTATTAGGTGACAATAAAAGCGATAGGCCTAGGGCAAAGCGATGCGGCAATCAGAGTGTATGTAAAAAACCGCCCAAACCTGATTCAGTTTCAAACTTTAAGCGATACCTTGCCATTGCAAGCAGGGCAGATAGCACAAATAAACGCAGAGGCAGGGAACGGTTGGCGAAAAGTATTTAATGTCTATGCAAAGTGGCTATATCAACTAGCTCCTAGTTGTTTGGCCTTAAAAAGTGTAGACACATGGCAACAATTTAGAGATCAAACACTACTGCAAAACCACTCACAAACGGCGTTGCTCTTTAGCGAGCCTGACGTAACCGACCCTGACGCAGCGCTACATATTATTGCCGGAAAAACTCATGCTAAAGAGCTCGCAGCAAATGAACAACTTGGTATAAATCTGATCTGGCTTAACGATGAGTTCGCTATATCGCCCACACAACGTATTATCGTGTGCCCCTATTTTGATTACCGACAACTCAATAACGCCAAAATCGATATTCTTTGTGAGCTCATCCACACCCATATCAACTTATAGGATGGTTCTTAGGCGACACCACGAAAGTATAAAAATTGACTACACTGTAAGAAGTTACCATGTAGGCGAGATACCAAGTGAAGATATTAGTCGTTGATGATATGCCGTTAATGCGCCATGTACTTATTAATATGCTGCGTAAACTGGACTACGACGATATCGTAGAGGCCACCGATGGTGAGCAGGCACTGTCGTTATTGGAAAAAACACGGTTTGATCTAGTACTGACCGACCTCAACATGCCAAAGGTCAATGGCAAAGACTTATTTCTTACTATTCGTAAACACGATGACTGGGGTTATATTCCAGTCATCGTAGTGACCTGCGAAGATAAGAAAGAGGTAGTGACTGATATGATTAGCGCTAAGGTTGATGGTTTCATCATTAAGCCGTTTTGTTTAAACACGCTGAAAAAACAGCTTGAGCGCCTTAAAAAGTTACATCACACTACGACTGACAACGTATTGCATAACCAGTAAAGCCTAGCGCTTTGAAGTAGCAGCGGGCGATACCATAACCACACTGTTCAAGTAGTTCAGCCAAACGCATACGATCCAGTGGGTAAAACTCATGCTCTAGATTGTGGCGCATACGCTCGACACCCGCATCACTTAACCCTAATTGTTGGCAAGCAATGAACTGCGCATCACGTTCAAACTGAGTTTCAGGCTTCATTAAATCAGCGAGCCACAACCATGCTTGGGGCGCTAATTGCTGGCGTATCGACTTTAATAACGCTGCTTTATCACCATTATCTGCCAAGAAATGTAATACCAATAGGCACAACGCACCGTCAAATTGTTGCTGTAATTGGCCAATATCACCACAGTGGCATGTTACCCGCGCGCTTATTCCCGCTTCATCAAAGCGCTGCTCAGCTATTGCCAGCATATCAGCGGAAATATCCTGAGCCACAAAGTGCATATTGGGGTTTGCTTTGGCAAGCGCCACCACTTCTTTACCTGTGCCCGCACCCACGACTAAAATGGACGCCGACGAGCTTAACTGAGCTTGGCATTGTGCTTGTGTGAGCTGATGCAACAACTCATAACCGGGCACTAGACGGCTAATACGCTCGTCATAATTAGTCGCTTCTTCACCTTGAAAACTAGGCATAATACCTCCTTGATTTAATATCGACTACAGCGATGACTGTGTTCATTAGCATAGCGCAAGCACATGAACTAAGAATGATTATTCACACTCCACCACAGAGTAACCGCCGGGACGTTTGCGTACCTTTACCTGCGTTGCGACACGTTCAGTAAGTTGCGGTATGTGCGATATCACCCCGACTTTGCGGCCCTGCGCTTGCAGGTTATCAAGTGCATCCATAGCAATGCTCAATGTTTCACTGTCCAATGTGCCAAACCCCTCATCAATAAACAAGGACTCAATTTTGACCTTATTGGACGATAGCGACGCCAACCCTAAGGCGAGAGCTAATGACACTAAAAAAGATTCACCACCGGAGAGGGTATTCACGCTGCGTTGCTCATCAGCCATATCGTGATCAATGATAGCTATATCGAGCGTGCCCGTAATACGAGTGAGACGGTAGCGCTTCGATAAGGCGTGTAAATGTTGGTTGGCGTAACCAAGCAATATAGCCAAAGTTTGGCTTTGCACTAAGTTTCGCAATCGCTTCCCTTGGGCATCGCCTAGTGCGCTGTTTAAGGTAGTCCAAGTAGCAAGTTGCTGTTGTAGATCTTTCAACTGCTCTCCTTGCTCGGCTAAGCGTTCGGCGTTTTGCCGATGATTTTCTAGTCGTGCACCGAGTAAGGTTAAGGCTTGCTGACTGTCATCGAACTGCTCATCCAATTGCCGCTTTTGCGCTTCAAGCTCTGTTAAATTTTTGTCCGGACGGCTTTTTACTAACTGTTGTAAGCGACTCTCACTGTGTTCTAGCTGAGCCTGAAAACGCACTTGGGTTTGCTCTAATGTCGCGTGCTCAGTGAGTACCGCTTGTACTTGTTGTTTGTCTTGAGTTAGTAAATTTTTGATCTGCTCAATTGTTAAGGCCTCATCAAAGGCTCTGTAGTCCTGGTACCAGACATCAAAGGCTTTTTTTAACTCTTCAATGTCTTGTTGTAACTGGGAACAATTTTTTACTAAGTGCTGGTATTCACTTTGCTCCTGCTCATACCGGCGCTGCTGTTGCTGACACGCTGCTTGCTGCGTGTCTAGTGTCTGCTGAGCCTTTTCGATGGACTCTTCCAGCTCCTCTAGTTGCGCTTTGGGATCTTGCCCGTGAGCTATAAGAGTACTGCGCTCAGTTAGTAAATGAGTGATCTCTTGCTCTTGCATTTGCAGTTGCTCGGCCAGCTTTTGCTGCTGAGATTGCAGTGACTCTAGCTTAGTAAAAATCTGATCTCGCTGCTGATTAAGCTGCGTAGTCTGTTGTTGGGCCCGGGCGTACTCATTTTGCAGCTGCTCAAATTGCTGTTTTTGCTCAACCAATTGCTGCCAAAGTTTCGCTAGCTGATGAAGACTATCTTGCCACCATGGCGCTTCACTGAAGTGCTCTCGCAGCTCTGCGATGCTCTGTTGGCATTGCTGCTGCTCAGTTTCAAGTTCGTAAGCAAGACGCTGCGTTTGTAGCTGCAGTTGCTGACGTCGCTGTTCACCGCGTTGTAATTGCCCCTGCAATTCGCCGCTGTTGTGTTGCTGAACCTTTAACTCAGATCGTAATTTTACTAACTGTTGCTCTAACTGTTCCAACTGCTGGTATTGCTGTTGGATATCCGCGATAGGCTTAGTAAAATCCTGATCGCTAAGCTCATCAAGGGGTTTACCTTGAATAAAGGGCTCTAGCTGCTGCGCTAATTGTTGTAGCTGCGACTTCAGCTGTTGCTCAGTAGCGCTGACATTATCAATTTGTTGCTGTGCTAACTGGATCTCTGTTTGCAAAACATGCCGCTTAGTATAATGCTGATCCAGATTTTTTTGGGCCGTTGCGTAAGCCTGTTCAAAGTCAGCTAATAACGCAGCAAAAGCATGATTATTGTCATCATTTTCAGCAAAAGGATGATGTTCAGAACCACACACCATACAAGGCTCACCACTTTTAAGCTGAGTACGTAAATGCGTGATCTGCTCGCTTGCACGCAGTTTAACCTGCTCATAGGCCTGGCGTGCATGCGACAATTGCTGCTCTAAAACTGAGTGATGTTGCGAAGCCTCATGCAGCTGTTGTTGCTTTTGTTCAAGCTCTGCATGAAGAGATTGCTGTTGATGACGCACAGTTACAAGCTGACGGTTACTACTATGCCATTGTTGAAAACGCTCCAAGGCCTGTTGCCATGTGCCTAACTGACGCTGAAGCTCAGTTGCAGAAAAGGCTTCAGGCTGCGGCTGTAAACTTACTATTTGCTGCTCAAGTGCTTGTATCGACTGCTGGAATGTGGTGTTTTCTTCATTGAGTGTAGCAAGGCTTTGATCAAGCTTTGAAAGCTCGTTATTAGATGCCTGTAACTGCTCATTTTTTTCTTTATATGTGGCATCATAACTATTAATACGCTGCCAAAGATGATGGTAATGAGACCAATTTTTTACTAACTCAGCGAGCCAAGGTTGTGATTCTAATTGCGTCGTGTATTCATCAAGGCGTCTATTACTCTCATCCACTTGTGCAGCGAGGTTTTGGCTTTGCTGCGTCAATTGCAGCTGCTGTGCGCTCGTCTGTTCGAACTCAGAGCGTTTTGCCGCGAGCACCTCCTTCTTCTGTGCAATTTTTACATCCAGTGCCACGGCGGCATTGAGTTTTTCTTTGCGCTGCGCATATTGCTGTTGCGCATGGCGCAGCTGTTGTTGTGCTAATTGTTGCTGCTGTTCGCCGTGTTGCCATACACTTTTAGCATCACTGCGTGTTAGCTCTTCTTGCCGAGTTTGCTGTTGCGCCAAACGCTGTTGCAATCGTGCTGTGGAAGTAAGGTTATCTTCAATTTGCCAACATTGCTTAACTCGCTGAGCCTCTCTCACCCTGGGTTCTAATCGCTCTAGGCTGTTACTCGTAGTTTGTATACGCTGTTGAAGGTCAGCGATTTCATGTTGTAATTGTTGCTCGGCTGCGAACCATTGGAGGTGTTTAGCAACCTGTTCTCGTCGTTTTTGGCATTGTTGCTGCTGCTCGATATACTGATGTTGCTGCTCGTTAAGCTCCTGTAATTGTTGCTCATCAAGAATATCAACCGCATCCATAGAAGCCTTAAATGCCTCGACGTCATTAAGCTTGGCTTTGTAACCAGAATACACGCGTTGACCTACAACAGAGTACTTTTGTGTACCACTTAAACGCTCAAGCAATACTGCACGCTCATCGCCTTGCGCACGTAAAAAAGCAGAAAACTCGTTTTGTGCTAGCATCACCGCACGCGTGAACTGCTCGAAATTAAGTCCAACTAACCGCTCAATGGTTTTTTTTGTCTCAAGTTTACCATCACTCACCAACTGCTCTTGCGGCATAAGGTACAGTGCATGAGTGGGTGCTTGTAATTTACCGTTTGGTTTTTTACGTGCTCGGGTCACTTGCCAGAGGGCGCGGTAATGGGCGCCATCGATGGCCATAAAATCAACTTTGACCCATCCTATACCGGTACCACGACGCAATAGATGACGCGGATCATTGAGGCGCACATTGTCACCATTAAAGTCTACTTTTTGTGTGCTTTCATTGCTCAACCGGGCGGTTTTATCATATAAACCTAAACATAGTGCATCCAATATAGTGCTTTTTCCAGCCCCTGTGTCACCAGTTATGGCAAACAAGCCAGCGTCTCGCAGGGGAGGGCGGCTAAAGTCGATATCGGCATCGAGCAAAGAGGCTAAATTATGGATTTGTAGGCGATTAATCTTCATTATTCCCCTCCTGCTCAACATCCTGTACTAACTGCGCAAACAAGTCTTTAACCTCGTTGGTAATATCGTGATCTTCAAGCTCATCATGCTCGTTGACGGCTTCACTCAATAAGTGCGCAGCGTCTAGGCGCTCTACTTGCGATAAGTCTTGTAGTTCAAGTTCATCGTTTTTACTCTCCCGTTGCGAGCGCACCCGTTCCACGCCACAAAAAAGTAAATCTTTGCCTTGAAGTGCATGCTCGATTTGCTCGCGAAAGTCGGTGGCAAGCTCTTTACTCGAGAGGCGAACGCGAATGTACCCTTGCTCATCATCAGGGCCGGGTAACTGCCGAATCTGCTCACATACTTGAGCTAGCGGCAGTAGGGTAGCCTCAGGAACAAGGTGTAATTGCCGATGCCGAGGAATGTAAAGGGGGTTGACACTTTGCAAGGCATTATCTTGTACCTCTAACAGCAAAACTTGGTGATGATATTGACGTTCCGAAAACGACATCGCGAAGGGCGTGCCACTGTAACGAATGTATTCTTTAGCGTTAACACTTTGCGCTTTATGCAAGTGGCCGAGGGCAACATAACAGGCTTGGGGCGGAAAAACATCAGCGCCGATGGCATCTTCACCGCCAATGACTAAAGCGCGCTCTGAGTCCTCGCTGACAGTGGCACCCCGAGCATGTAGATGGCCCATGGCGATAACATTGGAGTCGTCCTCAAGCTGACATTGCTCAAGCATAAGTTGGTAGGCCTCTTTGACCGCCTGAGCATAACTCATTTGTGCATCAGGGATATCACTGGCACGCAGATAGGGCAGGGCAAGAATCGCACAGTGCTGATCACCACAAGTAATGTTAATGACACTCAACTCGGGGCGCTGAAAATCAAAGCGACCGACTACATGAGTGTCAAACTGTGCCAGTAATGGCTGTGCTGTGGTAATGCGTTTCGCACTATCATGATTACCGGCAATAATCACTATATGTAGGGTAGGGCAGGCCGCCTTAGCCGCTTTAACAAATTCATATAGCTGATTCTCCGCTTGTGTTGGCGGAGTGGCAGTGTGATAGATATCGCCGCTAATCAACAGTACGTCAACAGCTTGGCGATTTAATTCACCAATAAGCCAGGTTAGAAAGGCGTGGTGTTCTTGCACTCGAGTATGCTCATAAAAAAGCTGACCCAAGTGCCAATCAGAGGTGTGGAGTAAGCGCATCAGTACGTTAAATTATTTGCTATTGCGCCCACTATAGCATGGAACAGCACGCGTTTAAGCGTGCTTGTGTCAGTGTGTTACTTGCCACCAAGTAACTATAATAACCGGTATTACTATCGCTAATGCGGTTAGAGGCAAACGCATATTTCGCTGGTATTTCGCTTTTAAACGACGAATTGCGGTGTTTTCATCACATGCTGCCACTTTATCAATGTAAAAATACCCATTGTCTAAGTATTGTTTACAATGCTGCTCATTTGCAGGAATGGCTATTAACTCGTCTTTCTTTTTGAGGACATAAAAATCCATAGCACCACCAATTTTATACCTTGCTATGTGAGCGAATTGAGTGAACTTCCTATCGCTTACTTTATGTTTCAGCCCAGTCAAAGCACGACTTGTTAGGCTGATAATCCTTGTTTTTATTGTTCACGAATTAAAAAAGTGGGGGATTCTAAAATTAATTAAAATGCAATTGCAACCTTTAATGGGAAAATCCCACGAAAAAAACTGGAAACCCCCTTTACAGATAATAGCTACAGCATTTTTTATACCACTTTTAGCATTAGATTGGTCGCGCTTGTATGCACTTCATCGCGTCTCAGTTGCAGCATTTGGCTACTTTTGCAACAGTGTCACAAATAGCAAAAAACACTGTGTTTATGATGAATAAAAATAATAAAACCTTAGTTCTGCTTGGGGCGCTCACTTTGATTAGCCAAGGGGTGATGGCCAATGTAATGCAAACCAAGGGGAATTTCGAAGATAAGTTCCGCCAACTAGACGAGTCCTTGCCTACTGCAAATAGCTACCGAAGTGCCGCTGGCGCCCCGGGGGAAAATTATTGGCAGCAGCAAGTCGATTACGATATAGACGTCACCCTAGATGAAAAAGCACGACGTTTGAGTGCCAGTCAGCGTATCGAGTACACCAATAACTCTCCGCACACCCTGCGTTACTTGTGGCTCCAGCTAGATCAAAATATATATAAGGCAGACTCAATTGCTGAGCGCAGTAAAACCTTCAAGTCTGGGCTTGAGGCTCAGCCTGTAGGTAAACCCAGTAAGCTGAGCTTGTCGGCCCTGCGACGCATGCAATTTCTCGCTGACAATGAGCCGGGGTTCGTGCTCAGCAATATCAAAGATGAGGACGGGGATGATCTCAAAGCCACAGTTGTCGACACCCTTATGCGCGTCGATTTAAACCAGCCTCTGAGACCTGGACAAAGTACCGAATTGAGCATGGACTTTGCGTTTAATATTGTTGAAGAAGACGCCGTGGGCGCTCGCAATGGCTATGAACACTTTGAAAAAGACGGCAATGACATCTTTTTGTTAGCGCAGTGGTTTCCACGTTTGGCGGCTTACACCGATTATGAAGCATGGACCAATAAGGCATTTTTAGGGCGTGGCGAATTCACCCTAGAGTTCGGTGATTATGATGTTGAAATCACCGTGCCGGCAGATCATATTGTCTCCGCGACTGGTACCCTGGATAACCCAGGCTCGGTCCTTAACCGCACCCAGCGCCAACGCTTAGAACAAGCAAAAAATGCTGAGCGTCCGGTCTTTATCGTGACCGAAGAAGAGGCCTTAGAGAACGAAAAATCAGCCACACAAGAGACCAAGACTTGGCGTTTTAAGGCCGATAATGTACGCGACTTTGCGTGGGCATCATCACGAAAATTTATGTGGGATGCGAAAGGCTATCATCAAGGTGGCGACGAACAACCGCTAGTGATGGCGATGTCGTTTTATCCAAAAGAGGGCGGCGACCTGTGGAAAAAATACTCCACCGAAGCGGTGATCCATACCATGGAGGTGTACTCGCGCTATTCATTTGATTATCCATATCCGGTCGCCCAGTCAGTAAATGGTCCTGTGGGCGGCATGGAGTACCCGATGATCACCTTCAACGGGCCACGCACGGAGTTGCGCGATGACGGCTCTCGCACTTACTCCCAAGCAGAGAAACGTTTTCTCATTGGTGTTGTTATACACGAAATTGGGCACATCTATTTCCCCATGATCGTTAATTCAGATGAGCGTCAATGGACTTGGATGGATGAGGGATTAAACAGTTTCCTTGACGGAGTTGCTGGACGCGAGTGGGATCCAGATATTCCTTGGGGAGTAGAGCCTCGCGATATTGTCGAGTACATGAAATCTGAACATCAAGTGCCGATTATGACACAATCAGACAGTGTGCTGCGCCTTGGGCCCAATGCCTACACTAAGCCAGCAGCGGCCCTTAATATTCTCCGCGAGGTAATTTTAGGGCGCGAGTTATTTGACTTTGCCTTTAAAGAATATGCCAACCGCTGGAAATACAAACGACCCACTCCCGCTGACTTTTTCCGCACCATGGAAGAAGCCTCAGGTGTCGACCTAGACTGGTTTTGGCGAGGCTGGTTCTATAGCACCGATCACGTCGATATCGCTTTAGATAAGGTATACAAGCTGCGTTTGGATACCATGAACCCAGATATCGACTTTAACCGCCTGCGTGAGATTGAGAAAAATAAGCCGACGTCATTGTTTGTTGAGCGCAATAAGCGTGAGGGCCGTGACTTGTGGATAGATAAGAACCCGGATGTACGCGACTTTTACGACAGCAACGATCGCTTCACCGTGACCAACAAAGATCGTAATGCCTACCAAAAGATGCTCAGCAAGCTAGATCCCTGGGAACGTCGCACCCTAGACAGAGCAGTAGCCGAGGACAACAACTATTACGTGATGCAATTTAGCAACGTGGGCGGCCTGGTTATGCCCATTTTACTCGAGCTTAGCTACACCGATGGCACCACAGAGCAACGTTACATTCCAGCCGAAATCTGGCGCCGTAATGCCAAACAGGTGGAAAAGCTGATAGTGACCGACAAGGGTAAAGAAATTGCCAGTATAGCCGTCGACCCGGGCTGGGAAACCGCAGATGTAGATGTGTCTAATAACTATTACCCTCGACGTATCATGGAATCGCGTATCGAGACCTACAAGCGTAAGAAGAGCAAGGCCAAGGTCAGTCGCGACATCATGCACGATATTAAAACCGAGCTCAAAGAGGCTAACGAAGAGGAACAACAGCCATAATGCGTATTATCGTGCTTTTATCGGTGCTGCTATTTAGCAGCGCCAGCTTGGCTCACCAATTAAAAAATTCGGTGACCACAGTGCTATTCAATCAACGCACTGAACATATTGAGCTGATGCATCGATTTTATCTTCATGACACAGAGCATGCCGTCGAAGACCTATTTGGCAATCAAGCTGATATGTTAAAGCATGCAAATGACCAACAAAAATTTGCCGACTATGTAGCCGAACAAGTGGCGATAACCGACCCCAACGATCAGCCTTTGCAGTTGAGCAATGTTGGCTTTGAAGTGGATGGTAAGTTTTTTTGGGTGTACCAAGAGACAGCGATGCCAAAGCAGCCGCTAAAGGGCCTGAAAATGACACACGGGGCACTACATGAACTGTGGCCTGCGCAAATTAATATGGTCAATATAGAGGGCAAAGGCAAAGTGCGAACTTTGTACTTTGAACGCCAGAACCAGTGGCATAGCGTCACCTTCTAAGCGCTTCCCCCAACCAGCGTGCACATCAGGGAAGATGTCGATGTGCGCGTTTTTTCCTGCTATGGTTGCGCTTATAGCGGTGCAAGGTCGTATCATTGCAACCATACAGTTTACAGGAAATACAATGCCAAGCAGCAAGCCTCACTCTCTTAATGGCGTCATTTTTGACATGGATGGCACATTATTCAGCTCTATACTGAATTTTGCTCGCATCCGTGAACAGCTCAACTGCCACGCTGATATCGATATTTTAGACTTTATTAGTACCTTGGATAGCGAAGGGCGGCAACGAGCAGAGCAAGTGATACTCGACCACGAACTTGCCGATGCGCAGCAATCTCAACTATTACCAGAGGTTAAGGCAGCAGTGCAAAGGCTACACCAGGCCAACATTCCGATGGCCATTGTCACCCGTAACTGTCAGCAAGCAACGGCCATCAAAGTAAAACGCAACCCTTTGCCAATTGAGCTGATTTTGACCCGTGATGATGCTCCAGCAAAACCGGACCCCAGTGCACTGCTTCACATTGCCGAACGATGGCAAATGGCACCAACCGAGCTGGTGTACGTAGGTGACTATAAATACGATATTGAAGCGGCGCGCAACGCCAATATGCGTGCTTGCTTATATGCGCCCCAAGCGCTTCCTGATTATGCACATCAAGCTGATCATATCATTCGCTGTTTCAGTGAGTTGCCTTCCCTCTTCCCAAGTTATGTTAAATATCCTCATTTAAAAAGTTTGACCAACAAAGCGGCACTTTTATGTAAACATGGCACTAGCCCAATGTGCTGCGAGTTGTTAAAATCCAGAGAGGAAATAAATTCAAACTTGAGAGATTGAAAATGGGCAGAGCGTTTGAAGTTCGTAAAAACGCCATGGCGAAAACAGCCGCGGCAAAAACAAAAGTAAACTCAAAATACGGTAAAGAGATCTACGTCGTTGCAAAAAATGGCGGTGCTGACCCAGATGCAAACCTTTCTCTACGCCGTTTGATTGATAAAGCTAAAAAAGATCAAGTACCCGCTCACGTAATTGATAAGGCGATAGAAAAAGCAGCCGGTGGTGCGGGTGAAGATTACTCTGCGGCACGTTATGAAGGGTACGGTCCAGGTAACTGCATGGTTATTGTAGACTGCCTTACTGATAACCCTAATCGAACCATTAAAGACGTACGCTTACCGTTTACCAAAACCGACTCCAAGATCGGCAACCCAGGTTGCGTTGCGCACATGTTTGATCACCTCGCCATTTTGGGTTTCGAAGGTGATGATGACGAAGAAGTGTTAGAAGCGCTAATGATGGCTGATGTTGACGTCACAGATGTCGAAGTAGAAGACGGCAAAGTATCTGTATTTGCCCCGCATACCGAATACTTCAAAGCGAAAACAGCACTTACAGAAGCATTTGCAGGCATTAACTTTGATGTTGACGAAATTACCTTTGTGCCACAAACACACATTGAAATCACCGACGAAGATGATATCGCCAACTTTGAGAAGTTTATGAACATGTTGGAAGATTGTGATGACGTACAAAATGTCTATCACAACGCCATTGTTAATAACTAATAGCGTTAATAAAAAAGCCGGCAAATATGCCGGCTTTTTTATTGCTGTAAAGGGCCTTTACATTGACGCTTGGCGTTCTTTGAACAGTCGGCGGTA
Organism: Pseudoalteromonas sp. THAF3; assembly: GCF_009363775.1. Lineage (NCBI taxonomy): Bacteria > Pseudomonadati > Pseudomonadota > Gammaproteobacteria > Alteromonadales > Pseudoalteromonadaceae > Pseudoalteromonas > Pseudoalteromonas sp. THAF3. The sequence goes on along the minus strand of NZ_CP045419.1, from coordinate 488,918 downwards.
ATGATGCAAAAGCGGCTCGGTATAGCCATTGGGCTGTGATCTACCTTTGAAAACCAAATCTGTCGCAGCTTGAAACGCTAAGCTATCAAGCAAACTTTGTTCACTATCAGCCATATTTTTATACTGGCTATCGCCCGCATTTTGCTCATCAACTACCTTAGCCATACGCTTCATGGTTTTCAGGACTTGCTCTTCGGTGCAAATACCATGGTGTAACCAATTGGCAATATGTTGACTAGAAATCCGTAATGTCGCGCGATCTTCCATTAAGCCGACATTATTGATATCGGGCACTTTTGAACAACCAACGCCTTGCTCTACCCAACGCACAACATACCCCAAAATACCTTGAACATTATTATCGAGTTCGAGCTGAATATCTTCGCCGCTGAGTTGTTGCTGATTATCAATCGGCGGTGTGAGTAAGTCTCTAAAGGACTGCTGGCTTTGTGCTGATAATGTTTTTTGCTGCGCGAATACATCAACATCATGATAATGAAGGGCATGTAAGGTTGCGGCAGTCGGGGAGGGCACCCAGGCGGTGTTGGCACCCGATTTCACATGGCCGATTTTCTGCTCCATCATTAACGCCAATTTATCTGGCATTGGCCACATACCTTTGCCTATTTGTGCTTTACCACTTAAGCCGCATTCTAGGCCAATACTGACATTGCGTTTCTCGTAGGCATCTATCCAAGGCTGAGCTTTAATTGCCGATTTTGGCAATGCCGCACCGGCCTCCATAGCGGTATGGATCTCATCGCCGGTTCTGTCCAAAAAGCCGGTATTAATAAAGACCACTCGCTGTTTCGCTTGCGCAATACAGGCTTTCAAATTCACCGAAGTACGCCGCTCTTCATCCATAATCCCCATTTTCAAGGTATTGTTAGGAAGACCTAATAAAACCTCCACTTCACTAAATAGCTGCGCGGTGAAGGCCACTTCCTCGGGGCCGTGCATTTTAGGCTTAACGATATAAATACTCTGAGTGCGCGAGTTAGCTAACTCGGAGCGGCTGTGATATTCGGGAAGTGCGCATAAACTAGTAAAGACCGCATCCAATATGCCTTCAAATACCTCGTTACCATCGCTGTCTAGTATGGCGGGTGTTGTCATCAGGTGACCGACATTGCGAACAAACATCAAGCTTCGGCCATGAAGGGTCAGCGACGAGCCATCTAACTTAGTAAAATGTTGATCCTTATTAAGGCGTCGTGTCTGAGTTTGCCCACCTTTGGAAAATTCGCAGCTCAAGTTTCCCATCATCAGCCCAAACCAGTTACGATAAACTTGTGTTTTATCCTCGCCATCAACGGCAGCGACAGAGTCTTCACAGTCCATGATGGTGGTTAGAGCAGACTCGAGTACGATGTCTTTAATGCCAGCTTTGTCGTCGCGGCCGATGCGATTGTGTGGGTCGATAGCGATAATAAAGTGCAGGCCATGATGACAAAATAGCAGCGCAGTCGGGCGCTCCGGTTGACCCTGATAGCCAATCAACTGCGAGGGCTCAGCGAGGGTCACTTGCTGAGAGTCACCCAAGATAACCACAAGCTCGCCATTGTTTATCGCATATTCGGTACTTTCAATGTGTGAGCCGCTTTTGAGCGGTAACGCTTTATCTAGGAACTGCCGCGCATAGGCCATGACCTTAAAACCGCGCACAGGGTTGTATTGGCTCCCTTGCTCTGCGCCTTCTTCCTCACTGATCACATCGCTGCCATACAGTGCATCATATAAGGAGCCCCAACGGGCGTTGGCGGCGTTTAGGGCAAAGCGTGCATTACTCACTGGCACCACAAGCTGCGGTCCAGCCATGCGCGCGATTTCATCATCTACACCCTCGGTTTCTACGCTAACCTGCTGTGGTTGCTCTAGCAAATAACCGATGTCTTTTAGAAACTGGGTATATTCATCATGGTTATCTTTAATATTTTTCTGATAATAACCGTCAATGTGCTTCTGCAAACTATCCCGCTTCGCCAGTAATGCCTTATTGATGGGAGTAAGGCGCTGAATGATATCGGCCAAACCCGCGAACAGGCGTTCAGTATCGAGTTCAGTGTGCGGCAGGACTTGCTCAGTTATGAATTGATAAAGCTGAGCATCAATAGCCAAGCTGCTGTGAGAGATGCGCTGGGTCATGTGCGTTTCCTTTAAACGAAGAAGTTAGTCATTTCACTGTAACTGAAAAAGCGCTGATGTGAACCCAAACCCCATTCATTGAAAATATAGCCACAATAATAACTATAAATTTAATAAATCAACCCAATTCGTCCTAGGGTAAAAATACAACGCACCGAGCACTCTCACATTGGCTTTGGGGCAATTAAACAGTTACCCGTTCAAAGGATACCTATAATGACAAACTATAACGCACACATCGACACGTTAAGCAGCCTTCGTCAGAGCAACCTACCGCAGTGGCAAGGGATTAATTCGGAATATGCAGCGCGTATGCAGCTTCAAAACCGTTTCAAAACCGGTCTCGATATCGCCAAATACACCGCTAAGGTGATGCGTGAGGACATGGCCGCTTACGACGGTGATTCAAGCCAGTACACGCAATCCTTAGGTTGTTGGCATGGGTTTACCGCGCAACAGATGATGATGGCCATTAAACGTCATCAAAAAACCACTAAGCGCAGCTATGTCTATCTTAGTGGCTGGATGGTGGCAGCACTGCGCTCTGAGTTTGGTCCATTACCAGATCAAAGTATGCACGAAAAAACGGCGGTGCCTATGCTTATTGAAGAGATCTATACCTTCTTAAAACAGGCCGACGCCCGTGAACTTGATCATCTATACAAGGCACTGGACGAGGCCAAGGCCCAAGGTGGCGATGTTGCAGCTATCACCGCACAAATCGACAACTTTGAGACCCATGTGGTGCCCATTATTGCCGATATTGATGCCGGCTTTGGTAACGAGGAAGCCACCTACCTATTAGCGAAAAAAATGATAGAGGCCGGTGCCTGTGCAATTCAAATTGAAAATCAGGTATCCGATGCTAAACAGTGCGGTCACCAGGCCGGTAAGGTAACGGTGCCTCACGAGGACTTCTTGGCCAAAATCAATGCGGTTCGATATGCCTTTCTAGAGCTGGGTGTTGATGATGGCATCATCGTTGCGCGCACCGACTCATTAGGTGCGAGCTTGACCCAGAAAATTCCAGTAAGCAAGGAAGCCGGAGATCTTGCTAGCCAATACTTGAGCTTCTTAGATACTCAACCTATTTCTGGGGGGGATGATCTATTAGAAGGTGAAACAGCCATTAAGCTCAACGGTCAGCTATGTAAACCGGTGCGCTTAGATAACGGCTTATATCAGTTCCGCGCCGGTACGGAAAAAGACCGCGTAGTACTAGACTGTGTCACAAGCTTACAACATGGTGCCGATTTGCTATGGATTGAAACCGAGAAGCCGAATGTAGAGCAAATTGCGGAGCTGGTAAACCGCGTTCGCGAGCAGGTTCCTAACGCTAAATTGGTGTATAACAATTCGCCTTCATTTAACTGGACATTGAAGTTCCGTGAGCAGGTGTATAGCCAATGGCAACAAGATGGCCGCGATCTAAGTGCTTATCCAGACCCAAGCCAAGATCCTAAAGTGCTTATGGATGCGAGCCTCGATGGCTCAGAACTAGCCAAAGAAGCGGATCATCATGTGCAGAACTTCCAGCGTGACGGGGCACGTGAGGCGGGTATTTTCCATCATTTGATCACTTTACCCACCTACCACACAGCAGCGCTCAGCACCGATATTCTTGCTGAAGGGTATTTTGGCGACTTAGGTATGCTTGCCTACGTGCGCGATGTGCAACGTCAGGAGATCCGTCGAGAGCAAGCCTCAGTGAAGCACCAAGACCTAGCGGGTTCAAATATTGGTGATACCCACAAGGAGTACTTCTGCGGCGAAAACGCACTCAAGGCAGGCGGCGAAGCCAATACCATGAACCAGTTCTAAACCAAAAGGTGTGTTGCCAGTGAAAGGGCCGTTATCGGCCCTTTTTTTGGATCAGCATTTTACTCAGTGCAAACAAGGCGGTGCTCATCTCCCCAAGGGGAGCTTTATTAAAGAGGTTACTGGGCCTTTACAGCGGTATAAACCACTTTTTTACCAACTGTATTGAGCTTTATTTTTATCACAGACCACATTTTTACTAACTAAACGACAGGGACAAATCACTTTTTTACTAACTCGAGGTGTAAAAAAACCGCCTAAAAGGCGGTGCAAAACTGAGTTAACTTGCCTGTTCTTATGCTTGTTGGCGACGCAGTGGAACGACTTGAGCCCCTTCATCTACGACTTCATCCTTTGGGTCTTTTTGCTCCTCAACCAATGAATTCAAACGATCACGCACGCGCTGAGCATCACTCTGTTGCTGTGACGCAGCTTGATTTAATCGCTCACGGACAGCGTTAATACGCTCTTGTTGAGGGTCTTTAGGCACCATAGCTTCTACCGACACACCTTCTTGCGCCATCATCGCAGCTAAATCTGCAGAGGGCAGATTTAAAGCTTTAGCAGCAATCGTAAATGTCTCTTTGCAAGCAACCTGCTCAGCCAAGCTAAGCTTGGCTAAGGTGGCTTTGAGTTTGTGATAGTCTAAAAAGAGTTGTCCGAGGTGACTCTGAATCACGGATTCACTCGCATCGGTATGCGGTTTTTTAACACCCGCTATCGCGTCTTTGAGTAACCCTTCTTCGCGCATACGGTTAAGAAGCGCATCGGAAGGTAGCTTTAAGTCGGTAAAAACCTGATCTAAATTGCGTTGTACACGCATGGCTTCAACCATACTTAAGCGGGCAAAGGCGCTGGTAAGATTATAGTGATCCGTTAATATGGCAAACATATCCCCTCCTAAATCAACAACTAAAGTAGCAGCTATCGATGACAGAATAATTACAACACCCACACCTCAACGCGACGATTACGTTCACGACCTTCTTTGCTTTGGTTGTTGGCAACAGGCAAAACCTCACCAAACCCTTGGGTGTCAAAGACCGCCACACCGCGAGCGGTGAGCTCCTGCTCTACAGAACGAGCACGCTGCAAAGATAATGTTTTATTGCGCCCTGCATCCCCGGAGTTATCAGAGAACCCCATTAGTACTACGCGCTTTTGGGCATGACTTTCAAGGTAGTCGAGCAAACGCTGGAGATCGCGCTTACCTTTGTTATCCAACTGACCGCTTCCATGCTCAAAACGAAACGTCAGTGATAATCGCTGACCTTGTTTAGCATACTGCTTATATACCGTGGGCGCTTCAGTCATTGGCTGCACTTGCTCAACATGAATATTCTGCGAAATAAGACCCGTATCGGAGACTATCTCTTGCCCAGCATAAGAAATGGCATACTGAGCAAAGTTCTTGATAAACATCGATGCCGTGGTCGGTGTATACACGTAAAGTCGACGTGCTAGCGCGTAATCTTCAGTACCGATAGTAAAGCGAGTAGGGTAGATGGGCGCTGTTTGAGCTCCCTCAGAGACCGCAATTGCTTTATTGTGAAGGATGTAGTTCAGCCCTATAAAGCCGATGCCGTACTCATCTTGTGAAACCTTTTGAGATAACACTGAGCTTGACTCAAAGCGCTGGGCAAGCGGGCTTAACTGCGCCTGATGCTTTTTAAGTACTAAGTTTTTAAAGGTATCCCAGGTGCCAGACTTGGCGTCTCGAGCATATAGATTAATGGCCTCAGAAGGGCCTCCAAGCTCACGCCAATTGCTTATTTTACCGGAGAAAACCGCAGCTAATTGCTGCGTTGATAGGTGGCTGACAGGGTTATTTTGGTTAACGATAACGGCTAATCCATCAAGGCCAATAATGTGCTCATTGCCTATTTGGCTGAAATCACCAAAACGCGCTTTAAGCTTATCGACTTCTTTGCTTTTAACTTTGCGTGAAGCCATTGCTAAATCTGCTTTACCGGCTTCAATGTCTGCGAAACCAGTGCTTGAGCCATGCGCATGCAACTCGATGTAATATGGCTTGCTATCGAGCTGATAGTGCAGTTCTCTTTCGACGCTGACCTCGCCTTGACGCCAATTAAACTGCTTTGCCCCGAGCTCCTTTAGGTAGCCCTCGAGTAAGGCTGGAGCAAGCTTTTCACCAATAGTGTTGGAACCGTGAATACGAAATGCTAGTTGCGCTGGTTGTTGCTCTTTCTCTTGAGGCCTGCCATTGTCGGTAGGCTGTTGAGCTGTGGTGACTTCTGTTGGTGCCGCTGGCTTCGAGGCCATGGCGATGTCAGGCTCTTGGTTGACGTAAAAGGTATACCCTGTGGCGACGAGCGCGAGGACGACAGCTACCCCAGCAAAAATAAGTGACAGCGGCGTGGTGGTTTTATCTTTGCTGATTTGTTCGCTTGCGCCAGTACTGGGTGATGCCCCTTGCTGCTGTTGCATATCTTGCATAGCGGCTATGACGGCGCTTAACTCACTATCTCCCAATAGGCTTAATTCATTGAGTACCAGCTTCCGATAACTCTCATCAGCGATAAATTTTTCCGAAGCTATTTCGATCCCATACTTATTTTGCGCTAAGCTTTGTAATTGCTGTAGGCGTTCGATAAAGCCCTGAGAATGATGCGATGTCATAAAAACCCTAAGTCATTATTTTTTGCGCATAGCTTAGGGCTCTAAGATGACAGTTTCATGAATTGTAAAGGGGGTTTACGAACGCTGTGTGTCACCGTTATCACTTACTTCAGCCATATAGGGACGTGTTATGATGAAGATATCTGGATACTTATTTATCGCCAGCGCAATCGCTTTTGCTGGCGCCGCATTCATTGGCAATATTCTCTCTTTGTTTGCAGTATCTGCAGCCTTTATCGCTTTAGGAATTACACAAATCAGAAAAGCGCCACACTGACTCCTGTCTTTATTGAGCTTGTTGTAGCTCAAGCTCTGCCTTTTCACGTAGCTCAGCAGGTAATTCTTTTTGAACAGCAACACCTAACTCTTTGAATTCATTGGCTTGTTTTATAAGATTCCCCTTGCCGCTATAGAGTTGAGAAAAGGCTTTATCATAAGTTTCTTTGGCTTTGTCGAGCTGTTTACCTACACCGTCCATTGATACCAAAAAGCTGTTGAGTTTCGCGTAAAACCGCTCTGCACGTTTGGCCAGTTCTTGCGTATGCTTGGATTGATCTTCAAAACGCCAAAGCTGTTTTACAATATTCAAGCTGGTAAGTAAGGTTGTCGGCGTCGCAACCAAGATGTTGCGTTCAATGGCGCATTGATACAAATCAGGTTGATACTTCAGAGCTTCAACATAGGCACTTTCGATGGGCACAAACATAATCACCACTTCCGGGGAGTTCAGTTGCTCCAAACGATGATAATCTTTACTTGCAAGCTCGTTGATACGCTCGTTCATCGCCTGCACATGTTCAGCCAAGGCTTGGTGAGCTTCAATATCGCTATGGGCGTTAACGTAGCGGGTATACGCATTTAGAGACGTTTTGGCGTCGACGATAATATGGCGTTGTTGTGGCAAATAGACCACCACGTCGGGACGGAAGCGACCTTCTGGAGTATCGAAGCTCGCTTCGCGCCGATAATCCTCATTGAGGCGCAGTCCAGCACTGTCTAAGACGTTTTCTAGCATTAACTCACCCCAGTTACCCTGGGTTTTCTTTTGCCCTTGTAAGGCCGTAGAGAGACGCTCAGCTTGTTCGGTAATAGATTGATTGAGTTTTTGTAGATGTACTAACTCGGCTTTAAGTGCAGCTCGTTGTTGCAGCTCTTGCGAGTGGATATGCTCCATTTTATCTCTGAAACCTTTTAACTCGCCTTGTACTGGTTTTAATATCTGCTCCATACTCTGCTGATTAAGGCTTTTAAACTGCTGTGATTTATCCTCAAAGACTTGTTGCGCGAGCGCGCTAAATTCTTGCTTTAATTGGTCTTTAGAATCCTTTACTAACTGCAGTTGCTGCTCAAAGTGCGCTTCTTTTTGCTCTAGCGTCGCTTTCAATGACTCATAACGGCCATGAACAAGGGTTAACTTTTGCTGCAGTTGCTGCGCCTCCTGACGCTCTCGCTCTAAACGATTATCTCGTTCGCCAAGCTGCTGCTGATGATATTGCTGCTGCGCTAAAAGCTGTTGCTGTGTGTGCTCATTGCGCTTTTTATAGTGTGATACCCTGACCCCCAAGAACAAGCAAAGAGGAATAACAAAGGCGAGGGAACCTAGGCTCAGTAATGCTGTAGTGGAAAGTGACGCGAACATACCTTTCTCGCAAAAATAATGCTGTTGGCTTGATAATAGCAAATCCCAGACAAAAAAAAGCCAGCTAAATCAAAGCTGGCCAATTCATAATAATCAGGGAAATCAACATAGGGTGCTTGTCTAACAAGCATAATAATAGAGTCTGGCGACAGCCAAAAGTTCAAAAGAAATTATGCTTTTTCTTCATTTTGTAGATTAAGCATTTCAAGTAGTTGATTATCATCGATTTTTTTATCTACCAACAAACTCGTATTTAAGAACTCATCAACCAAGTGACGCTTTTTATCTGCCAAAGACATCACTTGCTGTTCCACGGAATCGGCGATAATTAACTTATACACAAAGACGGAGCGATCTTGGCCCATGCGATAAGCGCGGTCCGTTGCTTGATGCTCTACAGCGGGATTCCACCAAGGGTCGAAATGGATCACTGTATCGGCGCGGGTTAAATTTAAGCCACTGCCGCCTGCTTTAAGGCTGACTAAAAACACGCGTTTATGTCCTTGTTGAAACTCGTCCACCTGGTGCTGGCGGTCACGAGTTTGACCGGTGAGCATCGCGTAATCAATCTCTAAGTCGGTCAACTGCTTGGCAATTAAACGCAGCATTGAGGTAAATTGACTAAAGATAATGACATGATGATCCTGAGCGAGCATATGTGGTAAATGCGTGGCTAACCACTGTAGCTTCGCACTGCTGGCTTCGTGCGCGTCATCAACTAACTGCGGATGGCAACAAATTTGACGAAGTTTCAAAAGTGCATCAAGGAACTGTAACTTACTTTTCCCCACCCCCTGGTGCGCCACTAAATGGGCGAGTTTATCGTGTAAAGCGCGGTGATAATTTTGATAAACCTGAGCTTGTGCGGGTAACATATCGAGCTGTTTTACCAGCTCAGTTTTGCTAGGTAGTTCGCAGAGTACATCTGCTTTCGCTCGGCGCAGCAAATAAGGTCTTATAGCCTCTTGCAGCGCTACTAGCCCATCAGTGGCTTCGAGAAAGTTACTTTTGAACTGAGCGTCGCTGCCTAACAGTCCGGGCAAAGCGAAGTCAAATACCGATTTGAGCTCTTGCAAATTGTTTTCAAAGGGTGTGCCGCTGAGTGCGATTCGTGTTTGGGCCTGTAACTGCTTGGCCTTGATGCTTAACTGTGACTGCGCGTTTTTTATCGCCTGCGCTTCGTCTAACACCACAGTGTTAAATTGCACACCGTGATAAAACGCAAAGTCACGTTTAAATAGCGTATAGGTTGTGACAATAACATTCTTACAATTTAGCTGCTGTAATTGTGCGGTACGGTTGTGACCGATAACCACATCGACTTCCATATGCGGACAGAAGCGTTGAATTTCGTTGTACCAATTCGCGACTAAGCTCGTTGGGCACAAGACTAGGTGGGGCCTTTGGGTATTTTCTAAGGTGCTCAGGAAGGCGATAACCTGCAATGTTTTACCTAGCCCCATATCATCGGCTAATACCCCACCTAAACCTTGTGCAGCGAGCAATTGCAGCCAATTAACGCCTGAGTGTTGGTACTCTCGCAAAGTAACACTGTGATGTAACTGCGGCTTTTTCAGCGACTTCAAGGTGGCCGGAGCGAGCAACTTTTGCAACTGAGTATCCACTCGTAGCTCAAATGATTGTTCTTGTTGTAGTTGCTGATAAAGACTGCGAGGAAGCGTACAGTGCGGCTGATGTTTGCCACGAGCAAAGCGGGCAAGATACTGCCTTATACATTCAGCAGTGGCAGCAGTAATAGTGAAGTAACGTTCCTCTACTGCAATAAAGTAATGCTGTGTAGTATAGGCTGGCACCGACTGCATTTGCGCTAAGGTCAATGGATAGTCCTTAGCGCGATGGTTAATAACAAACTGCACTTCTAAGCGATGGCCGTGCAACGCATTTACCTGCGCGATAATGCGCGCTGAGTTGGTGTTCTTCACATCAGCTTTGGGAAGGCCTGTCACCGTACCGCCTAGCGCCTGCACTTGGCTATTCAATTCAAACAGCCACTGCTGTTGATGTAAGCGCGAACGCGGAATGAATAAATACTCATCTTGTAAAGGGGCTTTACATGGTTGCAATCCTAAATTTTTCAGTGCGGTTGCCGCTGGCGTTTTCTCCTTTGCCACTAGGCGGACTTTATAGGGCACCTGGGCAGTTAAAAATTGCAGATTAAAGTAAGGAGTTAACTTTTTTTTTTGATTCACCAAAGTTCTCAGGTGAAGCGTTTTCATTAGCCGTTTAGCCAGCTCATCGACTTCACTGGCTTCGGCCTGCGGAAAGCGTGCTAACGCCTGTATTTGCTCTGCACTAAGATGAGTTTGCAAAGCATGAACCTGGTGTTCCGCAGTATTAACGTAATAAGGTGGGGAGGTCGGTAATACCCGCTCGGCGTTAAAATTAGGATAATTTGCGAGCAACTGAGCAATATCCTTCTTAACCTGCCATTGATAACTAAGCGCTATAGGCTTACCCAGTTGTAACGGCTGACGCTCCTTTTCAAAAAACAGCTGAGCGTTACTCAGTAGCTGCAAAAGTGCTCTTTCACCCCACTGGGAGTGAAGGGTTAACTTGCCAGGCTGGTTTTGTGAGCGGATCCAAGAAAACAGCCGAAAGTCTTGCTCACATACCCCTTTAGGTGTCACTTGGGCGTGGCTTTGTTGTTCGGTTAACGCTCGCCCTTGGGTGTATTCATTATCTTCATTTAGTGCCGCGATTTTAGCCGTCAAAGTTAATTGCTGATGATGAGGATGTAGTTCAAAGGCAATTCCGTGATTTTGCACATCAGACGCAGAGCCATCACTTTTTATCTCATTAAACCAATCTTCGATACGGTATTGATGAGCATAATCACCTTGGCTTTGTAACTTCAACTGCAGTAACGCCGAGGCCACGTGCTTACAACGGACTTTAGCATCACAACTGCAGTGCGCTTCAACATCAGCGACTTGGGCTGTGACATTGAGACGAATCTGCTGATCGTAAGTGGTTCCATCGTCGTCCATCACTTGGGCATCGATTTGCGTGTAATCATCGTTTGCCTTTACCCACAATACTTGCTCATCTCGCAACATTTGCTGAGCACGACTATACACACCTTTGGTGAATAATCGTTTTAATGCCAATTCGGAAAGTGGAAATGTAAACTGCTGTTGCTCACTCACTTCAGCAAAAACAGCCAATAAATCCTCTTTGGTTAACGACGACGCCATGGACCTACTCGGGAACTCAAATATGCCAGTATATCGCCTTTAAAGGGAAGGAAAAAGTATGAACTAGTGAGGAATCCACAAAATAGGTACAAAGGTTTAAAAAAGTAAGCCCCGATTGGAGCTTACTTATACAGAATGATGGCTAATTAAAGCTCTCTAGCATTTTCGCCAACTGTGCAAAGCGTTTATCTGTTAGCACTTTATTATCGATTTTTATGGTTACATCACCACTTTTAGTATGCTTTTGTACACGCACAAAACCATTACCTAAATCAATATCTTGCGTACGTTTTCCAGCCTGCTCAACATCGCACAAATACTTAGTAACGGCTAATGCCGCCTTATCGTCACTGTCAAAATGCTGGTCGCTAAAATGGCTACTGCATTGTTTAACACGCTCATTAAAGCTTTCTGCGTCTTTCTCTTTGGCTTGAATCAGTTTCTTAGCGACTTCGCGACCGACGTAGTTGGCAGTAGGGTAGAGCGCCAAAACATCGTGAGGAAGGCACTCATACGCTTTTATGGCATCAGCGATAGCGGTGTGTGACACTCCCTCGAGGGCCGCTATTTCGCGATAAGAACCTTTTTTACCTTGCTGCTGTAACTCATCACGGGTATATACATATGCTTGCCCCAACTCCCACAAACTTGGCGCAATATACTGATCTGAAGAAACCGCGAGTATTTTGGCGTCCTCATCGTTGAAATCTGCAGAGCTTAATACCAAATAGTCAGCTTTTGCGAGAATACAGGCTTTACGGCGGCGAGAACCCGCAAGCACAAATAAACCGTCATCATGCTCCCAAGCCAAAGCCGGATGCTGGTTGCGTCCATCTTCTGCAATTGCGGGTAAAATGTCAGCCACAGACTTCTCTGTCAGCAGGGCCTGAACTCGGCGGTTTTTACCATAAACTTTGGTACGCTGCTCTATTTCAGCGTGGGGGATCACCTCACATGTTAAGCGAATTGTACGCTGCGGATCGCTCGGTGCGGGCATGCTAATAACATCGCCAGCTTGCGCTTGTTCTAAAAGTTGATCAAGGCTGCTATTTTCTACCGCTGTTGCGAACGGATCTATTCGAGTATCATTTTTACGTTTTTTTGCCATAACAGTGCCTTACTTAGTCGCCTCTAACTGAGACTGAGTGGACGGCCAATTAGAGCGTATTAACATCTCTAATTCATCGACCACATCTTTAATGTTTTCCTGCGCTTTTACTAGCGATTCTCTACTTGCCAAGCTATCTGATGTTTTCTGATCAAATATGGTATTGAACGATGATGAACTAGCAGTAATGGCACTGCTGTGGTTAATGGGGTAGCTCATCACCTGACGACCAAAGGCCGAGCGGACATCCTTAACAATATCTCGCTGCGAATGGTTTCCCTTGACGTAATTGGTCACCAAAAACTGCATGAAGTCCCAGCCATCGTGACCGAGCGCCGCGACAGTGTGATAGATCTCACCTAAGCGCTTGAGGTACTTATTGTTTGCGTCAAAGTCTACAGCCTCAGGATGGACCGGTATAAGCATGGAGGTTGAGGCCATTAACGCATTGTAAAACATAAAGTTAAGTGATGGAGCGGTATCAATTAGGATGATATCAAACTGATCTTTTACCGGCTCAATAACCTTTTCAAGCAATTTATGGTAATGCCGCGTTTGGTCGTAGTTGGCACTTTCGCGCAAAATAGTGGCTATTTCATGCTCAAAATAGAAGTCATCCATACCTGATGGCAGGACACGAATATTAGGGATGTGCGTTGGTAGAAACGCATCGCTGACGATTTGTTCCCAGGTTTCATTTTCTTCTAAATCGATACAATCGCGCATAAGATCGCCAACGGTAATGGGATCTGGCTCACTAGGGGGAAAGAAGCTAGAAGAGGAGCCCTGAGGGTCAAGATCGATGATACCTATTCGATATCGTTTAATGTTGGTGGTGGCCAATGCAGCAGCTATATTCACCATGCTTGTGGTTTTGCCACATCCTCCTTTTAAGGAGTTGATAACAATGACTTGCAGTTTATCGTCTTTATCACGGTGGTCGGCATCAATGCCCATGACTTCGGCCATGGCGTAGATGTTTGACAACGTATAAGCATAATGACCATTTGCACCTCGGCGTATTTCAATATGATCAAAATCGCCCTGATCATGACGTCGCTTTAAGGTTCGGTTATTACAGCCTAACAAATCGGCGGCCGCTTTTTGGGTGTATGTCCGCAGCTCTTTTTCTTCTGACTTAAGGTGAGCGCGATAATGTTGTATTCGCCCTTCTAATGACTTTTCAGCTACATCGGCGGTGGCTTTCAATAACTGATATGTTTTTAGCGCACTTTGTTTGATTGTCATACTAGCTTCCCTAAATTTGAGGCTTTAGTATAATGTCCACTACTTTACCTGTAAACATATATTTTAGACGACATTCAATTTTTTGATTGAAATTAAATCAAAGAAATTTTTTAAGAATAAATCCCTTAAGGTAATAAGTAGGATAAATAGGTTTAAATATATAGGTAGTAATAGGTTAAGGTTGCAAAATAGATAGGTAACTTACTGTTATCTAATAATAAATTTAAAATTGTTAGATCGTAATTTTACCTGGTAAAGATCTGATTCTTACTAGCTGCGAGATCATGTTTTTACTGACTTAAATTTAACCTGCCTAGTTATGCACATAATATTAAGTAGGTTATCCACAAAAAGCGCCAGTGAGATCATTATTTTACTATCTCTAATACGGAGCTTATGCACAATGAACAGTGGTTCTAAGCCTTGTCAGTCCAAAAAGATCGGATCTTTACTTGCTACAGATCAGATCCATACTAAGCGAAAACTTAGTTATACACAGTGCGTTGATGAAGAAGTGATTTTTGCTGTTTTTTTGTACCATAAACGGCGGTCCAAGAGCGAAAACCTAAATTTAGTTAGTAAAAATTCGATCTAACAGCGCTGAGCTAGTAAAATTGTGATCTCAAACAGAGAAAGTATGCCTACAGAAAGAGGCTGTTAGTAAAAAACTGATCTCAGGTAACTAACTTCAAGTTGGATCAGTTTTTTACTAACATAGACGATTAACTTTTGCAGCATTATGTGTTGATATTGCTGATAGCACCGAATAAACGGAAAATAACAATGAGCCGGAAGGTCAATATCTCGGTTGAAAATTTGCCTGATTCATTAAGAGGCCAAATTAATGGCGTCGAGAGCGCAACCGATAATGAAAATTTAGCCCTTTTTACGGACAACAAAGATGTTCGCATTTCTATTGAAAGTTCTGCGGCTCACGGATTAAGAGCATATTCTAATACATTTAACCATTACGACTTGTGGGGACGCTTTGTTCGTTCAGGCCATAAGAAGCTTCCTTTAGAAGAAGCTCCCAAGAAAACTATTATTACCCGGAGAATATCTGAAAAACTAGACGGCATCCTTTATGAAGGGGAAATAAAAATTACCCCAGCTGTTGTTAGTACCCGACAAGATGGTGAAGAAGTAGAATGTTTAGTATGGCCTTCTGACAGAGAAGAAAAAGTTGAACGCGCATTAATAAGATTGGCGTCGAAAGGTAAAATAGTAAAAATTAACTTCAAGTCTGGCATTCAATATGCGGTGATCTTTTCCATGAATGAATTGGCTCAAGAGTTAAAAGCTGTTGGTCAGTCAATGCCATATCCACAAATCAAAGAATCACTTGAAGCGTTACAAGGCTCGAAGTTGTCTTTTAAATATTCGGCAACCGACACACGCAACTCTCATATTGATGATTCTTTTTACGAGTCCAATATGAATTTTCTTTCTTCGCTGCATTTCAGCGGTAAGAAAGGGCAGGGCGGTAATGTTAAGTGCGTGGCATGTTTGAATGCATTCGTGCATAACATGATTGATAACTTGGAGTATAAGGGTTACTACTTTAACCGAGCTCAAGAATTAAAGCGCGGTTTGTCTCGATGGATGATGTTGCGTTTGTATCACTTGTGGCGTTACGCTGCGCCAGGAAAAACTTATCACTTTCGCTTAATCTCAATCATGGAGAAGTACGGCTCGATTTATGCCGACGATGAAATTACCGACAATAAACTCAAAGCCCTGCGCAGAGATATGACGACAACTATGAAAGATCTCATTGATAAGGGGGCAATATCAGATTACAGCATTTCCAATGTTAAAGATGACAACACCGGCAAGATAATTGACTACGTGTATGAAATGCATCCTTCAGATGAGTTCTGTGAAGAAATACTGACTCTGAATAAACAACATAAGCGCATTGAAATCCAGGGTGGAAAACGAATTGTTGAAAATGCCGAAGTTATTGACGAAGAACGCTTAGAGGAAATTGTCGAAAAGTAAATTCAGGCGCCAACCAACATCCCCTCAAAAAATAAGGGTGAGTAAGTGTTTACTCACCCTTTGCCAAGTAAAGACGCTCAACTAGGTACTCATACTCTCGTTTTCTAGGATCCTCTTTTAATGTGTATGAAGTTAATTCGCCTAGTTTCAAATCCGGGTTGTCATCAAAGACAATAAAAGGTAGTGCACCGCTAACATGATATCGACGTGCGTCGCTGAATCTTACATTTACCTCAGGTGTCACTCGAATAGGCCGACGAATACGTAACTTTTCGTTATGACTGAGACTGGCCACTTTTGCTTTCTCCTGTTCCACCAAACGTTGCCACAGAGTTTGGTCTATCATCCTCGGGTTTGAGTAAGCATTGCTACGCTCTAACATAGTAAGTGCTAACTTACGTGATAGAGACTTGGTCGAATGCTTTTTCATCCAAGTAAAGCGCACGGAAGAAGGGGAGTTGCCTTCATAGTGTATACGTCGATAAAACGACAACGTTTGTAGCCCTGGCACTGCGCTATGAACCGCATCAAAGCGGGCGTCGTTGTTATCGTAAGTAAGCACTAACTTTTTAAATTCCATTTTTAGCTCATTTATCTTGTCTATGTATGGAACCAGCTCAGACGCACTCTGTTTAGCTAAAACAATTAACCCTGGATGGCGGCGCGCCATTTTACTACTTAAACCTTGTTGTTTATAAAAGTCAGTGTAGGAATTGCAGATGCGTAACAATGCTTGTTGGTCATCATGAGCGGTTACTGAAATAGAGCTCAACGCTTGACGTTCGTCATCTATAGTCGGTGCGGGTAATTCAAAATATCGACTATGGTGTATGGGCTGCTTTTTAACCGCTTCGGTAAGCGCTTGTAAATAATCACCTGTTAAATCGAATATTGCTCTAAGCTGTGTTTTTACTGAACTCATAAGTCAAAACTATAACGAACACATCATACTACGGAGGATACCTGATAGATCACTTAAAGCAAATGCCCTTTGAAGAATTTTTTATAACAGAATACATAGATGTAACGGTTAAATTATAAGTACATAAAGTATGATGTGTTCATTAATTGAATTACATTAACCACTGAGGCTAAATAAAATGAATGAATCACATCCAAAGGAGTAACTAATGAAAGTCATGTTTGTATGCTTAGGAAATATATGTCGCTCGCCGACCGCCCACGGTATTGCTATTAAATTAATTCGAGATTCACAGCTAAATCAGGTAACCGTAACCAGCTCGGGGACCGCAAGCTACCATGTGGGCTCACCCCCTGATAAAAGGGCAACTGAATATGCCTTATCCAAGGGCGTAGACCTAAGCGTTCTTAGGGCACAACAGCTGCAAAAGGCAGACTTTTATGAGCAAGACCTAATACTGGTGATGGATCAAAGTAATTATGAAAATGCGCTTGCTCTAAGACCAGCTGATGCAACAGCTAAGGTTGAAAAGTTGCTGTGGTATTACCCGAACTGTCCTTTTGAGGATGTGCCAGATCCATATTATGGTGAAGATGAGGGATTTGCTCAGGTTTTCCATCTATGTGAAGTCGCAATTACCCATTTGTTAGAAGACATTTCAAAAACCCGGTGATGATGAGACAAACTAATAATCACATTATGTATGATGTGTTCATTATGCCACTTTTCTAATTCTTGTAATTTATTTAACGAACAGCGCCTTTACCCCTTGCGTCAGCGCCCGCCATTCGGTACTTTCGAGGGGAGGTAACAATAGGAATGAGGAAAGATAAAAAGTGAAACCTTGGAGTCCCAATAGTTGGAGAGATTTACCAATCGTCCAACAACCCACATACCCAGATGAAGCCCAACTGGGAAAAGTTGAGAGCGAATTAAATAATGCTCCGCCATTAGTGTTTGCTGAGGAAACGAGAAGTTTGTTCAAGCAGCTAGAAGATGTATGCGAAGGCCGTGCGTTTTTGTTGCAAGGAGGAGACTGCGCCGAATCATTTAACGATTTTAACGCAGCCAATATACGCGACACATTTAAAACCCTGCTGCAAATGGCAGTGGTGCTAACCTATGGTGGCAAGTGTCCAGTCGTAAAAATAGCTCGTATGGCGGGGCAGTTTGCTAAACCGCGCTCAGCAGACATCGAAACTAAAGACGGTACATCGCTGCCTTCATACCGTGGCGACATTATCAATAGTTACGAGTTCACCGAGCAAGCTCGAGTACCAGATCCACAGCGGCTAATGAAGGCATACCACCACAGCGCCGCCACCTTGAACTTATTACGTGCTTTCGCTCAAGGTGGTCTAGCTGATTTACACCAGGTAAACCGCTGGAACATGAGCTTTGTCGCTGCTAACCCATTGAAGGATAAATACCAACAGCTGGCTGACAGAATCCAGGATGCGTTAGAGTTTATGGAGGTCTGTGGTATCAACTCCACCAATGCTCCATCACTCACAGAAACAGCTTTGTACACGTCTCATGAAGCACTGCTATTAGGCTATGAGCAAGCGCTGACACGCCGTGACCACCTCAGTGGTGACTGGTATGATTGCTCGGCGCATTTCGTATGGATTGGCGAGCGCACACGCCAGTTAGATCATGCTCACATTGAATTTTTCCGTGGCATTAAAAACCCGATTGGCGTGAAGGTCGGCCCAGGCATGGACCCAGACGAGCTCATTCGCTTGATTGACGCCGTAAACCCGGAAAATATTCCTGGTAGGTTAACGCTTATCACACGCATGGGCGCTGACGTGCTTCCAGAAAAACTGCCCGCTTTGGTGCGTAAAGTTCAGCAAGAAGGGCGCAAGGTTATCTGGAGTTCAGACCCGATGCATGGCAACACGGAAAAGGCCAGCTCCGGTTATAAAACTCGAAGCTTTGACAATATTCTGCGCGAGATCAGTCAGTTTTTTGCTGTTCACAAAGCAGAAGGGTCTTATGCCGGCGGTGTTCATTTGGAAATGACCGGCCAGCACGTGACCGAGTGCACAGGTGGTGCATATGGGTTGTCTGATGCAGATCTAGCGCAGCGTTATCGCACCCAATGCGACCCTCGCCTTAATGCCGACCAGGTCCTCGAGCTTGGCTTCTTAGTGGCAGACCTATTAAAGGATGCCCGCAAGTAAAATGAAAAGCGCCAACATGGCGCTTTTTTAATATTTACGACGTTGTAGGCCAGATTCTGCCATTATCTTTGCAGAGATTTCCTCCACTGAATGATGAGTAGAATTGAAGTGAGGAATTTTAAAACGCTTATAGAGCATTTCTACTTCGCGGATTTCAATCCGACATTGTCGCAATGATGCGTAACGAGAGTTCGCCATACGCTCATTACGTATAGCCGCTAGGCGTTGCGGCTCAATGGTTAATCCAAACAGCTTATCCTTATACGGCTGCAAACATCGCGGCAGCTCCCCAGATTCTAGATCATCTGGAGTGAAAGGGTAATTCGCTGCCTTAATGCCGTACTGCAACGCTAAATAGAGGCTTGTTGGTGTCTTACCACTGCGGCTTACGCCCACAAGCACCACATCAGCCTGGTCATAATCTTTTATGTTCGCACCGTCATCATTTGCCAATGCATAATTAACTGCGGCAATACGATAGTCATAAGATTGCTCGTGAATACTGTGCGTGCGATGCACTTTAGGCACGGGCTCAACATTGAGCTCCCTCTGAATTTGCGCACTGAACGTGGAAATAAAGTCATAGCAAATGGCATTACTCGATTGAATAATCTCACTGAGTTCTGGGTTAACAAACGTCAAAAACACTATAGGTTTTTCATGGCTGAAGCTGGCCGCTTGCTCGAGCTGAGATTTTACTTCCCGCGCTTTCTCGACAGTTTCAACAAACGGAATGGTGATGTGTTTAAATTCTACAGGAAATAGCGATAACGTGGCATGGCCGAACGTTTCAGCGGTTATAGCGGTGCCATCGGATATATAAAACGCGCTACGCATGAGAGTCCTTTTTTATTAGTATCTTGGTATAAACCGCCGGTACACGGTTTACGCATCAGTGGTTGCCAGTGTAGAATGTTAGCGCCTCATTTAAAAGGTCGCGTTTGCGGCCAAACTTACAATTTGTTTTTTGGAGAAAGTTCCGTGCAAGAATACGTTCTCTGGTATCAAGAGCTTGGTATGCAAGATGTGCCAAGGGTTGGAGGCAAAAACGCCTCACTTGGTGAGATGATTTCCAACCTGGCGAACGCGGGCGTGCAAGTGCCTGGCGGTTTCGCAACAACCGCATCAGCATTTAACGAGTTTCTTGAGCAATCTGGATTGAATGCTCGCATCCACGACGCACTAGACAAACTAGACGTTGAAGATGTAAATGAATTAGCCAAAGTTGGCGCCGAAATCCGTCAGTGGATTATCGACACCCCTTTCCAAGCCTCCTTGGACCAAGCTATCCGTGACGCTTACGCGCAATTACACGGTGACCCAGCTCAAGACGTATCATTCGCAGTTCGCTCGTCAGCCACTGCAGAAGACATGCCCGACGCCTCCTTCGCGGGCCAGCAAGAAACTTTCCTTAACGTGCGCGGCATCGATTCAGTAATGACCGCTATCAAACACGTATTCGCTTCTTTATTTAACGACCGTGCTATTTCATATCGCGTGCACCAAGGCTATGACCACAAAGGCGTGGCGTTATCGGCCGGTATTCAACGTATGGTGCGCTCAGATAAAGCAGCGTCCGGCGTTATGTTCAGCATTGATACCGAATCAGGCTTTGAAGATGTGGTATTCGTGACTTCAAGTTATGGCTTGGGCGAAATGGTCGTACAAGGCGCGGTAAATCCAGATGAGTTTTATGTTCATAAGCCAACCTTAGCCAATGGTAAGCCTGCGGTCGTGCGCCGTAATATCGGCTCAAAAGCTATCCAGATGGTGTACTCAAGCGATGAAAGCCATGGCAAGCAGGTAGAAATTGTTGATATCGATCCGGCATTATCGAACACCTTCTCAATCACTGATGAAGAAGTGATGGAACTTGCCAAGCAGGCTGTCATCATCGAGAAGCATTACGGTCGTCCTATGGATATTGAATGGGCGAAAGACGGCAACGACGGTAAGCTATACATCGTTCAAGCTCGTCCAGAAACTGTGCGCTCAAACGAAGATGCTAATGTCATGGAGCGCTTCCAATTGAAAGGCCAAGCGCCGGTGATCGCTGAAGGACGTGCAATTGGCCATAAAATTGGGGCCGGGGTAGTACGTGTTCTCAATTCAATTGATGAAATGGATAAAGTACAGCAAGGCGATATTCTTGTCACCGATATGACAGACCCTGATTGGGAACCTATCATGAAGCGCGCTGCGGCTATCGTTACCAACCGAGGTGGACGCACTTGTCACGCAGCCATCATAGCGCGTGAACTTGGTATCCCGGCAGTAGTAGGCTGTGGTAACGCCACAGATCTTATTACGGCAAACCAAGAAGTGACGGTATCATGTGCTGAAGGCGATACAGGTTATATCTATCAAGGTCAACTTGAGTATGATGTACTCACATCTCGGGTAGACGAGATGCCTGAATTGCCAATGAAGATAATGATGAACGTGGGTAATCCAGACCGTGCGTTTGATTTTGCCCGTTTACCTCACGCTGGCGTCGGTCTCGCTCGCTTAGAGTTTATTATTAACCGCATGATCGGTGTTCACCCTAAAGCGCTGTTGAATTTTGATGCTCAATCTAGCGAATTGCAGGCTGAAATTAACGATATCATTGCTGGTTATGAATCTCCTCGCGAGTTTTACATCGCTAAACTAGTAGAGGGTATCGCTACCTTGGGTTGTGCTTTTGCACCACAACGCGTCATCGTTCGTATGTCTGACTTTAAGTCTAACGAATATGCAAACCTAGTTGGCGGCCAGCAATACGAGCCAGACGAAGAAAACCCAATGATTGGTTTCCGTGGTGCTTCACGTTACGTGAGTGAAGATTTCCGCGACTGCTTCGCTCTTGAGTGTGAAGCAATCAAGCGTGTTCGTAACGACATGGGTTTAACCAATGTTGAGATCATGATTCCTTTTGTTCGCACAGTGGACGAGGGCAAACGTGTTATCGAATTACTGGAGGAGCACGGCTTAAAACGCGGTGATAACGGCCTTAAAGTAATTATGATGTGTGAGTTACCTTCAAATGCTCTGCTAGCTGAAGAATTCTTAGAACACTTTGATGGTTTTTCAATTGGTTCTAATGACCTAACCCAACTCAGCCTCGGCCTTGATAGAGATTCTGGTTTAATCGCGCACTTGTTCGATGAACGTGACCCAGCTGTTAAAAAGCTACTTTCTATGGCGATAAAAACAGCCAAAGCAAAAGGCAAATATGTGGGTATTTGTGGTCAAGGCCCTTCAGATCATGAAGACTTTGCCGCATGGCTAGTGCAAGAGGGTATCGACTCTGTATCGTTAAACCCGGATACGGTGCTAGAAACCTGGCTATACCTAGCAGAGAAGCTTAAAGGCTAATCTGACAAGATAAAGGGCGAGTTTTTCGCCCTTTATTGTTATCGCTTCGCTAGTTTTCTATCTAATAGCTGGCACCCTTTGCTCAGGGTACTTTGGCAATAACGTAAATATTTTCGAGCCCCTGGGTAATGTACCGCGAGTAGCGTTAAGCCTATCAAGAAGAAAATGACTGACGGCCCTGGTACCACAGCAAACACTACCCCCAGTACAAAACAGAGCGCGGCAGCTAAGTTCATTATCACCTTTTTCATCTGTTTTTCCTAAATATAAAGTATTGATCTTACCTTAGCAGGAAAGCGTATGAACAAGCATTCCAATTTGTAACAATCTGTACATTCTTCAATTTAGAACTGGTCGCATCATGGTATAATGTGCGCGTCCGTCACCAAGAACAATTCCAGCATGATAGCAAAGTTAACTGTAGAGCAAGTCAGTTCCGAGCTGGTACTGCATTATCTAAAAACTATAAAAAAAGAAGGCTTCAGTGGTGAAGTCGATGCCACTTATGGCACGCGATTGCTTGCTGCAACCGACAACAGCGTGTATCAGCAAATACCGCAAGGCGTGATCTTTCCCAAAACAAACAAAGACATTCAACTAGCCCTCAATATTGCCTCGCATGATCCGTTTCTTGAACTTACTTTTGGCCCGCGCGGCGGTGGCACTGGCACGAATGGTCAGTCGTTAACACCAGGCATCGTTATCGATTTATCTCGTCATATGCAGCAGATAATCGAAATCAATGAACAAGAAGGGTGGGTACGGGTGCAAGCCGGCGTCATTAAAGACCAACTTAATGACTTTTTGCGTCCTTATGGATACTTTTTTGCGCCAGATTTATCGACCAGTAATCGCGCCACTATAGGTGGAATGATCAATACTGATGCGTCAGGGCAGGGCAGCTTAGTCTACGGTAAAACCTCTGACCACACCTTAGCAATAAAGGCTTTTTTGGCTGATGGCAGCGAACTGGAAACACAGCGTATTAGTCGCGAAAAGGCCGAGTTGATTGCCGAGCAAGACACCTCTGTTGGCAAGCTATATAAAACGGCCCTTGATGTGAGCGTAGGCAACCGCGAGCAGATCCTTAAAAAATTCCCACGACTCAACCGCTTTTTAACCGGATACGATCTTGAACATGTGCTTAGCGATGACATGTCTGAGTTCGACCTCGGTCGGTTGATCACCGGCTCAGAAGGTTCATTGGCAATTGTCAGTGAAGCAAAACTCACTATTACTCCCATCGCTAAGTTCAAAACGCTGATTAATATTAAATACGATAGTTTTGAC
This sequence comes from Pseudoalteromonas sp. THAF3, assembly GCF_009363775.1. Classification (NCBI taxonomy): domain Bacteria; kingdom Pseudomonadati; phylum Pseudomonadota; class Gammaproteobacteria; order Alteromonadales; family Pseudoalteromonadaceae; genus Pseudoalteromonas; species Pseudoalteromonas sp. THAF3. The sequence continues at coordinate 465,349 of NZ_CP045419.1, read as the reverse complement.
TCAGCACTGCGCAACTCCCCATTTTTGGTAGATGCCGAAGCGACGTCCGTAGAGACGGTCGACAGTAAAGTGCTTAATTTAGCGCGTGAAGACATTATTTGGCATTCAGTATCGGACTTAATCACAGATGTACCCGGCCAAGACATGCAAGGGCTGAACATGGTCGAGTTTAATGCCGAACGCAAAGAAGATATGCGCGATAAAATAGACGCCTTATGCGCTAAGCTCGATAAATTAATTGCCAACAAAGACGCTGGCGTTATCGGCTATCAGCTCACTGATGATGTCTCGGAGATTCAGAAAATTTACGCGATGCGTAAAAAATCAGTCGGCTTGTTAGGCAACACCAAAGGCAAGCAAAAACCATTAGCCTTTGCTGAAGATACCGCCGTACCGCCAGAAAACTTAGCTGATTTTATCGCTGAATTTAGAGCATTACTTGATAGCCACAATTTACACTACGGCATGTTTGGTCATGTCGATGCCGGTGTTTTACATGTTCGACCCGCGTTAGATATGTGTGACCCTGAACAAGAAAAAACATTGCGCACGATTTCAGACCAAGTCGTTGCATTAACCGCTAAGTATGGTGGATTGATGTGGGGAGAACACGGTAAAGGCTATCGCAGTGAATATGGCCCCGAGTTTTTTGGTGAACAGCTATTTAATGAGTTACGACGTATCAAAGCCGCATTCGACCCTCACAATAAAATGAACCCAGGGAAAATTTGTACGCCCCTTGAGTCAAATGACCAATTAGTGAGTGTGGATGACAAAAAGCGCGGTTGGTTTGATAGACAAATTGATGTCGCGGTGCGTGATAGTTTTGATACCAGCATGAACTGTAACGGTAACGGTTTATGCTTTAATTATGATGCAAGCTCACCGATGTGCCCATCTTATAAGGCTACAGGTGATCGACGCTTTTCGCCAAAAGGTCGCGCAGGATTAATGCGTGAATGGTTAAGGTTACAAAGCGAGCAGGGCGTTGACTTATTGCAAGAAGAAAAAGCCATATCTAAAAAAGAAGGGCCCACATGGTGGGAACGCTTTTTAAATTCAAAAGCAAAGCGCAGTGGCGAGTATGACTTTTCTCATGAAGTAAAGCAGTCAATGGATGAGTGTTTAGCATGTAAAGCGTGTACAACTGCATGCCCGATCAAAGTCGATGTGCCTACGTTCCGCGCGCGCTTTTTTAATTATTACTACAGCCTGTATAACCGGCCAGCAAAAGATTATTTAGTAGCAAGTATTGAGCAAACTGCGCCACTATTGGCTAAATTCTCAAGCGTAACAGCCCCTGTTATGCAATCGAACCTTGTTCAAAAAGCGATTAAAGCGACTTTAGGTTATGTAAATACGCCTACACCAAGTCACCCAAATTTAGCTAAACGTACGCAACAGTTGCGCAAGTTTGATTTACAATACCTTAATTCCTTAGATGCGCAGCAAAAACGCGACTATGTGTTGATAGTGCAAGACCCATTTACAAGCTTTTATGAAGCAGAACTTGTTGAAAGCTTCGTTAAAGTGGCACAAGCTTTAGGCAAACAGCCAATTTTGTTGCCGTTCAAGCCGAATGGTAAACCGCAACACGTAAAAGGTTTTTTAGCCAAATTCGCGAAAACCGCTAAAACCTCAGCCGACTTTTTAAATCAGGTCAGTGAACTCGGTATCCCAATGGTCGGGCTCGATGCCTCCCTTGTGTTATGTTACCGCGATGAATATGCCACTATCTTGGGTGACAACCGAGGTGATTTTGAAGTCCTCGTTGCCCATGAATGGCTGGAAGATCAACCGTTTAAGCAGACAGTGTTCGAACCAACACCTGCTTATACTTTGCTCAGTCATTGCAGTGAAACAACGTCTCTTCCACACAGCGCCAATGTTTGGCAGGGGATATTTTCTCGTGTTGGCTTACTACTTAAACCTCAGGCAACAGGGTGTTGTGGCATGGCAGGGACTTACGGCCATGAAGTACAAAACCAAGAGAACAGCCGTACTTTATATGAATTGAGTTGGCAACAACCCGTTCAGCACACTGATCCTTCGCGGTTATTAGCAACGGGATTCTCATGCCGTAGCCAAGTAAAACGGTACGCGCAATTTAAGCCCAAGCACCCAATAGAGGTGCTAGCGAATGTGCTTAGTTAATTTCTATTTTTATAGGAATTAGCAATTGGGCGAGTGGTGATCCCATGAATGAAGACACTCATCAAAATGGTGAGTGTCGCTAACTCGGCTAAGCCATTTTCAGTAGACTCTAACACCATTAGCGTAAATACAATGGATGCGAGCCCCCTTGGACCAAACCAAGCAAGCGTAAACTTTTCTTTTAATGACAGTTCGTTAAAAGGAATTAAGCTCAACATCACCGGGACCACACGTACTAAGGTTGCAGCTAAGAATGCAAATAATACTTTATAGATATTTAGATCTATTGTTTGAAGTTGGATGAAGGCATATGCACCGAATAAACACCAGATAAGATAGGCAAAGAAATCTGCGATATGCTCACTGTCTTCTATTAGTTTTTCATCATCGTCGGCACGATAAAATTTATCAAAAACCAAACCACCAACAAATGCCGCAACAAAGCCACTGCCGCCAAGGAGTTGGGCGAGGGTGAACACACTAACAGCGACCGACAAAACTAAAAATGGACTCGATGATTTCTCAAAGTAATGGCGAGTAGCGCTTAGCTGAGTAAGCTTTAATGCCCCATAGGTAACACTGACAGCAACAATGAGTGCGACACCTATTTCTTCAATCAGAAATGTAAGCATCGTCGCCGCACCTTGAAACTCACCATGCTGCCAAGAAAGAAACAAGAATAAAAATATAGGAACGCACATCCCATCGTTAAGACCGCTTTCCACATTGATCGCTTCACGTATTTTTTCTGGAACACTTTGCGATTCGAGCAAGCCTTTACTAAGCGCAGCGTCTGTAGGTGTTAAGATGATGGCCAATAGTGCTAAGGCAATAATGTGCATGTGCGGAAAAAGTAAATACGCCAAAGCAAACGTAGCAAAAAAGGTTATAGGTAAAGCAACGAACAAAAGCACTAAAGGATACTTGAATTGCGACTTTAGTACATTAATACGCGTCTTGGCTGCATCAGTAAAAAGAAATACCGCAAGTGTCAATTCAACTAATGGTAATAGCGCGCTCAACGGCTGATCCACTTTCATTGCATCACTAAATGCCCAGGCAAGCGCGGCACCGATAATAACAAAATACATCGGGCCAGTTAATTCAGCCCGAGCCAATCTACGAAAGGAAACTGAGTAAATAAAAAATGCTAAGCCCAGGGCTGCTGCCAATTGATATTCCATAAATGCAGTTCCTAAAGTTTACGTTTAACACCCGATTTAGCGCGCTCTTTTATATTCGTTTGAATATAAATTTGATCCGTGGTCGCAATTTTTGCGTGGCCTAAATCTTCCGAAAGATGTTTGAGCGGCCTTGAAGCAGCATCGTGAGTTGCCCCCGTATGACGCAGCCAATGAGCAGTTGCTGCTTGTAGCTTTTCCGCTTCTTCAGTGAAGCCATCGACCACCAGCGCTGAGCTGGCCAATTCAAAACTTTGCGCAACAAGGCGGCGAATTTGTCTAACCGTCATTCCGCCTTTCCCCCGTATTTTATGAATTAGTGGGTAGGGCTCATCAACACGGGGCAGGGCACTTAACCCTCTATACAAACGGTAGCGTTTTAAATACGCAATAAAATCTTGGCTTAACGTAACATCACGGAGTTTGTTACCTTTGCCCATAACACGCAAAAACCAAAAGCCATCAGCGTCTTGCCAAAAATGCGACATGACAGGAGACCAATTAGTACGCTCAGACAACTCAGAGATCCTTAAATACAGGCCTTTCAAACAGGCTAAAGTAAAAAGGTTACGTTCTAGATCAGGGTCATCCTGACATTGCTCTTCGGTTACACGCAGTACATATTCCCACTGCAAATCACTGAGAGTATCCGGTTGATTGATTTGCGACTGAACAACTAAATAGGGGCAGTTCTTTTTAACTACTGGGACAAAGTTCGCGAACGCTTGCTCTTCTAAAATAGCAAATTTATAAAATACATTAAGTGCTGTAAAAGTCGCATTTAAACTTTGTTGCGATGGCTTTGTCTCGCGTGCTATAAACGGTCGCCATTTTTCGTTGGCTTTACGTAAACCTTGATGCTGTTTAAAGCGCCATTGCACTGAGTCGGAACACCAAACTTTATCTGGTTCAACAACAAAATCAATGTAGTGCTCAATATCTTCTCGTTTCAAAGAAAACAAAGAACATGTTTTATTAAACCAAGTCCACAAAGCAAAGCGTTCTATCTCATTACGAAACCGAGTAAAAGTGGCATCTGACTTTCGACCGTATACGTATAAAAACCGGTAGATAAATAGCAAATCTTGTTTAACTTCAGCGACGTTTAAGCTTTGTTGAGCTATAAATGCAGCAAGTTCAGGGTATTCGCTGTGCAACGTATCATCTTCAAGATGCGCTATTTGATAGCGAAGTTGTTTAAAGGTATCGACTAGTGGCGTAGGCATACTGACAATTGAACTACAATAATATAAAGCATAGCTTACCATAAAGTCCGATACTGTCTAGTATTGGACATAAAGAAGGGGTTTTAAATGAAACTGTCGAAATCGGTGCTAACGTATTCTTTTATTTTCACTTTGTTCGCGGTGCTGACTGGATGTGCAAGCACTGGCACGCCAGCGCAGAAGCGACAAGTAGTTCAAGATATGCGCAGTGATACTCTTAATCGCCTTTATGACCAGAAGCCGGATGTTCGTAATCAACTAACCTCTGCAGCAGGTTACGCCGTATTTGATAATGCCAATGTGAACGTAATCTTTGCAAGTTTTGGCGGTGGCTATGGTGTTGCAAAAAATAATCGCACCGGCGAATGGACCTATATGAAAATGGGTGAAGCCGGGCTAGGATTAGGCTTAGGAGTTAAAGATTTTAATGTGGTGATGGTGTTTCATACCGAAGATGCACTCAATTATTTCATTAAGAATGGTTGGGCATTTGGTGGTAACGCCGATGCTGCTGCAAAGCATAAAACTGAAGGTGGAGCCGTTGCCGCTGAAGCCCAAGTTGGCGATGTGACTATTTATTCCATGACTGAAACAGGATTAGCTCTGCAAGCAGTTCTAAAAGGAACCAAGTTTTGGAAAGATGACGAGTTAAATTAAAATCAAGTTCTCTCGGCTCACGGAACCGTGAGCCATTCGCTTTCAAATTATGAAAACGCCCCTCAAATAACAGCTCTTCCTCTTTAAATAAAAAGGGTCTATCTTAAGGAGCTTTATTAAAACAACATACTTAACATAACATAAATTATAGGCTATGGCGTACAGAGAGAGCCCTCAGGCTCATTTTGGGTCCAACCCAGCAGCAAGCAACAACATCGCCGCAGAATGGCCTGCTGCTTTAATCTTTTTTGCCAAGGATTCGTAAACGCTTTTTTCTTCCTCTGATTTAGACTTTTCGATACCCAAGTTGATGATCACTTCCTCAGCGTTCAGCCCAGAGCAGCTTGTTTATCTTGAGAATAACCTTTTGTTTCTTTGTAGATCTCAACCAACAACGTGCATGCCAGATGAAATGGCCAACCCTAATTTAATCGACAATACAACAAGTGGCTAGTGTGTGCGCTCGCCCCCTTTTGGGGCGCGTACACACTAACGCTTGCCCCAAACAAAATGATACCAAAACCCTCCCAGGATAACCGCACTCGATAAATCTTTTAGTACCACAACTTAACCTGGCACAAAGTTGTAAGCGTTTGAAATGGTACTAAATGTGATCTTTCGCTATAGTAGCTAGCAGTAGATTAAGTGTTCTAACGTTAAGGTTAATTTCATGGAAGAAGCAACTACCAGCCTTCAAGGCGCAGTTCTTGGTGTTATGACCACCATTATTATAATTGCCGCATTCACCTTCTTAGTCGTTAATTCAATTCTCAGAAAAATAGGTGTTGATGGCGAAACTAGTATGCTGATGTCTCAAGTTTTGTTTGTATTACTTCTTACTACTTACTTCCTAACAAGATGACAGTGTTAGGCTTTTACATATGAAAAAGGAAATAAGAAAGTGGATTTAAATATAGAAGAAGTAAAACCTTACTTATCACTACTAATAGGCTTCGAAAAGCTTAAATCAGAACACGACTCTGTACATAAAACGATTCTAAAAATAATAGAAGAGACATCAAACCACGACGTCACCACTTCACCAACAAAAAAAGATGATAACAACAGAAATATGGAAATTTATTACACTCCATATCTCATAGAAAAGTCACCAAGCTGGTATGCCGGAAGTGAAATAAAAGACATAGATTACAATATATTTATATCTTTCAAGCACAAGAAATATTACGCGTTTTTGCTCACTGAGAATAATAAAAAAGATAATGTTAGAGAGAATTTCAACACAAAGATATTGCCTGAGATATCACCCGCTCCGATAGAAACTCTGAATGAGAAATTTATCGATGAAGACAATATAAAAATGCTCTGGTTATCCGATATAGGTGGTAATGGTAATTTCAAAGCAGATTTAAAGGTATTAGGTGGTAATAGTGTAGCAGACACTTTGGACCCATTGATTGATCAATCATATATGATGTCTGCGGTGAGAACTCAATCTCTCAATAACGCTAAAACTTCCGTAGGAATCAACCCCTCTAAATCCTCAATTTGGCGAGGTCCATGTGGCAATTGGAATTCTTTTTGTAATAGGGTTTTTGAAATTCTAGATTCGTTAAACTCAGAATCTGAAAATAAGCCTGGTGCTATCAGTATCTTATCTTATCCGATCCCCAATACAGAAGACTTAAGGCAGCCATATGACTTTTCTCTTTTCGATTATGAGCTTTTTCCAGAAGAAGATGGTCAAAGAAAAAAAGATTTGCTCCGTTCTCTATATTACAATAATTATTATGCGGATATAGCAGAAAGCTTTGATGACTCAGATATTGCTTTGAAAATAACCAAAGATAGTGAAGTAGTAGGCTATGTAACTGTAAAAGTTTTAATTAACGACTACAGAGCAGACTTTGAAATAAAACACAAGAACCCAATAAAAAAGAAAGAATTCGAACACTATTTAAAAGTTTTCAATCACCCTGAAATAATAAAGTGTTGGTTCGAATCTGGTCACGCGATAGTTAAGGGCATGATATTTAAAACGGGCTACCAGGATGTTGAATACAATGGTTTTATTTGGGCTGATTTTGAAGATTATGATTTAAAGAAAGAAAAACCAGGGAAGCTAAAAGAAAAACCAGAGCTACATAAAATAGGCTCAGAGAAATCGCTTTTCTGTTGGGTAAAAAATAGATGGAATGGTAACTGGCTGGAAAGATCTAAATTTAACACAACAGAAAACCCAAAGGGTTGGCTTTTTTGTGACGATGGTGCTGGCGAAACAGCTGATTTTATACATTTAACTAATCATGAAGGTATAAACATCATATCTTTAATTCATGTTAAGGCGGCAAAATCAAGTTCTTTAAATCGTAGAATATCCGTTGGTGCTCATGATGTGGTTTTGAGTCAGGGGGTAAAGAACTTAAGACACTGTATGCGAAAGAACTTAGCTTCAGACTTGAGGGCCAGAATTGATTCTTCGGGACGAAAGTTTTGTTGGCTAGACGGAGAACAGATCGAATCAAAACAATTTATAAAAAAAATAGAAAGTATAAAAGAAAGCGAAGAGACCAAGGTCAGAGTTATTATCGTTCAACCTCACACTCGAAAAAAATTCTATTTAAAGTCCAAGAGCACTAATAGCAAGCGCCAGTTAGATGTTTTGTTAGTTAGCGCTGAAAATGCGATAAGATCTTCAAATGCTGAATTTCACATTATTGGAATTGAAGATTAATTTTTTATATAGCTTTTGCTTTATGGTAAGAGGTTAAGTTCCTAGCTATAAAGTTGTATGCTCAGAAGTTTGACACACAAACTGAGTTATTAACCTCAACTCTTTGACCGCCCCTTCGAGAAAGCAGACGGGATAGAATTCTCATTGAAATGTCTCAGTATTTACTCTATGAAAACACTACTAACCCTTTCATTCGTATTTTTTCTTTCAGCTTGTGATCAGAGTTCAACTTATGAGCCCACCCGGCCTGATGACGTACCCGCTTCATCTCTTTGGATAGGTGGCCCCGACGGTGGAGTTTACGCCGAAATTAGAGAAGATGACGGAGACTACTCTGGGACTATCTACTTTGATAGCACAGGCGAGATTTGGTATGAGGGGGCATTTGAATATACTGGAATAGAGGCTTTTGAGGCAGACAACAAAGCCTCTTATACAGCTTGGGATGGCACTATTTTATACTTATCTAATGGCAAGCAATTAGTATCAAATATCGAGTAAGGAAGTACTCAATTACTTAGAAATACAGATTTTGGTATTAATATTTATCCTGGCATTATTTTGCCAGGATAAGTTTTGGTACTAAATTTCAGTAATAATCTTAACCGCTTTGCTGATTTGGTTAATCTTTTCCTTTCTTCTGGTGAGTTTGTTACTAAGAGCTTCATTCGCGTTAAAGGTGCATCTTTGCCTACAGAGCTCAAAATAGTTAAAGATATGAGACCTGGCCATGAAGGTCTTTACATGATTGCCCCAGCAAAAAATATGACTCTTAAGAAGTATCTAGGCATATTAGAAGAGCTAGGTTTAGATAGATCAAGAGTTAAGTTAGTTACAAAAGAGGAACTCGCAAATGCCAGCTAAAGGTATGAAGTTAATCGTTAGCGAATATCATATCATTCACGAAGCTTTAAAGTGTTATGAAGAACGTTTGGATAAGTTATCGTCGATGACAACCGATGAAGACCAAGAAGTCATATATGATGAAAAGCTACAGGATATTGAGGGGATGATTAAAGCCCTAAAAATTGCAGCAAAAAATGACTTTGATTTGGAGCTGTGAACCTATACCTTGATCGTTTCTTTTTTTTTTGAAAGTCTCATAGTGACTAATTTCATTAAGGAAATTAGTCACTATCAATAGAAATAAGAAGGGCAGCTTCGGCTACCCTTTTCTTTGACTTAAACGTTGATTCTGCTATTTTTCTTATCCTCGAGGTCCTTCTACCTTTTACTTTGAACCTGTCCACATAGCGGGTTCTAGTAGAAAAAATGATTAAAACGATAAAATAAAAAGGGTCGCTTTCACTGCCCTCTTATTCAAATCATTAATCAAAACAAATAAACTCATTTGTCTGATGACGTGTTCTTTCTTCAGACAACAAATTGCAAAATGACGGCTACCCGATTATGTAATCTTTGATATCAACGTCATCAATCTGCGAATCGTTAAGATGTTGCCTTGCGTAATCCATGTAAGCGCCGCTCGTTAAGAACAAAGCAAATAGATCCTTATCTATATGCCTATCTTGCGCCATAAATTTCATAATTTTCAGTGACTGGGATAACGTTTTTGCTTCCTTATATGGTCGGTCATTTGCAGTCAGCGCTTCGAAAATATCTGCAATGGCCATGATCCGTGCAGGCACTGACATTTGCTCAGCAATTAACCCTCGCGGATACCCTCCGCCATCCAATTTTTCATGATGCCCACCAGCATATTCAGGTACACGCTGTAAATCCTCTGGTAACGGCAGAGTTTCTAACATGCGAATGGTCGTAATAATATGCTCATTAATAATATACCTATCTTCATTCGTTAAAGTACCCCGTCCTATCTTCAAGTTATATAACTCGCCAAGGTTTTGTTTATTCTCAGTTGGTTCCATATTAAAACCAAAACCTGAATTGCGGCTAAATTCCCTTTCATTACGTGCAAATATATGGCGATTTTTATCCGCAAGTAAATACTCTTCACCTTCAGTGGTATGCTCAAAATCTTTCATCCGACGCTGTTCGGCCGGGGATAACCCAAGGCAATCATCGAAATTTCGGTACCATGTTTGCTCAGCTATCGACTCCAATCTACTGCGGTCTTGTTCAGACATCATTTCCCCACCGACATTGCATTTAGCAACAAAAGCAAACTCTTCCTTTAGTTTCTTTTGCCGCTGTTGAAGCGTTGCATAAAACCTTAATTGCTCTTCAGGCTCTCTACTTACGGCTTCAAGATAATCGATACGAGCATCTCGGTATAATACTTCAAAGCGCATACGTATTTCGTGAATCCGATTATATATACACTCTAACTTAGAGCCTTTATCAACAATATGCTCCGGCGTCGTAATTTTACCGCAATCATGTAACCACGCAGCGACCTCAAATTCACGCCATTGCTCTTTGGAATTAAAACCAAAGTGCGCAAATGGCCCCTTCTGTTGATTGTTCGCTTCTTGCGCCAACATCATCGCCAGTTCTGGTACGCGAGCACAATGCCCCCCAGTGTATGGCGATTTTTCATCGATTGCTTGAGCAATAAGCTGAATAAATGCATCGAGCAATTCCTTTTGTCCGGCCTCAAAGTCACATATTGATTCAGACATATTAACCATGGCCGATGAAAGTTGGTGAATTTCCTCTATGTGAGAGTCGACATAATGAACATGGTCATAGTCTCGTTGGCCAATCTTCTGATTTTCTTCAATTAAGCGTTGAATGGGGTTGGCTAGATTACGCGCCATTTGGGAGATAATGATCAGTACTATAAATAACACAAATAAGGTTACTAACATGGCCTTTTTTACTTGCCATTGCAGTTGCGACAAGGCCTCATCCTCGCTGACTATGAGCGCGATGTATTCCTGATTCCTAAAACCAATGAGCCCCTCTACACGCGATATATAGGCATAATGTGTTTTGTTATCAATTTCTATTTCGTGCATGCGATCGCGAAGGGGTGCTTGTTGGGCAATATCCAGTAATTGCTTAGAGGGCAACTGTGAAAGCTCTGCACGCCGTCTGGGGCTGTCAAAGTCTAACCACTTTTGTTTTAGATCTACTTTCAAACTTGGTTTTAGTTCATTAATAGCCCGATTTATAAACGTCATCAGCGGCGCTAAATCCTTTCTTACCGTGTGATGAAAGTTGAAGTCACTTTGTGATTTTAGTTCACCAATTTGGGTTACTTTTTCAAGCCCTTCAATATAGAAGTAAGCTTGGATATAGTTGATAACCACCTCATCATCGAACACAACATCAACTTCCCCTCTGTTTAGACCCTTCAGCGCATCGAGGGTATCGTTGTATTCAATAAAGTGGGCGTTGCCCATACGCGCTTTTAAAAACTTTGTCACTGCGTAGCCTTTTTGTGCAGCAATTCGTAATTCTTTGAAGTCACTTAAACGTTGTTGCCCTTGTGCCTCCCCCTGGCGCATGGTGGCAATTATCCTTGTGTCATAGTGGCCATTTGCAAATACACAAAATTGCTCACGCGCTTCGTTTTTCATAAGTCCAAGTAACATATCTATTTTGCCGGACTTTAACTGCTCCACTAGTTCCGGGAACCGATAGCCATTGATAAATTGCAGCTCGACCCCCAGTTTCCTCGCCAATAAACGAATATGCTCAACACTGTAACCCCGAGGTTGCCCCGACACTGAGTACTCAAATGGAGGGTAATCATCCATAACCCCTACTCGCAAAGTACCGACTTTATCTAAATAAGCACGCTGACGATCGTCTAAGGTGATAGGTGTCACGTTGAGTTCTGATGGCGCATCAACACGTTGCTCTATACTGACTTCCCCATTGTCATCAAATAAATAGCCATTGCCGGTTAGGGTATAATCAGGTATGTCCATGTATCGAGACAAAGAAGATAGCAGCACGGTGGTCCCCGCTACCACGTTATTTTTGCCGGTAATCGCGTAACTCGTGCCAGGGCGACCTATAAAGCTAAACATATAGGGGGGCATTTTATTTACACTTTGATGTGATGCGTTCTTAAACCACGGCCTTTGCCGAGCATCGTAGTCTGTTGGCTCCTCAGTTTGTATGCGAACGTTAAGCTTGGAGTCGAGAAATTGGGTATACCTTTTCCTATCGCCGCCCTGACCATATATTTGTACAACAACCCAGCGGTCGTTAGGTGCTGCACCCCACACGCGCCTAATCCCGGGAGTGGACTCTAAATTAGATATTTCAAAGTAATCGCCGTTACTAAAGCCGTAAAATAATGAAAACACCTGTTCTTGAGCACTTAATAAAGCACTAAAGCGAGCTAGTTGCTCGCCGCTAATGGATCTCGCACCGCGAATATTTTGCAGCTTAATTACATTGGCGAGGCTTACCGCAGCCTGCTCTTGACGTCGCGCTTGGCTGGCAACCTGAGTGGCGATTAATTCAAACTGCGTTGCCGCTGCGTTTTTTGCAAGGCTACTACTAAAGTAATAGTGTAGTGATATAGCCGCAATAGCCGTGAAGGCACAAGCAAATATGAAGGTTGTTATTAGTGTAACGCGTATTGTAAAACGCTTTTTCTTGTTGTTAACTTCCATGCCAGCATAAATATTTTTAAAGCGGAAGTTAAAAGTATAGGTAGGTATTTCAACACTATGAAATATTTAGCTTAATTATTTTCTTGTTGACGCTGTTGTTGAAACCGCTGATAGTTCTGTTTTTGTTGCTCTAAGCACGCAAAATAGTCATCATCATTTTTATATGCACACTCGTCTAAGCGTTGAGATTGGGTTTCATGATAACGCTGGGTGCCCTTACAAGCACTCAGGGAGAGCATACACACCACGGGTAAAATATAGCTGAATTTAGTCATTAGGCAGTAGTTAGAAAACAATGAATGATAAATCAAAACAAGGTCCCTTCGCACGCTTACATCAAAAAAAGCAGTCAAAATTGGACCAGAGCAAGCGCCAAAAAAAAGTTATCTCTTGCTATGCGCAGGACCATCATAAGGCAATTGCTGAACTTATTAAACAGTGGCTTAAATAAACCTATTACTGGGTATAGTTATTAACTATTTTTTCCAACTCGCCATTACGCCTTAACTTATCTAATAAGCGGTTAGTATAAAGCATATTGATACGCCCGTTATCAGTTTTTGGAAACTGAAACTGGTAAAGAGCTGTGTCTATGGGGCGGTTACTTTTAACTAATTCACCCACCAGCTCAGGTCTTGACCTCAACAGATAATCATAAACATGCTCTGCAATTACAACAGCACTGAGTTGCCCATGCTCTTTGTCTGCCAGGGCCTTTAGCATATTTATTTCAGAGTAAAAGTTATCACGGACCATGTTGCCGTTATTAAGCAGCGGCATTAAAGTTGGATAGTGGTAGTCGAAGCGGGTTCCAATTCGCAGCGGCTTTTGGCGGTCGTTTGCTAACCTTTGCAGTTGTTTTATATCATTGATTGCTGGGCCGCTTGCCGGATAAACCAACACATCATTCACTTCAACTATCGCGTCACTCCAATAATAGTCACTGGCGTTTGCAACCCAGCGCTCGGAATCAAAGCGGTAATGAATTTGCCCTTCGTGTAACAACTTTAATGAGCGCCGTGAGGTATTTGGCTGCGCTTTATAGGCATGATCACTAAACGAGTTCAGCGCCACTAATAGGTCAGGAATAATGCCTTTGGTGGTATCACCCACGATACTATAAGGAGGGTAATGATCTGGTAAGCTGCCCTTCAACTCGTGAGCAGACACACTGAGCGCACTAACAAGGACAAATAAGCCAACAATAAAACGCACAGGCAAGACTCCTACCAACACATTGCAGGTATACTAGGAAATGCGCTGGTAAAAGTCTAGCTAGGAATAATAAAAAGGCACAAAAGTGCCCTATTTACAGCAGCTTAGTACCCGTTACAGATAATTTTTAGCATTCTTCTAAGCGGTTCTGCCGCTCCCCAAAGTAGCTGATCGCCCACCGTAAATGCGCTAATGTAACGAGGCCCCATACTGAGCTTGCGAATGCGGCCAACAGGAATTCGTAAAGTCCCTGTGACATTGACAGGGCTCAGCTCTTCGCTCGATGCACCGCGCTCGTTGGCAATGACATCCACCCATTCGTTGTGACTCGCAAGAATTTGCTCTATTTTGCTAACGCTAACATCCTCACGCAATTTGATGGTCAGTGCCTGAGCGTGGCAGCGCATCATGCCTACACGCACGCATAAGCCATCAACCGGGATAGGTTGCTTCGAGGAACCCAAAATTTTATTGGCTTCTACCTCAGCCTTCCACTCTTCTTTGCTTTGCCCCGACGGCATTGGCACATCAATCCACGGGATCAAGCTACCTGCTAGTGGCACACCGAACTGATCATAATCCAGTGAACCATCTTTCATTTTATTCGCAACCAGCTTGTCTATTTCTAAAATAGCGCCGGCAGGGTCGGCAAGTTGCGAGGCAACGACACCATGAATATCACCCATTTGCTTAAGTAATTCTTTCATATTGCGCGCACCGGCGCCGGAGGCCGCTTGATAGGTCATGGGGCTGACCCACTCAACTAAATCTTGTTCAAACAAGCCCCCCAATGCCAATAGCATCAACGATACCGTGCAATTACCACCGACGAAGGTTTTTACACCTTGTTCAAGACCTTGCTCGATAACATCATGATTCACCGGGTCGAGCACAATAATGCTCTCGTCGCTCAAACGCAGCGCCGAGGCGGCATCAATCCAATACCCGCGCCAACCACTGTCGCGCAATTTACCATAGACTTCATTGGTGTAATCGCCACCTTGACAGGTCACAACAACATCCATGCTCTTGAGCGCGTCAACATCGTAGGCGCTCAACAAAGGTTTAGCATCGCCGCCAATTTCGGGGCCCAACTGTCCTGTCTGTGAAGTGGTAAAAAAGGTCACATCAATATGAGTAAAATCATTTTCTTGTTGCATCCGCTCTAGCAGTACGGAGCCAACCATCCCCCGCCAGCCTACTAAGCCTACTTTTTTCATTACAGATTCCTCTTACTTACAAGTTTATTCATATTGCGTGAGACCCAGCGAGCACTGAGAATCTCTGACAATAGCACTGCAACGCCCAAGGCACTAGTGGGTTGGATACAACTTAAAATTATTTCATATAGCTAATATCACCTTATTAGCTAGTCACAATTTATTAACCATTCTGTCGCTATTTTGAAAACACTTGATGGTGTAGTAAGTAGGTACACAGGCAGTCGGAGGTGTGCATTAACAATTAAACAAGGAAATAGTCATGAATTTATTCGTAACCTCTATCGCGGCACTGACTGTCGCAGCACTATCATCAACAGCCTCAGCTCAAAGCTCAGCGGTCAATTTGGCAGCACCAGACCGAGAGCAAGTAAGCTTTACGCGCGCTGAAGTGAATATGCTCAACAAACAAGGTTCATTAGCCGCCTCAACAGTGACCTATTATGGCCCGAAAGTGTGGGTTAATGGGCGTTTAGAGTCCTTCTTTGTGGGCTCAACCAATGGCAACACCTTTTGTGAAGCACGCGGTCACAATCAGGAAGTTTCTGGAAGTACCGTTACCTGTGGCGAAGATGAATCGTCTTATGCTGATTATGACTGGTATGGCAGTGCGTGGATTAAAAAAAGTACGGGCAGCAAAAACCAGTGTTATCCTCTTTATGCGACTATTAAATGCCGTTAATACGCATATAAAAAAGCCCAGCACTGGCTGGGCTTTTCTTTGTTGTTACCTGTAACTAGAACTCATATGCATAACTTACGCTGAATTCTACGCCTTCTTCCCGTGAACGCACTACGATGTCTGACTGCGTCACTTCTTTTTGCTCGTCTAACAGGTTTTGGACTTTGAATTTCACTTTAGAGTTGAAATCTGGGTACCACGTGTACACTAAGTCTAACGAGTGAAATGGTTGCTCATAGGCATCATCACGCCCCGCTACGCCAGCGGCGAGGATACGCTCACCAAACACGTTATAGACCAATGACGCACTATGAACGCCATCAGCAGAGTCGTAATTTAGCTGCATATTGACGACATATTCAGAGTGACCCGTCATACGCTTAGTTGGGTTAGTTAGGTTTCCGGCTAAAGCAGGATCTATCTTCGCTTCGGAATCACTTAAAGTAATATTACCGCTGGTAAATAGTCCATCGCTCAAGAACGTCAGATCTTGAAGCCATTCTGCTTCTATACCATACACATCAGCAGTTTCACCATTGACGAAGGTCGCGGAGTAGTCTTCATCACCAATACGCAAAACGGTCTCAATGGGTGCTTCTATATCCTTATAAAAGGCAGCGACACTGTAGGAGTTCCCTGCTTCACCGTAGAACTCGTAGCGAAGGTCGTAATTCTTAATCGGACTGCTCTTAAGACCGACGCGACCAAAAGTACGAATATCGGTTAGCGGATCAAAATAGGTGACAGGGACCACTTCACGAAAGTCAGGGCGCACTACGGTTTCACCGTAACCGGCTCGAACTTGATATTGCTCTGCGCCAATATAAGTTAATGACAATGCGGGGAACCAATCATCTTCTAAGATAGTGCCATCTTCAATGTTCTCGGCAGACCAAATCGTTTGCAAATCTTCGCCATCAAAAATAAGGCTAGACGTACCAACTGAGGTTTGTTTGAATTCCTCATATCGTATACCGCCGCTAATGCGCAACCATTGGTCATACATTACATCGAATGAGCCATAGCCAGCATCAATCTTTTGACCAGCAATATAGTCATCAGCATCTGGTGGCGTTGGTTCGTTAAAATCGACCAAAATGGCGTTGCCATCGATAAATTGATCGCTTAAATAGCCACTGTTAGTCAGCGGATCACGACTGCCATCGTTGACATTGATCGCAGCACCAGCACTGTTGTTCACAGTGAAGCTAGAAGTGTTGTAGATTCTCGCTCGATCCGAAAAGTCATAACCTACTTTAAACTCGACATCGACACCATCAAACATCAAAGGCAAGTTAAAGTTACCACCATAGGAAGTTACACGTTCTTCCATATCGGTATATGACATGATCACGCGGTTGTCGTCCCCGGTGATCTCAGACCCCGCGTAACGACCGTTTTCGCCGTATTGATCGCGAAACTCAAAATCAACGTTGGTGGGAATATCTGTGGTTGCTTTCGAACGCGTATACTGCCAATCAAAGCCGACTCCCCATAAATCCAAGAAAGTATGCTGTCCAAGGAACTGGGATACATTGAGCTTACGCTCTTCAAGATTGAATTCGTGATTGCGATTAGCTAACCCGTCACCGGCAATGGTAAACGTTGAACTGCCCGCCGGGCTTTGTGAAATCGCTACTTCCGTTTCGTCTTCATTATCGACAATATAGAGTTGTTGAGCAGAAATACTATGTGTATCGAAGGTGTAACCAAGGCTTGCCGTAGCGTTATAACGCTCGTTCTCGGTCGTTACCGTCGAATTTTTCACGGTGTTATAGCACGAGTTTGCAACCTGCTCGGCAGAATCTAGGCTAGTCGCACAACTGCTATCGACATCTTGTGCAATCACAGATGAAAAGCGAGTTTGTGCATCCCATTCGTTAACATACGCACCTGATAGTAAAAAGCCAATACGACCGCCGAAGTAATCCTCTTCAAAGCTATTGCCAATGTGCGCTTTGACGCCCATTTCAGGGTCAAGTGACTCTTCTTTCAGGCCATAGTTTCGTGGCAATGACTTTAACAATTGGTTATTGATAGCGGTCGCTTGCTGAGCACGCGTTCCTTGCTCATTGTCCTGCAAATAGTCTCTGTTAACTATATTGTTGATGCTAAAGTTTCCTTGATAGCGAACAATCGCATCTTTCATTGCTTGTGGAACGCCGGCATCATTACCATCATAGGTATAGCCTTCATCCGCTGTTGTGTTATAGCCAACGCCCAACTCCACTCCGGCAACAAAATCGCTGGGGATGGATTTGGTTCTGATGTCTATGTTACCGCCACCGAACGCCGCAGGCATATCGGGAGAGTAGGCTTTTTGCACCGCCATACTTTCTATGATGCTTGCTGGGAAGATATCCAGCGGCACGACGTTGCGAGTGAGGTCGGGGCTAGGGATATAGGCACCATTCAATCTAGCACTGGAATAACGCTCGCCCAGACCACGAACATAAATAAACTTACCATCAACTAATGTCAGGCCTGTCACACGACGAAGCGCTGAGGCAGCGTCACTGTCGCCAGTACGTGATAGTTGCTCGGCTCCGAGAATATCAGCAACGAATGCCTGATTTTTTCGTTCTTCAACCACAGCTGCAGCGCTTCCTTGAAGTCGAGTTCCTACAGCCACAACCTCTTCTATTTCATCGTTCGCTGCGAGCTCTGCTTCAGCTGCGATTAGGCCATTAGTGTGGACAAACAATCCCAGGCCAACCGCGAGGGTGAGTTTGCTCAGCCTATGTTGTTTAAACATGATATACATCCTAATCAGTTTGACAAAAAATAGGCGCCTACTGCTTTGCTCAAGCACCAAGGCGCCTCAATTTAACACTCTAAATAACTAGGCTTTTAGTCTTGAGCCGCTGCATTAACAGCAGTCTCAACCCACTTATACCAGCTAGAGCTTGTGTCCTGATCAGATACCGCGCCGATGTAATCTACGCTCTCAAAGAAGCTTGAGTCTAGGCCACTTAAATCGTTAGCATTAATTGAAACATCTGCTGAGGCAGTGTTTGTTGCAAAGCCATTTTCAGCCAATACCGATACATCATCAGTCAAAATTTCGCTACTGCCGCTATTTTCGAACCAAGACGCCTTGGTTTGCCCTGCTAATGGGCCCGCTGCGAATGTATCTGTATCGGTGAAGTTTGAAGAGCACGCCATCACTGAGTTATTAAACATGATGTTATCGGCTTGCTTTTCGCCATCAGAAGTCACTTGAATACAGCTGCTGTTTACCGCATTTTTCTTAACCAATAAGGCGTTGTAAATGCTGGCATTGAACTCATCGTCGAACTTGTAAGCTTGAGAAGGGTCATCATCTCGCACAGAATTGCCATCTGTGGTCACGATGGTGATGTTAGCAAGGGTCGGGTTAGTTGGGCCCACTTGCGGTGAAGACTCGCCCTTAACACCATCAGATTCGAAACCGTTGTTGCCCATGTTCACCACAGTGCCGTCGTTCAAGGTCACAGTACCATGTTGTACATATAAGAATTGACCTGCACCCTGCCAACCCGCATCAAAGTCGAATGAATCATCCTGCGTGTCGGTAACAACAATGTGCTTAATCGTCGCTGCACCGCCAAAGAATTCAATACCATCATCGAAGCCTTGGTGAATATGCAGGTATTCAAACTCTGAACCTGAACCCACTGCATTTAATGTAAGTGAATTAAGGTCATCGCCCTCACCCCCTACTTTAGGACCTGAACCTGCATACCAAATTTTGGCCCATTTGATACTACCGCTAGAATCGGTATTGTCGTCACCACCGAAGTAGCTAGTGATCCCCTCAGAGGCAACGTTACAAGTGCTTGCATCACGCTCTGCATCAGTACATTGGTCAGTGATACCATTACCGTTAATAATGATACCGCCCCAATCTGCATAGCGAGCGCCTTCACCTGCGCTATCAAAACGGTCAAACGCATTAGCAGAAGTGAACGTAATAGGTTTCTCTTCGGTGCCATTAGCTTGGATTTTTGCGCCACGAGCGATACGAATAATGGCTTCGCCAGATTGGAAGGCCAAGGTAGCACCAGGCTCAACTGTTAGCGTTGGGCCATTCGCTGGAATTTCAAAACCTTCTGTGGTGTTGCCATCTTCACCGATTAACAGTGCTTGCTCAAATAAGTGCACACCATCATCTGGGATTTCAGAGAACGTAATGTTACTGGTGATTTCAATAGTTTTACTGGCAAAGGAGTCATTGTAAATACAGTCACGACCATCAAATATACCTTGGACCGTACCAGAGTCAGACTCGTAGCTGGCACATTCAAAATCATCGGAGTTGTCACCACCAGATGTATTGTTTGAATTATTAACACTGTTATCTGTATTTGTGCTGTTGTCATTTACAGTTGGGGTGATTTCGATGTCGCCGCCACATGCTGCCAGTGTGACTGCTGAAGCCACTAGGCTGACCTTGAATAAGTCAGATAGTTTCATTGTTATACTCCGTTGAATGTCAATTATTGTTAACGCATTTAAAAGTTACGACATACAATACGGTGGCTTTATGACAATGAAGTGACACTTATTTAAACATATGATGACATGATTAAGTTATTAATATTATTAATTAAAAATATAAAAGCCACCCGAGGGCGGCTTTGGTGTTGCGATTATGGTTGTTAAAGACCAGGCACGGTTAATTAATATTTATATTAACCAACTCTATTATACCTAATCATAAAACACTTTATAAAAGCGCCTGCTTTAATGTCTCAGCATGCAGCTTTTCATTTTTTACATATTTTATCCATTGTTGCGCCAAACGCTCAGAGCGCTTGTGTTTCTCCGCCTGTTCGAAGGCCAAAATAGAGGCGTCAAAATTCTGCAAGTTAAACTGCGCCATCCCTAACGCCACATATGCATTAGACTCATGCTGTAGGCCTCCTTTTTCCAGAGCTGCCCTGGCCGCATCCGCCGCCTCTGCATATTGCTCGAGATTCAAGTGCACCTCAGCAAGGCGTTGGTCATAAATACCTTCTTGGCTTTGCTTAGCCGCTTTTTCAAAGTAAGCAAGGGACTTGCGCTCTTCTTTGGCTTGTACAAAAGCTTCTGCTATGAAGGCATTGTTTTTAACATTATCTGCGACGACACCTTTGGCTTGCGCGGTTTTCATAACTTTCGCAGCCTTATAAGGTAAGCCGTTGAACATATAAACCTGGGCTAAGTTTCGTAAATCCGATTTGCTGGTTACAAAGCCTTGTTGATAAGCAGCCTCAATAGTAGCCAGTTGCTCTTTCTCTCGCCCTACTTCGCCATACATACCGCTTAATTGCAGCCAGTATTCGGGCTTGTTGTACAGCGCAATCATTTTCTCAATCACCGCCACAACCTGCTCTGGTTGTTGTAATGAGTAATACAAAGCACGTTGCAATACCAGCCAATTTTCCTTCGGTGTTTTCCCGTCTTTTTCAGCAAGTGCAATAGCTGTGTTTATCGCTGCCAATGCATCCGGATATTGGCTCATTTGGTAATAGGCTTGAGATTTCAGCACGTAATAGCTGTCAGGCTGCGCTATGGTATTGACCTTATCCCAACGGGTCAGGTAATCAATCACCCCTTGATAATCATCGTTGGCCATCGACAGCTGCGCCAATGAGAACAGCGTGCTGAGCGTTAAACTTTCAGGAATATCCGTCTGAGCAACAACATTTTCGAAAGCATCAATGGCTTCACCCAAGCGGTTTTCATTGTAGTAAATGAAGCCATAAAAATTGTACATCATGGCCTTTTCGTAGCTATTCATGCTTGAAGCACGCTCTTTAACAGAGTCAAGTGCCGCTAGCCCGCCTTTTACATCCCCGTCATCAGCGAGCTTCTGTGCCCGCGCTAATTGGCTATAAACCTTATCGCGCAGCGCCGGCACGCGTTTAGTTTTTTGCTCTGCATGGGCGCTGGCGAGCGCCACCGATGGGATCATACTGGCCATGCTCGGCAACACTAACGTCGCCGATGTTAACCCTGCAAATAGCAGTAAAGAGTTGAGTTTTGTCATGGTAAACCTCATAATCGCAACAGGTGCCCACTGCGGGGCACACTCATTAACCGTTGATTTGGAAGGTGATGCGGTTTTGCACCCCTGCCACTTCTACCGCCTCGCCATTAACGATACGCGGCTTGTATTTGAATTTTTTAGCCGCATCCATTGCAGCTCTATCGAAAATACTCTCAGGCTCGGCTTTAAGTACCTTCGGGTCGCGTACGGTGCCTTGTTTAGTCACTGTAAATTCGACAATGACATAACCTTCAATACCGCGTGATAAAGCTCGGCGTGGATACACAGGCGAGACTTTAACAATGGGCAAATACTCACCGTCGCTGCTTTCTAGCGCTAAGCCTTTACCAATGTCGACATCAGCACTGACATCGGCAGCAAAGTCGAAATTACCGCTGCTGGCGTTAGGATCGCTGCTTTGTGTTTGCGGCGAGTCCATCGGTGGTGGCGGCTCTTTTGGCTTCGGTGGTTTCTGCGGTTTACGCTCTTTTTTCTCGACGGTTTCTTCTTGCTTAAGGCGCACAAAATCAAGTACGTTGCCTTTAGCTGGCTCAGTCATGGCTCCCTCGCCACCGGAGATTAATGCCTGCATGCCTAAAAACAGCATAAAGGTCACCACCGCAGCGACTATCAGGGCGATAAAATAACGCATGATGGCAGCTCCTTAGGCCTCTTGAGCCGCAATTGACACGTCAAATACGCCCGCAGCTCTCGCGGCATCCATCACCTTGATCAGGGTATCAGTAGTGGCTTTCTTATCCGCTTGAATCACCACGCTGCCTTGTGGGTTTTCGGCTTTTAAACGCTCGATATTCGCTTGCACCGCGCGCACGTCTACTTCCCGTTTATTGATCCACACCTCGCCCTTATCAGAGATAGCGACAAGAATATTGGCGCGCTCTTTTTTCACCGCCGTTGCCGCTTCTGGGCGGTTTACATCAATACCTGACTCTTTGACAAAAGACGCGGTAACGATAAAGAAAATAAGCATGATGAAGACCACATCCAGCATCGGCGTCATGTTAATTTCTTCTGCTTCTTCTTCTTGAAATATTTTACCTAAAGGGGCTCTCATTTTTTTCTCCTTGCCTGTGCCCAAGCACAGGCATCATCGCAACTAGTGGTCCAAGACCATTTTATCTTCTAACAATTCGACTTCTCGTTTGGCGCGGCGCTGTAAAAATGTTGAGGCAAACACCCCAGACAACGCGCCGACCATCCCGGCCATGGTGGGGATAGTCGCTTTCGACACCCCAGAGGCCATGGAACGGGCACTGCCGGTGCCAGTAATAGCCATAACGTCAAATACCTCAATCATGCCAGTTACTGTACCTAGTAGACCGAGCAGCGGACACAGTGCAACCATGACATTGATCAGAGCAAGATTAGCGTTAAGCTTCATTCCCGCCCGTGAGATCATCGCTTGGCGAATTTGCTCGGCATTCCAGCTGTTACGCTCACTGCGGTTTTGCCACTGCGTGCGCACCGATTTTTTGTACTTGCCATAGCCATGGAAGAAGTACATAAAGCGCTCCAAAATCAGCAACCACATGGCAAAGATGAGGATGCCGATGACCAGGAGCACCTGGCCACCCGTATCGAGAAAATCACGAATTGCATTGATCCAATCAATCAATAGCACCATGATTTACGCTCCCTTTTCGCTGCGCTCAGCAATAAGACCGGCACTTTGCTCTTGCAAAATAAGCAACAAGTTCTTTGAGCGTGTATTAAGCAGGGTATAAAGGAATACCGTCGGTATAGCGACGACCAAACCTAGTACCGTTGTCACTAAGGCTTGAGATATGCCCCCAGCCATTAACTTAGGGTCGCCGGTGCCGAATAAGGTAATCGCTTGGAAGGTATTAATCATACCGGTGACCGTACCGAGTAAGCCCAGCAGCGGCGCCACCACAGAGATAATTTTAATAAGCGTGAGGTTACGCGTGATTTTTGGCATCTCGCGTAAAATTGCTTCGGACAGTTTCAGCTCAAGGGTATCGTGCGCCACGTGAGGGTATTGGTCTTTCACCTTCATCACACGCCCAAGCGGGTTATCGTCGCGGGCAACATCGTCTTTAAGCTGGCGACGAATTTTGCTGCCAATAATAAGCAAAGAAATGAATCGCTCAATGGCAATTAATAGCGCCAATGCGCCAACCGCGAGAATCACATAACCCACAGTGCCGCCTTGATGCACCCGCTCTTCAGTACCTGGAGCCTGAACTAGTAAGCCTAAAATAGAGCCGCCTGTTGGGTCCAACGCGAACTGCACAAAGCCGTCAGTGGCTTGTTGTAAGTCTTGAGCACTGGCGGTGTAACGGTCTACGGGCTGGCGAGTCAATTCAGATAAGGTATCGGTGACATTGTTGTACTCAAGGTACTTGCCATCGGCAATAAGGTTAAATGCGCCGACACGCAGCACTTCTTTGTTTTCTTTAGCGCCGCCGGCAACGATCACTTCGGTATTAAAGCGTGTGACTTTGCCCTGCTCGGTCATCTCTCGCTGCAGCTCAAACCACACCTTCTCTATGTCTTCGATAGAAGCAAGTTTCGAACTTGAACCCATTTTTTGGGCCATTTCTTCCATGAACTCATCACGCCCTGGAAGCTGTGCTGAGATAACCGAAGTAGCAAACTTATTGGCACTCTCGCCTGCTTCTTGCTGCAGCACACCAAACAATTCTTTGAGTGTGCCCATGCGGTTTTGCAAGGTATCGGATAGCTGTGCAAGTTTTACTTCGTTTTCTTCGAAACGCGTTTCTAGTTGTTCAGACTCTTGAAGCTTGGCGTTGCGAGTTTGCTCGGCCTGACGCAGCATCTGTAATTGTTCGTTTTCGCGGGCCATAAATGCCTGCTCACGCTCTTTATTTTCCGCAGACTGGGCAACTTTACCCTGCTCGAGTGTTTTTAATAGCGCATCTAAATCCATAGCATCTGCGGCTAAAGCAGAGTGCGATAACGCCAAAGTGGCAACCAAGGCTGCGCTTCGGGTAAACTGTTTCATTAATTTCATTGTCGGTACCTCTTATTCCGCAGCTTGGATAGGCAGGGTTAACATGTCTGGGGCTAGCTGTTTACGCGCAATACGCAGACCTTTGTTAATTTGGCTAATGGCCGAATCATCAAGTTTTACAAATGCTTTTTGTTCTTTATCCCAGGCGCCGGCTTGCTGGCTGTCACGGGTCAAATAAATAAGCTCTAAGCGACCAATGCGCAGGAAATCAACCTCGCGTTCTTTGCCATCTACATCCTGTAAAGCGGTATAGGCCTCGATGGTGCGACCATAGTCGACCTCAACCTGATAGGCTTCGAGCACACGGCGGAACTTTTCACTTGATGCCACGTCGGCGCGCTCCATCAACGCATGCAACTCAGCAATACGCTCGCTGCGCTCTTGCTGTAAAAAAGGCACATCTAGCGCAACAAACTGCTCAAGGCCATTGATCATTCGCAACATCAGTGGCGTGATTTGTCGCTCGATCACCGATACTTGGTCCATCGACGCGTTAAGGTTGTCCATTTCTTCAACTTGATTGGCAATTTGCTTTTGCAACTGCGCGTTGTAGACGCTGAGGCCGTCTATTTCTTTGTTGAGTGCCTTAAACTTTTGCAAGCGGTTTTGCATTGAATCAGCGATGTTATCGATTTTATTTTGAGATTTTTTCGCTAACTCATTAATTTCACTGCTTTTGTTTTTAACAGTGTCCAGTTCATTAGCCATCAGCACGGGGCTGGTGGCCGCCACAACTGTGGCTAATATCAGGGGTTTAACGCCTTTCATCGCATACACCTTATGTTTAGCTCGAATGCTTAGCCGGAAATCCGACACGAATGTAAGATGTGCGAGAGTGTAGAGAAGGAAAGTGACAGTGGTGTTGCGCTATTAATACAGTTTAATTACAGCTGTAACAATTGTGCCATATAAGTGACGTTAACTGGCCGCAGAGGCGTATGTGCGCGAGCTCATCTGTGTATACCCGTATTACAAAGGAGAACGTTTGGTAGCAAGCTTGTTGGGAGCCAAAAATAGGTGAAAGATAAAATGGAACGTTCCAGCGGATATTGGTAAACAGGAGTAATGAATACGTATTCACCGAGCTTAAAACAAAACCGCCCTGACAAGCATCAGGGCGGTGTTTCAAAGCTTAAATATATCGTACTGCTATTTTTCGATTTTCTCTTGCCACTTTCCTTGTAACTTGGGTGTACTCATCGCATACCAAGCGATATATACGTAACACACAAGCGGCACATAGAAGCTTAACTGCAAACTCACAGTGTCGGCTACATAACCTTGGACGAGAGGAATAAACGCACCACCAACAATGGCCAAGCATAACCACCCCGAGCCGCGACTGGTGAGTGAGCTAAGCGCTGCAATAGCAAGTGTGAAAATGGTGGGGAACATAATTGAATTAAACAAGCCGATAGCCAGTACAGACCACATGGCCACCATCCCTTGGCTATTAATAGTGACAAGCAGCAATACAATGGTGGCCACAGCATTAAAGAGTAGTGCTTTGTGCGGCGCAATTTTTTGTAATGCTGCCGAGCCAATAAAGCGCCCGACCATGGCACCGCCCCAGTAATAAGAAATGAGGTGGGCCGCCTCGTGCTCAGCTAGACCAGCAATATGCGCTTCGCCAAAGTAATTAACAAGAAAACTACCAATGGCCACTTCGCCGCCAACATAACAAAAGATAGCGCCAACACCGAAAACCAAGTGAGGGGCTTCTAATAAAGTGTGGTTTTTGGCTTTGCAGTCGAATTCTTCAGTATGTTCTTTGATCACGGGCAGCTTCAACACTGCAAAGACAACGGCAATCGTTAATAGCGCAGCGGCGAGCATTAAATAAGGAATTTTTACCGTGTCCGCCGTTGCAGCCTCGGTAACCAGCGCAGCACTGCCGCCAAACAATAAAATTTTGCCGATAATAGGCCCCACAGTGGTGCCTAACGAATTAAGAGCCTGCGCCAAATTTAATCGACTGGAGGCGGTTTGCGCCGGGCCTAATGCGGCCACATAGGGGTTAGCAGAGACTTGTAGAATGGTCACCCCAGAAGCTAACACAAATAGTGCGCCTAAAAACAACCAATACTCGTGTACGGCCACGGCTGGGTAAAACAGTAAGCAGCCGATAGAGGCAACGATTAAGCCACTGACAACACCGTTCTTATAGCCAAATCGCTTAACTAAGTAACCCGCTGGCAACGACATAATGAAATATGCGCCAAAGAAGCAGAACTGAATCAGCATGGCTTCGGTATAGGTTAAGTCAAAAACTGCTTTCAATCTGGGGATCAGTAAATCGTTTAAAACGGTGATAAAGCCCCACAGAAAAAACAAGGTGGTCATCGCTACAAGCGGCAAAGTGTAGTTGCTTTGTTTATCTGCCGATGCAACGTAAGCCTGATTATTATTCATCTCACTCACGTGTTGTTCTCCTTCTACTTGTTGTCTCGGATTCTACACATCCGCATAACAAGATCACAGAATATTTACTGGAACGTTCCAAACTGTATACAATTAACATTCGGCTTTTGTACTGCTAACGGATGAGTCTGCGACAGGAAAGTTACGACTAAGCAAACATATCGGCCAATGAAATTAGTAACTCGACATTGAGTAGACTAAGCCCGAACAGACGTTGTCACCACGAGGATGAGCGCGTGCGCTCAGCTTTCATCACCGCTTTGAGTCTAAAGGATTAATCGCAGTCGTTTTGTGGCCATTGAGCAATATGGTCTTCGAAGTACTCGAGATCAACATCACAGTCTTTTACTGTTTTGTTGCGTACGCTGATCCCGGCGCTGTGCATCTTCGACTTTTTGCCCTTATTAAGTAGTGGGTGCCAACTGGCCAAGCCACGACCCTCTTGCAGTCGTCGGTAACTGCAACTGTTAGGCATAAAGAAGATATCGTCAATGTTGTCTTTGGTGAGCTTCACACATGAAGGAACTAAGCGCTGGCGGTTTGCATACTCGGTGCAGTTGCAAGTTTTGTTATCCAAATACTGACAGACAATGTTGGTATAGATAAGCCGCTCGCCGGGGCGCAGCTCGGTGGTGGCAGCAAAGTCTTCTTGTTGTTCTTCGTCGCTGTCAATAAAGGTATTTAAACAGCATTTACCACAACCATCACAAATCGCTTCCCACTCTTGGTCACTCATCTGTGCTAACGACTTGGTCTGCCAAAACTTATCTTCTAACATAAAAACGCCCCTTTGAACCGGGGCGTAGTGTAGCAAATTAGCGTGTTGCCACGCCAGTATGAAGTTACTCCACCGGCGGGTAACCGATGCGGTCGGATAAATAGCCGACACTGGTGGCGAAATAATATGAACGGTTCCAGTTCATTAGTGCTTTATAATTATCGTAGGCTAAATACATACGCCCATCGACATTATCTGGCATCACCATCGCCGCAGTAATATCACGTTGTGGTAAGTCGCTGCCATCCATGCGTCGCACACCGAGTGCTTGCCACTGCGCTAAACTGCGCTCGGACTCACGCCAGTACTGCAACCATTGCTTATGGCTGCGAGTACCGCGCTGCAATATCGCGTTGCTGTCAAAATCCTCAGGTAATTTTACCTGTCGTCCCCAGGTCAGCGAGTCATTCCAGCCCACGCTTTTTAAGTAATTAGCAATGGAGGCGAACGCGTCTTCCTCGGTGGTCCAGATATCCTTGCGGCCATCGCCGTTGTAATCTACGGCATAGGCATTAAAGGAGCTGGGCATAAACTGTGTTTGCCCCATAGCCCCGGCCCAAGAACCCTTGAAATGTTCAAGGTCGATATGGCCGTCTTTAAGAATATCTAACGCCGCCCAAAGTTGGCGTTTATATAGCGCCTCGCGGCGGCCATCATAAGCCAGTGTCACTAAACTTGAGATCACTGGGTGGCCACCTTGAATACGACCAAAGTTACTTTCTAACCCCCACAACGCAACGATAAAGCGGGCTTGCACGCCAAATTTATCAGCCACTTCTTCCAGTGTCTGTTTATGCTCTTTATAGAGTTTACGGGCGCGGTCTATTTTCCATTGCGGCACCCGTTTTGGTAGATAAGTCTCTAAGGTTTCTTTGACCTCAGGCTGGTTTTTATCGGCGCTGATCACCTTAGGCTTAAACTCTATAGTGGCAAACGCCGAATCAATTAAGGCTGCGTCATAGCCTTTTTCCAGCGCTTCGGTGCGCAGTTTTTTAACATAGGCGTCAAACTGCGCCTGTTGTTGTTCAACACTTGCTACCTGCGAGTTTGCCAGAGACGGAAAAGTAATTGTTGCTGCGCCAGCCACACATAAGGTGGATAAGGCAACAGGCTTGAAGGCGCTGGCGATATACTTGCTGATGGTGTTAATCACGCTCTACTCCATTTTGCTGTCTTAATTCGTCCAACATATTCTCAGTTGGCGGTGGTAGTTGCAAATAGAACCCGTTGTCGCTTAATTCAGCCTTAACCTTGTCAATATCAGCAAGCGCCAAGCGCTTTTTTGTTGCTAAATTAATCAACATCACAAATTCTGGCGACCCAAAGCTGTCCATCAGCGGCTCAGGAACATCGTCAAAATGATCACGTTTGGGTACATATAAATAGGTATCTGCTTTTTTCTTGCTCTTGTATATGGCACACAGCATCTTAAGGCCTTTAAATTGTTGCGAAACACACCTTGACACTATACCATGAGAGCTAATCTATGTGGTAAGTTTAGTGGCCAAAGCTCAACGCTCATCACTGTTTGCGACTGCCAAGTTAAAAATGGCAACGCCACAGATAAGCGATAACAAATAATTCGGCCACACGAATACGAGCGCTTATGTCGGAACAATTATTCGAATTAAAAGGGAATCTCTTCACGTTATCCGTGTTGCGGTTATTAACACCGGATCTTGCAGCCTTATCTGAACAGCTTGATGCTAAAATAGCGCAAGCTCCGAAGTTTTTCGCAGGCGCACCCATCGTTATCAATCTTGAAGCAATCCAAGATGCAACGCTTGATTTCACCCAGCTAAGAGACACATTAAAACGCCTTGCTTTTAACCCAGTTGGGGTATGCAGTGGCAGTGACAGTCAACATAGCAGTGCGAAAGAAGCCGGCTTGTCGGTGCTTAACTACGCCAAAGACGCACAACAAAGCCAGCAAAAAGCCCCTTCTCCACAAACTACAGCCAAAGTAGAAAATGAACCAACCTTGGTTGTAGAAGGCACCGTACGTTCAGGTCAGCAGGTGTATGCTAAAGGACGTGATTTGATTGTCTTGGGCTCTGTCAGCCATGGCGCCGAGGTCATTGCTGACGGACATGTTCATATTTATGGCACTTTGCGAGGCCGTGCTATTGCCGGTGCGCAAGGTGACGCAAACGCCACAATCTTCTGCCAAAAACTTGAAGCCGAACTTGTTTCAGTCAATGGCAGCTATTGGATCAGTGATTCGTTACAAGGGGACTTATGGGGCCAGCCAGCCCAAGTTCGCCAACGCGATGACTCACTTCATTTATCAGCTTTGGTTAAAGGATAAAACACATGGCAAAAATTATTGTCGTTACTTCAGGTAAAGGTGGCGTTGGTAAAACAACTTCAAGCGCCGCAATCGGCACAGGCCTTGCCCTTAAAGGCTTTAAAACGGCGATCATTGACTTTGACATTGGCCTGCGCAACCTTGATTTAATCATGGGCTGTGAGCGCCGCGTGGTCTATGATTTTGTTAATGTGATCAATGGTGAAGCAAACCTCAACCAAGCGCTTATTAAAGACAAGCGTGTTGATAAGCTGTTTTTGCTCCCCGCTTCGCAAACTCGCGACAAAGACGCGTTAACCAAAGAAGGTGTCGAAAAAGTCCTCAATGAAATGAAAGAGAGCTTTGACTATATTGTGTGTGATTCGCCAGCGGGCATTGAAGCCGGTGCAATGATGGCCCTATATTTTGCAGATGAAGCCATTGTGACCACGAACCCTGAGGTATCATCAGTACGCGATTCGGACCGTATCCTAGGTATTTTACAGAGCAAATCACGTCGTGCAGAGGAAGGTCTAGAGCCGGTAAAAGAGCATTTGCTGCTTACCCGTTATAATCCAGAGCGCGTACAAAAAGGTGAAATGCTTTCGGTTGAAGACGTTAACGAGATTTTGGCTATTGATTTGTTGGGTGTTATCCCAGAGTCACAAGCGGTGCTTAATGCCTCAAACCAAGGTCAGCCTGTAGTATTGGACGCTGAGTCAGATGCCGGTCAAGCCTATTTAGATGCCATCAACCGTCTACTCGGTGAGCAAATTGAATTCCGCTTCTTGGACGTTGAGAAGCGTGGTCTATTCAAACGGATTTTTGGAGGATAAGGTGTCATTACTAGATTATTTTCGTTCGCAGAAAAAATCCAGCGCATCGCTGGCTAAAGAGCGGCTGCAAATTATCGTCGCTCATGAGCGCTCACAGCGCGGCACGCCTGATTACTTGCCGCAGCTAAAACAAGACATCCTTGAAGTGATCCGTAAATACGTGGCCATTGATGCCGAAGCAGTGCAAGTGCAGCTAGAGCAAAATGAAGACGACTTAGCGGTATTAGAGCTCAATGTCACGCTACCTGATGACGAAAAGTAACGTATCAGTGCAAATCACAAGAAAGAGGCTAAGTTAGCCTCTTTTTTTATCCTTGTCTCTTTTTGCACGCAGACTGACCCAGCTCCAGATAATCGCTATCAGCAACAGCAAAGGCCAAGGGATGAGTAAGGCGTGGCTGTATTGCGCGGCGTTGATAAGCCCAACAATGATAATGCCCACACTCACTGCCAAGGCGATTATAAACGTAACCCATAAGCTGACTAAAACGCGGTCCAACCGCTTAGAGAGGGTCGGTGCATTCTCGGCGCAGGCCATGAACATCATCGCCATCGCAGCAAAGAACCCGATAAATATTTGCCCAATAAGCAATACCACTAGCAACCACGTAGGCATAAGGAACTCAGTTATCGTCACTCGTTGGAAGTAAGCACCCAATCAGCAAGTGCTTCGCGCACATAATCAAAACGCCAAGGTTGTAGTAAATCAGGCGCTAATAGCTGCTCGCGTTCATGCTCGTCGTACTTCCAATGCCAACTAATAAGTTGATTAATTTGTTTTTTACTGGCAAATACGTCGGCAGGTATACCGGTTTGCTTGGCAACGGTGGCTATCTTTTGCTTAATGTCTTTAGCCGTTTGTTTGTAGCCGCGATAATCCATTAATCGCGTTACGCGACTAGGAAGGCTTTGCTCAGGCACCGCTTTACCCCGCTCGATGCAAGCGAGGATTTCTTTACCTGAACGATTCACTTCCATCGGCTCGACGCCAGGAATATTACGCATACTATTGAGTGAGCTTGGCCGACGCTTGGCGATCTCTACCATATTGGCTTCTTTCAACACGAAATTAAGCGCTAAATTCTTTCGTTGTGCCTTTTGTCGGCGCCACATGGCTAGCTCTTTTAGTATCGCGAGATCCCGTGGCGCTAACTGCCAAGCCCCTTTCACCTCGCGGTATAACTGCTCATCGGGTATTTGATGGGCGCGCTTTTTCGACAACAACTGCGACTCTGCAATCACCAAATCAAACCATCCCTGCGCCCTTATCTGTGTCACTAATTCGTTATAGCAAGGCAATAGATGCGCAACATCAGCGGCGGCGTAGGCTAACTGGCTTTCTCTTAACGGCCGCTGTAGCCAATTGGTTCGCGACTCGCTTTTATCAATCTCTATATTGAGGCGTGAATTCACCATCGCCGCAAACCCCACGCAGTTCCCCTGCCCTAACAATTGCAATGCAAACTGGGTATCGAAAAGCGGCGCTGGCACAAAGCCTGCAAAGTTTTGGAAAACTTCGATGTCCTCAGAGGGGGAATGCAGCACTTTTAACACTTGTTCGCATTTAAGTAACTGCCAAAGTTGGGTGAAATCAAGAGACTGTAACGGGTCAATAAGACCAAGATGTTGACCATCAAAAATTTGCAGGAGTGCGATTTCGGGATAAAGCGTGCGACGACGCATAAATTCAGTGTCTATTGCCAAGGTCTCAGCCTGACTAATAGCATTGACAAAGCTATCTAGTTCAGCCTGTTCAGTGATTAACTGGTAATCCACTTATACTCCTTAAAAAACAAACCGGCGATTGCCGGTTTGTTTGCTTATTCTTATTCGTCTTTAAGTGCACGTCTGAGTATTTTACCGACATTGGTTTTCGGCAATTCCTCTCTAAACTCAACTAATTTAGGCACTTTGTAATTGGTCAGGTTTTCGCGGCAATGCTTAATAATGTCTTGCTCATTAATGGCTGCATCCTTTTTCACCACGAACAATTTAACTTGCTCACCACTAACATCATGAGGGACGCCAACAGCGGCGACTTCAAGCACGCCATCCATTGATGCGACCACTTCTTCTATTTCGTTCGGGAACACGTTAAAACCGGATACCAGAATCATATCCTTTTTCCGATCAACAATATAGAAAAAACCTTGGTCATCGTAAGTGGCAATATCACCGGTAGCAAACCAGCCGTCGCGCAGGCACTCTGCGGTAGCATCTGGGCGGTTGTAGTACCCTTTCATTACTTGTGGACCTTTAACCCAGAGTTCACCGGGCTCCCCAGCGGGAGCTTCTTGACCATCTTCAAGCATCAATTTGATGTCTGTGCTCGGTGCTGGCAAACCGATAGAGCCGTTGTAGCCTTCCAAGTCATATGGCGAGACTGTAACCAACGGCGCACACTCGGTAAGACCGTAGCCTTCCACCAAACGCGTACCGGTTACTTTCTGCCAGCGTTCAGCAACTGGACGCTGAACCGCCATACCGCCACCGAGCGACATTTTTAAGTTGGAAAAGTCTACGTCAGCGAAACCATCGGTATTAAGAAGACCATTAAATAAGGTGTTTACCCCTGTCATGACCGTGAATTTATTGTCGTTCAACTCTTTTACAAAGCCTTTCATGTCGCGTGGGTTGGTAATGAGTAGGTTCAACCCACCATACTTCATAAAGGTTAAGCAGTTCGCCGTCAGTGCAAAGATGTGGTATAGCGGCAGCGCCGTAACCACGATTTCTTTGCCTTTATCTAAAATATTATCGAGACAACCGGATACCTGTTCTAAGTTGCCCACCATGTTACCGTGGGTAAGCATGGCGCCTTTAGACACCCCTGTTGTACCACCCGTGTATTGTAAAAACGCGAGGTCGTCCAAGGTAATCTCTGGGCGCGTATAACGGCTGGCGTCACCGTTTTTTAACACATCCGTGAAAGCGATAGGGTTTGGCAGCTCAAAGCTCGGTACCATCTTTTTGATATGCTTAACAACGAAGTTGACCAGATGCTTTTTAAGGCCGCCCACCATGTCACCCACTTGGGTTACCACTATGTGTTTAACATTGGTTTTTCCCAGTGCTTTTTCCAAAGTGTGTGCAAAGTTGGCAAGAATAAAAATGGCGTCCGCTTCGGAGTCATTTAGTTGATGCTCCAGTTCACGCGCAGTGTAAAGAGGGTTAACGTTAACAACCACGCACCCCGCCCGTAAAATACCGAGTATGGATACCGGTGTTTGCAATAAGTTGGGCATCATCACTGCCACTTTTGCACCTGGCTTTAAGCCCAGATCATTATTTATGTAGGACGCTACTTTCTTAGTTGCTTGGTCTAGCTCAGCATAGCTCAGCGTAACCCCCATATTTTTGAATGCTGGTAATTGGGCGTAATCCGCAAAACTTTTCTCGAATAATGACAGTAAAGAGTCGTAATGAGCGGGATCGATGGTCTCTGGGCAACCTTTTGGATATCGCTTTAGCCAGATTTTTTCCACACTAAGCTCCTATTAATTTGTTCTTATAATGATTTGTCTTAGCAGTCATAAGTTTGGCAAATAGTAAGCACGACACTTAACCAATGCCCATATAGTTCGCTGTAGAGTGATAAACATTGCCACGCTTTTAGCAGGCTTGAGAGTTCATCGCCACAACAGTACTAACCTTAATCTAAGTTGCTATCTTTCACAATTGAGCAATTGCTCTAAATTGCTTTGATATTCCCACATTTATCGCAAAGTTACAATTATTCTGCGCTATTTTGATGCAAGTGCGCACCAATAAGGCGCGCGCATTGCTTCGGGCTTTGCATATGGCAATGATGGCCACCATCGACTGTATGTGTAACTAAGTCGTTGTAGCACTTACTAAATTCCTGTTCATTTTGGTGCACCATGGAATAACCTTGCGCCCCCTTTATCAATAAGGTGGGTACTTTTATAGGTGTTAACAAAGCATGCGCTTGCGCTTTAGTGTAGCGAAAAGCGGAATAATGCTTTAATCGCGGATCTGTTGTTAACATCACACCTCGCTCTTTTTTAACAATATTACGCGCCATTAGTTGCCGAGCAATATCAATATTGAAATCACTGACGGCCTCGCGGCGCTCATAGAGCTGTTCAGCACTTTCATAAATCGCCCCTTTTTTTGCGCGGGCTCGATGTTTAAGCGCCTGAATGAATACATTTTTAGTCTCAGGCTCCTCTGCGGTGACCAGACCAACCCCTTCAATGAGCGAAAGTGAGGTAATACGCTCTGGAAAACACGCACAGTACAATGAAGCCACCATAGCGCCAAGAGAGTGTCCGATGATGTGCACATATTTGGCCTTGCAACGCATCACAAGTTGATGAAGGTCATCAACATAATCAATAAAATAATAATGTGCGTCTTGGCCTCGCCACTGCGATAAACCGTGTCCGGGCCAATCAATTGAATAAACCGGTAAATCCTTACCTAAGGCAGACATTAAAGGCAAAAAACTGTTGCTGTTATCCTGCCATCCATGCACGGCGATCACCACGGTGTCAGTGTTATTTGTGATTGCCAACTCTGTGTTGCTTTGTCCTTGCAGCCGAAGATGGCGCAGTTTGACCGAAAAACTAGGCACTTGAACTCCTTTTTGCCGCATTGCGGTTTATTTATTGATTTGTGGGTTTAAAATGTTGCCAAGCCACAACAGGACTAAATTATGAAACGCACTCTAACATTCGCTTCGATGATCTGCGCAAGTTTTTTTGCCAACGCAGAGCAAGCAGCACCTAAGAACATTATTTATATGATTGGCGATGGTATGGGCCCTGCCTACACGAGCGCTTATCGCTACTACGTTGATGATAAAAGCACCAATGTGGTAGAGCCCACCGTACTCGATTCCATCCTCGTGGGCATGGCACACACCTATCCTGATGACGATACCATCGTCACTGACAGCGCGGCTGGCGCAACGGCTCTGTCCACCGCAACGAAGAGCTACAATGGTGCCATCGCTGTGGATACTCACAAGCATGATCTTAAAACGATGCTTGAGATAGCCAAAGAACGCAAAATGACGACCGCGCTTGTCGCCACATCGCAGATCAACCATGCGACCCCTGCAAGCTTTGCTGCACATAACGAGTCTCGCCGTAACTACGATGACATTGCCAATGATTTCTTCGATAATAAAATCAATGGCGCGCTGCCAGTGGATTTAATGCTTGGCGGAGGTACACAGTACTTTATTCGCGAAGATAGAAACTTAGTGAATGAGTTTATCGCTCAAGGTTACCAATACAGCGATAATCTCAGTCAATTAGAACAATTACAGCAAATTCCAGCCCTGGGTCTGTATGCCGCTAAAGGTTTGCCATTTGCCCTCGATGGAGAGAGTAAACGATTAACGAAAATGACCGATAAAGCACTGTCGTTACTCGCAGCCAATGAGAATCCGTTCTTTGTAATGATCGAAGGCAGTCAAATAGACTGGTGCGGCCATGCCAATGATATTGCTTGTGCCATGGCAGAAATGGACGATTTCGCCCATGCCATCGATAAAGCCAAAGCCTATGTTGATGCCCACCCAGACACACTGTTGGTGATCACAGCCGATCACTCCACCGGTGGCTTGACCATAGGTGCCAATGGCCAATACTTGTGGCACGCCGATGTGGTTAAAGGCGTTACGGCCACAGCGGGTGTCATTGCTGAGCGATTGCTGGCGAGCGACGATATGGCCACCGTATGGCAACAAACCACGGCATTGGAATTTACCGAAGCACGTAAGGTTTTACTTACCCAAGCGAAGAATGTGGGTGAAGATGCGCTGGTCATGACTGTTAAAAAGTTAATCAATGAAGCAAGTTTTACCGGATGGACCACCTCTGGTCATACTGCTATTGATGTTCCTGTGTTTGCCTATGGCAACGGCGCAGAACAATTTATAGGGTCGCAAAACAACACTGACATCGCACAAAAGCTAATTAACTTTATTAACAATAAATAACATTGTTGATCTTATTGTAATCATGCGTTAATGTTTTATTGCTTGTTAACATAGTTTAACAACCCTACTGAAAACTGAAGACTCAAAAGCCGCTCTTGGAGCGGCTTTTTTATTGCTTTAAATCACAGCTTAAGAGCTACTGTATCTGCGCATCGCCTGTTCAAGCGTGAGTGGCATGTCAAAATAATAGCCTTGCATCAGATTCACAGGGAGCGTTGCTATGTAGTCAACGTGAAATGGCGACTCTACCCCCTCAGCGACAACACTGAACCCTAACTTGTTACAAAGCTGTGACATATTTTCATATAAATAGGTGGCTTTGTCTTCGGCGTTAACCGGAAGCAAGCTGCGGTCAAACTTAATGGTATCGACATTTAGCTTACTTAAAATGTTTAAACATGAGTAGCCGGTACCAAAATCATCTACCGCACATAGAATCTGAGCGGCGCGCAATTTATCGACAATTTCTTTGGTGCGTTCAAAATTGTTATTGTAGGACGACTCAAGAATTTCAACCTCAACTTGCCCAGGAAACTTAGAGAATGCCTTAAGCACGCGGCGGTAACGACGGTTAATCAAATTATCGGGAGAAATATTAAAACTAATTTTAGGGTTCATCTGATGGCGCTGAAACTGCAATAAATCAAGCTCTAACTGGTCAATCACAAAGCTGTCCACCACATCCATCATCTCAAAGCGCTCAAGCACGTCAATAAACCACGGAGCTTTGATTTGACCGTCCGCTTGCTTTAAGCGTAGTAGCGCTTCGAAGCCAATGATTTTATGCGTGGTGTTATCGACTTTGGGCTGGTAGTACAAACACAGAGTGCCTTCTTTGAGGGCACTGATCACCTTATGTAGCTGGCGCTGGTCTGCAAACTGCGCGGTGTTACGCTTTGCGAATTGCGCTTCGACGTGGCGCTCTAATTGCCGTCCTGCGCTGACTCGTTTCACTAAAATATCGAGCTCACGCCCACTAATATTATGGGCACTATTGGCACGTACAAAGGGTAAATAAACAAGCGTATTGATAGCCACCAATCCCGCTTGCAGTGCCACGCCAATAAAGCCACCAGTTAATAAGTAGCCGCTCAATAGCACCGGAGTGAACCAGGGTATTGAATCAATATTGCTTAGGGTTAAAGCGCCACTTTGTAGCAGCGCATAGGCGATAGCTGCATTTACCAATGGACAGAGTAAAAAAGGAATAATAAAAAATGGATTAAACACCACAGGCACTGCATACATCATTATTTCACTGATATTGAAAAATGAAAATGGCGCGCTTAGTTTAGCAATCTGGCTCTCATGGCTTTGTTTTCCTTGTAATAAACAAGCGATTAGCAGACCCCAAATGCCACCACTGCCACCTAAAGCCACAAAGGTCGATAAGAAGCTGTAGTTATCTAGGCCGGGCACCACTTCGTAACCTGTGAGTTCTGCTGAGGCAAGTATGTGATAAGTGTTATCGCCATGAATACCAAAGAGCCAAAACACGTGGCTAAATATAATTTGCGACATTAACTGCTGCCATTGGCTCCAATCACTGTGACTTGCGCTTAGCCACGACAAGCAAGCCCCCAATCCAGAGTCAAAATAAGGAAATAAAACAAAGGTCACAAAAACGGTCAGCACGTATGGCAGCATTAAATTGAGATGCTTGACCAAAAACAAGCTGACATTGCCCACGGACATAATTCTAAGCCAACGTAAGCTCAATGCCGAGCGCAACAGGTAGCAACAAAATATCGGCATAAGAATGGTGTACAGCACACCGGCGCGATTATTTATACCCACCCCACCGCTATCGAGCGCATAGATATAGCCTGTAGCAACACAAAAACAAGTAAGCACTAAAATCGGTGCGGCGAAGGTATTTAACTTGAGGTTCTTCGCTAAATAGTAACTAAATGACAGCAATGTCGTTATCGGAAATAACGTCCATATTAGGTTATTAAAAGAATGCAAATAGGCATAAGGGCCCTGTAAATGCTCGTAGCCAAGCCAGTGAGTCACCAAAGAAACTAGCGCCGCCATAATAAAGAATGGGATGAGGGCTATGTACCCTTCTCGCAGCGAGAGAATAACGGTGTTGGCCGCTAACTTGGCAGCGCCGCGAGCAAGTACATCAAATACGCGGTGAAGCACGAGTTAATCAACTTTTATTATTATTTTCTAAGAGCAGTTAAGTTAACGTTAATGAGAGGTAATGTCCATAATTTAAAAACGTCGCTCAAGTTATGCGTAGACACTCACGCTAAGCATGGACTGCACTTCTTGGCGACGCTCTAAAAACGCGTATTCTTTATACGTGGCAATCGCATTACTGGTGCGGGTATTGGCAGGTTGGTCGTAAATGGTCTGACGATATAAGGCATCCGCTAAGCGACGACCTTGGCTGGAGTCTTTAACAGACGACGCAGGCTGCTCTAGAGCCGGTTTTTCTTGAGCGCGCCCATCTCCCACAGGCTGTTGATTTCTTTTCAGTTCCAGCGCTGGGTTAGTCGTGAGTGAATTGACCGTACGTATCGTCATACCATTAATATATAAAAATCTAGCGACTTATTGAGTGTGATATAAACAGCGAGTTTGCGCAATGTTTATTCGCGTCCGGGTAATTTCTTCCACGTTACCGTGTCACGAACATACACCGGCTGCGCTTCACTGGCACTGTGTTGTTGGCCTTGTGCAAATTGCTCTGCCACCAGCGCCAGCATAAACTGACTATTCGGTAAGGTAATGTGCTCATCAACGCTAATGCCGGCTACTGAATGAGCTAAATCAGGGTAACTTTGCCACCCGGTGCCAACCGCAAGAGCCGCATCAAAAGGGACTGCGAGTGCTTCTGGCTTCACCACCTGCTGCGTGCCTACCAGCGTGGCAAGGCCATTGATATTCTCAAAAGCACCCACATAAAGCTCGCCCATACGCGCATCAATGGCTGACACTACTTTGCTTACACCACGTTGCTCTATCGCTTGCTGCGCCATCATGCTAAGCGAAGAGATACCGACAACGGGCTTTTGCGCTGAAAATGCGAGCCCTTGAGCCACCGAGACGCTGATGCGCACGCCGGTGAAGCTACCTGGTCCTTCGCAATAGCCGATAACGTCCACCTCTTTTAGCGCGCAATTGGCCTTGGCAAGTAGCGTGTCTATTTCAGTTAAAATACGTTGGCTGTGCTGCTGTGGACAGACATCAAAGAAACAATATTGCTGTCCTTGGTGGGTTAAGGCGATAGAAAGCGCTTCTGTGGAAGCATCGATGGCTAAAATGGTGTTGGTCATGGTTAATCTATTGCTGCTAAAAAGGCATTTACTTCATTCATATCACGGCTACGACGCATATTCGGCAAGCTTTTTAGAAAGACTTGGCCGTAGTCGCGGGTGATGACTCTGTTATCACATAATACTAAAACACCGCGATCTTGGCTATCACGGATCAGCCGGCCAACCCCCTGCTTGAGCGCTATAACCGCTCTTGGCAGTTGAATCTGCGCAAACGGTTCGCCGCCACTTTGCTCACAGTCCTGCATTCTCGCCTGTAACAATGGGTCGTCGGGGGCCACAAAAGGCAGTTTATCTATCACCACGCAGCTCAGCGCGCTGCCGCGCACATCCACCCCTTCCCAAAATGACGCAGTGCCCATTAATACCGCATTGCCATGACGAGTAAAGCGCTCAAGCAACAAGCGCTTGGACATTTGCCCTTGCACAAACACTGGATAGTCCATCTGTTGGCATAATACCTCAGCGACCATGTGCATGACACGATAGGAAGTAAAGAGCAAAAAACAGCGCCCTTTTGCGGCGCGGATAACTTGCTGACAAATGCCCACCAGCGCCCTTGGCATGGCATCGGAATTAGCCTCAGGTAGATAGCGAGGTAAACAAAGCAGTGCCTGATGTTGATAGTCAAAAGGACTGGCCAGCATCAATGTACGCGAAGGAGATAAACCCAGCGCATCACTAAAGTGTTGTAAGCTGTCATTGACCGATAATGTCGCAGAGGTAAAGACAAAACCCGCCTCTCGCTCGCTAAGCATCTCTTTGAATTTGGCCGCTATGTTTAACGGGGTGATGTGAATGGTCAAATGGTAGCGAGTGGCTTCATACCAGTAACTATAGCCACGCACTGACACATCAAAAGCGCGATCGAGTTGGCCTTTCAATGTCATCAAGCGCTCTAACATCGGCTCCACCAATTCACTGCGCTCTAAGCATAACTTAAGCACTTGGTTTAAAAATGCTAAGTCTTTATTAACACGGTGAATCGCGTCACACAGGGCTTTATCAGTCAGCGCTTTTCGCCAGTCTCCGCGCCCGCCGTCACTGCCAAAGGCCAAACGCATGTCCTTGGTTGCCGATTCTAATTTGTCCAGCGTCTTTCCCAGTTGCAACATATCACGTAATTCGCTGCGATAAAGCATTCGCGCGTCGGTGATAAAAGCGAGAATCTTCTTCGTCGATATTGTTTCGCCAAAGTAGTCACTGGCAATATCGGCCAATTGATGGGCCTCGTCAAAAATATAGCCATCGGCCCCAGGTAACAACTCGGCAAAACCACTGTCTTTCACCGCCATATCAGCAAAGAATAAGTGATGGTTAATGACGACGATATCGGCATCTGCGGCGCGTTGACGGGCTTTACGAATGAAACAACTATCGAAATCAGGGCACTCGCGCCCAAGGCAGTTATCAGCAGTGGAAGTGACGTATGGCAGAACCTTGGCATCATCTTCGATGCCCACGCAATCGGCAATATCGCCACTGCGTGTTTGTGCTGCAAACTTTGCCACCATGGCTAACTGATGCATGATATCGGCGTCGTCACTTGGAACATGAGCAACATGTTGATTAAGGCGATAATGGCACACATAATTAGCGCGCCCTTTTAATAGTGCTTTCTTTTTAGCACTGCCCAACGCTTTGTATACAGTAGGTAAGTCGCGGTGATAGAGCTGTTCTTGTAACGCCTTTGAACCCGTGGAGATAATATATTTGCCCTTGTTCACCAACGCAGGAAGCAAGTAAGCAAAGGTTTTACCGGTGCCAGTTTCTGCTTCAACAATCGCTTGTTGAGAATGCTTTAATGCCGAGTCACACACCTGCGCCATATCTATTTGCGCTTGGCGAGGTTGGTAGCCTTTCAGTGCGAGAGCCAAAGGCCCGGTTTGCGAGAATAACTGCTCGATGGTCATGGATATTGCGCTCGGTGGACAGGCGCACATGATAACGAAAAAATCAGTTGCTACCAACAGGCCAATATTATGTTGTCATTTTGGCAACGCTCGGTTAATATTCTGGCGCTAAAACAACCCTCTAAAAGGACTTAACAATGAAACAATTAGTCGTTGTCTCTGCCGTTGTCGCCGCTGCACTTCTCAGTGGCTGTAAATCGACCCCACCGCGTGTTGCCCAAGATAAAACGGTTTCAGTAAACGGCACCGATTATGTATTCGGTGGCGTATACAATGTCGATAAAAATAAATTAGAGCTTAGTATTAATGGCGACCCAGCGATGAAGGGCAGTTTCCCTCCATATACGCCTACGTTGAATATGAGTACCAAGTACAAAGGCGAGGAGTTTTCCAGCTACTGCTACTTCGGTTCGGTACTTCAGGAGCAAGGCGGTGCTTTTGGCGCTATTGCCGGGGTGATCCAAGGCTCCAATAATAAGTCTGGTGACAAGTGTGAGATTAAAGTAGCTGGTGAAATCAAAGAGCACCTTTACTTCTAAGCACTAGGCCCAGGTATCGAGGTGAGGCGATGAGTCCTTGCCTTTTTTCTTTTGCGTGTCTTCAACAAATGTTTCCTGCCCACGCGCTTCCTTGTCTTGTTTGCGCTCGTTGCGCACCTTCGCAACTTTGTTATCTTTAACACCGGCAACGTGAAAAGCGCCATTGTGGTGCACTTCTAGGCGCGTTATCCGCCCTAAAAAAGGGATCATAACATCCATACCGCTTTCCTTTTATCAACACTAACAAAGTAGTTGTACCTATAGACTATTATCGGCCGTTATACCTTATACTTTAATTTTTGTAAAAAAGTAGTTGCACTGCTTATAAAAACTATGATTATCTATATGCGTAGTCAACAAACAACGCAAACACACTAAAGAGCATACGACCATGACAATGATTCTGACAACTATTCATCATCATCACCACTGCACCGAATAGCCTGTCAGGTCTTTCGCTGGGGGGTTATTCCTAAAAGGAACCTCTGGCGACGATATAGCAAGATTCATTTTCGCCCCGAGGTTTCCCCTCGGGGTTTTTAGTTTTATCTATTAAGGAAATGAATTATGAGCAATAACAAACGTTTACGTATCGCAATCCAAAAGTCAGGGCGTCTTTCCAAAGATTGCCAAAACCTGCTTAAGCAACTTGGCGTTAAACTTAATCTGCGTGAGCAGCGCTTAATTGCTCACGCCACCAACATGCCTATCGACGTGCTGCGGGTACGTGATGACGATATCCCTGGTTTAGTTATGGATGGCGTGTGCGATTTGGGGATCGTAGGCGAGAACGTGCTCGAAGAGGTGCAAGCCGAACGCCGCAACAGCAGCGCCAGCTTTGCCGTTAAGAAACTGGCAAAATTAGACTTCGGTTACTGTCGTCTTGCTTTAGCCTGGCCCCAGGAGCTCGGCGCACAAGACAAGCAGTGGTTCAACGGCAAACGTATCGCCACCACCTACCCTGAAATTCTAAGCCAATATCTAGAGCGTGAGAACATTGATGCCAGTGTAGTTATGCTCACCGGCTCGGTCGAGGTTGCGCCGCGTGCTGGACTGGCTGATGCCATCTGTGACTTGGTATCGAC
Source organism: Pseudoalteromonas sp. THAF3 (assembly GCF_009363775.1). Classification (NCBI taxonomy): domain Bacteria; kingdom Pseudomonadati; phylum Pseudomonadota; class Gammaproteobacteria; order Alteromonadales; family Pseudoalteromonadaceae; genus Pseudoalteromonas; species Pseudoalteromonas sp. THAF3. Next base: position 421,617 of record NZ_CP045419.1, on the reverse strand, counting down.
CGGTGCCACCCTAGAGGCCAACGGCCTGATGCAAGGCGACACTATTTTAGAGTCCAATGCCTGCCTAATCCAAAATCAAGAGCTCGCTAATGATGATAAGCTGGCGCTAATCGACAAGCTGATGCCGCGCCTACGCGGTGTCAAACAAGCGAAGGAAAGCAAATACATCATGATGCACGCGCCAAAGGCCAAGCTTGATGATATCTGCGCTTTACTTCCGGGGACCGGACAACCCACCTTGCTTGCACTCGCTGGCAGCGATGATTACGTGGCCCTGCACATGGTTAGCAGCGAAACATTGTTTTGGGAAACCATGGAGTCGCTCAAGGCCCTCGGCGCTAACTCTATCTTAGTCATGCCCATTGAAAAAATGATGGAGTAATTAGCATGATTGTGTGGAACTCTTTGAGCGGCGAACAACAGCAGGCGCTATTACAGCGCCCGGGGGTTGCTGCTGCCGATAATGTGCGCCCCATCTGTGAAGACATTATGGCCAAGGTGCAACAACAAGGTGATAGCGCACTCAAAGCCATTGCCGCAAAGCTTGATAAGCGCTCGCCTGAGGCGGAAATTTTATGTCCACAACAGGATATCATCGATGCCCAGCAACAGTTGAGCGAAGAACTAAAAGCGGCTATTGATCAAGCGTACACCAACATCAAACGCTTTCACCAAGCGCAACAACCGAAGTCAATCAGCCTGAGTACGCAACCGGGCGTTTCTTGTGAGTTGCGCTATGAGGCCATTGACGCGGTGGGCATTTATGTACCCGGCGGCAGTGCGCCGCTGCCCTCTTCGGTACTAATGCAAGGGGTGTTGGCACAGCTCAGTGGTGCCAGCACCGTGGTATTGGCCACCCCCGTCAAAGGCGATGAGCAAGTACACCCGGCTATTCGCTATGCTGCCAAGCTATGTGGCATCACGCAAATCATGCAAATTGGCGGAGCCGCTGCGATAGCGGCGATGGCCTTTGGCAGTGAATCTATCCCGCAAGTGAATAAAATCTTTGGCCCGGGTAATGCGTATGTCACCATGGCCAAACAGCTCGCTGCACAACAGGTGCCTGGTCTTGCCATCGACATGCCTGCCGGCCCCTCTGAAGTGCTGATTATTGCCGATAGCCGCGCCAATGGTGAATACGTTGCCGCCGATTTGCTGTCACAGGCCGAGCATGGTCCGGACTCGCAAGTGATTTTGCTCAGTGACAGCGATGAGGTCATTGCCGCCACTGAGCGTGCCTTAGAGCGACAGCTGGCCACCCTGAGTCGCGCCGATATTGCCCGTCAGGCGCTTGCACACTCGGCGCTAATTAAAGTGAGAGATATTGACCAAGCGGTGCGCATCTCGAACCTTTACGGCCCCGAGCACTTAATTTTGCAACTTGGCGACAGCACACCGTACCTAAACAACATAAAGAATGTTGGCTCCATCTTTGTCGGCGATTATACCCCTGAATCTGCCGGTGACTATGCCTCAGGCACCAACCATGTGTTACCGACCTATGGGTATTCAAAAGTATATTCGAGCCTTAGCTTGCTCGATTTTTACCGCACCTACACGGTGCAAACAGTGACTAAAAATGGTCTTATTGATTTGGCCAACGCCATTATTCCAATCGCCGAAGCTGAAGGCTTGGATGCACATGCCAATGCAGTTCGCGTACGTTTAGGAGCGTCCTCATGACTACAGAGTTTTTACCGGATAATATCGCCGCATTAAAGGCGTACAGCTCGGCAAAAAGTGAAAAGCTAAGCGGCACTACGTGGCTCAACGCCAACGAAAGCCCGTATAGCAAAGCCTATAACGTCAGCGCATCCAATTTGAATCGCTATCCCGACCCACAGCCGCCAGCGGTGATTGAGGCCTATGCCCGCTACAGCGAGCTGCAACCTGAGCAAGTGTTAATGACCCGAGGGGCTGACGAGGGTATTGAACTCCTGATGCGCACCTACTGCCAAAGCGGAGTTGACAGTATTGCGCTGTTTACGCCCACCTATGGCATGTATAAAGTCAGCGCCGACACCCATAACATTGGCATTAATGAGCTTAGCCAAGCACAACTACAACAAGCCAGTGCCAGCGAGCTCAGCGAGTTAGTCGGTGAGGCTAAGCTGGTGTTTATTTGTAACCCCAACAACCCCACCGGCGCTCTTATCAGCGTTGACAAAATCGCCGAATTGGCACAGCGTTTAGCCAAGCGCGCCATTGTTGTGGTCGATGAAGCCTACATTGAGTTCTGTTATCAGCACAGTGCCGCGCAGCTCATTAAAACAAACGCCAATATCGTGGTGCTGCGCACCCTTTCCAAGGCCTTTGCTTTAGCGGGGCTGCGCACCGGCTTTACCTTGGCGCAGCAAGATACCTTAGCACCGCTGCGCAAAGTGATTGCCCCCTACCCCGTTGCCACTGTTATCGCTGACATTGCTGAGCAAGCCGTAAGTAGTGCCAACATCATTTCCATGCGCCGACAAGTGAGTATTCTCAATACCTTGAAGGCCCAGCTGGTCGATTGGCTGCAAAGCAGCGCGGCGATTAGCCAAGTACTCACTGGGGAGGGAAATTTTGTCACCCTCCAGCTCAGGGATAAAGCCGCGATAGGCTTGGCCTATGAGCGCGGCTTGGTAATGCGCCCTTTTACCTTATTTGGTGAGGATAATTGGCTACGTATTTCCATTGGCAATGAACAAGAGTTAAATGAAGTAAAAGCCTGGCTGGACAGCTTAACCAGCCCAGCACCAACAACCAAGGAACCACAATGAGCAACCCGTATTTATTCATTGACCGTGATGGCACCCTGATTGAGGAGCCAAGCAGTGATAAACAAGTCGACTCACTGGAAAAGCTCAAGCTGTTGCCGGATGTTATTGTGGCGTTATTAGCGCTGCAAAATGCCGGTTATCGATTAGTCATGGTATCGAACCAAGATGGCCTGGGAACTGAGAGCTTCCCGCAAGCAGACTTCAGTCTGCCTCATAACGCCATGATGGAGATTTTCAGCTCGCAAGGTATCTACTTTGACGAGGTATTAATTTGCCCTCACTTCGATAGCGATAATTGCAACTGCCGTAAACCGAAAACCGGTTTACTGACGCAGCTGATGCGCTCAGGTAAAGTGGATCTGAATCGCTCTTATGTGATTGGCGACCGCCAGACCGATCTCGGATTGGCAGAAAACCTGTGTATACGCGGTATTCTTTATAACAATAATTGGCCGCAGATTGTCACCGAGCTGACCAGCGCTAATCGCAGCGGTGCGGTATCGCGCGATACCAAAGAAACGCAAATCTCCGTGGCCGTCAATCTAGATAGTAACGCCCAAGGCACTATCAGCACTGGGCTTGGTTTCTTCGACCATATGTTGGAGCAAATTCGTACCCACGCCAATATAGCTTTGGATATTAATGCCAGTGGCGACTTACACATTGATGAGCACCACCTAGTGGAAGATGTGGGCATTGCCCTTGGGCAAGCGCTGCGCCAAGCCCTCGGCACGAAATCACAAATTGCTCGCTACGGCTTTGCTCTGCCGATGGATGAGTGCAAAGCCGAGGCGCAAATTGACCTTTCTGGTCGTGCATCGTTCGTGCTGAATGCCGACTTTAGCCGCGATAAAGTCGGTGATTTGGATGTGCAAATGGTCGAGCACTTCTTCAAAAGTCTCAGTGACAATGCCGCGATTTCGCTGATTTTGTCTGTTTCACCGGGCAATTGCCACCACCAGGTGGAGGGGCTGTTCAAGGCCTTCTCTCGGGCCCTGCGCATGGCCATCGCCCTTGATAGCTCTCAGCAAATGGCAAGCTCAAAGGGGGTGTTATGATTGCCATCATTAATACCGGCTGCGCGAACATTAACTCGGTGCGCTTCGCCTTTGAACGCTTAGGGCAAGATGTCGAAGTGATCACCTCCCCGGAGCAGTTGGCCACATTTGAGCGCGCAGTATTACCGGGCGTCGGCCATGCCAAGGTAGCCATGCAGCGCCTAAAGCAAGGCGGCTGGCAGCAAGCGATCAGCGAGTTTCAGCGGCCACTGCTCGGTATTTGTTTAGGCATGCAAATGCAGTGTGACTATACCGATGAGGGAGATACGCCGTGTTTAGGGGTTATTCCGGGGCACGTTAGTGAGCTGCAGGTGGGTACGCTCAGTGCACCGCATATGGGCTGGAATCGCCTGCACATCGAGCGTGAACACCCGTTAACTAAAGGGGTAAGCAGCGACGACCAAGTGTATTTTGTACATAGCTTTGCCCATGCCTGTAACCAAGCGACCTTGGCCTCAAGTGAATACGGACAACAGTTTTCCGCGATTGTCGCCGACAATAACTTTGCCGGCATGCAGTTTCACCCTGAGCGCAGCGCAAAAGTCGGCGCTCGGTTATTGCAGAACTTCATTGATTGGCAAGTCTAAGGATTGAGTATGATTATTCCAGCATTAGATATATTACAACAACAAATCGTGCGCTTATTTCAAGGCAAGTACGATACAGCCCAGTTCTACCCCTTTGATTTGCAAGCGCGATTAAGCGAATATCAGGCCCAAGGGGCACAAAAGTTACACTTAGTCGATTTAGAAGGCGCGCGCGACCCGAGCAAAAAGCAATGGCAGCAAATCCAAGCAGCGACCACACAGCTAAAGGTTCCCTATCAAATCGGCGGCGGTGTGCGTAGCAGCGCCGATGTCGAGCAGTGGCTAGAAGCCGGTGCAGCGCAAGTGGTTATCGGCTCCAAGGCGGTGAACGAGCAACAGCAAGTTGCCCAGTGGATCCGTGACTATGGCGCGCAGCACTTTGTTATCGCCCTAGATGTAAATAAAACGGACACTGGCTGGGCCCCTGCAACACACGGTTGGCTGCAAAGTGCAGATGTCTCTTTGTTTAGCTTAGTTGACTACTACAGTGATCTCGGGGTGCAGGATTTCTTATGCACCGATATCTCCAAAGATGGCACCATGAGCGGGCCTTCATTTGCGCTTTATCAGCAACTGCAAGAGCATAACAGCCGTTTACGCATCCAAGCCTCCGGGGGCGTAAGTTCCCTAGAAGACATTGCCAAACTCAAGGCCATAGGTACGCAAGGCGTTATTTTAGGTAAATCCTTGCTTGATGGCGCATTCAACGTTGAGGAGGCGCTGGCATGCTATCAAAACGCATAATCCCCTGTTTAGACGTCAAAGACGGCCAAGTAGTTAAGGGCGTGCAGTTCAAAGGCCATGAGGTAGTCGGTGATATACTCGCTTTGGCAGAGGCTTATAGTGCAGCAGGCGCCGATGAACTGGTGTTTTATGAGATTAGTGCCAGTGTCGAAAAACGCCTGCTAGATGTAAACTGGGTAGAGAGCATCGCCCGGCACATCGATATCCCCTTTTGTGTTGCCGGCGGTATAAAATCAGTGGCTGATGCAGCCCGTGTATTGGAGCGCGGCGCCGATAAAATCAGCATCAATAGCCCGGCCATCGCACGTCCCGAGCTTATTCGCGAATTACACGATGAATTCGGCAAACAATGTGTGGTGGTGGGCATCGACAGTTTTTACGACAAGGACAGCAATCAATACTTGGTGTATCAACTAACCGGCGATCCCAATGCTTCGTCGCGTACCCGCTACAACACCTTGGAATGGGTCGAGCGCGTGCAGCAGCTCGGAGCCGGTGAAATCGTACTAAACTGTATGAATCAGGACGGTGTGCGCAACGGCTATGATATTGCCCAGCTAAGCAAGGTACGCCAACGTTGCGATGTGCCGTTGATTGCCTCAGGAGGCGCAGGGACCATCAGCGACTTTAGCGATGTCTTTAACCAAGCCAATGTTGACGGCGCTTTGGCGGCCAGCGTGTTTCACAAAAACCTTATTAATATTGGCGATTTAAAACGTCACCTCGCCGATAACAACATAGCGACTCGATTATGCGATTAGATATTAGCAATGTAAACGAAGTAAATTTTGCCAAAGCGCCGTTAATTCCTGCGCTGATTCAAGATGTTGATACCGGACAAATTCTCATGCAAGGGTTTATGGATCAAGCGGCGTTAACGCACACCTTAGAAAGTAAAAAGGTCACCTTCTATTCACGCTCGAAACAGCGCCTGTGGACCAAAGGAGAAAGTTCAGGGCATTATCTCCACGTTGAGCGCGTGTACACTGATTGCGACCAAGACTCCATTTTAGTCTTTGCTCGCCCAGATGGGCCCACTTGTCATTTAGGTACGCAAAGTTGTTTTGGCGATGCAAAACCCAACTTAGGTTTTTTAGCCGAGCTGGAGCAAATTATCGTTGCCCGTAAGGACAGCGACCCGCAAAGCAGTTACACCGCCTCGTTATTTGCCAAAGAGCTCAGCCGAAGCTGTCAAAAAGTGGGCGAAGAAGGCGTCGAAGTGGCCCTGGCTGCCATGAAAAATGATAACCAGGAACTGACCAACGAAGCCGCTGACTTGCTTTATCACCTAATCGTGCTGTTGCAACGACAAGGCTTGTCGTTGTCTGAGGTGGTCAGTTGTTTACAATCACGCCACTAAGACCTATTAATTGACAGTAAATATTGCCAGCACGGCCTTTGGTTGGGTATCCTGTGGGTACCCCAATTAAGGAACTCATTGGCATGAAGGCAATTTATCCTACCTTAGCGGCGCTGGTTGTTATTAGTGGTTGCACCAGCCCGCAACAAAAAGAGAATCAAGCATATGTCGACCAACTCAGTCCCTGCGACAAAATAGAAGCGCTTGTTGGTGCATATGACAACCAATTTGAGGGGTTGAAGCTGGGGCGCATTCAATCAAAGTACATGGATAGCTGGCAATCACGCTATAACTTAATTGGTGAAAGCTGCCAAATAAGCGCCCTTAATGATAAAACCATGAACTATCATTGCCAAGAAAGTTATAAGGATAAAACCCAAGCCCTTAGCATTCATAACAAGGCGGTGGAGTTCACTCGTCAGTGTTTGGGCGAAAATTGGTTTGAAAAGCAAAAAGAGTCTGCCAACTCACTACGCACGACCTTTGTGCTTGATGAGTCTGCCCCCGTTGTTTCGATACATACTGGTAAATCTTTATCAAAACGAACCCCATGGATGACCTCTTATGAGGTAGGAACTAGCGTTAAATAAGGCATAAATACCACTGCTGCAGCGGCCTCTTAAAAAGGACAGCGGCCGCTGATGTCATCTGGTTGTCATTTTTTCTACATCTTACTGCCTTAAATATTCGCCACACTGGCCCCATACCCATCACAGGAGAGGATGATGGTTCCTATCTATGTCATTAACTTGGCTGGCAGCCAAGAACGCCTGGCTCGCGCCGAGCAACAGCTTCACGCCCAACAACTTGACTTTGAACGCATAGAGGCGGTTAACGGCAAAACATTAACTGCAGAGCAAGTGTCCGCTGTTTACAGCGAGGCGGATAATCGCCGTCATTTTTATCGCCCTCTTAGTGCCGGTGAAATTGGTTGTTATTTAAGCCATCGCCGCTGTTGGCAAACCTTGATACAAAGCGGTGCTGAGTATGCGGTAATTTTAGAGGACGACTTTACCTTGTGTGGTGATTTAGCCGACAGTATTTCGGCAATCATAAACACCAACATGGCTATCGATATCGTTAAGTTATGCAGTTATCAAGGCCGGGAGCGGCCAGTGAAGTACAGCACCCAAATCAGTGGTGAACAGCACTTAGTGGTGCATGATAAGCCCATGAGTGGCTGCTGTGCTTATGTCATTAGCCGCCAAGGTGCGAAACAGCTATTAGCTCATAGTACCAAGATCAGCCGCCCGGTAGATACCGATATTCAATATTGCTGGGAAACCGGTGTTGATGTTGTCAGTATTAAGCCTTATCCCGTCGCTCAAGATAACTTTTTTGACAGCGATATCGCCGCAAAAGGACGAAATAAACCCAAGCCCTACCCACTGCAAAAACAGTGGCTGGCGCTGACCACCTTGCCAGCACAAATCATGGCGAGAAAAAACTTGATTAAAAATCTCAAGAGCCATGCTCAGCATTAGACTCTCGCTCTCATCAAGAGTGGCGTGCAGGTAAAGCGCACGCCACCTTTACGCGACTAGATTAAATCAACTCCCATCCAGGCTTTGAAAAGCGCTTGTTGCGCCGCTGTAGGGTTATCGACGGCCTTGATAGTCGCTGCCTCATTGTATTCGCCACCGAGTGTCAACGTGGTGGTTCTTAGGTTATCTCTGCGAAAGTAAGTGATCTCAACTTGCTCGCCCACCGCGAATTGCTCAACCAAGGTAGCTAAATCGCTGCTGACTCGCTTGCCGTTGATAGCCACGATGCTGTCCCCTGCTGTGAGGTTCGCTTGCCAAGCAGCGCCATCTCTGCGCACATGGGTTAACTCAATCAAGCCATTGTCAAGCTTACCTTGCACATCTAGCGATGGGCTTTGTTTGGCATCTTCTGAGTAGGTACGCTGCAGCCCCACCGTCGCCAATAAAGCATCAAAATCTACTTGTAATGGGCTATCAACATGGTTTTGCCACCACTGCGTGTAATCTTGGCCGCTAATATCGTTGAGAATGGCCAACACATCCGCCTCGTCAAACCCTTCAGGCAGACGATGGCGCTTATACAGTTCACGATGTACATCACGGTAACTCACTGCGCCATCGGAGTCGCTTAGCAGCTTTAAATCTAATACCATGGAGATCAGCGAGCCTTCAGAGTAGATGTTGGTACTAAAGTTACGACCATGATCGCCGCCAGCATTAATCCATTTATCAAAACTGGTATGTGCTGCACTTTGCACCTCCCGTCCTGGCGTCTTCAAGTGGCGGTCTATGCGCTTACCCAAATCCTTAAAAAACTCTTCTTTGCTCATTAAGTCACTGCGCAGCAGAAGGTGATCCTCAAGATAGCTGGTCGACCCTTCAGCAAGCCACAATAAACGCGAGTAGTTAGGCGCTAGGTAATCATAGGGTACTAACCCTTCAGGTCGATAAGCTTTAACATTCCAGGTGTGAATAAATTCATGGGCTGCGGTGGCAATAAAGCCCAAATAGTCTTCACGCTTGGCGAATTTGTCGCGATGACGTTGAATGATGGTCGAGTTCAAGTGTTCAGTCGCACCGCGAGCGCCGGACGTTGCATGCACCATAAACACATAGCGCTGGTACGGGTAATCATCCCAAATAACATCACCGGTCTTTACCAAGGTGGTTAAATCCGTGACCATTTTCTCGGCGTCATAGTTACCTTGGCCCCAAATCACGAGCTCATAATCGCGCCCGTCAACGGTAAATTCATAATGGCTGTTAATACCACTCTCAATGGGGGAGTCCACCAATACATCGTAATTATCGGCGATAAAGTGATGGGCATTGTCGCCATTATCCATTCCCGATACGGAGCGCCATTGCTTAGGAACGTCAAGCTGCACAGAAACAGGCTCGTTGCGGGTTGCTTCACTAAACATAAAAAAGCCAGAGGCATCGATAAAAGCGTGACTGTCGTCAATGTGACGCGAACGCAGGCCTAATTGATTGGCATACACTTGGTAATTCAAGGTCACCGCTGTGGGTTTATTCAAAAAGATGCGCCACGTGCTTTTATCTACTTTTTGCCATTTCAGCGTATCACCTTCACTGTCTAGGGCCTCAAAATAACGCACACCATTGGCGAGATTTAATATGTCGTAGCGCCCTGTGCGCCATGCTGGTAGCTTGGCATCGATATAGCTTTGTCCGGTTTTATCAAATTGCACCTGTACATCACCCAAATGATGTGTACCGTCATCGATAGTTAATGTGTATTTCGTATCTGCCAGCGCGCAGTGGCTAAGGGCAACCATAGTGGCCCCCAGTAAAGCTTTTTTCACGTTGAAACCTAAAGAGAAATGATACTATGGCCGCCACCCTACCAAGTCGGACGCACAAACAACAAGCATTTGCGCCCAATTACTGATTCACAACAAAAAATCGGTGAGTAGTTCAGAAAAGCGAAGAAAATTGTTGTACACTAAAATCTAGAGTAAAACAGAAGGAAAACGGGTGTGTCTGAGCAGCTCGACGCGTTAAGAAAAAAGCTTAATTCCGCCGTCTCCCAACGGCAAACAATCGAGAACACCCGCCAAGAGCAAGTTCGTACCCTCGCGCAATTTATTGCCAAGTTATCCTTGGTGTGTAAAGGCATGGATATCGAGCTAGATAACCGTCTTGCCGCATTTAGAAAGTTGTTACACAAAGGCGCCAACTATCAAGACCTGCTCCCAGTTATAGACGAACTCACTGACTTACTGTCTCGCCATGAAGCTAATCTGGAAGCGCGTTTTCGCGCCTTGCATCAGGGTGTGCAGGCGGCCGGCATTAATTTGCAAAAGCGTAAAGGTATTCCCGCTGAGCTTAGACGCACCTTGCGCCACCTACTTAATACTGAGCTGGTCGACGCACAAACCGCTGTCGACTTTTTGCCGATACTAGAGCGGTTAGTCACCATATACGACCAAGTGATGGCCAGTCGTAGTCAGCAAGAGGATGGTGACCCAAGCGATAATACTCAACTACAGCCCTTAATTGATGAGCTTAACGCACTGAGCAGTGAGATCTCCTTAGAAGGGGAATTGGCTGAGCATCTACGGCAATTAAAATCACAAATTAATGCTGCCAGCACAATCGATAGCTTACTGAATGCCAGTGTTGAAATCATGCGCGTCATCGTCTTGAGCCTGAGTAAAGAGCGCCAGTCTGCTCAGCACTTTCTTGCCGCGTTAAATCACAACTTGTCGGAATTGCAGCAAGCCATTGCTAAAACCAGCGACCGCTCTAAGCAATTAGATAGCAAAATCAGTGCTGTATATCGCCAAATTGATGAGAACATCAATCACTTAAGTGAGCAAACCGCGCAAGCGACCGATATTCAAACGCTCAAAGAAACTGTGGAATCTAAGCTCTCTGCCCTGACCGAGCAATTACTGAATAAAGAGAAATTAGAGGCGCAGCAACGGGACACCCTAAGCCAAGCGTTGCACAGTATGCAATCTCAAGTCGAGGCGTTGGAGCAGCAAGTTGCACAATATGAAACCAAGCTTGAGCGTCAACGTCTGGTGTCATTGCAAGATGGGCTGACTAAATTGCCAAATCGTATTGCCTTTGATGAGCGTATGGATCTTGAGCTGAAACACTTTAAACGCCATCAGGCCCCGTTGTGCTTGGTAGTCATTGATGTCGACCACTTCAAGTCCATTAATGATAATTATGGCCACAGTGCCGGTGATAAAACCCTACAGGTTTTGGCCACGGCGATGAAAAAATCGATTCGCAGTACTGACTTTATTGCTCGCTTTGGCGGTGAAGAGTTCGTAATGCTGATGCCAAACGTATCCATCGATAACGTTGTTCGTCCGCTAGAGAAGCTGCGCCACACTATTCGTAGTATTCCTTTTAAGTTCAAAAATGAGCAGGTGCAAATCACGGTATCTATTGGGGTCACCCAAATTAACGCCGACGACACTGCACTCAGTGCTTTCGACCGCGCTGATAAAGCGCTTTATGAGGCCAAGAATGCAGGGAGAGACCGGTTAATTTTGTCCAGTTAACCTCCAAGGCATTGCGTTATTGCTGTGACTGTGTCAAAAACAACTCAAGCTGACCATCTATTTTTAAGTGCTAGTCATTTTCAGCACTCGCCACATGCATTAAATTAAGGAGCAGCAATGCAAGTACAGCTTAATCCTACTGGCGTATTAAACCTTCTTTCACAATTAGAAGTAGATTTGCTCGCGCAATCGACCACTGACCGTTATCGGCTCTTTCGCAATTGTGCGCTCGCGGTCCTTAACGTGGGCAGTCATACCGATTCCAGCGCCGAGATTTACGATCGCTTTCAAGACTTCGACATTCGTTTAGTCGCCCGCGAGCGAGGAATCAAAATAGAGCTGACTAACCCCCCTGAAACCGCTTTTGTCGATGGCGATATCATTCGTGGTATCCATGAGCATATTTTTTCTGTCATTCGCGATATCTTATTCATTTGTCAAAAACACCAAGCGATGGTAGAACCCGATCCAAAAGCGATAACCCACATGGTCTTCGACATGCTTCGCAATGCCGATGCCATGCCAGTGAACACCGATCCGAACATGATAGTGTGTTGGGGTGGCCATTCTATTAATGAAATCGAGTATAAATACACCAAAGAAGTGGGCTATCAACTCGGTCTGCGTGGCCTGAATATTTGTACGGGATGCGGTCCAGGTGCCATGAAAGGGCCAATGAAAGGCGCAACGATAGGCCATGCCAAGCAACGTGTTGACAACCCGCGTTATCTCGGCCTCACCGAACCCAGCATTATCGCTGCTGAGCCACCCAATCCGATTGTTAACGAGCTGGTCATTCTACCGGACATTGAAAAACGCCTGGAAGCCTTCGTTCGCGTTGCCCATGGCATTATTATTTTCCCAGGTGGCGCAGGCACTGCAGAAGAGTTGTTATATTTACTTGGCATCTTGTTGCACCCTGAGAATCAAAAGCAACAGCTGCCGGTGATACTTACCGGGCCGGCACAAAGTAAGGACTATTTCGATGAAATAGTTAGCTTTGTACGCGACACCTTAGGCGAGCAAGCATTAGACAAGTTTGAGGTGATCATTGACGACCCGGCATTAGTCGCCAGTAAATTAAAAGCGCAAATGCAAGATGTGCGCGACTATCGTCGCCAACAGGGTGATGCCTACTACTTCAATTGGACGCTGCGTATTGAGCCTGAATTCCAGGCACCGTTTGCCCCAACCCATGAGAATATGGCGTCTTTGAACTTGCATTTAGAGCAGCCTAAGCAACACCTTGCCGCCAACTTACGCCGTGCTTTCTCGGGGATTGTTGCTGGCAATGTTAAAGATGAAGGGATCCGCGCTATCAAACAGCATGGTGTGTTTGAGCTATCTGGCGATCCTGAGTTAATGCGTAAGATGGATACCTTGTTAAGTGCCTTTGTGGCCCAAGGGCGCATGAAGTTGCCAGGCAGCACCTACATCCCTTGTTATACCATTAAGACATGATGTACTTTCTACTTATTGATGCGCTGAACTTGATTCGGCGCATTTATGCGGTGTGCGAGTCTCAACATGGTAGTGATAGCGATGCTGCCATTGAAGCAGCGCTACAGCGAACCAGTAACGCCATTAATAAGCTAATGCACCAATATCAGCCCCACTATGCGGTTGCGGCCTTCGATGGACAAAGCAGCTGGCGTCATGCTTACTACCCTGATTACAAGATATCACGCAAACCGATGCCAGAGCGCCTAAAAACCAATTTGGGCCGTTTTGCGCACGCGTTTCACGCCGCCCAAATAAGCTCCTTGAGTGTAGATAATGAAGAAGCGGACGACGTATTAGCGACCTTGGCCAGTAAAGCGCCGCAGACCATGCAATGTATTATTGTGTCCACGGACAAAGGCTACTTGCCACTGTTAAGTGAGCAAATCAAAGTATATGACTACTTTGGCAAATCTTTTCGCGATGCTCAGCAGGTACAAGACAAATACGGCGTTAGCGTGGCGCAACTGACTCAGTATTTCGCCTTGGTGGGCGACAAAACCAATGATATACCAGGTGTAAATGGCATAGGTATAAAATCAGCAAAGGCATTACTCACTCAGTACGACAGCGTTCAACACGCCCTAGCGCAGGCACCTGAAAATAAAATTCAGCGACAATTAACCGATAATTTGCCACAGTACGTGCGCGCTTTACATTTGGTATCGCTGCGCTGTGATATTGACCTTGGCGTAAGTCTAAAGCAGTTTCGAGTTCACAACGGGGCGCAGCAAATTGTTCTTCCACCGCACTCGGCTTCGCAAAGCAGCGCCAAGCCCGGTATACTGAGTTAAATTGGCTGGTGGACGCAGTATCACGATGTTAAAAAAAGTATTACGTTATGTGGTGTTAGGTATTGGTGTGTATGCGCTGATAGCGACGCTCGTGATGACCTTTTACAAGGATGATCCTGGCTCCATGGTATGGCAGGACAGAGAAGCCTATAACAAACGGTTTATCGCGAGCCTCGACTCTGCCGATTCAATGCCCATAGAAGAGGTCCTTGATACCTTAGGTACACCGGATCTAACTTTTGTAAAACGCCGAGGCGATGATATTTATCAAATAGTCTTTTATCGCACTCAGCACAAAAAGGCCGATGGCATCACCACCAAAGATGAATGCACCGGGCTGCTGTTTAAAAATAAAAAGCTTTTAGTATGGGGGCAGCAAGCCGAGCTTGCCTATGACAAAGTCGACTTACAATCCTAAATACGTCGAGCAGTTCGACCGCGTTATTGACTACATAGTACGCTTTGATAAAGCCGCACTGTCGCGCTCGCAGTGGTCTAGCTTATACCCTGCCCTGCTCGGTCTCAGTGAGCGCTTAAGTGTGTTAGCCCATAAGCAAAACGGTTTGTTTCAATGGCTGCTATCGACCCACATACAAAACCTTGCCTATGCACAGAGCTTGCGTCTAAAACGCATCGCCATCGTGGCCGGATTGTGCCGCGCTCACAATTACCACCGCAGTGATACGCAAGTAATGATGATGGCGGCGCTCAGCGCTGACATATCAGTACTATCACTGCTCAATAAGCGCCATAATGGCGAGGCTCTAAGCAGTGCAGAGCGCCAACGGTTTAGCCAAAGCGCATTACTGAGCCTGAAGATGCTGTCGCTCAGCGCCGAAGAGCAACCTGCGCTAACGCAGATCATCGCCAAGCTAAAGCGCTATCGCCGCGAAATTATCAGTCATCAACGCGCGCCTCTATATGATGGTTATACGCGCATTGTGGCCTGCGCCAGTATTTTAGCAGAGCAAATGACAGCAACACGGCCGTTGCACCTCTTTAATGCCTGCGCGCAGTTGTATAAAGCCACTCATAATGTTGCCATACAGCAAGACTGCGATACGTTGGTCGACTTCTATTCTCCACAACTTCTTGGTTCGCGACAGCGCTTTGAAGAGAATGACTATTTATACATGGGCTGCCACCCTGATGGCCAGTATATTTTCACTGATGCGCAGGCGATTAAGTCTCGTTTTCGACTGCTCGCCAACCCTCACTGGCAATACCGCCAACCGGTGCGTTATCGCAGTTGGTCGTCAGTGAGTGCCCGCGCCAGTGTCCCTGTACAACGCGCCAGCTCTGCCGCTGAGGCGCAGCGCGATCATGATGCCATCGTCGCTCAAATTCGTGGTGCCCATGGTTATAGCGATATTGAGAAAGTCATCGCACAAGACGACAAGCTCGTTGCGCAAATCATGATGCAAGCGAGCCAATATAATCGCGGTGCACAACAGGCCAGCTCTTTGCGTCACGCGCTTTCCATGGTTGGGCTTTACAGCGTCGGGGATTTTATTGCCCGAGTGATGTTGGAAGAAAAGATGCTGCAACTGTGTCACCCAATGGCGCAGTTTCTACAAGCTCGAGTACACAGTGCCATTCGCATCGTTGAAGATATCGCTAGGCAAACAAAAGACCTTCAGCATGAGCGACTAACGGCCTTATTACTATGCTACTTCAATTTCTTTATTTTTGAGTGCCCACAGCGGTTGTCTCGTACCATTGCGTTAAACCCGTTGAAAACACCCATGCAACAAGATATAGCGCGCCCATTGGCGACGCTCCTTGGGGTGCAACAATATGATAACGAAGCGTTGCGCCATTATTTGACCCGTCATATTGGCAGCAATGAGTGGGTCAATGCGTTATTAAACAGCGAACAACAACCATTCGACCAGTTAAACAGCAATGCGCGGCTATGCTGTACGTTAAAAATCATCTTGTTTTACACCTTCTCTGGGCCGGCGACGGCAAGTGCTTGGCAACAGCAGTTGGTTAAGCAAACCATGGTTGATTGGCAAGGACCCAGTACCAAAATCGAGCGGCTGGTCGATCGCGCCTTATCTTGCGCACCACACAATGGCATCTAACTTAGCTTAATTCACCATATTTATAGTCGGTATAAGGTATATTTAAAAGCCATATACTGGAAAAATAACGCCTTTGCTGCTATAAAACGCCCCTGAATTCTCACGTAAATTTATCCACCCTAAACGTTCATTTTACTGTTCTTGGTAGCAGCGTTGGCGTCGTTGGTGGACACATCTATCAGTTTTAAGGAATAGGTTACATGGCTAAGCAAACCATTAGCGTCATCAAAGGCGATGGCATCGGTCCAAGCATTATCGACGCGGCAATTGAAATTCTTGATGCCGTCGGTTGTGAGTTTGATTACGAATACATTGATGCTGGTCTAGCCGCGCTTGAAAAAACTGGTGAACTTCTACCACCAGAAACGCTCGAAGCCATTTCCCGTAATAAAATCACGCTAAAGGGTCCATTAACTACACCAGTAGGCGAAGGTTTTACTTCAATTAACGTCACACTTCGTAAACAGTTTGGCCTATACGCTAATGTTCGCCCAGTAAAATCCTTTGCTGGCACCAAGGCGCGCTATGACGACATCGATATTATCACCATTCGTGAAAATACCCAGGGTATGTACTCTGGTCTAGGCCAGGTGGTTTCAGAGGACGGTAACGAAGCCGAAGCGATGTCAAAAATCACGCGCGATGGCGCTGAGAAAATCGTAACCTTTGCTTACGAGTTAGCACGTCGTGAAGGCCGTAAAAAAGTCACTGCAGTACACAAAGCAAATATCTTGAAATCAACCTCAGGGCTGTTCTTAAAAGTGGCTCGTGAAGTGGGTGAGCGTTACCCAGATATTGAATCAGCGGAAATGATCGTTGATGCAACTTGTATGAAACTGGTCATGAATCCTGAGGAATTTGACGTTATCGTAACCACTAACCTGTTCGGTGACATCCTTTCGGACTTATGTGCTGGTTTAGTAGGTGGTCTAGGTATGGCCCCAGGCGCTAACATTGGCGAAGACGCGGCTATTTTTGAAGCTGTTCACGGCAGTGCCCCAGATATTGCAGGCAAAAACCTGGCAAACCCAACCTCAGTTATTCTTGCAGCCATTCAAATGCTTGAATACTTAGACATGGGTGACAAAGCAGAGCGAATTCGCGCAGCAGTTGCTGATGTCATTAAAAGCGGCGACCGTACCACTCGCGACTTGGGTGGCGAGCACGGCACCACAGACTTTACCGCTGCCGTTATTGAGCGTCTGTAAGCAGGAAAAAAACTCTGCATACAGGTGGTCATAATGATTGAATAACCTGACTAAGACCGGTTCGATACCGGTCTTTTTTTTGCTAAAAACGTTACCATTAGGACAACTTTATTCTAAGCAGGTTAATTTAAACTCTCATTACGTATTTTTTATTCAAAATTCATCTTATTCGGGGTTGACAGTATGCTTTCAAAAGCTTAACAATAGAAGTCATTGTTGAGTATAAAAGTGTTTACCCATGTTTAATGTCGTCGTTCTCGTTGTGATTCTCGTGGTGGTCTTAACCAAGACTACGGGGCCTACGTGAGCGAACATATAACGCTAACAAACCCCCGCCCTTAAGCGGGGGTTTTTTTTTAAGGAATGAGGATGAATGAGCAACAGTTTAACGGTGGAGAGTTAGTCGTCGCCGCGCTAAAAGAACTAGGCGTTCAGTATATATTTGGTTATCCAGGGGGATCGGTATTAGATTTATACGATGCGCTATTTGAACAGCAGGACCTTGAGCATATTTTGGTGCGTCACGAGCAGGCAGCTACGCATATGGCCGACGGGTATGCCCGTGCGACGGGGAAAGTGGGTGTGGTCTTGGCCACTTCCGGTCCCGGAGCGACTAATTGCGTAACCGGTATTGCCACTGCCTACATGGACTCTATCCCCATGGTGGTGATCTCTGGGCAAGTACCCAGCAACCTTATCGGTGACGATGCCTTTCAAGAAACGGATATTGTCGGTTGCTCACGGCCTATCGTTAAACACAGTTTCAACTGCCGCAGCGCAAAAGATATTCCCACTATGCTTGCCAAAGCATTTTATATTGCCAGTAGCGGTCGCCCGGGTCCGGTTGTTGTTGAACTCCCCAAGGACGTACTTAACCCAACCCAGAAATTCCCATTTGAATTTCCAGGTGACATCCAGATCCGAACCTATAACCCCAACAAGAAAGGCCACCCAAAACAAATTAAAAAAGCGGTCAATGCGGTTCTTAACGCTAAAAAATTGGTCATTTATTCAGGAGGCGGTATCGTTCTCTCCGACACCAGCGATAAGCTCACCGAACTGGTGGAGACGCTCAACGCCCCTTGTACTAATACGTTAATGGGACTCGGTGGGTTGAGCGGTGAACATCCAAACTTTATCGGTATGCTAGGCATGCATGGCACTTTAGAAGCAAACAAAGCGATGGCCAATGCGGATGTTATTTTAGCTCTAGGTGCTCGATTTGATGATCGGGTTACCAATAACGTGAATAAGTTCTGCCCAGACGCAACCATAGTTCATGTTGATGTTGACCCAACCTCGATTTCTAAAACTATCAGCGCCCATATTCCGGTGGTTGGCTGCTTAGACACTGTACTGACACAGTTATTAACCGCTATCAACACATCGAACATTGCCATTGATAGAAGCGCCCAAGAAGATTGGTGGCAGCAAATCAATCGTTGGCGTGAACAAAAATGCCTTAGCTTCAGTGCAGGCAGTGAAAAAATCAAGCCACAAACGGTTATTCAAAAGCTTTACCAAGCCACTAACGGCGATGCCTACATTAGTTCCGATGTGGGTCAGCACCAAATGTTTGCTGCCCAGTACTACCCCTTTAAAAAGCCTCGCCAATGGATCAATTCCGGAGGCCTTGGAACCATGGGGTTTGGCCTCCCTGCAGCGATGGGCGTTAAGCTTGCTTATCGTGATAGCGAGTCAATATGTATCACTGGAGACGGCTCCATTCAGATGAATATACAAGAGCTATCAACTTGTTTGCAGTATAACTTGGCGGTCAAAGTTGTATCACTGAACAATCGTTCCTTAGGCATGGTGCGTCAATGGCAAGATATGATGTACAGCGGTCGTCACTCGTCGTCTTACATGGAGTCCCTACCTGATTTTGTCAAACTGGCGCAAAGCTATGGCCATGTTGGTATACGCGTTGATCATCCCGATGAGCTTGATGACGCCATTGATGAGATGCTTAGTATCAACGATAGGTTGGTCTTTTTAGATGTGCGTGTTGATGAGTTAGAGCATGTTTACCCGATGCAAATCAAACTAGGCGCAATTGATGATATGTGGCTGAAAAAAGGAGTGAAAGCATAATGCGTAGAATATTATCAATCTTATTAGAAAACGAGCCTGGCTCACTTTCGCGCATCGTCGGCTTATTTTCCCAGCGAGCTTATAACATCGATAGTCTCGCGGTGGGCACCACCGATGATGCATCGTTATCGCGCATTACTATTACCACGCAGGGCGGCGATCGTATCCTTGAACAAATCCTCAAACAAGTTAATAAATTAGTGGATGTGCTCAAGGTCATTGATTTAACCGAACAAAGTCACATTGAACGTGAATTGCTATTAGTTAAGGTTGTAGCGCAAGATGAAAGCACACGCGCAGCAGTAACCCGAGTTGTTGATGTATTTGGCGGCGCCATTTTGGATATGGGGCGGATCAGCTATTCATTACAACTCGCCGCAAGTACTGAGAAGCTAGAATCGTTTTTGGATACCTTGCGCCATGAAACAGAGGTCATAGAAATGGTGCGTTCTGGAGCTATCGGTTTGGGACGTGGTGATAAAGCCTTGAAAGGGTAGCAACAAGACGGCTAGCATCTCATTGACTAATTATGAATTGCAGAGCTTTAAACGTAAAAAAGGGCGAAACCGCCCTTTTTTCACAATTATTAGTAAACTGATTATGAGTTTACTGAGTCTTTCAGACCTTTACCCGCTTTGAAGCTTGGGATATTCGCAGCAGCGATTTGGATTTCTGCGCCTGTTTGAGGGTTGCGGCCGGTACGAGCTGCACGCTCTTTAACTGAGAAAGTACCGAAGCCTACTAGCGCGACAGAGTTACCATCTTTCAAAGAGTTAGTCACCGCACCTGTGAACGCGTCCAGTGCACGGCTCGCCGCTGCTTTTGAAATTTCTGCATCATTGGCGATCTTTTCGACTAATTGAGCTTTGTTCATTGTTTGATTCCTATTCGTTATTTTTTTGCCTTAGCAAATCTATCATTATGCATTTTTACTGACTTGGCAACCGCAAATCACACATTTTCTGAAAAAGTTCTCCTCTGGAGAGCCCTTAGGCACAGAGTTTTAGCGTTTTTCTATCACCAGCGTGATTTCGCCAACCTCCAATCCCAACTTATCAATTGCGGTGCGGTTGATCAACCTCGATTCTGTGACAAGGTACATCCAATCATCTAGGTCTACCGTCATAGTATCGCCGTCATAAGGAATTTCGAGGGTGTACTTCCAGTTGAAGGCACTGCCTCTGGTCACCCCTTGCGCGGTGCCAACCACATCATTGGCGGTCCCGGTAAGGGTGCCATTTTCACCCAGCTCTATGCGCCATACACGGGTGTCCTGCTCGCCGTCTTGATAATAGAACTGCTCGTCAATAACACCTTTGTTACCCTGCCATGAGGCCTGCATATCAACGCGAAAACGCCGTGTGACCTCACCTGAGTAATCTTGCACTATGCCATAGGCAACCAACTCACCGGAAAAAAACTGTTTAAAATCAAATTTTGGTTCAGTTCCTTCATAATCCTCGATGGAGGCCGAACAGGCAGTCAATATCGCCAATACAAACACACCTAAATAAACACGTAATGACTTCATTCACTTGCTCCTATTAACTTCTGACGTAGTTTTGGCTCGCTGGTGTTCGGCGACAACCATATTGCCAAAAACGCTTCGCTAAAAGCCTGTTGCTCGATGGTTTGTAACTTTTCACCGTTATAATAAAAAGTACCCACGCCCTGCTCATTGGTCTCAAAAGCCAATGAATCCCCTTCTGTGATATCCGGCCATAAGCCTTGTAATGTATCGCCATATTCACTGACGTACTGCGCCTTATCCAGGTGTCGCCACTGATCAAATGTGGCTTTGACGATGTCGCTTGCTTCTATATCTCTGAGATAAGTGAGGGTCAAGCGCACTGGATGCTCTCCGCCTTGGTAGTCGCCATCTGTCGTTGCTAACTTCGCGCGGTATAGGTCCCAGAACATATAGCTCATAACCCCTTCACCAACCGCCTTGAAGGATACCTGTGCCCACGCCGATGATGGCGCCATACCACCCAGGCTCAATGCCATAATGATAGGAAAGTATTTCATGAAAAATCATCCGTAATAACTAGGTATTATCTTCTACGCGCCCTGCAAGGCGATTGATCACAATAATCACGGTAAAAGCACTGGCCCAGAGCAGCCCATATACAAGGTAGAATTGCCACCAAGGCAAGGGCGTTGACAGCACGTCAAAGCGAGCAGCACCTAGGTAGCTAAATGGTGCACACACCCAGCATAAGAAAAAGCATTGCCACAGCGGCAATCGCGTAATGAACCGCAATGAATGATTGATAGTTAGCAGAAGTGAAACCCATAACAAGACGAGCCACCAGGGTATCCAAGCGCCTTCGAATTGCAGTAGCGCAAATTGCGCGGCACTCGTTTCGAGTAATAAAGCAATGGGGAGACTGGCAAGTAACAGTATGTCTTGCTTGCGCTTATCAGAGAGCGCAAGCATCAACGCAATCAGCGCCACCATCATTGGCAACGCATCGTTTTGCCAAAAAAAAGCTGCCCACCAGCAGCTTTGAAACAAAATAAAATTAGTAGCTAAGCGCCACATGATCATCACCGCCGTTGAAGCCTTGCTTACGCGCGCTTAAGTGCACAGTGCTAATTGCCCGCTGGCGAAATGCCCCTTCGCAATAAGCCAGATAATACAACCAAAGGCGATAGAAGGCGCTGTTGAATTTAGCTCCTTGCAATTGCGGCCACGCCTTTTCAAAGCGAGCGCGCCAATCAGCTAACGTCCGAGCATAATGAAGGCCAATATCATGTAATTCATGCATGACCAGGTCTGTGTTTTTACGCAAATGCTTACTCATTTCATCAACACACACCAAACACCCGCCAGGGAAGATGTACTGTTGAATAAAGTCAGTTTCTTTTACGTATTTACTGTAGCGCTGGTCATTAATGGTGATAGCCTGAATAAGCATGGCACCACTGGGCTTTAGAAGGCTGTTGCATTTGCTGAAGAACTCACCGAGGTACTCATGACCTACCGCCTCAATCATTTCTATAGACACAAGCTTGTCGTAGTGTCCTTCAAGCAGTCGGTAGTCTTTCTTTAAGAGGGTAATTTTATCTTCTAAGCCGTGCTGCGCGATTTTTTGCTGCACATAGGCATGTTGTTGATCTGAGATGGTTGTAGTCGTTACATGGACATCATAGTGGGTAGCGGCATAGATAGCAAAGGCGCCCCACCCTGTGCCAATCTCGACAACCTGGTCGCCATCGGCCAACTGCACACGCTCGCATATCAGTTTTAATTTATGTGCCTGCGCTTGCTCAAGGGTTGCATCTGCTTGAGGATAAACGGCACAGGAATAAAGCATTTCATCACTTAAAAACGACTCGTATAGTTCATTGCCCAAGTCATAATGAGCAACAATGTTTCTTTTGGAGCCTTGCGTGCTGTTACGATTACGCAAGTGCTTGAGTCGATAGGCGATTGCGCTGAAAAAGGCGAAGCGACCTTCAAATTCATCGAGCTGGTCTTGATTGAGAACAAAAATCTCCACCAGGGCCGTCAAGTTATCGCATTGCCAATGGCCATCGATAAAGGACTCCGCCGCACCAATACTGCCGCCAAAGGCAAACGCATCGAACATACGTGCATCGCTTATATCCACACGAGCTCTAAGCGAAGAGGTGTTATTGCCAAACTGATAGCTCTGACCACGAAAATGCATTTCTACATAGCCGTGTTCTAAGGTTCTCATTGCTGCCAAGACAAAGCGTTTAGCGATCTGAGACTTCCAACTGGTTGATTTTTTTGCTTCTACTTGGGTAACTCTATCCATCTTTCTTTCCTGGGTGAGCGTAAAACGGCACACGCTTTAACAATAACCTTAATGCTTGCCAGTATATCCCGCGCATGACACTCAGTGTCATTATGGGAAAACGCCGCAACACCTTAGTGAACGCACGACGCTCTAAGCCTTGATGTTGCAATCGCATGGTGGCATCAAATAATTTCTGCCGCTGGCGTTTGTTCTCAATATGGATAAGCATCGCCCGGTTTTTGGCTTTCACTCGCCAATGGTAATGCATATCCAAATTCATAAAAGGCGATACGTGAAACTGCTTTTTAAAGTTCACTTTAGTTTGTAAATCAACTAAATAATAGTGACGCTCATTCCAAGGAGTATTACTCACTTCGGCAACCATAACACTGAAATCGCTGTCACCACGATAACGATAAAAGTAAAAATTGGCCGGAGAAAAGTAAATACCGCAGCAGCGCAGCTGCACCAACATGTAAACTTGGGCTATCTCTTGCTCTACGCCCAGTTGCTGTGCTTTAAGCACAGCGCGTTCAAACAGCGAGCCTTGCTCATCTCGCAAGTAATCGCCTTGGTTAAACCGCAGCACCTTCCAGCCCTGAGTCCCAACCAAAGGGTGTATGCCATCAAGCTGCTCTGGGTGCTGAGTATCTACCCACATCATGTACAGTGGGTAATTAAAACCATGAAAAACGGGCTCAAACCGCCGATGACGCACATCGCCAAGCATGATGGCGCACCCTTGGGTCAGTAGCGGTTCCTGCACGGTTTCAGTGCTCAAAGTCGACCCCTAGCGCTTTGGCTACATCTACAGCACTGCGCACGCCATCTTCGTGAAAACCGTTGTACCAGTATGCGCCGCAATAGTAAGTGGCTGCGAGATTAACCTCATCTCGGCGTTGTTGCGCGGCGATACTGTCGCTGTTGAATACAGGGTGATGATAAGTGAAACGGCGCAACACCTTACTATCATCAATAGCGTCATCACAATTGAGAGTCACACACAACGGTGGGTTGCTGTGCAAACCTTGGAGGATATTCATTTGATAAGTGACAACTGCGGCTTGCTCGGTGTTGTTATCAAGGCGATAATTCCAGCTCGCCCACGCTGCGCGGCGCTCAGGTAACAAGCTAGTATCAGTATGTAAAACAACAGAGTTGGCAGTATAAGGCATCGCGCCCAGCACTTGCTGCTCGCTTTCGGTGGCATCGCCTAACAACGCAAGGGCCTGATCGGAGTGGCACGCAAACACCACCGCGTCATAATGGTAAATCTCACCGCCTTGCATATGAATCGTCACGCCATCTGGGTGCCTAAACACCTTTTCTATATTCGCATTTAGGTAGATATTATCTTTAAAGGGTTTCGTTAGCGGACCGATGTATTCACGAGAACCGCCTGGGATCACATACCACTGCGGGCGATTGGTAATATCTAACAGGCCATGGTTGTAAAAGAAGCGGATGAAGAACTCGATGCCAAAGTCTTGCATCTTTTTGATCGACGTTGACCAAATCGCCGCCCCCATAGGCAAAATATAATGATTGCGGAAGAAATCGTTAAACCCATGCCTATCAAGGAAGTGGCCTAGAGTGTCGCCTTGTTCATATTCGCCGCTGTGATAAAGGTCCTTACACAACCGGTTGAAACGGACTATTTGCCACAACAAATGCCAAAACTTCGGTCGCAATAGATTGCGACGCTGAGCAAACAAAGTGGTCAATGTATGGCCATTGTATTCAAAGCCTGTGTCCACGTTGTGCACGCTAAAGCTCATTTGTGTAGGCTTGCGACCTATGCCAATTTCAGCGAGCAACTTTTCAAAATGCGGGTAGGTGCGATCATTAAAAACAATAAAACCAGTATCGACGCTGTGTTGCTGTCCGCCGACCTCAACATCCACTGTGGCGGTGTGCCCACCGATGTAATCGTTCTTTTCGAAAACATCAACATGATACTTTTTGCTCAACAAATAGGCACTACTGAGGCCCGCGATACCACTACCTATTACTGCGATTTTCTTCACCGCACCATTCCTTTTGCAATTTTGCGCCACAGCGGCCAAGGCAGCACGCGCAGCAGTTTTAAAATAAATGTGAATCTTTTTGGAAAATGAATCTCTTTGCGCCGTTTTTGCAGCCCCTTATACATGTATTCAGCGGCTTGCTCTGCACTGACAGCCATGGGCATAGGGAAATCATTGTTATCGGTCAATGGCGTTTTCACAAAACCTGGGTGGATAACGCTCACGTCAATGTCTTTGAGATCCACAGCCAGGGATTTTGCCAAATAAGTCGCGCCTGATTTCGATGCGCCATATGCCTCGCTCCGCGTCAGTGGTAAATATGTGACACTGGAGGAGACAATGGCGAGGTGGGCACCGGATTTAAGTTTCGGCAACAGCGCCTCAAGACAATAACCAAGGCTCAGAAGGTTGATGGTAATAACGCGCTCAAATAGTGCGCTGTCAAAATGACGCGCATCATCAACGTATTCGCAGTTACCGGCGTTGAGCACCACCAAGTCAAGCTCGTCTATGTCGGTGGTGGCTGATTTAATAGCCTCTAATTCGGTGACATCAAACGATAATCCCTTAATACGCCCTTGGCCTTGACTGTCTTCTAACTCTTTAAGCTTTTGTTCGTCTCGCCCACACGCTATAACATCGTGTTGCTGCGCATAGCGCTTAGCCAGAGCTTCACCGATACCCGATGTTGCCCCTGTGATTAATACTTTCATAGCCTAACTCCCTGCTTTGTTGTCAACGAGCTTGATTACTTTGCCAAGCAAAGGGATATGTCGGTATAACATAGCGCCTACATCAAAGTAATCGCGATGGTGGATGACTTTGCCTTGGTCAAATTGCAAAAAGCTGTGCCCTGCAACCGCGACCTCTTTGCCACCATTTAACTTGGGGTGTGAAAAGCGCATGGTCCAATACAAAAATGCATGATTATCAAAGGCAAATTGTTGGCTAATATCAAATGTGCAGTGATTAACATTGGCATACATGTTGGCGAAATATCGCCTTAGTTGTTGCAACCCTTTAACTTCATGAAGGGGGTCTTGGAAATGAATGGCTTCGCCATAAACTTCATGCAGCAAGTCTAGGTTATGCTTATCCAAACGCTGATAAACTGACACAAATTGCTCGAGCGCGTTATTCATCGTCCACCTTAAATCGTGCTAAGGCACGTTCGCGTGCCGCTTTATGATCAACTATCGCTGGCCAATACCTGTTGCTTTGAGTTGCTGCTAGATATTGGTGCGGAAAGTGGATCTGCTTAGCAGGCACTTTTTCTAACTCTGGTAGGTACTTACGGATGAATTCGCCATCTGGATCAAAACGTTCACTTTGCGTTATCGGGTTAAAAATACGAAAGTAAGGCTGCGCGTCACAGCCGGTGCTTGCCGCCCATTGCCATCCACCATTGTTTGACGCCAAGTCACCATCAATCAGGTGACGCATAAAAAACTGCTCACCAGCGCGCCAATCTATGAGTAAATGCTTGGTCAGAAAGCTTGCCACCACCATACGTAGGCGATTGTGCATCCACCCTGTTTGCACTAATTGTCGCATTGCTGCATCCACCAGAGGGTAACCCGTTCTTCCTTCGCACCAAGCATTGAAATCTTTATCGCTTTCACGCCATTTCACGGCGTCGTACTTGGCGTTAAAGTTAGCGTGTTTGCATAAACGCGGATAGGCAACAATAAGATGGCGATAAAATTCTCTCCAAATCAGTTCGTTGACCCAACTAAAGAGGTTACTTTTTGCGCTTTGCAAAATATCAGGGTGGCGCTGTTGTACATTTACGAGCAGTTGTTTAACGCTGATTATTCCGAGTGCCAAGTATGGGCTCAACCCGGAGGTGCCTTTAATCGCTGGAAAGTCTCGCTGCTGTTCATAAGTGGTGAGCTTATCGTCAATAAAGCGCTCAACAATCGCGCTAAGTGAATCATCATCAACCGGCCATTTTTGCGATTCACCGTCACTTTGCAAACAACGAGGCGTCTGCCACTTTATCGCGTTATGTAACGACGGCCATGACGGCAATGAAAAGTGGCTTTGCTCATACTGCTTTAGCCATTGACGCTTAAATGGGGTAAACACGCGAAACATGTCGCCGCTTTTTGTACACACCGAGCCTGGCGGGGCAATTACATCGCCATCAAACCAATGAAATTCAAGAGCTAATTGCGCACATTGGCTGTCACGCTGGCGTTCATTCACTTCATATTCGCGGTTGGCATAAACATGCTTGACGCTCAAGCTGTTACATAACCCTTGTAACGATGCGGGTATGTCGCTAAATTCATCAACATCCAATACGTGCAAGCGAATACCGTGCTCACTAAGGCGCTGACCCAAATAATCGACACGTCGCAGCATGAGATCCCGTTGAATGGGCGCCATGTCGTGCCGTTGCCACTGTTTCTCGCAGACAAAGAAAACGGCGTCTTTTGCGCCGTTGTTTAATGCTTCAATTAAAGCTTCGTTTGCATAAAGGCGCAAGTCGCGCCGAAACCAGAACAATGAACTCATTTAAATACCATACCTCAGCTTTAAATCGTTTGGGTGGGGATTAAAGTAGACTTGTTGCGCTAAATAGGGATTTGGGTGCACCGTAAGGTGGTGACGCAATAATGTCAGCGGCACATATAAAGGCACAAGCCCCTGGCGGTAGTCTTCGATTGCCGCACGTAATTCTTGCTTTTCCTCTTTACCGAGGTGCTGTTTGAAATACCCCTGCAAGTGCATCAAGGTATTAGTATGTGCTTTGCGCGACGCAGGCTTTTTCAACGCATTCATTAAGCCAAGGATATACTCATCGGCAATAGCTTCGATGTCATCCCCTTCGATACTGCCGAGCAACCGGCCTAAATCACGGTAGGCTTGATAGTTGTGACTCATCAATAGGTATTTATGCAAAGAGTGAAAAGTAGTCAACCGATGAGCGCTCAATCCTGACTCACGCAGCTTGCGCCAGCTATGGTAAACATAAACCCGCATAACAAAGTTTTCGCGTAGGTGCATGTCATTGAGTCGGCCATTTTCCTCACAAGGGAGTAGCGGATTAGCCTTCATTATTTCGGCGCTGAAAAAGCCTACACCCTCTGATGTATTGCCCGTCCCAGCTTCATTAAAGACTTTGACTCGTTCCATGCCACAGCTAGGACTTTTAGCACAGAATATAAACCCATCGAGGTGTTGGCCCTGATTCTGTGCCACCTGCTGTCCGTAGTTTTTAAGGTCGTTGCCAACCTCGCCACTGCCATCAGGGCGACACACGGTTATCACGTCGTCTTTACGCACTTGGCGAATGGTCGGCCTAGGAATGGGTAAACCAATTGCCACTTCTGGACAAAAAGGCACATACTGCACGTGCTTTGCCAGCTCATCCATGCAAAAGTTAGAGCGCTTGTGCCCAGAGTCAAAGCGAACTTTTTCGCCGGTAAGACACGCGCTAATACCTATTTTCAACGATTTATCCATTAATATATAAGCTCGCCAATGGGGTTCAGCAATTTACTTAAGCCTTTATTGAAGTGTAGTGCACTATTGACTACTGCCAAGCACAAACACCCCTGTTCGGTGTAAGGAGTATGGTCGTGCTTATGATCAAGCCATATAAAATCGCCCGGTTGATACTCTCCTTCTTCGTCGGTAAAGGTGCCATCAAGCAATAGCGTCAACTCAAAACCTGTGTGCGTATGCTCGGGAATAGTCCCCCCTGGAGCAATGTACAATAGGCTAGTGCGGATACTGCCCTCATCAAGCTCCAGGCGCGAACGCGCGAGCTTGCCGGCCTGAACAAATCTCGACATGCCCACATGACTCAATGCACGTGGTAACGTGATGTTTCTATCACCAACGGATATTTGCTTTGCGCTTTGAATGGCAAAATCATCGACGTCTGTATCTGCAGTAATATCACTGAGCATGGCGCTCATCTGCGCATCAAGCAGCTCTTGTGACCCGGGGAGCTCTTCACCGGCGTCATCTGTAAACGTTTGTTCACCAATGCGCTGCTCTAATGCTGCGACGGTGTCGCAACAGTCATCGCAAAGCTCAAGGTGAGCTGAAATTGCCACGCTCAGCGAAGCTGGCAATGCGCCAAGCACATGTTGTTCTAACAACTGTGTGTTCGGGTGAAATTTAATCATGCTCTGCTCCCAGATGATTTCTTAGCTTTGAGAGCGCCAATCTTAGCCGCGACTTTACGGTTCCAACTGGTACGCCTAACTGCTTCGCAAGTTGCTCTTGCGACATTTCTTGAAAGTACACTCCCTTAACCACCTCCTGCTGGGCGATGGGAAGCTTGTCTATATGCTGCTGCAAGAGTTGACTCTGTAGATGATCGCCAAACACTTCTTGCTCTTCTTCATGATGCTGCACCAACGGCCAGATATCTTCGCTTAAGGTATCTTCTTTATTGCTGCGCATTTTGCGCAGCGCATCGAAAGATGCATTACGCATTACGGTATAAACCCAAGTCGTCGCCGCGCCTTTACTCGGATGGTAAAGGTGAGCTTTACGCCAAACTGACGTCATGGTGTCTTGCACCAGCTCCATTGCCGACGCTTCGTTGTTGTATTGCTTAATGCCAAAGCGTTTTATCTTTGGTGCGAAATAAGAAAACAGCGTTGCGAATGCGCTTCTGTCCCGATGCTCTGCGACGCGCACTAACGCATCTGACAAATGCTCAGTTTCACTGCCCATGTTTCTTCCTTTGCTTTGATTGCCACCGCTTGGTGCAATACTTTGCTGCGGAGACTTGTTACACGGCTTGTCTAACACGCTTTGCAATCCCATTGGCTGCCTCAGTAATGCTTTTATTTGTGAGATTTACGCAAGGAGTGGCGCGATAGATCATCGCTCGTTGAAATTAATTACAGTATGGAGGAAGTCGAGCAGTTGTTCAAAGTCGTGATCACGGATTATTAACTTTTTTTGATTATAATCAACAGGTAATATCTCTAACCAGCGATAGGCAACCCACTTGGCATCGTCGTAGTTAGGGCAATCATATAGGCATTTGAGTTCTGGGTTATTGTCTAACACCCATTTTAACGCCTGCGCCAAATCGGTAAGTTCAACCTCAGGCACCGTCGCAGTCTCTATTTCAGTGGGGTGGGTACAATAGCGTAAGCCGTTATCGAGGTAGGTTATGTTATCTATGCGCATCAGGCTTTCACCTTGCACAGTGATCAACAACTGGCCTGTCGGGTCTTGGTCAAAATCGATAATTTTAACTAGGCAACCAAATTCGCTTGTCTGGTCGTCATTTTCCTTGGCTAAAGGGGTGATAACAAAGCCGCGTTGTTCGCGCAGACACTCTTTTACCATGTGAATGTATCGCTGCTCGAAAATTTTGAGCTTGGTCACGCCCTGCGGCAACAACACCAGCGGCAGAGGGAACACGGCATACTTCATAATAATCCTAGGACGGTGGGTAGTGCGTATACTACGTCATGTCTGTTAATGCCGATCAGATAGCCAATGAAATAGTTAGGGTGAGGACAACTACTCTCCCCACCAACCGAAATTACGGCAGACACTAATGCCTAGGTAGGTACCAAACAAACTTGCTACGGGTAGCAGCATAAGCCCCAGTAAGGCAAAATTAAGCGTCATCACCCTGCTCCTTCGCATTCGTTTTATCAGACGCTTTATCTGATGCCTGGCGCTGCTCGGAAAACAACGCCTGAGTTGCATCACGTAGTGCCTGTTTCTGTGACTGGATGAGCGATGAATACGCTTCGTTTGCAGCAGAGCGAACAGCCTGTTCAATTTCTTGAGTGAGTGAGTTCGCATTTGCCATTGAACTTACAAATAAAGCGGAAGTCAGAATTGTTGCCTTGGTTAACGTTTTCATGATGATGTTCCTGTTGTTAAGGTATTGTTTAATTAGTCGCATCATCTATTACAAAGGTTGTGCCAGAACCTATAATTTTTTTAACCTTATGTAATAACTGAACTTTTACTTTCCACCAGGCGAAGTACTAAATTAGCTGCATAAAATAAAAACTATTTTTTAGCTTTTTTCACACTGCAATTAGCGATTTAAACCAACCGAATTTTTGTTCCGAATTAACACTTTTATTTGAGTGTACATGTGTACGCTGAACAGTTATAGTTGGTTCGTCGAAGCAAGTAATAATGAGTTAAAACAGATGCAAGTGAGTGGTTATTCCCCGTTTGAAGAAAAGTTAAACTGGTTAAGCCATGGTCTTGGTGCCTTACTCGCTATTGTGGCCTTGGTTGCTATGGTGCTCGTCAGCGAATCCATAACCGCTGTGGTAGCGACCAGCGTATACGGTGCCAGCCTCATTTTAATGTTCGTCAGTTCAACTCTTTACCACGCCAGTGTAAGTGACAAGGCCAAACGCGTCCTGAAAAAGCTTGATCACAGTGCCATCTACCTATTAATTGCCGGTACGTACACGCCCTTTTTATTACTTGCGCTAGGCGGATACTGGGCTTGGATAGGCATGTTTGCTATTTGGGGGTTGGCTTTATTTGGCGTGATATTCAAATTAACCGCAAAAATCCCGCGACCGAGAATTTCTTTGGCCACCTACTTAGTGATGGGGTGGATAGCACTTGCGTTTATCTATCCACTTTATCTTGCACTGCCCGGTGGCGCGATGTGGTTGTTGGTATTGGGTGGGGTATTATTCAGTGTGGGTACCTTATTTTACAGCGCCAAACATCGCCATCTCAGCCATGCCATCTGGCATCTATTCGTGCTGGTTGCCTGTACCTGCCACTTTTTGGCCATTTACCTATACATTATTTAGTTGCCAATAACACACTCGCTGTTAGATATGCCAAGCGAAACGGCGCATATTGACCTTCCCGTCGATTACAAGCACGCCTTCGCTAAGCAGTGCTTGTTGTTGTCGTGTGAACCCATCACTGCCTTGCGCAAACGATATTTTGCCTTGGCTGTTTACCACCCGATGCCAAGGCAAGCGAGAGTCAGAGGGTAGGTTTTTAAGGGTATGACCCACATAGCGGGCATAGCCTGGTAATCCGGCTCGTTTAGCTACTTCACCATAACTGCATACCTTGCCTTTAGGAATGGCGGCGACCACTTGATAAATCATCGCGGCTTTATCCATGGGCTATTTCCTGCAACTTTGTCCACACATGTCGAGCTACCGGACCGTGATGACGGGAATGTCGGCGAAACGCACGAATCTGCGCGCGAAACGCGTGCTCTCTATCGCTAAGATGAATCACTTGCAGTTGCCCGGTCGCTATTTCTTGTTGACACAAATCGAGACACATTAAGGCCCAGCCCGCCCCCGCAAGCAACATGGAGCGCAGCGCGAATATATCGTCGAGCTTCATCATCGCCGCTTGATTTAAAAACGGCATCCGCCCACTTTCGAAATGCAGATCACTTTCAAACATCGCCACACAAGGGTAACTTTGGAGTTCTCGGTAACTGATCTGAGTTTGTTGAATAAGCTCCGGTGAAGCCACAACACCCACTTCAATGTCTCCGAGCGGCAAACTTTCTAAGTCGCCGGTGGCGTGAAAAATATCAAACCAGGGGCCAATCCCTAAATCACTTTTACCACTATTAACTTGCTCTAGCGCGGTGAATCGCCGACCACTGTCAATCTCAAACTCGGTGTGAGCAAAGGCATGATAGCAATCGCGCAGCAAAATACTGAGCTCTTCGCCAACACACACTTGCTCGTAGCTGATGCGAAACTTTGGCTCATTACCGTTGGCGAGCTCGCTGGAGAACTCACTCAATTCGTCCATATCGCGCAGCACATATTGAGCACGCCGACAAAACGCCTGACCTTGTTCAGTGAGTGAAAACCGATAACCTTCACGATTGACCACAGCAAAACCGACGCTCTGCTCTATTTTCTTGACCATCATTGTCAGCGCCGGCTGAGTTTTATGTAAACGCTTTGCCGCCTCACTGAGCGAGCGACACTGAGATAACACATCAAGTACTTTTAGCCATTCCAGCTTCATAACATTACCTTATGAAGTTATAAGTAATTTATAATTTTTATTTTAGTCTACGGCAAAGTAAGCTAACGCACCAGCGTGCTCTTATACTGGCATACATACACACTATTCACAGGGAGTCTCATTCATGTCTCGCAGTCTATTCGTATTAGTCTTGCTCGCGATGATTTCACTAACGGGGTGCTCACAAGAGCAACCCAAAACCGATAAAAAGCCGCCCATCAGGCCGGTTAAACTCTTTACCGTGGGTCACGCTGATGAAAAGGTTATGCGTAGCTTTCCTGCCGAAGTAGTCGCCCACCAAGGCTCCTACTTAGCCTTTCGTGTCAATGGAGAGCTCATAGAATTTCCCGTGTTAGCGGGTCAGGAAGTGGAAAAAGGCGAGTTACTCGCTAAGCTCGACCCTGAAGATTTCCAGCTACAGTATGAAGAGCGCAAGGCCCGTTATGACCTGGCTCAGTCGCAGCTAAAGCGCGTAAAAACACTTTATGAGCGCAACATTGCCAGCCAAGCAGAACTCGATGAAGCAGTCGCCAACGCCCGAGTTGCCGAATCGGCATTCAATATTGCTAAAACTAACTTAGACAACTCAGAGTTAAGGGCGCCTTTCGCCGGTACCGTTGCCAAAGTATTCGTTAAGAATTTTGAAAACATTCAGGCAAAGCAAAATATTTTGCGCTTAGAAACCCGAGATTTAATGGACGTAGTTATCCAAGTACCCGAGAAGTTGGTGGCCCGCGTCAACAAGGATACCTTGTATCAACCCACGGTGATCTTTGACGGCTATCCAGATAAGGCCTATACGCTCACCATCAAAGAATACGACACCCAAGCCGACCCTGCTACGCTGACCTACAAAGTGGTATTTTCATTACCCGTGCCCGAAGATTTTAACTTGTTAGCGGGGATGAGCGGCCATGTGTATATTGATATCAGTAAAATCACCGGAAATGCCGAGTCATGGCATAAAATTCCGGTGGAAGCGGTCTTTTCTGACTCGCAGCAAGGCCTAGCGAATAACAGCTATGTATGGATTTATAAGGATAACGCCGTGCATAAACGCCAGGTCGAGGTGGGGCAAATGCACCGAGACGGACTAGAGATACGCTCAGGCCTAAATAGCGGCGAGCAAGTGGTGGCCGCAGGCGTACACTATCTCAAAGAAGGGATGCAGGTGCGTCCGTGGCAAAAAGAGCGAGGCCTATAAATGAATCTTGCTGCATTTGCCATTGAACGCAAAGTTATTAGTTGGATGTTTGCGCTGTTCCTGCTCATTGGGGGAACGGTCTCTTACTTTTCTCTCGGACAGTTAGAAGACCCAGAGTTTACTCTGAAAAAAGCCATGGTGATTACCCTCTACCCTGGGGCCTCACCGCAGCAGGTCGAAGAAGAAGTAACATATCCAATCGAAAACGCGATTCAAGAATTGCCCTACGTCGACTATGTTACCTCCATTTCCTCTAACGGCAAAAGCCAGATTACGGTGGAGATGAAAAGCACCTATCGCAAAGAGGATCTAAGGCAAATTTGGGATGAACTGCGCCGCAAAATTAACGATGTTTCGGCATCTATGCCACCAGGGGTGTACCCCAGCCAAGTCATTGATGACTTCGGCGATGTGTATGGTGTTACCCTTGCAGTGACCGGTGATGGCTACTCCTATGATGAGCTTAAAGACTATGTTGATTTTCTCAAGCGTGAACTGGTGCTGGTCGATGGCGTTGGCAAAGTCACTGTAGCCGGCGAGCAGCAAAGCCAAGTGATTGTCGAGGTGTCGACCCATAAGCTCGCGCAACTGGGACTCAGTCCTGAGCGCATATTTTCCCTGTTGCAAGCGCAAAACACCGTTTCTAATGCCGGTCGCGTCATGGTCGATGGCGAGTCTATTCGCCTGCATCCCACAGGCGAGTTTGACAATGTTGTTGAACTTGAACATGTGCTTATTTCTAAGCCCGGTGCCAGCGAGCTCATCTACCTCGGCGATGTCGCCAAGGTCTATCGTGAGTATGCTGAGGTGCCCTCGCATATGGTGCGCTACAACCAACAACAGGCATTATTAATAGGTCTTTCTTTTGCCAGCAACGTCAATGTCGTAGACGTTGGTCAACGTATCGATGCCCATTTAGCGGAGCTGGAGTATCAACGCCCCCATGGCATGGAAGTCGCGGCTATTTATAACCAACCCCAGGAAGTCGACAAGTCGGTGTCCAGTTTTATTATCAGTCTGGTCGAAGCGGTGGCCATTGTCATCGTGGTGTTGCTGCTGTTTATGGGGGTTAAAAGCGGTATTTTAATTGGTGGTATTTTGCTGCTCACCGTGCTCGGCACCTTTATCTTTATGGTGCTCTTTGATATCAACCTACAACGCGTCTCCCTTGGGGCGTTGATCATCGCACTAGGGATGTTGGTGGATAATGCCATTGTGATCACCGAAGGCATTCTTATTAATATGAAGCGCGGGCAAAGCAAACTAAAGGCAGCAGTCAATATCGTTAACCAAACCAAATGGCCCTTACTCGGGGCTACGGTTATTGCCATTACCGCCTTTGCCCCCATCGGCCTGAGCTCGGATGCCAGTGGTGAATTTGCCGGCAGCTTATTTTGGGTGTTGATGATCTCACTATTACTGAGCTGGATCACCGCCATCACCCTTACGCCGTTTTTTGCTGATGTGATGTTCCGCATTCCAAAGAACAAAAGCCAAGCCCAAGCAGGCGATGAAGATCCCTACCAAGGGTTTTTATTTAGTGGCTATAAGTTTATCTTGCGCCATGCCATGCATTACGGCAAAACCACTATCGTATTAATGCTGATCCTTTTAGTCGGCGCGGTGGTGGGCTTTAAATCGGTCAAACAGTCGTTCTTCCCCGCCTCTAACACGCCCATGTTTTACATAGATTATTGGCATTACCAGGGCGCTGATATTCGCACCACCAGCAAAGGTATCGCCAAACTCGAGCAGTTTTTACTCGAGCAGGAGTTGGTTGAGGAGGTCACCGCCACCATAGGTCAAGGGGCCCCGCGCTTTATGCTGACTTATGCGCCAGAAAAACAATACCCTGCTTATGGTCAGCTGATTGTTCGGGTGAAGGACCGAGAAGCTGTATTGGCCATGATAGCTAAGGTGCGTGACTACGAGCGCAATCATATTGTTGATGCCAAGCTAAAGCTCAAACGCATGGAAATCGGGCCATCGACCGATGCCAAAATCGAAGCTCGCTTTTCTGGCCCCGACCCTGTGGTGCTAAGACAGCTGGCTGAGCAAGCGAAGCAAATTCTCGCCAGTGACGCCGGAGCCTTTCACATTCGCGATGATTGGCGCCACCGCACAAAGCTCATCCGCCCACAGCTCAATGAGCAAAAAGCCCGCCGTTTGGGAATAAGTAAAACGGATTTAGACGAGTTGCTGCTCACCAGTGTGTCGGGTAAGAAAGTGGGACTCTATCGCGATGGCACGCAGTTGTTACCAATCATTGCCCGCTCTCCAGAAGACGAGCGTTTAAACGTTGAATCACTGCGCGACTTGCAAATCTACAGTCCAGTATTAGGCGTGTTTGTGCCAGTGACGCAAGTGGTCGATGACTTCACCGTACGCTGGGAAGACCCACTAATAATGCGTCGCGACCGCAAGCGCACCATTACCGTGATGGCGGATCATGATTTACTTGGCGATGAAACCCCTGCGAAGTTGTTCACCCGTGTACGTGGCGATATCGAAGCCATCCCCCTACCCCGAGGCTATGAACTGCAATGGGGTGGCGAGTATGAGTCTGCCAACAAAGCACGCTCAGCCATTTTTGGCTCGCTACCGCTGGGTTATCTAGCTATGTTCGCGGTCACCGTGTTGCTGTTTAACTCAGTGCGTAAACCGCTGGTGATCTGGGCCACGGTGCCTTTGGCCATCGTCGGTGTCAGCGCTGGCTTGCTGGCCATGGGCGCATCCTTTGGCTTTATGTCGCTGTTGGGGCTATTGAGCCTCTCAGGCATGTTAATTAAAAACGGTATCGTGCTGTTGGATCAAATCAATATCGAGTTAGCTGCAGGTAAAGACCCTTATGAGGCGGTGTTTGACTCTGGCGTTTCCAGGGTTAGGCCGGTTTCCATGGCGGCTATCACCACTATTTTAGGGATGATCCCGCTGCTATTCGATGTGTTCTTTAAGTCCATGGCGGTGACCATCATGTTTGGTCTCGGCTTTGCCACCATACTCACGCTGGTTGTGGTCCCGGTGCTTTATTGTAAGTTCTTTGCCATACACAGCCACCGTCGCAACGGATGAGATCAGCAGTCATTAAAAAGCCAGCTTAAGCTGGCTTTTTTTCGTTAGCGTTCAACCTCTATCACATCGGCTATGGCTAACGCTAGGCGTCGATAGCCTTGGTCATTAAGATGAATAGCGTCAGATTTAAAGCGGTTATCGCCTAGTAATTCAGACAGTATATCTGCCACCAGTACCACCTGATACTGCTCGCTTAATTGTTGATATAGCGGCGCGTCAGACAAAAACAAAGACTTGGTCGGCACCGCCACAAGGATCACTGCAATCCCTTTACTTTGCGCATGCGTTATCATCGCGCCTAGGTTCGCTTTTGTTTGCCCGCTATCTTGGTTACGCAAAAAATCGTTTCCGCCTTCAAGTAACACCACCGCCTGAACCTGGTGCGTGTCGAGTGCACGTTTAAAGCGCTCAAGGCCCTGCGCTGTTTGCTCGCCAGAGACACCACTGGCTATCACTTCCAGCCCTGTTAGCTGAGCGAGTTGCTGGGGATAGGTGCTGCTTTTTGCACCCACTGACACGGTTAAGCTATCACCGAACGCTAAAATAGAATCGCCAGCATGCAACGTCACTTTGTCTGATTGCGAGCAACCGGTTATAAAAATAAGCAGCACAAGGCCAATTAAGCGCATCATTTCTTTAGCCTCAATGTTCCTTTCACCCGCTTGTTTGCCTTACTTTTTGGCTTGTGAACAGGCGCTGTGCGAGCTCGAGGTAAGGCTTTGCGCTTTGGTTGTGCAGTCTTCGGTGTATTGGAATGTTGCTCAGAGGGCACACTGTGCTCAGTTTTAGAATGCTCTTCGGTTTTACCAGAGTCCGCTATTAGATCATTAATAGTGGCCATTTCTGCATCACTTAAATGGCGCCATTGGCCACTTTTCAGCCCGGCTAATGTCACATTCATGATGCGCGTGCGCTTGAGCGTAACTACTTCATAGCCAAGATACTCGCACATGCGACGAATTTGCCTATTCAGGCCTTGAGTCAGTATGATGCGAAAGCTATCCGGCCCGGTTTGCTCAACCTTACACTTCTTGGTAACAGTGCCAAGAATGGGAATACCCGCGCTCATACGCTCAACAAAGCGCCGATTTAAGGGCTTATCAACCCGCACTTCGTACTCTTTCTCGTGGTTATTCCCTGAGCGCAATATTTTGTTGACGATATCGCCCTCGTTGGTGAGGAAGATAAGCCCTTCGGAGGGCCTATCTAAACGGCCAATAGGGAAAATACGTTCGGGATAATTAATCGCTCGCACAATATTACTTTTTATTTTCTTTTCAGTGGTGCAAGTAATACCCGTTGGCTTGTTGTAGGCGATATAGACACGTTTAGGCTTAGTTTTAAGCGCTTTACCATCAATGTGAATGGTGTCGGCATCAGTCACTTTATCGCCCATTTGTGGCGCATGACCATTTACGCTGACTCGCCCCGCACTGATCAGCGCATCCGCCTCACGGCGCGAGCAAAATCCGGTTTCACTTATGTATTTATTAAGGCGCGTAGGTTGACTCATAGTTCTACTTGTTGCTTCTTTTTCACCTGCGCATTGTAAAGCAGTTACCAACAAAAATCAGAATTAAAAGTGTTGATTGAGGATACTTTGCACATCGAAGGGGTACTCATCAAGTGTGCTGTTATGGGTTCTTGTGTAGCTTTTAAAATCAATTTGCTGCCAATTATCGGGGTCCACCAAAGGGAGGATGCGCTTTACGTTTCCCTGATGCGCGATTGCCAGTTTAAAGCGCACTTCTTGAGTGCTGCTTTTTGACACTGAAAAACGGTGATCATAAGCTTTGACCAAAGCCCAAGCCCCCATCAAAAAGTGTCCACCCACCGACGCCGTCTGCCTACCATCGGCTATAGCGCTCAAGGAGTCGGTCAGCCAATCAAAACCGCCGATAAACATATCTTTATTGACCACTTTGCCATGTTGCTGGGCTTGTTGTGCAGCCGCCAGCGCCATGGCGTCCGAGGCGCACCAGATGATACTTAACTCAGGATAGCGCCGTAATAGTTTGGCCGTTTGTTGACGGGCAATTTCTTGCTGCCAACGACCATGCACGACTTGCACTAGTTGTCCTTGGTGGTCTGCTAAAAAGTCGCGCAATCCATTCACACGCAGGTTTGTTTCTCCTCCGTAGTGCCCCCCTATCGCCGCCACCAGCGGTGACTCTATGCCTTGCTCAACGGCTTTATTGTGCAAAAAAGAAGCGAGTTGCTGCCCTGCGTGCTGGTTGTCATGGGACAGCTCCGCCAACCAATAATGGAAGCGCTCACCAGGCTTTTGCACAAGCTCCCGCTCTTGTTGGGACAGTGTCTCTTCCAACGTGACAAAATAAACCTCGCGCTGCTCCAGTAACTGCATAGACTGACCACTGCCGCCGGGGTAATTGATAAGCACCGCATAATCCGGCGCAGGATGAGTGGCTAAATACCGGGCGATGGCTCGATGCTGAAACTCTCGATGACCGTCGCCATAAACAATGTCTAAATTGATGTCTAAGTCCCTGGCAGCTTGCACCGCAAAAGTCTCTACTTTATGCCAAAAAGGGTCGCCCGCTGTAGATGGGTTAACAAACAGCACCCGCATTGCGCCATGTGCGCTAAAGCAAGATGACACATAAAGGATGGCAAATAAGATAACATGGTTTTTCACAGGGACTCCTTGGCTAGCGCTTAGTATAGTTTATGTTGATGGTATTAGCGCCATCGCTCTACCGCTTTGCGCCAAGCCCATTCTACGGGGCCTTGAGTAAAGATGCGCAGATACGCGTTCGCACCGAGCAATTGCACAATGATAATGGCAAAGGCCAATAACGCATAATGCGCTAGCGCAAAGTTTTGTGCGATATACAATCCAAAGTAATGGGTAATGACCAGCATCAATGCGCTTTGTGCCAGATAACAACTGAGCGATAAGCGCCCAACATTCGCAAGCAGCCTAATCCCTACACCCATACGTAAGCGTCTACGACTGAGCCAATGCAAAGCAATCACCGCCGTGATTGTGCCACTAATGGAGTTCGCAATAAGGCTTAGCGTTGCCGTAAAGCTATTACCATAACCAAGATGAATGCCGCTGAGCAGTAAACAGAGCAGCAACCCAGCTCCGACAGAGAGCTTCACCTGATGTGGCCAAGGCGATGATAAAAAACCACTGCGCCATGTCGCTGCAATCAACATCATCGCCCCTAACTCCAGCCACAACACAGAAAATAGGGATACCAAGGTCATCAGCAGCATATTGATAGCGTTGCTTGAGCGCGTAGCTAAAAAGTGAAAGTTATCTTGATTGAGATACCCTTGGTATTGCTCGTCGTCATAGGTGAGTGCAGGTTCAATATATAACCCACTTAAGGTCAATAGCACTGCACTTCCAACAACAATAAACAGTATGCCTTGGCGCAGCTGCTGTTTCGCGGGTGAATCTAACATCGTCACTAACAACAGCCCCGCAAGGGCATACCCGAGTAAGATATCCCCCGCCCACAATAGCATCCCATGCACCAGACCAATGACCGCTAAGCAATAGAGTCTGACGCGTAAATAGTGCATAGGTTCGTCGCGTGAGTCCGTGGCACGGCGCTGCCACTGGACAATTAACCCCACCACAAAGAGCGCCACAAACAGTCCCCGAAAGCGCCCATCAAGTAGTAGAACCTGTATGCCATAGAGCAGCGAGTCGACTAAATGGGTACCGGGCGGTGCGATGTAACCATAATCGAAATAAATGAAAAAAGGGGCATTCAAGAACAACAAACCAAGGATGGCTAGCCCACGCAACGCATCAATTTCAGTGCGGCGCGCATCGGTGATTAATTGCCGATAATACCCTTGTTCGGCGAACAAACTGGCCTTAGACACTCCCCCTCCACGATACAAATAGCGCTGACATTGTCGATAAAAAACATTACCATAGCACGGTTGTATTTATACGCGGTATCAGTTTCATGCATTCCTTCATCTGTTGTTCCCCCTCTAATAAGCACCGCTTGCAAAAGGGTTTTACCTTGATTGAACTCATCATCGTGATAGTTATTCTGGCGGTGTTGAGTATCACCGTGTTACCGCGATTTTTAAATTTACAAAATGATGCGCGCATAGCCGTACTAACCAATGCGCAAACCAGTATCGAACAGGCGAATACACTGATGCAGATGAAGGCGCAGATGCCTAGTTACCGAGCCACTGCGGTGACCGGGCGCAATGACCTGATTGATGTTGACTTAAACCGAGACGGTGTGATTGACCTCAGCGACGACAGCCCGGATGTGAGGTTGAAATGGTTTTTCTTAGATAACACCGATGTCGTCAAGCGGGTGGAATTTAGCGAAGCCTTGGTATTTGAAGAACAAGGCATCGATTTTACCTATATTGGCTATGACTTTGATGACGACGGCGCGGTGCAAGATGACCAGTGCTATGTGCTTTACACACAAGCGCAATCTGCCGATCAGCCACCTACTTATGCACGCCAAACAACCGGGTGCTAAGCGCTATCGACGCGCTTTACAAATCATCGAACATTTGCGACCAGGTAATGGCCGATTGGTGTAAATTGGGCAACCCCTCATCACTGATGTTGAGCGGTACACAGGCTCTTTGCATCGCCCACCAACTGCCAGACTCGTACGCTTTTACTAGCTCGAGCAGATAAAACAAGGTGTTGTTTTCCCCATTTAGCGCATTGGCAATATCATCAGGGAAAGGCAATTGCTCTACAATGCTTTGCATGGGTCTATCGAGCATGGCATCAATGAGTGAAAAGAGCCCCACAAGGAACGCGCTGCTACTGAGGTGGGGGAAATAACGCTTTGCTAATAGCTCACAGAAGCGGGCGCGAATTGACGACATCTTGGTCAGCTCAAGCGGTTTTTCGTGGGCAATATGGGCGGTCACTATCAGTGATACAAAACGCCGCACCCGCAGCTCGCCAAGATACACCAAAGCTTGCTTAATGGAGTCCATACGCTCTTTAAGCGGAAACAGCCCAGAATTGATAAAGCGCAATAATTTGTAAGCTAAGGCGGTGTCTTGAGAAAACACCTCGCTGAGTTTATTGAGATTAATATTGGGCTTGAGGGTCATGCTGTAAATCATCATGATCAATGCCGAACGAGCAACACAATCGCGCTGTTTAACCATTTGCGGGCGAGCAAAATAATAGCCCTGAAAAAAATCAAAACCGCGTGCTTTGGCTTGCTCGTATTGCTCTTGCGTTTCTACTTTTTCCGCTAGGTACTTTATATTTGGATACTTTTTTAACACTGCAAGGGTTTGGTCTATTTCCTCAAAGCTGCTGTGCATAAGGTCAAACTTAATAAGCCGCACTAGCTTTAGAAACTTTTCCCATTGTGGGTGGTATTGAAAATCATCGAGCGCCAAACGAAAGCCACGGTGAAACAACTCTCGACACAACTGATAGTGCTCCTCACTGGGCTCAACAGTCTCGAGTATCTCAATCACCACTTTATCGGTAGGAAGAAACTCCCCTAAACGGGCATGTAGCGATTGCTCACCAAAATTGATCAGTGCTTTTCGCCCACCGGTGAGAAATGATAAACCTTGATTGAGCTGATTATCATAGATCAGTTTGGCTGTCGCGGTTTTATCCTCGACATTCGGGAAACGGTTATCTTCACCATCGCGAAACAACAACTCATAAGCAACCACCTTCTGTTGCTTGTTAAATACTGCTTGGCGCGCTACAAAAACGTCCAACCCTGCTCTCCTCGGCTACCAAATTCGCACTCAATCTTCACTACGACGCAAGTATACCCACCGCAAAAAACTTCACAATCGAACAAAAGCATAGGGTTGGAGAAGAATTTAACGCTTTACCTGAGTGTTAAGCATGGCTGAAGATGAAAAAAACACCAACAAATCGACGAAAAAGCGCAGAATTAAGGCCAAGTTACTTGTTGTCAGCACACTTTGCCAGTAATGTTACAGCCTATCAAAATGAAAGAGCCCCACCCTTCTTTTCATGATTACACAGTGCGAGTCACTGCACTCTCCCGGGGACGTGGCTTGCTCATGCGATAACTGACAACAATAACTTCCTGATAATGGAGTAAGCAATGCGTTTATCTATGATTGCCGCAGCGATTGCTGCGACTACCCTAGTTACAGGCTGTAGCGAGCAACCTGCTAACAACGAACAAAACCAAGCTCAAACCGAACAAGTAGCCAAAACCACCACTGACGCTGTACAAGAAAATCTCTTTTTAAGCCCTAGTCCATTGCAATATATGGCGCCCGAATTTGATAAGAT
The DNA here is from genome assembly GCF_009363775.1 of Pseudoalteromonas sp. THAF3. Taxonomy (NCBI): domain Bacteria; kingdom Pseudomonadati; phylum Pseudomonadota; class Gammaproteobacteria; order Alteromonadales; family Pseudoalteromonadaceae; genus Pseudoalteromonas; species Pseudoalteromonas sp. THAF3. Next base: position 378,073 of record NZ_CP045419.1, on the reverse strand, counting down.
TGATACCAGTTTATATGAGCCGGCATTTGATGCGGGGATTGAAGAGCAACGTGTTGAGATTAAAGCTATCGCTAACAATTCTGAAGCACCTACTTTTGAAAACACCTTGGTTGCAATGGAACAATCCGGCGCCATTTTGGACCGTGTACGCGCCGCTTTCAACAATCTCTCTGGTCTTATCTCAAATGATGAATATCAGCGTATCGATGCCAAAATGGCGCCGGTATTGGCCGAGCACCGTGACAATATTTATCTAAACAAGGCCCTTTTTGACCGTGTTGCTGCTGTTTATGACAACAAAGACACGCTGAATAAAGAAGACCAACGCCTGGTTGAATATTATTATAAACGCTTTGTGCGTGCGGGTGCGAAGCTCGACGAAAGCCAAAAGCAACGTATGCGCGAGATTAACTCTGAGCTTTCTAAGCTCAGCACTGAGTTTTCGCAAAATATCTTAAAGTCATTCAAACAAGACACCATCTTAGTCACAGACAAAGCGCAATTAGCGGGCTTAGCTGAAGATGAAATTGCCAGCTTAAAGGCAGCAGCGGAAAAAGCAGGCAAAGACGGCTACATGATCACCTTGGTCAACACCACCCGTCAGCCCATTCTTTCAAGCCTCGAAAATCGTGAGCTACGTGAAAAAGTGTGGCGCACGTCATCACAGCGCGCGCAACAAACCAATGGCCCAATTGCTATTAAAGAAGCGCAGCTTCGAGCAGAAAAAGCCGCTTTGCTTGGTTTTGAATCATGGGCACATTACCAGCTAGACGATCGCATGGCTAAAACGCCGGATGCAGTGTTTACTATGCTTGATGATCTCGCGCCGAAAGCGGTCGCTAAAGCTAAATCTGAAGCTGAACTCATTCAAGCAGCAATCAAAAAAGACGGTAAAGACTTTGAGCTTAAGCCTTGGGATTGGGCTTATTACGGAGCGAAGGTGCGCGCCGAGCTATATGACATTGATGCAAGCTTAGTAAAGCCTTATTTCGAAATGAATACCGTTATTAACGACGGCCTGTTCTTCGCCATGAACAAGCTTTATGGCATCACCATGAAAGAGCGCAATGACTTGCCAACCTACCACGAAGACGTGTTTGTATGGGAAGTATTCAATGAAGATGGCAGCTCAGTTGGCCTATTCTACCTTGACCCTTATGCTCGCGAAGGTAAGCGTGGCGGCGCGTGGATGAGTGCCTATGTATCGCAAAACCACCTTAAAGGAACCAAGCCTGTTATTTATAACGCGCAGAACATTCCCAAGCCAGCTGAAGGTCAGCCAACACTGATGACCTTCTCTGAAGTAACAACTATGTTCCACGAGTTTGGTCATGCCATTCACGGTCTGTTCTCCGATGTAAAATACCCATCGCTTGCCGGTACGGCCACTGCGCGTGACTTCGTTGAATTCCCGTCTCAAGCTAACGAGGACTGGAACATTGAGCCGAGCGTACTCGCTAACTATGCTAAGCACTACAAAACTGGCGAGCCTATCCCTCAAGAGCTGCTAGATAAGTTATTGAAGTCGCATACCTTTAACCAAGGTTTTGATACCACTGAATACCTAGCCGCAGCGTTGCTGGATATGGAATGGCATTCAATTGCACCGGGTACCAAGGTTGAAGACTTTGCCCAGTTTGAGCAAAACGCGCTTGAGAAACACGGCATTGATTACTACCCAGTGCCGCCGCGTTATAAAACCTGCTACTTTAGCCACATCTTTGCTGGCGGTTACAGCGCGGGCTACTACGCCTACCTTTGGACAGAAGTGTTTGCAGCGGACTCGTTCGCACATATGCAAAACGAAGGTGGCTTGACTCGTGAAAACGGTGATCACTATCGTAAAGAAGTACTCTCGCGTGGTAACAGCCGTGATTTAATGCAAAGCTACATTGAATTCCGTGGTCAAAAGCCAACCACCGACGCATTACTTAAACGCCGTGGTCTCGTGGAAGACAGCAAAGAGTAAATAAACGCTTTATAAGCGCATCATAACGCGGCCCTAGTGCCGCGTTTTTTATTGAAAAAATTCATACTCAGGTACAGGCATCCCTAATGTGGCCCTGCTATAATGCCCAGCGTTTTTCCACACCATCCAGATTATGATAAAAAAAACGCTTATTACCCTTATTTCCCTCAGTGCAATCGTCCTTGGCGGCGGCGCTGTCTGGTTGAGTTATCAGTTATATCAGAACAAGTTTGTCACCCTAGATCCACAACTTAAAGAGGTGTCGGGGATTGAGTTTGATAAACGTGGCCGCTTGTGGGCCATTAACGACAGTGGCGATGGCCCATTTCTCTATCAGGTCGATGATAAAGGCAAAGTGCAACGGCGCGTGCAAGTGGTCAATGCCAAGAACATTGATTGGGAAGACATGACCCAAAACGAATTTGGTCATTTCTTTTTAGGCGACTTTGGTAACAACGATAATCTGCGCCGCTGGCTGACAATTTATAAAATAGAAAACCCCATTGATATTAAATCTGATGAAACCAACGCAGAGATCATTAAATTCACCTACAAAGAATTGTGGGAGCAGCCCCTTACGCCTGAACGTAAGAACTTTGATTTAGAAGCCTTTGTTGAGTATCGACACCAACTGTACTTATTTACCAAAAATAGAACTCAACCATTTGATGGTAAAACGAACTTGTACCGTATTGGCAATCACGCGGGTAATTATGAAGCGCAATTTATCGCCTCGTTTCAAACCTGTACCACCGCCGAAAAGTTATGTTGGGTGACATCCGCAGCCATGAGCCCAGATAGGAAAAAGCTGGTATTGCTAGACTCCACCCATTTATGGCTGTTCGAGAACTGGCAAGGCGATAATTTTTTCTCCGGTACCATAGATAAGATCAATCTCGGTTTGGTAACACAAAAAGAAGCCGTCACGTTTTACGACAATGACACCCTGGTTATCACCGATGAGGAATTTAATGGGATTGGCCGCAATGTCTATGTTATAAAATTAACACAACAACAAAGAGAGCGTGTCAGCGATGGCTCCAAAGCCTTGTAGTATAGCGCCTCACTGACCACCTATTTAAGGAGTAATAGGGTGCTAGATAGTCCTATGCTAAAACAAATTACCGAATCCTTGGATACCGTTATATTCAGCTACGGTGGCTCCGCGTTTACCCTAGCGACCTTGATTCAAATCCCACTTATCATCGCCGGCGTGTGGCTCGTTGTGCGCTACATTGGTCGGCTTATCCATCGCCGTATTATACAAAAGCGTATGGGGCCAGATGCGGCGCTTTTATTCAAACGTATTTATTTGGTGCTGTGCATCATTATTATCATCTTTACCACCCTTGAAGTGCTTAATATTCCGCTCACCGCATTCGCATTTGTCTCAGGGGCCGTAGCGATTGGCGTCGGTTTTGGCGCACAGAATATTATAAACAACTTTATCAGTGGTTGGATCCTCATCGGTGAGCGCCCTATCCGTATCGGCGACTTTTTAGAGGTCGGTGATGCCAAGGGCGTTGTGGAAACGATTAACACCCGTTCGACCCGCATTCGCCGTAACGATGGCGTGCACCTACTGGTTCCTAACAGCCAGCTGCTAGAGAATACCGTAACCAATTGGACACTGATCGATACCATGGCGCGCACCTATGTTCGAGTTGGCGTGGCCTATGGCAGTGATGTGAATTTAATAGCTCAGCTTATCACCGAAGTGCTAGAAGAGGTGCCCACCGTACTCAATAACCCACCCCATAGCGTTATTTTTGAAGATTTTGGCGACAGTGCGCTTATCTTCGATGCAGTCTTTTGGGTCAATGCGGAGGCCGAGTCCAACGTACGGAAAATAAAAAGCGATATCCGTTTTGGAATTTGTGAAAAATTTGCCGAGCATGATGTGGTTATCTCATTCCCACAACGAGACGTGCATATTGATGGTGAGTTGCATATTCGCCAACAAAAAAGCCCCAACTAGTGGGGCTTTTAACTTCGCTTAAATGTGCTTAGAAAGCATCAACGACCTTGTGTAACACTTCTACTTTACTGGCTTTAACCAAATCAGAAGCTTGTAGCTGGTCATTAAGTTGCTGCAATTCTGTGGCCGTCGCTGGCTTAACCAAAACGGTGCCATTAGCAAACTGTTGAACCATTTGTAAGTCGAAAGTGTTAAGCACTGCGTCAATATCGCCCGCAGGGATGAGCACTAAGTTTCCGCTTACTGTAGCAAATTCACCACGCAATGAGTGGCGCATTACATCGCCTTGCCACAGCCCCTCACGGTCACTGGCTACAGCGCCATCATTGGCTTGCACGTAGGCATTCGTGCCCTGCACGCTCACAGTTTTAGCCGGATCGGCTAAGTAAGCAGGTACAATACGGACATTGTCCACCTTTTCATACAGACCTACGCTGGCTTTTCGCTCTAACTTAGCGGCACTGATCGCAGGCACATCTTGAGTGCTTAGCTTATTATCTTGGTCCATAGTCGATTTTAGCGTTGTAGCATGAACTGGCGCCATAATCGCAGCGCTTAGCGCTATTGCAAGAGTTGTTAACTTATTCATTATTATGCTCCTTATTGACGACCAGTTACACGTAAACCCCATCCCTCGAGGACAGATTCTGCCTCGTTCGGGAAGACCACGCTGGTTTGACCGTTCATACTAAACGCAACTTGATTAGGCTGCGCCGTATCAACGACTTTCACAGTCCAGGTTCCTTTCGCACTCTCGCCATAGAAAGCGTTTGAGCGGAAATGCACCGTTGGCAAGTGAACATAACCTTGAGCAAAGTTGAAGTTGGCATCCAATGCTGGATAAAGCTGCGCATGATGAGACGCAAGAACCACACTCTTAGTGCCACTTGGCGAAGTCACTTCGATAGCCAAGTCTGAACCCGCAGAGCTTTGAATCAGCCCCGGGATTTCTGGGTGACGGTAATCGGAGCGCATTTCTTCGTTAGCCACTGTGAAGCTAAACTGCATTGCTTCGATAGTATAGTCATCCGCCACTTCAATGCTGTGCGTTGCGCCTGCCGCGTTGTTATCTGGAACCACTAAGGCTAATGATGCATCATCATTTTGAACACCCGCTGAAAGCCAGTCTGATTGCAGACGCTCGCCTAAGTCAACATCATAGTTCAACGCCATTTTAACCGCTTCACCCGCATTCACACGGCCAAAGCCATAGAAGTTGTTGAAGTGATAACCTGCCGCGTTTTCTACCCAACCTTGATGAGCGACAAACTCGCCGTTAGCCGTATTGAGCGTAACAGCGGCGTTATCAGCGTCAGTCATGCTCGCCGTTGTCGCCAAAATATGTTGAATGTCGCGAGCGCTCAAATCTGGGTTAGCTTCCATCAGTAGTGCGACCACACCCGCCGTGTTTGGCGCCGCAGATGAGGTACCACTCATAGAGTTACTGTAGTGACAGCTTGGGTTCATTGGGTGGCCCGGGAAGTCAAAGTTTTTATATCCTTCAAGGAATGAAAGCGGCACACCCCATGCACTCTCTAGGGCATCCATCATCGGCAGTCCCGACGCACCTTGCAAGCAAGTCATTTCGTCCGTGGTGACCATAGCTGGCTCCCAGCTGCCGTCTTCACCGGCAGGGGCCGCAATAAACATGGCACTACCGGCAATAGAATAGCTTGAACGCTCGCCATTAGCTTTCAGTGCCGCCACAGACACACTGTGTAAGCTACGGTTAGCCTGAGAAACGTTGATATCAATACAGCTTAGGCCGATGTCATTAACACCTGAAGAACTACAGTAATTGCCGTTGTGGCGGCCTTCTTCGAAGTCATTACCCGCTGCATTAATGCTCAAAGCACCTTTGCCATCGCGCAACACATCGCTGGCGTAGGCCATGTTTGCCTCTTCGAACGGGTCCTCTGGTAAGAACGCCGGTGGGGTATAGCCATAGCTACGGTTAAACACCACTTGCTCATGGTTTTGGATACCACTGGCAGGTAAACCACTGATCAAGGCGCCCACATGCGCGGCATTTTGGTTGGGAATATCCAGGTAGTTCATGGAGATAATTCCCGCATCAGGGGCCACACCACGACCACCCACACCATTGTGTGCTTTGGCTGCAATTAGACCCGCCACCGCAGTACCATGACGCGATGTTTTATCGCCTGTGATGGTCGGGTTAGTTGGGTCGAGGGCATCATCACGCAGGTTTAGAGAGCGGTGAGCAAGCACGTTATCAGCCAAATCTTCATGGCCAATTTCCACGCCTTGGTCGACCACGACAGCAATACTGCCTTTACCCGTGATCCCCAGTTTATACGCTTCCAATACATTCATGTCCGCACCGGCAGCGCGGCTAGAAACAAACGAATCCTCGAGTTGGGCGAAGTACGCTTCTTGGTCTTGCTCGGCGATGCCATTAAGCACAGCAAGCTGTTCTTTGAAGATATCACTTTGAGCAAAAGCGCGCTGCTCATTGTTGTGTAAGTGCCACTGCTGCGCTGCTAAGGGATCGCCAGTAACATCGCTGATAGTGATGCTGCCAGCCGACGTTTTACCATTGGCGGATACATCGTAATTGATAACAGCAGGCTGTCCTGATAGCGAGGTGTAGATAAACTCTTTGTCTTCACCAAGTGCTAAAGTGCCGTGTGAGAACGTATAGATGCCGTCTTCGGCCGCAACCGCCTGGTCTTCGTCATAGAATGTCAGCGTGATAGCATCGCCATCTTGATCGTGAGCAATCAAAGTGCCGGTCACCGGCTGCCATTGTTTCACTCCCTCAAGACTGACTTCCCCAGCTTTCGGTGCAGTATCAACTACAGGTTGATCGTCGCTGTCGCTGCCACCACAACCACTTAATGCGATAAGCATTGCGCTGGTCAAGGCGCTTAATTTTATTTTATTGTTGTTCATTGACCTTCCTTCATTGTGAATGAAGGAACCGAATTTACGCAAATAGGAACATACACTCAATAGAGTATTTACATCTCTTTACAACTAAAGCATGAATTTGTCATATTTTGGTGTAAGAGTTCAAAAAGCCAGCACTTTAAGGTTATTTATTGAACCTCAAGGCAACATTTTCCTACATTAGCGCTTGAATTTTGTTTCTAAAATGACGGATGAATTGGTGCGCTCAACGCCATCTAGGTTGCCAATATCATCAAGCAAGTGACTAAGCTTTTCGAGATTTTGCGCTTGCACTACCGCGATCAGATCAAACTCGCCACTAATGGCATATAAGTCGGTAATCGCATCTATGTGCTTGAGTTCAATGTTGGTTTTCGTGGTGAGCTTTTGTTTCACCTTAATCGACACATGGGCTGACACCATGGATGATAAATAGGCGTCACCATACTCGACACTGTAACCTTTGATAACGCCACTTTCTTCTAGCTTTTGCATCCGGCTTTGTACCGTCGAACGAGATAAATCCAGTGCTCTGGCCAAATCAGAAATACTGGCGCGAGCATTGGTGCGCAGCAAGGACAACAACTTTTCATCTTGTGCGTTAATCATTTTGCATGCCTTTTTCGTTAATTTGATGGCTATTATAATCAATTTTAACAATATGGCACTGCAAATTGAACTTGATTAACGGCACCATAGCAGTAAGTTTTAATGAATCTATGCTTGGTGCAGCAATGACTCAGCCAAGCACAGTAAAAATAAAGGTGTGTCATGCAAGTAAATCGTGAACTATTTAATGAAGTAATGGTGCCAAACTACAACCCGTCAGCGGTTATTCCGGTAAAAGGGGAAGGCTCTCGCGTTTGGGACCAACAAGGTAATGAATTTATCGATTTCGCCGGTGGCATCGCGGTAAACTGCCTAGGTCACTGTCATCCGGCACTGGTTACCGCACTGAAAGAACAAGGCAGTAAAATCTGGCACCTTGCCAACGTTATGACCAATGAACCGGCTCTGCGCTTAGCGAAAAAACTCACCGACGCAACCTTTGCCGATCAAGTGTATTTTGCTAACTCTGGCGCTGAAGCCAATGAGGCGGCGTTAAAACTGGCTCGTCGTTGGGCGTTGGATAATTTCGGCGAGAAGAAAGCAAAAATCATCGCGTTTAACAAAGGCTTCCATGGCCGTACCTTCTTCACCGTTACCGTGGGTGGCCAAGCCGCTTACTCTGATGGCTTTGGGCCAAAACCGGGTGAAGTGGTTCACTGCGATTATAACGACCTTGAGACTTTTAAGTCGTTGATTGACGACGACACCTGTGCGGTGATGATGGAGCCATTGCAAGGTGAAGGTGGGATCATTGCCCCTGATATGGACTTTGTTAAAGGCGTACGTGAACTGTGCGATAAGCATAACGCGTTACTTATTTTTGATGAAGTTCAAACAGGTGTTGGTCGTACTGGTGAGCTTTACGCCTACCAAGGCCTAGGCGTAACACCAGACATTCTTAGCTCAGCCAAAGCACTGGGCGGCGGCTTCCCTATTGGTGCCATGCTCACCACTAAAGAGATTGCCAAACACTTAAAACCGGGCACGCATGGTTCAACCTATGGCGGTAACCCACTGGCCTGTGCGGTCGCTGAAGCAGCATTTGACACGGTAAACACACAGCAAGTGTTAGAAGGGGTGAAAGTTCGTGAACAGCTATTCCGTGACGGTCTCAATGCTATCAATGAAAAGTACAACGTGTTCAGTGAAGTACGTGGTAAAGGCTTGCTACTAGGCGCGGTACTTAACGCCGACTATCAAGGCCGCGCCCGTGATTTCCTTAATGCGAGTGTTGAAAACGGCCTAATGAGCTTAGTCGCAGGCGCCGATGTAGTTCGCTTTACGCCATCGTTGGTGATCCCTGAAGCGGATATCAAAGAAGGGCTAGCGCGCTTCGAAAAAGCCGTTGCTTCGCTGGTTAACGCCTAGTAACCACACGGCTAAGAGCCTACTTATGTTAGTACTTAGACCTATTCGCGGCGATGACTTCGCCGCGCTAAAACAAATCGCCATCGAATCGGGCCATGGTTTTACCTCGCTGCCCGTCGATGACGAGTTGTTACAAGCAAAAATCGAGCGCTCAGAGCGCAGCGTTGAAAAGCATGTCAATGGCCCCGGCGACGAGGGCTACTTGTTCGTACTGCAAGATACCGAAAGCGGCGATATTGTCGGCACCACCGGCATCGAAGCGGCGGTCGGTATGAGCGTGCCGCTGTATCATTACCGGCGCTCCACCTCGGTGCATCACAGTCCAAGCTTAGATGTTTACAACCGCGTTGATACCTTGTCGATGTGTAACGATTACACTGGCTGTTCGGAGATCTGCACCTTATTCTTGCGTGAGCCGTATCGGCGAGGACTCACCGGTCGCTTCTTATCGCGCATCCGCTTTTTGTTTATGGCCGAACACAGCGACCGTTTTAGCGACACCATCATCGCAGAAATGCGTGGGGTCAGCGACGAGCACGGCCATTCGCCTTTTTGGCAATGGTTGCAACAACACTTTTTCAGCATCGAGTTCCCTCAAGCCGACCACTTGGTGGGCTTAGGTGACAAGACCTTTATTAGTGAGCTGATGCCGAAATACCCCATTTACGTCAACCTTCTCAGTGAAGCGGCCCAAGCGGTCATTGGCCAGGTCCATGACAACACCAAGCCGGCGTTACGACTGCTGCAACGCGAGGGTTTTGAGCACCGTGGCTATGTTGATCTATTCGATGCTGGGCCAACGGTGGAGGCCAAGCTAGGCAATATCAGCACCGTTCGCCAATCAAAAGTATGCCCTATTCTCATTAAAGAGCAGCTTGAACCGCAGGCCAGCACTTGGGCGTTATGTAACGATAAGGTCGCCGATTTTCGCGCTATCTTTAGTGATGCCGTTGAATATTGCGACATCAAGCACCAACTTTATATCAGTGCCGAGGCTGCTGACACTTTAGGCGTCAGCCAAGGTGACTCAGTGCGCTTTTTCGCACTCTCTAGTCGTTAAGGAATGGCTATGAATGTTCAATTTATAAACAACCAATGGCTGGCCGGTGAAGGCCCGCGTTTTGAATCGATAAACCCCGCGACAGACAGCGTTGTTTGGCAAGGCCAAGGCGCCAGCCCAGAGCAGGTCGATACCGCTATCGCCAGCGCCCGTGCCGCACAATTTGCTTGGTCGCAGAGTGCACTTGATGAGCGTATTGCCGTACTCGAGCGCTTTGTCGAGCAGTTAAAGGCCAATGCCGAAGAACTCGCCACCACCATCGCCGAAGAAACGGGCAAGCCCATTTGGGAGACGCGCACCGAAGTTGGCGCCATGACCGGCAAAGTGGCTATCTCGATTCGCGCTTACCAGGAGCGCACCGGCACGGTAGAAAATCCGATGCCCGGAGCCAAAGCCTTTATTCGTCACAAGCCCCATGGCGTGGTGGCTGTTTTTGGCCCTTATAACTTCCCAGGCCATTTACCAAACGGTCATATTGTACCTGCCTTATTGGCTGGCAATACCGTGGTATTTAAACCATCAGAGTTAACGCCTAAGGTCGCCGAACATACTCTCAAACTTTGGCAACAAGCTGGTTTGCCAGCTGGGGTTATCAACCTAGTACAAGGTGAGATTGAAACCGGTAAGGCCCTGGCCTCACATCAAGACATTGATGGCTTATTCTTTACCGGCAGCTCACAGACCGGGCACTTATTGCACCAACAATTCGGCGGCCATCCGGGCAAAATCTTGGCGCTGGAAATGGGTGGCAATAACCCATTGATTGTCAAAGGTGTCAGCGACATCGACGCCACGGTCCATGACATCGTGCAATCAGCCTTTATTACCTCAGGCCAACGTTGCACTTGCGCTCGCCGCCTATTCATTGAGCAAGGTGAACAGGGTGATGCCATTATCAAGCGTTTACTTGAAGTAACCAGCAACATTAAAATTGCCGACAGCTTCGCCGAAGAGCAGCCATTCATGGGCGCGATGATCAGCAAAAAAGCGGCAGCGGGCATGCGCGCAGCGTACGAGCAATTGCTTGCACAAGGCGCTACTTCCCTACTGGAAATGCAACACCTTGATACAAACACTGGTTTTGTCAGCCCCGGCATTGTTGATGTCACCAACATCGACCTGGCCGATGAAGAGCATTTTGGGCCGCTGTTAAAAGTGTACCGCTACAGTGATTTCGACAGCGCCATCAATGAAGCAAACAATACCTCATTTGGTCTATCAGCCGGTCTTTTAGGCGACAGCCAAGCTGATTACGACTACTTTTTAGGGCGCATTCGCGCTGGTATCGTTAACTGGAACCGCCCCATCACCGGTGCCTCAAGTGCCGCACCTTTTGGTGGTATTGGCGCCAGTGGCAACCACCGAGCCAGTGCCTATTATGCCGCCGATTACTGTGCCTACCCGGTAGCGTCGGTGGAAGCACCCACGTCTACCTTGCCGGAAAAACTTGCGCCGGGCTTAATACTTTAAAAGAATCAAACGCATCTATGTGTTAAGGAATTATTATGCATAACAATGTAAACACACTATTTGAACACTTGTGGGACAACTACCTTGAAGTGACTCCATCAGCCGTTAAAGTACACGAGCTACTAGGCTCAACTCAACGCGATGACGTTATTAACGACCATATTGCGCTGCGCACCTTTAACTTGCCTAAGGTTGGCTTAGAAAAGCTCGCTGCGCACTTTAAAGCCGTGGGTTACAAAGAGTGTGGCGAGTATCACTTCGAAGCCAAGAAACTCTACGCCAAGCATTTTGAGCACGAAGACCCGACTCAACCTAAAGTGTTTATCTCTGAACTGCTTGTTGAACAGTTCTCAGATGAGCTACAAAAAACCGTTCATGAGATGGTTGATAGCATTGATGAAGACGCCGTCACTGCAGACAACTTCTTATACTCTGGCACCCATTGGGATGTCAGCTATGAGACCTATCAAAAGCTATTGGCAGAAAGTGAATACGCTGCCTGGATGTCGGCTTGGGGTTATCGCGCCAACCACTTTACCGTGAGCATTAACCACTTGGCGCAATTTGATACCATTGAGCAGGTGAACCAAAAGCTTAAGGATGCTGGCTTTAAACTGAACACCTCAGGCGGTGAGATCAAAGGCTCTCCAGAGGTGCTACTAGAGCAGTCATCAACGCTAGCTGACGATGCGAAGGTGGCTTTTTCAGACGGTGAAAAAGCGGTGCCAAGTTGCTTTTATGAGTTCGCTCTGCGCTACTTGAAGCCTGATGGCGAAATCTACACCGGCTTTGTCGCTGCTTCAGCGGATAAAATCTTCGAAAGCACCAACGCCCGTTAAGCGTTAACGGTGCTTGTACTGAGTCTTGCAGTATCCGCGTTCAATACGCGGATCACGCAAGGCTTGGTGTTTACTTTTGCGACCACTGACCCGCGCTCGCCAAAGACGAAAACTCCCCGCCTTTAGTTCACGGCGCATCAGTTTTATTACCGCTTGCTCATTGAGACCGTAGAGGCGTTCAATGGCCTCAAACGGGGTTCTGTCTTCCCACGCCATTTCAATAATACGCGAATGATCGCCAGCACCTCTGTCCATCGTATCTCCTACTCATTGATTACCAATCACCACGCCTATTAGCCATAACGGCAACAAGGCTCATGGTGCAGTTAAACCTTGGCAAAGGCGGGAAAGATCACTGTGGCGCACAAAAAAGTTAATCTTCCTTATAAATATTGTCCGGTGTGTGGCTTGCGCTTTACGTGGCGTAAAAAATGGCGCAATAACTGGCCTTCTGTACGTTATTGTTCGAAGCGCTGCGCAGCTAAAGGCGTAGGCTAAATACTTTATTATCAAGGTGTTTTCTAGCATACTTAGCGCATATATGCCGCTATTGGATTTTACACTAAGGAAGGGTTGCGCATGGGTGCAAAGCAAGATGTTACTGCCGAGCTACTACCGGATTGGGACCACTATATTGCTAGCGAGCCCAGTCGGGCCCTAGCGGATATTTATCAGCGCGCAGGCGCTCGCAGCCAAGACATTCGCAACTGGTATTGGCGCAGTATTCAATCTAAACGTCGCGCCTCATTAACGGTGCGCATTTTGACTTTCTCTTTGGTTATTCTTGGGGCTTTACTGCCTATTTTTGCTGGTCTATTTGAGCATTATCAACAGCGTCTATACCTAACCCAAGCAGGTGTCGGTGCGCTTGCTCTGGCGGGACTGTTACAAGCGGCAGATCGTATTTTTGGTTGGTCCAGCGGTTGGATCCGCTATATTTCCACGGTGACAGAAATGGAAAGCCTCAGCCGACGCTTTGAGGCCGACTGGTCACAGTATATTTTACACCGCCACCAGCCATTGCAACAGGACGATGTCCGCGCCCTGTTTGATTTGTCGCGCCACTACTTAGCGCGCACCGCACAACTACAAAAAAGCGAGACTCGGCAATGGGTGTCAGAGTTTGCCACCGGCAATGAATTGCTCGGCGAGCTTATTCAACAATACCAAGCACCGTCGCAGCCAAACGAACCAATATCTGCGCCGTCAACCACGCAACCGGGTGCCCAACTTGGGGCGGTGAATGTTAAGGTGGAATTTAGCCACAGCCCCTACTGTTATGCCATTGCCATCGACGACGCCACCCCTATACGTTGTTGCGCCCAAACGTGGACACAGCGCCATCTCGCACTTGGCGCGCACATCATCAAAATCTATGACGAGCAAGGTAACGAGGTGCTGGCGCAACAAACTTTTTATGTGGGCGCGGCACAAATTGCCGAGCTCTCTATTGCCTTGCCGGCACGCTCAACATAGCCTTATTGGGCGGCGTGGGTATTTCTGTGTAGCAAGTGCGGCAACGCTTTGATCTGATAGGCTTTAAAAAGTTGGCCGCCGTTATCTATGATAATATCAATGCTGGGGTGAAATTGCTGTGCAAACACCTGCACATCCGCCGGCGTGGTCCACAAGTTTGACACTACCACCACCACTTTTTTGCCTTGCTCGGCGAGCTTATTCACTCGCTCACGACTCGCTTGACATTGGCGCGCCGTATCCGCCTTACGCTCTTGCCAGTAACTCTCGCACCATGTGGCGCTAAATAGCACTGCATCTGCCAAAGGGAGCTTTGTTGGTGATGGGTTATTTTCTCGAAGCATCTTGGTTGGCAGTGGCTCAGCGTTGGCTAATGCCGTAAGTGCCTGGGCCAACTGTTCATCGCTTTGATGGCTGCGATAGACTAATTGCCCTTGGCGATTAAACAGCAAATGCAAGGGCGTCCCCTGCAAACCGACCTGGGTTGCTAATTGCTTATGCTCATCCTGAGCAATTGTCATACCCAGTTGAAAACGCTCAACCACCTTGTTAATGGCCTGCGCATCATCGTTCAGGTCGATGTTAACGGCAACAAAGGCTAATTTATCGCCAAAATCTTGATAATGCTGCTGCAATTTTGGCATCTGTTGCATGCACGGGCTGCACCAACTTGCCCACATCTTTACATACAGAGGCTTCGCGCCCTGCAACTGCGCGAGTGACACTGAGGTACCGCCTTGCAGCTCTTTTAGCTGAATGTTGTGCAATGGCGTGGCGTGGATGAACCAAGAAACAAATGTGAAGGTCAAAAGTAGGATGTATTTCATTGTTGCTACCTAGTTATTGCGATGGCCCTAAATTAGCAATATGCTGGTGGCAAAGCTTGAACAAAACCGACAATGTCATGACCTCGCCCACACGCATATTGAGCAGCCAGTATTATCGCCCTTTAAGCGACTTTGCCCTGCATATAAAGGCCCTGTCTGTAGGTGGTGTGGCCCAGGTATGGCAGGCGCGAACCGGCGCTGAACAGCCCTACTCGCAGCAATTGTTACACGCTGATGCGCGCATGGGCTTGCTCGCACTTACGCAGGGTCAGGCTTATTTAGGCGAGCAGTTATTAACGCCGGGGCTGTACATCACCGGTTGTCAGCAGCATAGCAAGGTGTTGAGCTGCGCAGCGGGCACTCATTTGCTCGGTGCCCGTTTTCATTTGGCGGCACAGGGCAATTTCATCAGACAACCCGCCGCAGAGATGGTGAACCAATGTATCCGCATTGATGATATCGACACCGCCCCGCAACTGCGCTGCGCCGCGCGATTCAGTGAAGCACAGCCGTTTTTTGAGCTGATTAAAACTCTGAGCAACCATTTACCCCGCCAGCAACAAGTGCTCAGTGGCGCCGCGATTGAGGTGTGCACCAACTCCGCCGATTTAGCCGAGCAACTGGGTAAAACCCCGCGCACTATCGAGCGCTACTGCAAACACCACATTGGCATTTCCCTACGCAGTATTCATAAACTGCAAAGAGTAGCCCGCGCCCGCGAGCGCATTAAACATCAGCGCCAAACGTCTTTAACCGAGTTGAGTTATGCACTCAATTTTGCCGATCAGGCTCACTTTAGCCGTCAGTTTAAACAAGTGGTTGGGCTCAGCCCGCGTGATTATCAACAACTCAAATGGGCTAATCGTTCGGCCTAAAGGGCTAGGCAAACCGCGCGTGTATTAACGCACTGTGGCCCTGTTTGTCTACACCAACACATAAACCATCTTCCGCCAAATACAGTGCTCCGCTATACCTGTCTGTGGCAATGTCAGCAATGTGCGCCATCATTGCATCTCCCCCGTATCGGGCACTGAAATGGGTGAGTATCAGGCTCGGCACCTGGCGCTGTTGGGCATAATCACAAATGCGCTCAACGTCGCTGTGGCCAGTGTGAAACCCAACCTTGTGTAAATCTTTGGCGGTGAAAGTCGCCTCATGAACCAATAACTGAACCCCTTCGATAAGCGGGTCTAAGCATTGCGGCTTTTCATTATCACCGCACACCATGACGCTACGTGCTGGCCACGACGGGTAGGTATATTGGGTGGCCGTTAAGGTGCGGCCCTCAAAGGTTACGTCTTCACCACGTTGCAGCTGATTATAATGGCGGCCTGAGCCGATATGGTGGCGTTTGAGCTGTGCAATATCCAGCTTTAATGGGATGGCATGCTCGTCAAAGCGATACGCCTTGCTTGGCACCCGGTGTTGTAGCGCGCAGCTGCGCACTGTGGCCCAAGAGCCGGAGTACTCATCAAGCGCATCATAATCATAGAGCTGCAAGGGAAAGTTCAATTGCCAATCACTGAGCTTAAGAGTGGCACTGACAAACTCCAGCACCTGCTGTGGGGCGATGATGGTAAGCGGCGCTTGGCGGCCACTGAGCCCGGCCGAGGCAAGCAGCCCTGGCAAGCCATAGCAATGGTCGCCGTGTTTATGGGTAATAAAGATTGCTTCAAGGTGATAAAGACTGAGCGTGGTTTTTAATATTTGATGCTGTGTTGCTTCACCACAATCGACCAAATACCAAGGCTTTTTATCCTCTCTAAACACCGCGTAGCCTGAGACATTGCGCGTTGATGTCGGTGTGCCCGAACTACTACCGAGAACCTGGACCTGCATTGTGGCCTCCTTGAACAAATGAAGGTGTTGGTTGATTTTACGCACCTTACCCCCAAAATATAAGTAACGACAGCAACATTGTGAGAACCTCGATGAAAAACGAAATAGACAGTAAGACCCTGCTGCGGGTCTATGAACATATTCAAAAACATGGTGAGCAAACCGACGAGGGCAAGTTCTATGAGGGGCTCACGGCATTTTCTGATGTTGATGGCTATACCGTCTATCTACAAGGCAGTGGTGTGTTAATGCGCTTTGGTTTTCACAACACTTACCACCTCGATTACCAAAGTGATAAGAACAAAGAAGATTTCATCAAAAAAATTGAGGCGATAGCTAAACAAGCTTGATCGCTGCGTGACTGTGCCTGCGTATATCCTTTCATAGCAGTTTAAGGAGATGAATGTGCGCAGGCCCCGAGGTCCAAGAAAGACCCCCAAGACATTACAACACCACAGCGAGCAAGTAGTCGCCGCACTAAAAGCGGACCCGAGTAAGCTCGAACTGATCAAAGATAACTTGGAATATTACCGTCAGCAGCGCCATCTCAAGCGCGGCTTTTTACTAGCCATCGAGCGTTTTGATTGGGTTTTTAGCGCGCACAGCGATGTCGATGAAATCTGCGACGCTCTGCTGCGCGACGACTATATTGGCAAACGCTTACGCCGTTATCCCCTGCTCTACAAAGGGGTATTGGATGATTAGCTTGGTGTGGTTAAAGCGCGATTTGCGCATTAATGACCATGCCCCTATTCATTTTGCCGCGCAAAGCATGCGCCCAGTGCTGTGTCTATACGTTATTGAGCCCGAATATTGGTGCCTTGACGACACCAGCGAGCGCCAGTTTCGTTTTGTTGCTCAAGCATTACGCTCCCTAGCTACCCAACTTGAGCGCATCGGAGGGCGGTTATTAGTGCGGCGCGGAGAGGTGTGCGACATCTTAGCCCGCATCCATCTACATGCACCCATCCATACCCTGTATAGCCACCAGGAAACCGGTAATTCGTGGACGTACAGCCGAGATAATCAGGTGTTTTCATGGTGTCGCGAGCGCAGCATTGCCATTGCCACCTATCGCCAACAGGCGGTATTTCGTGGCGCGATAGAACGCGATCATTGGCAAACAAAGGCGCAGCACTGGCTTAAGCAACCGCAACTAGAAAGCCCCACACACTTAACGAGTTTGCTTAGCCATCATGACGGTTTAGCATTACTTGATCACTATCCGGGCAACGATAACCTTATTGCCAGCGGTGCCCAGCATGGCGCCCACGCCTGTGCCTTGGCCACCCAGCAAAGCTTTTTAGCAACGCGCATGCACTACTATCGCGGCGGTATTTCTTCTGTCCTCAGTGCCCCCACCCGGTGCTCTCGTTTAAGCCCTTACCTCGCCTATGGCGTGATCAGCCTACGCGAAAGTATCCAGAGCCTGGGGGCTATCAAAGGCCCCGCAGGCCATAAGCGCGCGGTATTGGCCCGTTTACATTGGCACAGTCATTTTGTGCAAAAGCTGGAGTCAGAGCCGAGCTATTGTGAACACGCAGTACACCGCGACCTTATTCATTTACGCGCCGAGCAGTTTGATCAGCAGCAATTTTTAGCCTGGTGCCAAGGGCAAACGGGTGTGCCTTTTATCGACGCTTGCATGCGTTTTTTGCATCACTATGGTTGGATTAACTTTCGTATGCGCGCCATGCTTATTGCCTATGCCAGTTACCAACTCTGGTTAGATTGGCGTCAACCAGCGGCGTTTTTAGCAGCGCAGTTTGTTGACTACGAACCCGGTATTCATTATCCCCAAGTGCAAATGCAATCGGGCTGCACCGGTATCAATCCGTGGCGAATGTATAACCCGGTGACACAAGGACAAAAATACGACCCGCACGGTCATTTTATTCGTCGCTGGCTGCCCGAGCTGAGCAAGGTGCCTAGCGCCTATGTGCACACCCCATGGTTATACAATGGCCTCAGTCATGACACCTACCCGCACCCGAGCGTGCTTCCGGACATTGCCCTGCGACAAGCAAAAGCGCGCATTGCCGATTACTACCAGCGCCATGTGAATAGCCGCGAGACGGCGCGCGTGGGCCACCAACATGGCTCCCGTAAACGCCAGCCAAAGGCAACACGTAAAACAAAATCAAGCAAACAGCTGGGGCTATTTTGATCTCTTAGCACTGTTGGTGCGTAACAATTATTGCTTTTCCCTAAAGCATTATGCCCTGAACGGGCAAGCAGAGGTGCCCACCTCTGCTTTTTTTTGGCTATCCATCGCGCACTGCTCGGCTTTGACCGATAAACGATGACCGCCGCGCGCAATAATGGTATCTTTTGCGCCATTTGTGACTCCAAGGACAATAACAGGTATGAGTAAAGCAGTCTCATCTGACATGCCAGAACAACAAAAGGGGTGGTTTAATCGCTTTTTAGCAACGGTCGAGTTTCTCGGCAACCTGCTGCCTCACCCTATCACTTTATTTGCACTTTTTTGTGTCGCCATTGTGGTTATCAGCGGCATAGCCGACTGGGCCGGTCTAAGCGCCATAGACCCACGCCCTGAGGGCGCTAAAGGACGCGACCCAGATGGAGTGATCGAAGTCGTGAGTTTATTTAGCGCCGAAGGCTTGCGCCGCATTTTTGAAGGGTTAGTGACTAACTTTACCGGGTTTGCGCCGCTAGGCACAGTATTAGTGGCCTTACTAGGGGTGAGCGTTGCTGAACACTCGGGGCTACTGTCAGCGGCCATGCGTGGCATGGTCATGGGCGCCTCTAAACGCTTAGTGACGTTTATGGTGGTGTTTGCTGCGATATTATCAAATACCGCATCTGAGCTCGGTTATGTGGTACTTATTCCCCTTGCGGCAATGATTTTTCACAGCCTTGGACGCCACCCTCTGGCGGGTTTAGCGGCGGCGTTTGCCGGTGTTTCCGGTGGCTACAGCGCCAACCTTTTATTGGGCACCATTGACCCATTGTTAGCAGGGATCACCACCCCAGCGGCACAAATGATTGACCCTGACTACCAAGTGGGCGCTGAGGCCAATTATTACTTTATGTTTGTTTCCGTGTTCATGATTGCCATTTTAGGCACATGGGTCACTGAAAAAATCGTTGAGCCGCGCTTGGGTAAATATGACCCCAGTGAAGCCAGCATTGATTTGGGCGAAAATAAAATTGATCACCTGAGTAAAAAGGAAAAAACCGGCCTCAAATGGGCGGGTCTTTCGTTTGTGCTTATTGGTGTAATTTTAGCGTTCACCATTATCCCCGATGACGGTATCTTGCGCCATCAAGAGACCGGCGAAGTGAAAGGTTCCCCGTTCTTAGAAGGCATTGTGGTGATCATTTTTATCACCTTTGCTATTCCTGGGTTTGTTTACGGCCGAGTGGTCGGCTCAATGAAAAATGACCGCGATATTATTGATGCCATGAGCAAAAGTATGGGCTCGATGGGCATGTATATCGTTCTGGTGTTTTTCGCTGCGCAATTTGTCGCCTTCTTCAAATGGACCAACCTCGGGACCATCTTGGCGGTGAATGGTGCTGCCTTGTTGCAAGCGCTGAATCTAACTGGGCCTGAGGTGTTTGTGTTCTTTATTCTTATGTGCGCCATGGTGAACTTGAGTCTCGGTTCATCATCAGCGCAATGGGCAGTAACCGCGCCTATCTTCGTTCCTATGCTGATGCTTATTGGTTATGCCCCGGAAACAATCCAAGCTGCCTACCGCATTGGCGACTCGGTGACGAACCTTATCACCCCGATGATGAGTTATTTTGGCCTCATACTTGCGGTTGCGACCAAATATAAAAAGAATATGGGGATTGGCACCTTAGTCGCGACCATGTTGCCTTACAGTATGCTGTTCTTCCTCGGTTGGGTGTGTTTGTTCTATTTATGGGTGTTTGTGCTCGGGATGCCAGTAGGCCCAGGCTCGCCCACCTACTATCAACCTTAAATAAGAAAAGCCGGCCTCTATGCCGGCTTTTTTGTATTTGCCCACATAACATTACCTTTGGCGTATGCAGCTGAGGATGTTGAACAACGTTGCATACAAAAATCTCGTATGAGGTCACGTTATGATTCGAAGTGAATAGCACAGTTAGAGGAAAATCAGAAACAAAATAACGCGAGCATTTTAGTGAGCAAAAATCGCTCTCATTTTTATATATCAAAGTTGGAAATAAAAACTCTGTTAAGATATCCAACATCAGATTACTTCAATCGCATAAGTGCTAACCTCCACCTCTCCATTCCTTTGAAAATATACAAAACTGTATATTAAAACAGTTTTAGCGCAGTCGCTCACATAGTCAAGAAAACGAGCAATAGCTATTTTTAATAATACTGGCAATGAGTTAACTAGTCTGTTAAAAATATATCATTCAGAAAAGTGAACTGTAGCGTAGTAGAAAAACGCGCGATTCGCTCGCTATAAACATGTTAGCTTCTATACAGAATTCGAATTTAGAGCATAAGGAAAGTCATGAAAGAAAACTTCATTCGCAGGGTAGAGCTGAAAGGCATTCATAAAAGGTATGATCTAGAGATTGATTTCAATGATTCGTTAAATATTCTGTATGGACAAAATGGAACAGGAAAATCAACGTTAATTCATATTATTGCGAACGTTTCGAATTGTGACTTCATCCGATTCGCTTTCCTTGAATTCAAGAGAATTAAGGTAACGTATTCGAATGGCGCCTTTGTTGTTGTTTCACAACATGATGATGATGGTGAAATTATTATCTCAGTCGAAACTCAGTCTGGTGCTAATTTTTCTTTTAGTAAGAGAGAGGCTTTTGAAGATATACGTGAGTATGAAGATGATAGATACATGCGAGAATTTACTCCTGAGCTTTCATCAAAGATAAGAGAATTTGTTAAAGAAAATGAAATTCGTCATATCGACACATCATACTTTCCAGCATTCAGGACGATGCTAGAAGCTTGGTCATCCCAACGAGATGGTAGAAAGGTTCATCCTAGTAGACGAACAAGAGAGATCTCTACTAAGCAAGCAACAATGTTTGCTAGAAATCTATTTGGCCAATTTTTGCCTGCTATTAACTACCCATCACCTATTGATATTGAGCATAACCTAAGAGATGAAATTAGAGACTGTCAGATTCGAATAGCGAGGTATGAGAGCTCTGTATTCTCAGACTCATTTGTAAAAGTGTTTTCTGCCCTGCTAGAAGGATCCGAAGTTGATTCATCCGCAGATGAGCTATTGTTAGAGATATCCCAGTTAACAGCTGAATCTAATACTAACAAGTTGGGTGACTTCGAGGAGAATTCGAATACGTATCGAGAGCTCCAACAATTAGTCACAAGAAGCTCAATGTATGGTGAGTTACAAAGTTCTGCATCTGGTGCTTTGACAGTCTATAGAGATGCACTAAAGGAAAGGAAATCCTTCCAGCAAGAATCCTTCAAGGAAATAGATACATATTTTGACGTTGTAAATTCATTCTTGGACAAAAAAGAACTTTCTTATGCATTAGATAAAAATCGTAGGATGCCAAAAGTTGGTTTGAAATTTCCAGATGATTCATGGAGCAGCATCAAAGTAATGTCATCGGGTGAAAGACAGCTCCTAACTATGTTGTATGCTGTGAATAGAATGAGCGGAAATTCAGCAGTTCTTATCGATGAGCCGGAAATATCATTACATATTGATTGGCAGGAAGATCTCCTAGAAAAGATGATGGAACAATTGGGTGATAGACAGATAATTGTTTGTACTCACTCCCCTGCAATAGCAGCAGATTTCGATGAATACATGAAAGAGGTTAAACCTATATTTAACGATATATCTCCAGAAGAGTCTGCCTTCCTGATTGATGATGAGGAGGAAGACTTCTAATGGAGGTAAAGTATGATGTGCCAAAATATATAGCCAGCGTAAGAATGAGCTCTAAGAAAAGAATTTTAGTAGAAGGAAGAGATGATAAAGCTCATATTAAGAACCTGTTAGATGTCACTATTGGAAAGAATCGGATCAAGATTGACACTGCTGAAAGCATAAAAGGTGATTGCGGTGTTACAGCGAAAAATAACAGAGCTAAGATTGAAAAAATTCATGCTTCCTGTAAGTCCTCTAATGAGCACAGCAATCTTTATTTCCTGTGCGATAGGGAGTTTCAAGAGTTTGATGTGCGTGATCAGGTTATTGACTTGATGAAAGAGCATAAAACCGAAGGAAACCTTAGTTGGACCCTTGGGCATTCACTCGAAAATTACTTTATAGAGTCTGAGCTTATTTCAGATGCGTATCGCTACCTAACAAACTCAGAATATAAAGGTGATGCAACAAAGAAATTCAAGTATTTGCTACCTTCAGCATTGAAAGTAATATCAGTTATTAGTCTTGCCGCTAAAGATATTGGGAAATGCTCTTATCCTCTCGGAGTAATTGGTTGGGAAGATTTTAATATAAATTCAGGAACTCTTGAATTTAACATCGATTCTTGGAAGGAAAATGAAACACACCAGATCCTTGTCAATTTCAAAGCTGCATATCGTAAGTATCAACCGATTGTAGAAGCTTCAGATGAAGTAATATATGCACGAATCTGTCGGGGGCATACTGCTATGCAGCTGCTGCAAAGAGTTTTCGCTTTGTGCTTGTTTATTGCTGGATATCAACAAGACGAAAGACTGGCTAAAAAGAGCGCTTCTGATTTTTCTAAATTGAAGGAAAGTGCTATATCTACAGCACTTTGTGAGGCATGGTTAAAAACCATTGAAGGTGGAAGTGATAATTATCCCGTGAATTTGGTTTCTTCTGTTGCCTAATAAGCTAACACATATGAACCTTCTTTCGTCAAATAAACAATAGAATCTTTTTTAGCTGCCGATAGGCAGCTAACTGTGTTTCAATCAGCAACATAATCTACTTCGCTCTGTCATTGTGGCCGTTAAATAAATTGCTTACGGCAAACACATGTAGAGGCTCTCTTATTGTGATCTCTTCACTGCCTAACTCTGTCATTCCATATGGTGGTTTGGGGCACTAGACATTCATCGGTTAACCTTAAGAAGGCACTATTCAAGTCAGTTGGCTCGTGGCTCCAGTCAGTTTCAGGCTCAACTAAGGTGTAAACAATTTTGCTCATTGTTAATGCGCACCAATGGGCTGTCTAATCAAGCGTAAGTAGCTTATACAGCGACTATATTTACCTGCAATATCATGCTTTGTGGCATATACGTCACAAATAACGCGCGATAGTTCTTGCTTATCTAGTTAGGTGTTGAGCTCACCCTATCGAGCGACTTAGGCGTTTAAAAACTGTTCATCGTCAAATACCATTTTATTCTTTAACATAAAGTAAACAGCACGGAAGAGTTTATGGGCCAAAGCGGATAACGCTTTGGCTTTACTCATGCGCTTTTGTAGTTTGTTTAGATAACGTCTTGCTTTGTCGTTACCTCGTAAATAGAGAATAGCGGCTTCACTAAACGCCCATTTTAAATGACCGTTGCCGATTTTATTACCATTTGTGCCGTAGATTTTACCTGCTGATTCAGCTTTGCATTTAACTAAGCGGGAATAGGAAGCAAACTTTTTGACTGACTCAAAGCGCTCTATGTCGCCAATTTCATAAAGTATGGTCATCGCTAATATGAGCCCGATGCCTGGTACGGTTCGCAATTGAGCGTAATAGTCAGGGCGATGTTATTGTGCTTTGCGCTCAAGAAAACATTCAAGGTGTTTTAGTTCTCGAGCGTAGCTATCAAGGATGGCTAAGTCGAAATTGATATTACGTTGAACAACGGGGTCGTCATAACGCGTTCTGAATTCTTCCCGCACACATTTGTTTTTTATGTGCAACTCTAGCGCGGGATAATTATATTGGCTGTTCGTGTTAACGATATGCGCTTTGAGCTGAGCACCATGCTGAACAAGCTTAGTTCGTCGACGCAGTAAATCACGAGTCGCTCTCATCTCACTTTGATAATCATAAGCAAGAGGAAAGTTGCCACCGCTTAGCAAACTGGCGATTTTATAAGAATCAATTTTGTCGTTTTTGGCTTTACCACCGTGAATGGCTTTCATGTAAAGAGCGTGACCGAGCACGAAATCAACATCATGTTCTTTGCATAAGTCGCTAACCCAATACCAACAATGCATACACTCTACGCCAATGACTACTTGCCCTATGTAGGGCTCAATAAGTGACAATAATGCTTGTTTATCTGCTTTTATCTTTTTATGAACAAGCTTTTCACCCCTGTCATTCAAGATACAGACATAAAGAATTCGAGTATGTAAGTCAATACCATAGTAAAAATCATGTAATTTGGTATAAAATTTCATTGAGCTTTCTCCTTTTGGTTTGGTCGCCTTGAAGTTTAGTATTTCGCTAAACTTCGGGGAGAAGCTTCAATAAGTATCAAGTCAAATCACTCGGACGCAGCAAAGCTGCGCCGGTGCTTGAAGCGTTAAACAACACAGAGGGAAATATGCCAATTATCTTCTGCAACATCGGATGGATGAAGAATTACAATGGTATATCCGGAGACTCTATTGAAAGAGGTGGAAAATATAACGAGCATTCAACCGGTCACGAGGTTTGTAATTTCACGAACATCAACGGAAATGTTTATGGATATGTGCAGCCTGTCGGCCGATCGATTAAAATCGAAAAAATTGGTGCTTCGAAGCAAGACGATAAGATAGACGGAGTTGATGTTGTATGGACTGCGGGCCCAGAAAGTGGAGGAACGGTAGTCGTGGGGTGGTACAAGGATGCAACGGTCTATCGCGATCTCCAATCAATAGAAAATCAGAATTCGAAACAGAAAAGAAATGGTGTGTCTAGCTATAGAATCAAAGCAAGTTGGGCTAATGCTGTTTTACTTCCAGTGGAAAAACGTGACTTGATAATTCCAAGAGCGGTGAAGGGTGGGATCGGACAAAGCAATGTTTGGTTTGCAGACAAGCAAGAAAGCCAGGAAATAGTAAATAGAACTATGGCGCTCATAAAGGGTGAAAGCTTGGATCTTCCTGATATAGATTTTAATAGAACTATCGAGGAAGGAAACCCTCGATTGGTCGCACATCTCCGGCGAGAGCGAAATCCCTCAATAATAAAAAAAAAGAAGGATTCTGTTCTCAAAGCCACTGGTAAATTAAGATGCGAGGTTTGTAGTTTCGACTTTAAGGATTTCTACGGAAAAATCGGAGAGGGTTTTTGTGAAGTTCACCATTTGCAGCCTTTATCAAAGGCGGATGGAATAGTCGAAACAAAACTTAGTGATTTAGCAGTTATTTGCTCAAATTGCCACAGGATTATCCACCGGTTAGACCCAATGCCAAGTATTGATAAGTTATCTAAGAAATTGGCCAAAAATGTTTAACAAGGTAAATCAGGATTACGCCTGGCGACAAATCTGTTCATGACGTTACCGAATAAATAATCTAGCGTGTTTCCGTCCAAAAACGAGTTTTGCTGAGCGCCAGATCTCTTATGAACTAACTCACTTAGATGCACAAAACCACTGGCATAATGCAGCGGGTTTTTTATTGCTCTAATGGGACATGACTATTACATGGTTAGGCATCATTTACCTCAATGGCTATTTTGCGGCTTTACTCTGTTGCTTCCATCTTTATTAAGCATCCACAGCAGCGAAAGCAAAGACTATCTAGGCTCAAATGGTGCGCTGTGCTAGGGTTAGTTTTTAATATTCGCCATGGAGGCTTGTTCAGTGCGTACACCTCGCAAACTCGCTGCCCACTACCGGGCCATCGTTAGCAGCATTGGCTTTTACCCTGCTATTATCATCACCTTGCTGTTGTGTTTAGCGATGCTGTTGGCGAGCATCGAATATCATGAGCTGGTGATGGCCTTAAAATCACAGTGGCCGATGTTGTTTGTTGCTGATTTAGACACCGCTAAAACGGTGCTTAACATTCTCGCCGGTGGTCTCATCTCGTTGACGGTGTTTAGTTTTTCTATGGTGATGGTGGTACTTAACAACGCCTCATCCACCCTCTCGCCTCGGGTATTACCCGGGCTCATTACCATGAAGTCGCACCAGTATGTGCTGGGGGTGTACTTAGGCAGTATTGTCTTTACCTTGGTCACCTTGATGAATATACACGCCGAAAATGGCGATACCCAGCCGCCATCCCTGGGCACCTTTATAGCCTTGATGCTCGGGCTTTACGCCTTGGCGCTATTTGTATTTTTTATTCATTCTATTTCCCGCTCCATACAAGTGGACAATGTGCTCAATACGCTGTTTTCGCAAACTCAGCAACAACTGCAAGCCATCGCCCAAGCACAACAGCCCGACATCGCGAAAAAACGCCCTGACTATACCCAGTGGTATCATATAAAAAGCCCTCAAGCTGGCTACTTTAAAGGTGTACATACACAGCAATTAAGTAAAATCTTGGCACAACATGACCTTGAACTGGTGGTTGAGATTGAGCCTGGCTTTTTTTGTGTCGAAGGCTTTCCCTACTTAGCGGTGAACAAAGATATCAGCGATGACAGTGAACTTTGTGAGCAAATTTGTAAGTGCAGTGTTTTTTATATCGAAGAGTATATTGGCGATCATTACAGTTATGGCATTCGCCAAATTGCTGAAATCGCCATTAAAGCGTTAAGCCCAGGGATAAACGACCCCGGCACCGCTGTTAAAGCGGTAGACATGTTGAGTATTTTAATTATCACTCGCCTGCGCATTGCCGATCACAATTACACCTTGGCGCACAGCGAGGAAGAAGCGGCCCCTAGATTGTGGTTCTATGAGCCCAGTATCGCTACTTTGTTAGAAGATAACTTTGACCCGATTCGCCACTACGGGCGCGAAGACACCACCATTTTAGTGAACCTTCTTGAGGCGCTAAAAAACATTCTGTTTGTGTGCGATGGTAATAAGGCTTACGTCGATGCTTTGTATCGCTATGTGCAAGCCACCGTATTCGATGCCGAGCACAACATCACTAACCCGTATGAACGAAAACGTATTAATGAGATGCTTGAACGTGTCAATGAAGTCGCGAAGCGGCGCGGTGATGATGTTCATCTAGCACTATCACCGCAACAACAAAGCTAAAGCTGCCAAGCGTAGCTGATTTTAGTAAAAAATGTACGCTCAGTGCGTTGCAGCTCATCCAGTGAGTCATCTTGATAGCCGCTGTCGGAATAGCCGAGATAGAATACCGACTGCGGATTCATTTTGTAGGAATACACCACCTGCGAGCCAAAATCGCGATTGCGCTTATGCACTTGCGAATAAAGGTAGGCTTGCTGGTTGCGGTCTATATCTTCAAACTGCCAGATGACCTTAAGCATGCTGCGAATATTGAATTTATAGTAAAGTCGCAAGTCCCACTGCTGGGCACGATAAACGGATTGCTCATTAACATCGAGCTCACTGTAATTGTAATTCACCTTAAGCTGCAAATGTTGGTTCACATCCCAGCTCAGGGAGTTTTCAATATCGGCTCCCTCACCAAGGCGAGCATTGCTGTAGTCGATACGTGAACCGTAATCGGCATAAAGCACATAGGTTAAATCTTGATGCGGGCGAATAGAGAACTGCACATAGCCATTATTTTGGATAAAGTATTCGCCGTAATAAAGCTCTTCGCTATGCCACATACCAAGCTCGTAAGTAGAGACCAAGGGCCCTTCAGCATATAAATAGCCTTCAAATTCTTGCTCAAGTAAATCGCCATCTAAATCAAAGCTTTTGTCCCACTCTAAATCATATTGCCACTTAGTGATGCGGGCGCCATCGTCACCGTACCAGGTTTGCCCGCCACCGAGCACGTACTCGCGAAAGTCAGCTTTAGGCTGATAGCCCATATCGGCGCGATAGTCTTCATCAATCTGTTGGTACTCGCCACGCAAGTTGTAATCACGCTTCGTGCGCTCAAGCGCCAAACTAATTGCCTTGCCGGACTGATTAGCAGCAACGTCCCAATTTTCGACAAACAGCGCGCTATTATCGGTGTCAGCATAAGACAGTCCGTAGTTAAAGGAGTCGCTGGCATTAAGGGCATAGGTGCCATCGAGGGCTGCGACGGTATTATGATAATCTCCCCCTTGGCGCTGCGTAAGCGTCATCCCTACGCCACTGCGCTGTCCCCAGTCATAACGGTAACGCGCCACCGCATTGGTGACATCATCTTGCAGTTGCGCCAGTGATGAGCCTTGATTACCTGGCAATAAAACAGAGGGGTTGGCATCATCGGCGACTAACGTGGCATAGGTATGCGCGCCCTGCTTGCCGGTGACTTTCACACCATAATCCGGCTCGGCGATGGTGCGGCTGTAAAATAGCTCTTGCTGGTTGGTGCGAAAATACGAGGAGCCATCTAAGAAAAACGGTCTTTTTTCGGCGTAATACAACGAAAAGTTGGTGTTTACATCGAGCTGCACAGCGTCAGCTTCTACCTGCGAAAAGTCCGGGTTAACCGTGGCATTAAGCAAGGTTTCATCATTGATACGCCAGCGTAAATCGGCGCCCACTTCAACATCAACATCGCTATTTTGCCAATCACCGGGAACGTGCTCTTTACTATCATGGCGGCTAGCACTGATATGCGGCGTAAATAACACATCACGATGCTCAGTGCGATTGGCAAGCCCGGTAATTTTATCAAATTGGCAAAAACTGCATTTTATATCAAGATCAAAGCCGACATTAGACAAGCGATAGAACACGTCCCGTGGGTAATTACGTGCAATGGAAATGCCCCAGGTAATGGGTTCATTTGTTTTTGGCAGGTTTAATACCGTCAGGGGTATTTTCATTTCTACCACATATCCATCGCTATGAATTTGCGCGGCGCTGTACCAAATGGCATCCCAACTGGGGTCTTCAACCCAGGTATCAAAGTCGGTTGCGAGAATATCGCCTTGAGCACCATAAGCATTAACGAAAAACTCAAAGGCATTGCGCTCATCATTTAGGCTATCGATGATGATACCGACGTTGTCGTCCTGCCATAACTCATCACGGTCTCGCAAGGCTCCACGAATGGCCTCAGGGTTAGGGTCCTTGGCATCGATGCCTAAATATAGGAATTGACCATCATCGAATAAATAGGCGGTTGTATTGACTGGGGAGGCAGCGCGCTCAAGGGGCTCATTCTGAGTGTTAACAGCGATTTGCGTGGCATTTTTCCACACATGCTCGTCAAGATTGCCATCGAGTTTTACTTGCTCTTGCAGGTGTGCCAGTGCAAATTGTTTTGCTGGAGGGTATGCAACAACCGTTGCGCTGAAAAGGCTGCAACACGCAGCCAATAATAACACGAAGCGCGCCATAAACGTCCTTATTGGTACTACACCACTGTCTGCGTGGTAATTTTACTTTATGTTAACAAACAAAAAACAAATTACCACCCCTGTGCGGTGAACTTTGTACCTTTTTTCATTTATAGCGCGTGGGCTGCCGTGTGCGGTTTTATAGCTTAACTAACGTGCCCTTAAGAGCCACACCGGCCATTAAAAAGCCAGCCCCACACTCAAATTGTTCACTGCTTTTAAATTCACGTTTTTTATAGTACGACTCAATACCCACGACGGCATTCATGCCTTCGCGCTGAGCGCGCTCTTGCAATGCTTTAAGCGCACTGAGCATCACCCACTCACAGGCTTCTTTGTCTGATTTATTAAAGGCATTGGTTTTCTTATTGGTCATAACCTCACCGAAGGTCTCTTTCGCCGCGCTGTGTGGTTGATCGGCAAAGTAAAGGGGCACATCCAATAGCGCATCCTTGGCTTTCGTGGTCGCTAACAAGTCGGCAATAGAGTACTTGCCGATATCATCTCGAGCCGCCACACTGTGCGATGTTGCGGCCACAAGCGCTGCCATTAATAAATATTTTTTCATTTCTTATCCTCTGTTGTTATAGAACTTCCATGCCAACCCAAAGCCAAAGGCAACACTGTGGTTACGCTCCACCAGTGGGCTATCACGCCACTTCGCATCCTTGATGCGATAATACTTTACAAACCCGCCAAACCACCAGCGCTTTGAGTCATAACTTAGCCCCATAGACACTTCTTCACCGCCATATCCGTTACCACTAGTGTATTCGCTGCGCAGTGAATTAGCGGCCGCCGTTGGCACTGCATAAAAGTAGTCGGCGTATTGTGAACTGGCATAATTAATTGCGAAACGGCTGGTTAACGTGATGCTTTGCGCTCCTTGTTGCCACAACCGCTGCCGCCACTGGACATAAGGTCCTGCCTTAAAGCCAATATCATCAATGCGGGTGAAATCCGTCGCCAGTGCCTTACGAGTAAACACGCCAAGCTTAAAGTAACTAGGTTGGTTATAGTGGCCGACGACATAATAATCCAATGCTGGGCCCAACTCGAACACCCAGTCCAAATCATCCATGCCATCGCGGGCTTTACTCTCACCGCTGTCTACTGCAATTCCAGCGGTGGCAGAGATATCCAAATGCCAGTTATTATGCTGCCATAAGTAACCGGTGGCGCTGCGCCTATCAAGGTTTAAGCGTTCAGAGCGATAGCGCACATAAGGCACTGGCAACGTGTAGCTTTTTGACTCACGGGCACCGATATAAAGCGGAATATCAGCATGAAATACCCCCGCCCCAAGCTCAAGCTCTGCACTAACACTCGAAGCGCTGTACAGCGCTAAAATAAACGCAAAGCACCGCGTTATCAGGCTCATGGCATGCGCTTAAAAATCAGGGATGTGTTAATGCCACCAAACGCAAAGTTATTACTCATGACATAGTCACACTGTAATTTGGTTGGCTGGCGCAGATAATCCAGCTGTGCACACTGTGGGTCAACACTCTCAAGGTTAACGGTAGGCGCAAACCACCCCTCACGCATCATTTCGATACTGGCCCACGCCTCGATGGCTCCACACGCGCCTAACGTGTGACCCAGGTAGCTTTTGAGCGAGCTAATGGGCTTACGGCCAAGGGCATTAAAGGTGGCATGAGATTCGGCAATGTCACCGCGATCGGTGGATGTGCCGTGAGCGTTAACATAGCCTATTTGTTCGCCATTAAGCTGGGCATCATCAAGGGCCATAGTAATTGCCGTTTGCATGGTATCGCTGGTCGGCTGGGTCACATGCTCACCATCGGAATTACAACCAAAACCGACGATTTCCGCATAAATCGTCGCACCACGTGCTTTGGCGTGCTCGTACTCTTCTAAAATCAGTGTTCCCGCACCCTCACCTATCACTAGCCCATCGCGGTCTTTATCAAACGGCCGAGGCGTATGCTTAGGTGCGTCATTACGACAACTGGTGGCGTATAAGGTATCGAATACGGCGGCTTCGGTCACACAGAGCTCTTCGGCGCCACCGGCAACCATGGCTTTTTGTCGACCGAACTTAATGGCCTCATAGGCATAGCCAATGCCCTGTGAGCCCGAGGTACAGGCGGAGCTGGTGGTGATCACCCGGCCTTTGATACCAAAGAACACGCCAATATTAACGGGCGCCGTATGGGCCATCATCTGAATATAGCTAGTTGCCGTCACGCCACTCATCTGCCCCGACTTCATCATATCAGCGAAGGCAATAAGCGGCGGCGTTGAGCCAGTTGACGAACCATAAGCAATGCCAGTATCGCCATTGGTAAGCGCCGGGTGCTCAAGCAAGCCTGATTGCGCCAATGCCCGCTCGGTGGCCACCGTGGCCATTAGGGCAACACGGCCCATAGAGCGCACCATCTTACGTTTATAGTGGCTAGGGCGCTGAAAGTGCGTCACCGGCGCCGCTAATTTGGTATTCAAATCAGCTACATCTTGCCATTGCTCCATCACTTTAACGGCGTTGTCGCCCTTCTCTAGCGCACTGCGCAGGCTCGGCCAGTCATCCCCTAGTGCCGTAATACAAGACATCCCTGTAACCACAACCCGTTTCATTACACTAACCCACCATTGACTGAAATAACTTGGCGGGTAATGTACGCCGCCGGATCAGAGGCTAAAAATGACACCGTTGCCGCGACCTCTTCAACATTGCCCATACGCCGCATCGGCACATGTTTTAATAGCTCCTTGGTATCGAGCTGCTCGGTCATTTCCGTGGCGATCAACCCGGGAGCGACACAGTTGACGGTGATTTTACGTTTTGCCAATTCCAGCGCTAATGCTTTTGTAGCACCGATGATCCCTGCTTTGGCGGCACTGTAATTCACTTGGCCGCGATTGCCAGCAATGCCCGATACCGAAGCCAGCGTAATAATACGTCCACCCTGACGGGCACTGACCATTGGCATGACCGCCGGGCGGACAACATTATAAAAACCATCTAAGCCAGTGCTAATAACCGTGTCCCATTCATCGTCGGTCATCGCCGGAAAGGCGGTGTCGCGCGTGACTCCAGCGTTACACACCACACCGTAATAAGCACCATGTTCGGCAATATCTTGCTCTATGCTTTGGCGTGCTGAGTCTCTATCAGTGACATCAAAGCACAGGACTCGCGCACTGCGGCCCATAGCTTGGATTTGCTCACTGACTTTTTGAGCTTGCTCACGCTGGGTGCGACAATGCAAGATGATGTCAAACCCTTGCTCGGCAAGGGCCAGCGCGATGGCCTTGCCTATACCTCGGCTTGAACCGGTGACTAAAATCGCTCTACTCATTGGTTTTCCTTAATAAACTTCATCGGGTCGGCAGGCTGAAATACATTAATTTTGGCTTCGAGATAACGCTCGTTATCGCATTCAATGGCGCAGTCGAAAACACTGAGCCCGGACTCGTCCTGCACCACTTGCGTGACATAAATATCCAGTGTGCTGCCAAGCTTAAAGACAGGCTTTAAACAGCGAATTTTTCGACTGCCTAATAAGAAGCCAATTTTAACACCACGCTGGTGCTGACAATCGTGAGCTCCAGCGTAGGCGGCGATACTCTGCGCCATATATTCGCTGCCGATATAACTTTGCACCCCATTGATATCACGCTGGTAAAAAGCACTGTCTGGGGTAATGGTCACTTGGCAATGGGCGCTGTCACTATCAAACGAAATCAGCTCATCAATCAACACCATGGGAGGGCGATGCGCCAGCAATTCGCTTATAGGTCGATGGTTGTTGGTCACGCTATTTCTCCAATAATGATACTGGCGTTATTGCCGCCAAAAGCAAAAGAGTTACTCATACATGTTTTCGGCCGTTCCCGGGTGGGTTGTTGTACAAGATTAATCGTCGCCAAGGAGGCATCAAGGGCATAGCCGCTATGATATGGCAGCGTTAGGGTCTTCCCTAAACGTTGCTGCTCTATCAGCAGCCAACATAATCCAGCCTCTATTGCGCCGGCAGCACCCAAGGTATGGCCGGTAAGATGCTTCGAGGAGCTCACCGGCGTTTGCGCGCCGATGACATCGGCAATGGCCCGTGCTTCCATGGCATCATTTTTTACCGTTGCAGTACCGTGGGCGTTGATGTAATCAATATCTGTGGCTGTCAAAGCCGCCTCGGCCAGCGCCTGGTGCATTGCCGCTATGGCACCTTTGCCTTGCGGCTCGGGTGCAGACATATGGTACGCATCGGAGCTACTGCCACAGCCTAATAACGCACAGCGCGCTGAGCCAAAATCCGCTGAGCGAGTCATAATGAATAAGCCCACACCTTCGCCAATATTAATGCCATCACGCTGCTGAGCAAAAGGCTGGCAAATCCCGGCGCTGGTCGATGCCAGTGCTTTAAAGCCATTGACGGTCAATTGGCATAAACTGTCTGCGCCGCCACAAATGACCGCATCGGCCAGCCCTGCTTGTAACATTGCTTTGGCGCTGCTCAGTGCTTTACTGCTAGAACTACAGGCGGTAGAAATACTGTAGCATGGCCCCTGTAAGGCAAGCTTGTTGCGAATATACTGCGCGGGGGCATCCAATGATTGCTGGTGGTAGTGATAATGCTTCGGCCAACTACCATGGCGGGCTTGCTGTGCTCGAGCACGCTCACCATCATAAATATCAGCGGTGCTGGTGCCGATGATTACGGCAATACGATGCGCTGCTACGCGGCTGCGCAGCTTATCTAAGGTATTAGTTAATTGCGCCAAAGCAAGGTCAATCATGGCGTTATTGCGCCCGGTGCTATCAAGGGGCAAATTAGCGACCTGACCTAAATAGGGGGTCATGCCCTCATTATCTAGCCCAGCGACTTGAGCCAAACCGCTGCGCTGTTCGCCGCTCAGGGCATCGAGATGGGCGCTGGTATCCGCTCCTAATGCGCTGACAAGCGCGAGGTCGTTTAACCAGGCGTTCA
Organism: Pseudoalteromonas sp. THAF3; assembly: GCF_009363775.1. Lineage (NCBI taxonomy): Bacteria > Pseudomonadati > Pseudomonadota > Gammaproteobacteria > Alteromonadales > Pseudoalteromonadaceae > Pseudoalteromonas > Pseudoalteromonas sp. THAF3. The sequence goes on along the minus strand of NZ_CP045419.1, from coordinate 343,477 downwards.
TAACCCCACCTCGGTAAATATAATTTGGTATTGGTGCATATAATTAGTTAACGTTGTTGTGGCGCCTTGGTACTCTATGCGCAGTAATAGCGTGTGTGCACGTTTAATTTCCCTCACTCGGGTCGCGCCGCGCTGGAATTCCTGTATTTGCGCCCCCCTTAACTGCCCCTTGAGTTGCTGCATCGGCCAATGCACCAACTGTACATCGGCCAAAATGTACTCTGGGTCAATCGGCAGCGTGGCTAGCTGAGTGCTCACGCTGATTTTCTCATCATCACTATAGGCCATGGACAACAGCGGGATACCTGCCCCCGAGGTTAACACTAAGCGCAGCTCACCATTTTGATTGACGGCCAGTTGGCTCAGTAGTGTAGCACTGCGATCAGCCCGAGAAAAAGTCAGCTTTTTTTGCCACTGTTGCTGATGTAATGACGGCGGGGCAACACCCATATCGAAGCTCACCCCAGCGGCCAAGTCAACGCTGTTGGCGTTGCGCTCTGGCACCGTAGTACAAGCCGATAACACGGTGACAATAATTATCCATACAGCCCGCATTATTGAGCTTCCATGTTACACAGGGTCGCTAGCACATCAAGACGACGCTCACTTTGTGCCACATAGGGATTACTTTCATCCCATGCATAGCCTGCCAAAATGGCGCTGATCATACGCCGCACATCACTGCGCTGCTGTGGGTAAAAAATAACATCCTGAAAGCGGCCATCGTACCAAGCGAGGACAAAGGTTTTAAAGCACTCTACCCCTTGTTTAAGTGGTTGGGCGAAATCTTTGTCAAAATCCACTTTTTCGCCACGCAAAAAGCCATCGACAACCGGCGCTGCCAATGACGCCGATTTCAACGCAATCGTCACCCCGGATGAAAACACCGGATCAAGAAACTCCCCAGCATTCCCCAATAACGCATAGCGCTTGCCATACAAGCGATTGACATCCGCAGAATAGCCGCCTAAGCGCTGGGTATCAGTGATTGCCTGCGCCGAATCAAGCAACGCTGCTAGATTCGGCTCCTGGCCTACCAGGCGCCATAAGTTTTGTTGCCCACTGAGGGCCTCATCAAAGTACTCGGGCTCACCCACCACTCCTAAGCTGGCGCTACCATCGGCAAAAGGGATAAGCCAATACCAGATGTCGCGATGCTGCGGGTGCACGGAAATTAAGATCTTGTTTCTATCAAAATTTGCGGCGCTGATATGGTCGTTGATATGACAGAAATAGGCCGTTCTTGTGGGCAAACTAGAGCGGCGCTCTAGGTCAAGTAAGCGCGGCAACACCCGGCCAAAACCACTGGCGTCGAGCACAAATCGCGCTTGCAGCCGATAGCGTTGCTGTTCGCTGGCCACGGACAGTTCGATATGCTCATCATGTTCTTGCAGCGCTTCAACTCGATGGCCGTAGCGAATCTCCACCCCCTGGGCCTGGGCGGTATCGGCGAGCAACTTGTCAAACGCTGCACGTTTGACTTGATAAGTAGTGCCACGCCCTGCAGAGAACTTGTCGGTAAAGTCGATAGCGGTATCAGCTCCTTGATAATGAAACGCGGCGCCATTTTTAAACTGAAAACCCAGCTCTTCGGCATGCTTGTCCACGACCTCGTCCATGCCGGCTTCGCTAAGGTAGGCCATGCATTGCGGCAGTAGGCTCTCGCCAATGGAAAAGCGCGGAAAATGCTGACCTTCAAGCACCACCACGTGCCAACCACGCTGGCGCAATAAGGCACTGACTAACGCCCCAGAGGGACCAGCACCGATGACCACAACGTCCGTCTGTTCAGTCTGATTTATCATTTTTATTCTCAATACTTAGTGGCGCTACCCAGTAAACAACAATAAGCCCGATCAGCACGGCAGCACCAAATTGGCTGATAGCGGGGGTATTCGAAAACACTAACATCGCGAATACCGCCAAGGACGACAACGCTGACAGGCTAATGGCAACAAAGGTGGTCGGCTGGCGCCCTGATTGCTGATAAAAAATAAAATAATCAACAGCTAACGCTAACACTAGGATAAGCCCCAAGGTATGAAATACCGACAGGGGCATAACGACCGCAATAAGGGTTACCACCAGCAACGCGCTGAGCGCCAACCAAGCAACCATGGCAGCCCCTTTGCGCAGGCCAAAAAACGCTATAAATACAATGGCTATGGCCAGGACTGCGAGCGCTAAAGTCCAATGAATACTGTGATGAAAGTGCGCTAACATGGCGCTCAGCTGGCCGGGCACATCCACCAACTGCATATCTTCAAACTCTGCCAGATAACCGCTCAGCGAGGCATGTTCAAGCGCGCTGACGGTGCTCAATGAATAAAAATATGGGCCTTGTTTGATAGGCGCAAGAAATACATAGGCCAATGGCCCTTGAGCAAACTGCTCATAGCTCAACAGGGTATTGGCATCCGCTGGTAACGCAGCGCCGCGTAATTGCGCCAAAAAGCTAAACCGGCCCTGCTGCTGCGCCTGGCGATAAAGAGTTAAAGCCTGTTGTTGGCTTTGCTGGCTAGGCAGGGCCACGCTGAGACCCTGAAATCGCCCTTGATGCAGTTGCACAAAACTGCGCACGCGCTCTTCGTTTATTAATAACTGCTCGATGCTTTCGCCTCGCACTAGCACCTGAAACGTTGGCCCATCACCATTTAAGTACAAGTGATGGCGCTTTTGCGCTTGCATAAGCTGCGCTGAGCTTGCATTAAAGCTGGCGATAGAATCGTTGACTTGTGGCCATTGCACACTCAGCAACAGGCCACTCACGCCCGCAAGAGTCAAAACGATGGCACCTTTGCGCCGGCGCAGTCGAGCAAACAAGGTTAATGCGCAATCAGCAGTACTCAGTGCCAAGGGGCGTAATTGCGTAGGTCGCTGGGCGCGGATCACCACAAAGCGCACGAAAAACCAAGCGCCGCACAATCCAGCAACAATAAAAATAGCGACATCTTGCAATAAGCTCATCGGCGCGGTGAAAAAGCAGGCGTAGCCGAGTGCTGTCGAGCCAAGAGCCAGCAATAACCCGCGTTTCAGTGCTACGCTGTAGCTATTGCTTTTTTTGGCTCTGTCGCTCAGCGCATGCAGCGCGTAATCGATGGCGACACCAATTAACGTCGTGGCGAACACTAAACTCAATACATGCAGTTGTTGGCGCAGCAATAAAAGCGCTAGCGCGCCTGCGAGCACTGCACTGCTTACGGTTAATAAACTCACCCACAGTGGCCAAACGCCGCGTATGGCGAGCAATACAAAAACAGCGAGTAACACCAGGCTCGCCAAGCCAAAGCGATTCATCTCCCATTGCGCTTGCTCGGCGTTTTCACTGTTATGAAATAGCACTCCAGAGTATTCAATCTCGGTTTCTGGGTGGCCTTGGCGAAGCGTACGAACCGCGCTGACAAGCTCCGCTGCCAGGGCATTGTTTTGCCATATTGTTGCTGTCGTCGTCACCTCACTGACCAGCAGCCAAACGGGAGGCTTATCTCCTTGACGCCATTGTAACTTACCATCGACGAGCCCTAATTGCTGACCTGTTGCAAAGGTGTCTAAAAAGCTAAAGGTTGCTAAGGATGGGTCGTCACTGATACTGCTTGATAACCAAGGTGAGGCAGTTTGCGATAATTGCCGCTGAGCATAGTGACTAAAGGCCGTGGGTGAGCGCAGCGCTTGTTGATAGCCCTCGCTCATGAGCGCGCCACGATAAGGCTGGTAGAACTCGGTGATACGCTTAAGTGTCGGTTGCACCTTAACCTTAAGCGACGGGTGTTGTTGCAGTTGCTGCGCCAGCTCATGATAAGCATTGACCGCCGTTTTGCCACTGAAGGAAAACACCAACTGGTTTTGCGCCGTACTTGATAGCTGCTGTTGCGCGCTATAAAACTGCGCATCGAGGGCTTGGGTGGGCTGGCGCTCCAATAAGGCCACCATATCAGCACTGATACGCACTTCTTTCAGTGTCCACACCGCTACTGTGCAAAGCAGCAGGAAGGTGGGCCAAAGTATGATGCCTACAGACCTTGCCCAGCTGCTCACTGCGTCGCTCCATTAGGGGTAAGGATGATTTCAGTGCGAGTGCCTTTTCGCTCATACAAGCCAATAAAACGCACCTGCTGTTGGTTGTCTTGGCAGCTGATAAGATGCGTGAACAGGCTTTTTAACTCTTGGCTCTGCGCCAACAGTTTAAGGCATGACCAAGGCTTGGCGGCAATCCGCTCGGGCCGGGGCGCAGGCTCACTAATAAAAAACTGCGCCAGTTGCTGCGGGTCCTGCTGTAATAGTGCCTGTAATAAAGAGCTATAAGCACCACTTTGCGCCTGTTTAACAAATTGATCTTCATCTTGGCGCTCGAACACCCCCTCACTATTGATACGCAGTTCATTTTCTATCGGCGTTTGGGTGTGCCACCAAAGTTGCTGCGCCGTGAGACGATAACTGCCGGTGCTGACAAAAGCGTTATCAAAGCCAGCGAAGTGCTTATGTTGCTCAAACTGCCCTTGCTGCGCCACAGCCATAAAGGAGCACAGCATCATCAACACCGAGAGCCACTTACTCACGATAACACCTGCGCTAGCTTGTCACTGATAATGCGTGGTGACACAAATTGCATCTCTTGGGTGGCTCTATCGACCGCCACTTGCACGGTATAGGCCTTCGTGAGGCGCTTATTCGAGGCACTGTCGAAGATCACGTAGTCAATCTTCAGCCGTGTTTCATATTCTTTTAGGTAAGCCTCGACACGAATGCGCTGCGTAAAAGAGGCCGAGCCTACGTACTTAATACGCATATCGACAATAGGCCAATCATAACCAGAATCGCGCATTTGCAAATAGTCGTAATCGAACTTGCGCAACAACTCACAACGCGCGACCTCAAGGTAGCGGGCATAATTACCATGCCAAACAATTTGCATTGGGTCGCAATCGTGAAATGGGATCTCAATATCAACGGCTGCGCTCAATAGCGTATTTTTTTTATTCATAAAGGGTCCAACGCTGGTTTTGAATGTACTCGACGGTTTGCCGCAGGGTGCTCTCCAGTGGCCGGTCTTCTTCGAGATTAGCAAAATAACCACTGATGTCTTGATACATGCTCGTTATGTCTTCGCTGAGCGCACTTTGTTGCAACTCGCCGCGCTGAATACGCAGCCGCAGACCTTGCACGGCCGCCAACAGCGTGCATGCTAATACTTGCTCGGTCAACTCCAACACCCGCAGACAATCTCTAGCGGCGATGGTGCCCATACTCACCTTATCCTGATTGTGACATTCGGTGGAGCGGGAAAAAACACTTGCCGGCATGGTTAACTTCAACGCCTCGGCGGTAAACGCCGATGCGCCGATCTGCACCGCTTTAAAGCCGTGGTTAATATAGCGGCGCTGCTGTTGGGCATCACTCAGGTTACTGGGCAAGCCGTTGTTATAACGGGTGTCCACCAAGGACGCTATTTGCCGGTCGGCAAGATCGGCTAAATTAGCCACCGCATTTTTCATGCTGTCCATGGCCATGGCGATATGGCCGCCATAGAAATGCCCGCCGTGCAGCACATGCTCCCCTTCACCATCGATAATGGGGTTATCGTTCGCGGAGTTCAGCTCATTTTCAATAAATTGTCGGAACCACGGCAAGCTATCGGCCAATACGCCAATAATATGCGGTGCGCAGCGAATAGAGTATCTATCTTGCAAGCGGTCGGCATTGCGGGGGTGGCTATAGTGGTTAAGGTCGTCTCGGATCCACTTTGCCACTTGCTGTTGGCCGCTGTGCGGTTTCACCGAGAACAGAATCTCATCAAAGTGATGGCTATTGCCTTTGAGGGCGATAGAGCTCAAGGCGGTGATACGAGTGGCTAACTTTACGGCATAACTGGCACGCTCAAAGGCAAGGCAGGCCACTGCGGTCATCACCGCTGTGCCATTCATCATCGCTAAGCCTTCTTTAGGACGTAGCGTAATCGCCGTTAAGCCGCTTTGTGCAAATGCCTCTTGGGCGCTCATCACTTGCTCGTTAAAGCGTACCTCACGCTCACCAACTAAAGCACCGGCCACGTAAGACAAAGGCGTTAAATCGCCACTGGCCCCCACCGACCCCTCTTGCGGGATAAGCGGTAAAATGTCGTGGTTAATCATATCGCGCAGTAAGTGCAACAGCTCCCAGCTAACACCTGAGTAGCCTTGCGTCAGTGATGCTAAACGGGTCGCGAGAATCGCCCGCGTTTGCGCAGCACTGAAGTGTGCGCCTAAGCCGCAGCCATGAAAGCGGGTTAAATGCAGCGGCAGCTCTTTGACCAAATCAAGAGGAATATCTACAGTCACCGAGTCGCCATAGCCTGTGGTCACCCCGTAAATGACGCCCTCTTTTTCTAAGAGTTGATCTAAAAACGCAACCCCTGCATCAATCTTGCGCTGCAGATGCGCTGAGGTGCTTATCTCTGCATTCACTGAAGCATGGGCAAAGGCGACAATATCTTCAATGCGCAACGGCTTTTCGCCGAAATGAATCGTTTGACGGCTAGACACGAATTAGCTCTCCTTGTGGCGCGCGCTGTGCTCATCACGCTGCCAAAAATCAAAAAAATTAAACCATTGGTAAGGGTACTGCTGCACAACAGTCTCTAGCTCCTGCACGTAATCTTGGATTATTTTCTCCAGCGCCTGTTGCCTGCTCTTGCGCGGTAACGACAAGCCGTCGCTGTATTTGTTAAAGTGCACATCAAAGCTGCGTCCGTTGCGCATGCAAAATAGCCAATAAATGGGGCACTCCAGTAGCGCAGCTAAAATAAAAGGCCCTTGCGCGAACGGCGCGGAGCGGCCTAAAAATGGGCAGTATTGTACGCGCCCGATTGCCGTGGTGCTGGTTCGATCACCGACGATAACCACAAACTCCCCCTGCTCAACCTTGGTTTTCAGTAAAATTGCCAAGTCCGGGCCGAGTTCACTTACCTGGATAAGGTTAACTGAGACATTGGGGTTAATGCGTTGCAAGGTGCGGTTAAACTCCACTGCATGATGGGTAAACACCAACACATTGATTACGCAGTGACTATGGCGCATACCTAACGCCCGGCACACCTCCAAGTTTCCCAGGTGGGAGCCAATAAAAATAGCCCCTTGCTTATGCGCCACTAAATCATCAAACAAATGCTGATTACGGTAATTGATTTGCGCTGGGCTAATGCGACCCAGCCAAGCATCTATTTTATCAAAGGCACTATCGGCAAAGGTACAAAAATGTTTCAGCCCGGTGCTAAAACGCCACGGTGGCTGAGTGCTGTTGTAATCATGTAAATTCTGCCAGTACTGCTTTGCGGCTGCGCGCGCCTTGCCCCCGGTAAGGTAAAAGTAAAACACCACAGGAAAAAGAAACACCCACAGCACCTTGCGACCAAAGAGCTTATAGACCGCCAATAAAAACTGCATGCCCCAGTAACTGCCGCGTTCCTGCATTTTCGACCAATGTGTATGGCTCATGAGTCTACCCTGGGTTTGCGCAGCAATAACTTAGGTAGCCGAGGCAGCATGGCGAAAAATAATCGCGTATGCAGCCAGCTAATTTTGAGATTATCGTGCAACGGCTGAAAGTGTGACACGCCCTGCTCTGGATAGATCACCTGGGTATCGATAAACAGCGAAGGAACACCTCGCCAATACAGACGCACCATGACCTCAATATCAAAGTCCATACGCGTCCCCAAGGCACGGCTATCAAACAAGGCGATACACGGGGCCAGTGGATAAACACGAAAGCCACACATGGAGTCTTTAATCGACAGGCTTAGTGTTTCCACCCACACCCAAAAGTGGGTGATATAGCGACTTAAATAGCGATGCTTGGGCACCGACTCATCATACACCGGACGACCGCTGATAAGGCAATGGGGGTGAGCCTTGGCTTTAGCGATAAGCTTTTGCATATCAGCCAAACAATGTTGACCATCGGCGTCTACTTGCAAGGCATGAGTGTACCCTTGAGCATAGGCCCAGCGCAGCCCAGTTTGCACCGCCGCGCCTTTGCCACCATTAACCTGGTGCCTAAGTAAATGTAAACAATCAAAACGCTCGCTTAACTGCTGCAAATAACGCTGTGCTGAAACTGCACTGCCATCATCCACCATCACAATATCTAGGCCCATAGGCGCAAGTTCAGCAATGACATCGGCAATCACCTGCGTATGGTTATAGTTGGGGATCACAATGCACAGTTTCATGCGTCACTCGCAAACACAATACGACCGCTGGCATGCTGGCCTTTGTGCGAATAATACCGAAAAGTGAACTTATGCTCGCTTTTTTTCTCAAGCGCTAAGGTCACTTCCAGCCCTGGGGTCATGACCACCTGAAACTTGAGGACTTCGACATTTTCAACCGCATTTTGGTAGCCAAAATATTTGCGTCCATAGTGGATGGCCCAATCCAGTTGCACCACCCCGGCCAAAATCGGCGCATCGGGAAAGTGGCCCTTAAAGTAATCAAGCTGGGGCGCAAGCGATAAGGTTAGCAATACCTCATCCGCTTGCTCATCAACGCCAACAATATCGGGGTGAGTGACTTTAAAATCAGTCAAAATACGACTCCAGTTCACTGGGCACTAATTTGCCTTGTGAGTTGTAAGGTAAGCTTTGTAGATAGCGCCATTTACGCGGCAAACAGACCGCTTCAAATTCTTGACCAAGGTGCACTTTTAGGGTTTGGCTAATATGTTTACGCGGACATTGTTCGAACTGATGTAGGCCCTCGCGAGTGAGCACCACAAGCGCGCCAAGGCGGCCCGTACTTAGCTGCATAATGGCCGCATGCTTGACCCAGGGGTGAGCTATTAGCCGGGCCTCCATACCCACCAAGTTCACCCGCTTTTCCGCCACTTTAACAGTGCGGTCGGCGCGCCCTAAAAGCATAAACTCGCCGTTGCTTAACAGCTGAACTTTGTCATCTAAGCGCATTGGCTCGTCTAACAATGGCGATTTTAGTGTTAATTGTCCGTTGTGACGCACCAAGGTAACACCTGGGAACGGCTGCCAAGGTACAGCGCAGCTGGTGCTGACTTGGCGATAAGCAATGCCACCGGTTTCTGTGCTGCCATACACTTGGATTATGGCGCGCTCGAACTGCTGATACAATTGTGTTGCATCGCTGTCCTCTAGCGGTCCACCGGAAGAAAATAGCAGTGCGAGATTGCTGCGCTTGCCACCGAGGACATTATCTTGCACTAACCGCGAATACTGCGCTGGGGAGGCAATCAGCACCCAGTTGTTAGGCGCTTGAGAATCAATATACTGCGCTAGGTGCTCAGGATAGTGGAACATTGGTCCGTGCCAGCAATGGCCGAAACGGGCGGGCCACAATACTTTAAAAAGTAGACCGTAAATATGCTGATGGGAAACCATAGCCACAAACCGTGGTGAGTCAGCAGCAAGGCGAGCCATAAAGGTTTGCTCGAGTGTGTTGAGCTCGCGATTTATCGCTGTCCAGGTTTTGTATATGGCTTTCGCGGGGCCGCTGCTTCCTGAGGTAAAGAAGATCAACCGACCGCTTATTTTATCATTCGGCCAATAGATATTGTCATTGCGCTGTTCGGCCAATGATGAGCTGGACGTATCGTCGAGCGCCTCATCGATATAGCTAAACCCGCCTTCAGAGGCTGCACTGTGTTCGCCGCAAAAAAATGCGCTTAACTCACGCATTCTCACCAGGGTCTGCGGTTGCGCATTAGGCGGTAAGATAATGTCTATGGGGGTTTGTGCTAACGCCATGAGGCGGATAAAGAATTCAACGCTGTCGCTGTGATACAGCACCACCGCTGTACTCATATCTAGCTTTTTATAATGTGCGCTAAACGCATTGATACGCTTAATCAGTGTATCAGCAGCGATGAAGGCGTTCTCGTCACTGGCACAATTTGGCGCCAATAGGTCGATTAATTTATTTAAGCTGTCCATTGCTCTTTAACCACATTCTATAAGCAAACTCACCGCCACCCAAAATGCCCATCGCTATATAGGCGACTAAGCCATTGTACACAGTCCAAAGCACCATATCTTCTAGTAGCACGGTGTAGGCAGCAAGAGCCGCATTGAGCACAAAGAAAACGGACCATATTTGCGTCACTCGATAGGTATAACGCACGCCTTGGTCGCTTAATTGTGGCTCGCGCAGTCTTGCAAAGCGCTCTATCATGCTGGGTTTATGCACCAGTGTATAAGCGAACGCTGCCGCCATAACAAGATTAACAATCACCGGATACCATTGCAGTCGCTGAGGCTGTGCGCTCACTAAGGCACTGGCCACTAAAATAACGCCTGCCACGGAAGTGGGTAATAGCCAGCCACCCAGCACTTGAATACGCAAGCTCAAAGCGGCACGAATAATAAGCAAAGCCAATAACAGCCACATGATTTGTTGACTATATCCTTGGGATAAACCGAGATACACCAATACAGGGTAAGCCAGCAAACAAATAGACAGCAGCGTGTTAATAATTGCTTTGAGCATGAGGTGCCTTAAGCGACTAGTTTATGTACTTCGTCAACCACATCCGATACCGTGCGTACCTGCTTAAAGGCTTCAGGTTCGATCTTTTTACCGGTGATTTCACGCAGCTTCACGACTAAGTCGACGGCATCAATGCTATCGAGATCGAGATCTTCATACAAGCTGGCTTGCATGGAGATATCATCGGCTTCAATTTCAAAGTCGTTTTCTAAAATGCCACGTAATACGTCGTAAATTTCAGCAGCGGTTTTCATGTCTTCTTCACTCTTAGGCGTTGTTGCGGGATTGTTCGATAAACTCGGCGAGCGCATTAATTGAGGCAAAATGCGCTTTGGTTTGCTCTGAATTGGCATCAATTTTCACATTAAACTCTTTTTTAATCGCCAAGCCGAGTTCTAAAGCATCGATGCTATCTAGACCAAGGCCGTCAACAAACAAAGGTTCGCTGTCATCAATGTCATCAACGCTGACATCTTCCAGGTCTAAACTGTTTATAATTAGTTGTTTTAGTTGTAGTTTTAACTCATTCATAATTTTTCTACTTGGTTATGAAAATAGGTTTGCAAATACCGAGTCAGCGCGCGCGACTGCACACTTACCGGTTGTTCATCTTGCAGCCATGGCTGCGGCTGCTCTTTGGCAACTTGCAGATGCATGTGCGCTTTCACGGGCGCCACTCGATACCAAGGCACCCCTTTGGTTAAGGTGCTCGGCTGCATTGTAATTAACACCGCCCTTATCGGACATTGTGCTCGTAAAGCAATATTTGCCGCTCCACGCTTAAAACGGTTCAGTCTGCCACCGTGAGAGCGCGTACCTTCCGGAAATATAATGAGATTATTACCTTGTGCTAAAGAGCGCTCACAATCTTCGAGCAGACCTTGTGGGTCGGCATTACTTATATAGCCAGTGCTTTTTATCACGCCACGCATAAACGGGTTTTTAAATAAGTGGGCTTTAACAACACAATCAGCATTGGGAATGGCAGATATCAGCACCACTACGTCAATTAGGCTGGGGTGATTGGCCAACACCAACTCCCCTTTTAGCGTTTTCAGCACCTGTTTGTCATACACGTGAAAACCAATAACGCCCAAGGTATCCATCAATGCCACGAAGAAGCGAAAGCTATAATGCACCACTTTTCGAGCCCGAGCTTGACGCACATGTGGGTCTTGATAACACACACGCTGCAACGGGAAGACCAATACACTGAGCACGACACCGCCAAGACCAAAGACACTGAAACAAAAACCAGTGCCTAGCACACGCCAACAATAGTTCAGTTTACCGAGCATAATGCCAACGCCACTTTCCTATATCTATCGACTGATTGTGGATTGCGGCGTGCGCAAACCGTAACGCCGATAAAGACGGTTCTGGTTGAGCATCAAGCAACTCTTGAAGGTCATAGCCATGCCCATTGATATTTTTTTTCAGTACTAGGGCAACACAATGATCCACCTGTTCTTCGTCAGCGTATTGCGCGTATATGTCAGGGAGTGCCCTATCCACATGAAGAAGTAAAACACGCTCAGTATCACCACTGTGTAACTGCAAGTAAGCTTCGATGAGCGCACTTGAGAAAGTGCTCAGACCACCTGCAATCGCACTTACTGCAGCGGTATTGTTTGTTAGAATTGATAACAAACCGGAAACTGCATTATGTACGGAAAGACCAAATTGAGTTGGCGATAATGGCTGCTGCTCAACTAATTGCTCGAGTAAGTCAGACGTTTTGTGTAAATCGCCGTGACGCGAGGAGAACACAACAGGCATTGCGTGTGCATCTGTATTGACCATGTTGGCACAGCTAAGCGCCATTTTCGCAAATAAGCTCAGACGCCGGCGCTGCATCGGCTTCACCCAGCAGACATCAATGTCGCTGTTAATTGTTGCCAAAGAAGCAATAACGTCTGTCATTACTGGGTCTTTGACCTGCGCCGTCGGCGGCACATACATCGCTAACTTTTCAACAGCACACTTCATCGCTAAAGTCCGTTTTCCACAAGGGCGCAAATAGTACTGGATTGTTATTTAAATAGCAAAAAATGTAGCACTAATTAACTGCAGGTTAAGGGAGTGGAATGTCCAAGCAGTGCCCCAGCTATTGCAGGTTATCGACAAAGAAGTGAATGGCGAGTGCGCAACGCGCACTCTAACTTTGGGCGTGGTTGCTTTAGATATAGACGACGGCTTGTTTATCTATCATTTCCGGCTGCGCGTCGCCAACTAGCTCACCGCGTTGCAATTGCGCCATGAGCGCCTTACCTTGGGCTTGCTGCTGCTCGCTCAGTGGCACATATGGAAGTCTAAACACCGGTTTAACCGCTGCGGTCATCGCCAACGCGGTATTGATAGCAACCGGGTTGGGTTCGCAAAACAGCCACTGCATGAGCGGCTTAAGCTCCTCATTGCGCTGCGGTTGTGGTGTGCGCATCAAATCACAAAATAACTCAGGTATCAGGTTGGTTGTTACTGAAATCACACCGTGGGCGTCAAACTCATGGATTGCATCATGCGCTTCGTCGTCGTTGCCTGACCAGCAAGCAATGCCCTGGCGCTCGTAGGCGGCAATACGTTCATTACCACCGCACTCCTTGACGCCGACAAAGTTTTTATGCTCGGCAAGCGGAGTCATAATATCAGGAGTCAGATCCTGACCCGTACGCCCAGGGACGTTGTAAATAAAGGCAGGGCCAATATCAAGAAGGCGGTTAAAGTGCTCCTTCAACCCCGCCTCAGAGGTACGCCCATAATAAGGATTAATCTGCAACGATGCATGCATCCCTGTTGCGAACCCATAGGTGGTTGCTTTAATCGCTTCGCGGGTGTTGTTACTGCCAGTATTTCCGACTATCAATAACTTATCAGCAAACTGCGAAACACTGTGGGCAATAAGCATCAAGTGCTCTTCCCAATTCATCAGTTGACCTTCACCCGTCGTACCGCCGACCACAATACCATCAACGCCAGCGGCGATTTGTCTTTCAACTAGTTTATCAAAGGTGGATAAGCATACCTCACCCGTTTGTGTATAAGGCGTCTTTATCGCCGTGATCACACGAGCTTGGCGTATTTTTTCCATTGAGCGCATAGAAATAATCTCATTTATTCTTTTATAGCAACATTTAATCATATCCATCGCCGCAATGGCAGATGTCTATGACTGATAGACGTGTTTATGCTAACAAATTATACGCCTTGCATCTGAATTGCATTTGAACCACAATAACTGTACATATATACAGTTAACTGGTTTTACCAATGCATCTACTCGACTACCTTGAACAGTTCTACTATCGCGAAGAGTCTTTGTGTCAGCTGCTCGGTATCGAGCAAGAACAATTACAACACTGGCAACACTTACGCATATTTCCTCAGGCCAGCTATAGCCTTGAGAACAGTATTCAGTGCCACTCTTACCAAGGGATCTTTCCCTGCCAAGTATTTTGGCAGTATTATCCCGTAGCCATGCAAGATTGGGGCAGACAGCTGCAAAAGTCCGATATTGAAAGTGCTAGCACGGCATTTATTCTGTTTGCTCAACGTGCGCAGGGGGCGTTACAAAACTTGCAACAAGACGGCGTATTCATTGATGAGAGTTATACCGAAGACTTTGACGAGCGCCTCACCCACCTTTGGCAGCAATTTCTCACTGGTCAATTCGGCACACAAACTCGTAATGGGCAAATAGAAGAAATCATGCAAATGGATGCATTGCGTTATAGCATTGATACTATTACTGAGGGACTTACTGTTCACGCTCTCGACAAAACCCAACGTCAACAGTTACACCCTGTTATGAAACAGTTTTCCAAAGTGTTGATTCAGCCGCCAAGTCATGAATATGACCAGTCTTTGCGTGCTCGCTACCTGGATAAATTGACCATGAAGTACGATTTATCAGTAAAAATGTAGAGTGGCTGTGCTACATCACGTGCTTACAAGTATTAGCATCAGGTCAGTACGCCTTTAAATAACTTGGCGCGCTCAGCCCTGTTTATTTGCTAATGAGGATGCAAAATAACGCACCCGCCTCTACTAAAACAGCTCTTCAATGCTAAACATCACTGTGCATGGCTTCTGGCCTGCGCGTTGTAATAAACACGTCAAACAGATTCTCGTCAAACAAATGAGAATTAGTTGCAACAACCTCAATCAAGTGATACGTTATCACATAATTAAGGAGGTATTGCTATGAAACCTAATATTCACCCTCGCTACCAAAAAGTGGCCTTTCATGATACATCAGCTGATCAATACTTTGTGATTGGTTCAACCATTCACACTGACAGAACCGTAACCCTTGATGGCGTTTCCTACCCTTACGTCGCTATTGATATTTCTAGTGCGTCTCACCCCTTCTACACCGGCAAACAAAAAGCCGTAGGTAAAGATGGCCGTATAGCTCAGTTTAACCGTCGTTTTAAAGGCTTAGGAGCAAGAAAATGAAAGTATTGAGCTCGTTAAAAAGCGCCAAGAGTCGCCCCGGTACGCAAGTGGTAAAACGTCGCGGCCGCGTATTCGTTATTTGCAAATCCAACCCTCGCTTTAAAGCAGTGCAAGGAAAAGGCGGCAAAAAGCGCAAATAATGTAAAAGTGGTGCGTAAATAGCCAATTGACTGTTTACGTACCAGTCTAAACTTTACTGTTTGTGGCCCTATGCATACACTTAAATCTCTTCCGCTATTGCATGGTCACAATGAAGTATCTTCTGTTTACACTGCTCTGTTATATCGCCCTCACCTTTATCAGCCCCCAAGTCGAGGCGCAAACTGCATCACCAGCGCTAAAAGTCTACTTTGTGAATCCCGGTCATCAATTTAATAATGCCACGGGGTTGTTTTGGCGTGATGTGAGCTCTGCCATGAACAGCGTCGCAGAAGATTTAAATATCGAATTGACGGTGAGTTACGCCAACCGAAACCACATCTTAATGAAGTCGCAGCTACGCCAAGCAATGAGCAGTGATGCCGACTACCTTGTTGTGGTTGACGAAAAGAAGGCGGTAACACAGTGGCTCAATGGCTCTCCCGAAATCACCAAGCCTATTTTGTTTATATTTAACGCCCCAGATGACGAGGTATTAGAAACTAAACCACAATGGTTCATTGGTTATCTTGCCCCCAATAACTTCGACGCAGGCTATCAGTTGGCAAATGCTTTATACCACATAGCGAAGTCGCGCTTTGCTCATGGCACAACCCTCAACTTATTAGCTCTGCATGGAGATTACAGCACTGACTCGGCAATCAGCCGCAAGCATGGCTTAGAACTTTTCTTACGCCAGCACCGCGATATTAAATTAGTACACAGCGATGTCGCTAATTGGTCTCAAGAGGAAGGGTTTCGAAAAAGTATCCGAGCCCTAGCCCGGTTCAAAGAAATTAATATGGTGTGGGCGGCCAATGACCCCATCGCCAACGGTGTTGTGCGTGCTGCCCGTAATGCTCGGGGAGAGACGCAGCCTGTTATCGGCGGTATCAATTGGGACAAGGTCCCAAGCAATGTCAGTGCAGATGTATCTGTCGGCGGGCATGTACTGTTAGGAGCCGCTGCGCTTATTGCTCTTTACGACGCCCATATACTTGAGCAGCCCTTCGGCTCTGATGCCAATTACCCAATATTCGCCGCCAATGATCCGCAATTTACGCCCCTTATTAATGCGTTGCACAATAAGGGACTAGGGGATATCGACTTTACTCGGTTTAGCAAAACTGCAGCGCAACCGTTAGATTTCACTTTATCCAACCTCGCGCAATGCTTAGCATCGCGCTGCCCTTAAAAACGAGTATTAATCGTTAGCCGAACAATAGCTCCCAGAAGCCTGGCGGTTCATGCAGCTCATGATACTTTTTACGCAGCGTATCAATGTCTTTAAGGGTTTCACGGGCAGCCTCAAGTTGCCCTTGAGCAAGTTGTTGCTCAGCCGAGGCTATACGCTCAAGCACCTTATCCAACCCCTGTTGTGATTGCTCTGCTGCTTTTGAGAAGCGTGCTCGTTTGGCCTCTTGTACACGCTCTTTCAGGTCCTTCAGAGCATTACTCATGATTGTCGGTTGCTGCGCCTTCATTGCTTGTTTGTAGCTATGGCCCATGTTTTTCATCACCGCTTCAAGGTCGATCTGCTGAGATTGAGCCTGGGACAAACATGGCAAAGTAAATAAAATAAGGGCGCCGAAGCGCTTTAGTAATGGCAACATAGTTACATCTCTTGTCTTTTGAGTCGCTATTGTACCGATGCATCGACAGGACACAAGCGCCCTGTCAATCCCCTTTACACTTCGCCTCAAGCACTGTCGGTTCACTGTCTGGCTGGGCGTAATGTAAGCGCCCCAGAGCGTGACCCACATGATAGCCATCTAACCCCGCCACCGCGACCGTTTGCAAGCTGTTGAGGTCGATATGGCCATCCTCAAACAAGGCCGGCTGCTTAAGTACCACCTGTTCAATTTCACCGATCAACATGATGGTACCGTTGTACTCTATTGGCTGCTCGCTTAGCAGCTTAACGCTATAACAAAGCTGACTCTCGGCCACACTGGGCGCGGGGCAATCACCAATAAATTCGGCAGTGAGGCCAGTGGCTGAGAACTCACTCTCACCTGCTGGGTATTTGGCCGATGTTTGATGCGCCTGCTGCCAAAAGGACTGGTGAACTTGGTTCAAGGTGTACCAACCGGTTTCCCGAATATTGGCCAGAGTGTGGCGCTCGACCACGTCAGGGCGCATGATCATCCCCACCAGCGGGGGCTGCGCCCCTAGGTGTACCACTGAGCTGACAATGGCAAGGTTATGCCGCCCTTGATGATCTGCTGTGCCCACTAAATTGGCACTTTTATAACCAGACAAAGAGTTAATAAAATGAGCGCGATACCGCGATGGCATCTGCTCAATGTCGTGTTTACTAAAATGCATAAAAACGCTCTTTATAATTAAAATTGAATAGCAGATTTGTCCCAATCAAAGTAGCCACACTCAGGTAAGTCCTGCGTTTCCAAAGTGAGCTCGCGCAGCCGCTGAGCCACAAAAGTAGGCGTAAACAACTTGTGCTCGGGAACATTTTTTTGAAAAGGTTTAGACAGTGGCGTGTCTGTGGTGCCAGGATGAAACAACACGAATTTTGCTTGTTTGTGGGTGCGTCGCACCTCCACAGAAGCGGTTTTCACTAACATATT
Source organism: Pseudoalteromonas sp. THAF3 (assembly GCF_009363775.1). NCBI lineage: Bacteria > Pseudomonadati > Pseudomonadota > Gammaproteobacteria > Alteromonadales > Pseudoalteromonadaceae > Pseudoalteromonas > Pseudoalteromonas sp. THAF3. The sequence continues at coordinate 325,809 of NZ_CP045419.1, read as the reverse complement.
CAGCGCCGCCTTGGAGGCCCGATAACTGTACCATCCTCCCAATCGGTTATCGCTAATGCTGCCAACTCGGGCGCTAAAAATGGTTACCACAGACGGTTCATTACGAGGGACCAATACCGGTGTATGCTTAAGCCACAACATGGGAACGAGGGTGTTGGCTCTTATCACCTCACTGAATTGCTGTTCATTAAAGGCCGATAAGGATTTTTCTGGAGCCACGCCTTGGCCATGCAAAACGCCATTGCAGATGTAGATATAGTCAAATTGCTGCCCGTTGAGCTCCTTCACCCATTCATTAATAGCCTCATCATCATAATCAACGAGGTAATGCGGGCTGCGCTCAAGGCCACTGCGTGAAACCGATGTAACCTCCACCTGTTGCTGTTCAAGCTCCTCAATAAGGGCTTTCGCAATTGCGCTGGAAGCGCCGATGATCAACGCCTGTTTCATGTCTTGGGATTGCGACATTGGTTATTCGCACACTGACTAGGCATTAATAACCGAGAAACAGGGAGGCGATAACGAGCGAAGAGTCGGTAAGCGATATCCGCAAACCATTTAATGACCGGCCAGCGTAAAACAGCCAGCCATCGCATCTTGCCGACTTGTCGCCACACTCGCACTGTGGCATCTAAACCGAGGTACAATTGCCCCTGTTCGTCCACGGCATGCAAAATACGATTAGCAGCGCTGAATTGCACCTGCGGATAAGCGGCCATGGTATGACTATCGTGAATATCAACGAGCTGAACTTCATCTTGCATATCCGCTTTTTTTAATTTCCTCATTTCCGCCACACACAGCGGACATTGCGCATCATAGAATAAGGTGATCATACTTACCTCCGCAAACAAATACGCACCATAGATGGGAGAGGATCAAAAAAGCCCTTGGCCGGAGCTCAAGGGCTTGTGTGATGCGTTGGCATCTATCAGTTAACTAGCATTACGCAACGTCGTGGTTTCGCCATCGGCGCGCTCACCATTAGGAGTTAATAAGTTCATATCGTAATCAAACTCATCAACACGAATAGCCAGCTCACGCTTGTTGTTATAGTCAATCAGTGACGCGTACTGCTGCGCGTCAATAACGCTTGCCGCTAACGCGTTGTCGAGAGTTTCGCTAAAGCGTACGCCTGAGCGGATCTGCTTCGACTTAATAGCCTTGCGCACTTTCGCTAGGCTGTCTAGGTTAGCTAGTTTTGCTTTGTAAGCTTGCTCATTAATGTCATGGCCATCACCTGGCGTTGGCTTAACGAGATGCGTCAGTTGCGCTTTAATATTGGTATCAAGCTGTGCTTGCTTCGCCAGCTCACGTACCAACTCGTCGCCGATAGCAGGCATTTTGTAGCCATACTGCCATGTCAAAAAGCGCATAAACTTACGCGTACCAGACGCAGGGAAGTTATCCAAGAATGCATGCAATGCCTTTTCCGCCTGCTGCAACGCCCAACGAGTTGCATAGTGGAAGTAAGGAGCTGCTTGCTCTCTATCCTCAGCACTGACTTTTTGCTCATAGTATTTAATGGATGCCATAGCTGCATACATGTAGCTCATCACGTCACCTAAACGCGCTGACAACATTTCTGCTTGCTTAAGCTTGCCACCTAACACCAATAGCGAGAAATCGGCGTATACTGCTAAACGAGAGGATAGCTTATGTACCGCTTTTTCATATTCACGCACCTCTGGCAAGTTTGACTGACTTGACGCAGTGAACGGGAGCATACCGTGCTTAAATGCACGAAGTGCGTTTGCTGTGCTGTAACCCACAGTTTTGCGCAAAATGCGATTGAACGTCGCGTCGGCATCTTTTTCCTGTGAGTGAATCGCCTCAACCATGTTTTGCAGGTACGGGTGACAACGCATTACACCTTGACCAAAGATCATCAGGTTGCGCGTCAAAATGTTTGCGCCTTCAACGGTGATAGCGATAGGCTGCGCCACAAAGCCGCTAGCTAGGGTGTTTTGCGGGCCGCGTTGAATTGCTTTACCGGCCTGAATATCCATTGCTGAATTAAGCACATCGCGACCAATTTCAGTCATGTGGTATTTGGCAATCGCGGTTACCACTGATGGCTTCAAGCCCATGCCAAGTCCTTCGGTGGTCAGCACTCGCATGGCTTCTTGCAAATAAGTTTTACCGGCAATATCCGCGAGTTTTTCCTGGATACCCTCAAATTGGCCAATAGCCAAGCCGAACTGCTCACGCACAGCGGCGTATTCTGCCGCGCCTTTAAAGGATACTTGTGATACCGATACGCCCAGTGCAGGTAGTGAAATACCGCGTCCTGCGCCTAAACAGCTCACCAGCATTTGCCAACCACGACCAATATTCTGTTGTCCGCCGATGATGAACTCCATCGGGATAAAGACTTTCTCGCCGCGTGTCGTGCCATTATAAAAACGCACGCCCATCGGGTCGTGACGGTTGCCTAATTGTACGCCGGGGTGGTCATGAGGAATAAGCGCACAAGTGATACCTAGGTTTTCTTTGCCACCGAGTAGCCCGTCAGGGTCTACTACTTTGAACGCCAAACCAAGTACAGTCGCGATAGGGGCTAGGGTGATATAGCGTTTGTCCCAAGTGACCTCAAGACCCAATACTTTCTTACCCTCAAACTCACCTTCTTTAACCACACCAATATCCGGAATACCACCGGCGTCAGAGCCGGCCTCAGGGCTAGTTAGCGCGAAACAAGGAATGTCGCGGCCATCAGCTAGGCGTGGTAAATAGTGATTTTGTTGCTCGTCAGTGCCGTAGTGAAGCAGTAACTCACCTGGGCCTAGAGAGTTAGGCACCATGACCGTCACTGCCACCGCCGAGGATTTCGTTGAGATTGTCGCAACGATGGTAGAGTTTGCATATGGGCTAAACTCTAAACCGCCAAACTTTTTCGGGATGATTAACGAGAAAAAGCGCTCTTTTTTAAGAAATTCTAGAATATGCTCAGGGAGATGATTACCCGATTGGATTTCGGTCTCGTCAATCATCTCAAGCAATTGTGCCACTGGGCCGTCGAGGAATGCCTGCTCTTCGGCACTCAAGGTTGCCGCTGGCACATCGCGCAGGGCAGCAAAGTCAGGTTTACCCCGGTAAATCGAGCCCTCTAACCAAACATCACCAGCGTCTAGCGCCTCTTGCTCGGTAACAGAAATACTCGGAAGGATTTTTTTCAATTTAGTACGTAAGCTCATAACCAACTCATCAGACCAGTTAATTTACCCACTATTACGGCATAAAAATACAAACAGATCAATTGGTCCAACCAGTTTTTTAACAGAAATTTCAATTCCCATTTAAGTTGGTGCAATTAACATATTGAAATTAAATGGCTTTAAGCGCACAGGTGTACGCTGAATTTTTTTGTTATTTATCTTGGTATCGGCTGAGACGAAAAAGCAGGCGGGCTGTAAATCAAAACAATACCCAAAAGCTCGGGTAGTTAAGATAAGGAAAAGGCACAGAGCCGGTGCTAGAAGGCACCGAATTTTACTGGGAGCAACTGTGCTAACACATCAGGTGCAATTGCCAGCTCAACGCCTCGCTTGCCTGCGCTGACATAAATACGTGGCTGTTGTAGTGCACTTTGATAAACAAAAGTCGGCAAGCGCTTTTTTTGCGCAAATGGGCTGACTCCCCCAAGCACATAGCCGGTAATACGCTCAACTTCACTCGCACTGGCCATCGCCACCTTTTTACACCCCACTAATTTTGCCAGCGCTTTGGTATCGACCGTGCGATTGACTGTCGTAATGGCGACAACATAATCATTATTCGCGGTTTTAAGAACCAAGGTTTTGAACACGCTTTCACAATCTAGAGAGAGCTTGGCAACGACTTCCTGGCCGTAATTGTCAGCCTGAGGGTCATGGCTAAAACTGAGCAACTCGTATGCGTGTTTGTGCTTTTCCAATAGGGTCACAGCGGGGGTCATAGTGTGTCCGTATCTCTATCATCTGTAACTTAAAGCATACTGCGGGGTTAGCTCTTTGTCTATGTTTCAGAACCTAGCTAACTATATGATAACAAGGCTCTTATGTTAATTCTGTGTAACTTTAATCTAAGTTTCATAAAAGCTTCGTTAGGATGTCATGAAATCACTCATAAGGGGTTGTCTGCGTATTGATTAAGTGAGCCTCGAGGGATATGATAATAGCTATCATTTACACTTATACTTTTCGGTAATCTAATTATGAAACCATGGTCACACTCTATAAAACTTGCGGGCCTTGGCCTTGTTCTAGCCTCTGCCTTAGCCACTCAACCTGCCTTTGCAAACGGCCCAATCGGTGAGCACGTAAATCACCTACAGGAAAACTTAAAAGACTATTCAGAAGAAGTTGAATGGATGGTTGGCAAGGTTGATACCCTAGTCGGTAAATATGAACAGCAAGGCAAGAAGTCAGTAAACAGTGATGAGCTCATTGAATACTGGGAATCGGTTAAGTTCCACAGTGCCATTGAAACTAATTATGTGCCGGTTTATGCCTCGATTTGGCAAGGTTTGTACGGTGTAAAAATGGCCATTGATAATGGCGAACCTAGCAGCAACGTGCGTACCCAACAACAAGCCATGAATGCAGCCTTGTGGCAGGGTCTTGGGGCTGTTAAACTTGCCGCGCAGTACCAACAAAAGGGCTTGCTTGAGAGCGTTAAAACCACAGCAACGGAGTCCATGACCCAAAGTGCCACCATTGTTGAAATCAAGCACAAACTGGACCGCGTGGTTGCCAAATACGCAGAGCGCCTTAACGAAGAAGCGACTAGCATTGTCCACGATACCTACTTGCACCTTTTTGAAGGCGTAGAGGGCACGCTGATTGAGCAAGACGCTAACCTCGTTGAAGTACTAGAAAAAGATTTTAACGTTACGCTGCCTAAAGCCATCGCTGATGATAAAGGCGTTGATGCGGTGCGCAACGTTGTCATTGATATGCAAACAAAATTAGACCGCGCTAAGGCGTTGATTGAGAAAGCCGAAAAAGCACGTAAGGATGTATTTTAAGTGAAGCGTAGGACCTTTATTCAAGGCCTAGCTGCGTTAGGGGTGGCAGGTGCCTTGCCGCTGCCTCTGTCACGTGCATTTGCCGCGACCACAGCCAGTCCTGTTTCTGTTGATCAGTTACCGCGTTTAGAGGGGAAGCTGACGCTTTACCTCGGTCGCGGTGAAGGTGGCCTGTATGAAAACGTGCTACAAGCCATCCAAGACAAAAACCCCAAACTAGAGCTTGGGATCCGTCGTGGTCCGACTGCCGCTTTGGCAAATACTATTGTAGCCGAGGCCAAAATGGGCGTGCAGCGCGCCGATTTGTTCTGGGCCGTCGACTCTGGCGCTATAGGTCTGGTCACCGATGCAGGCTTAGCTCACCCCCTACCTGATGATCTGTCTGCCCAGCTTCAGCCCCAATTCCGTTACCCTGGTTGGGCACCGGTGACTGGCAGGGTTCGCACTCTACCCTACAACACTGAGCGTCTAAGTGCTGAGCAGATCCCAACAGATATTATGGATATTGCCGAGAGCGACTTGAGCATCGGTTGGGCACCCGCTTACGCTTCGTTCCAATCATTTGTCACGGCCATGCGCCTCATAGAAGGTGATGACAAAACCGCTAAATGGTTAAAGAAGGTGCAAAAACGCGCCAAATCCTATGCTGGCGAACTGGGCGTAGTAATGGCGGTTGAACGCGGTGAGGTAGATATTGGTTTTGCTAACCATTATTACACCTTAAGGTTGAAATCCGGTAAGCCCGATGCCAATTTAGCGTTAGCCTTTACCAATAATGATGCTGGCTGTTTAGTCAATGCCTCTGGTATTTTGGCTCTGAGCGAAGACCCATTAGCAGTGAACTTTATGCGCTACTTACTAAGCGCCGAAGTGCAAAGTTATCTCGCCAAAGAAGCCTATGAAATTCCACTTATAAGCGGTGTTTCGCAGCCACAAGGGCTGCCACCACTGGCTAGTATTTCACCACCCAAAGTAGACTTAACACAACTAGCAGATTTGCGACCGACTCTCGATTTAATGCGCGCCAGCGGTGTGTTGTAATGCGCCTACCTGCGTCTTACCCTCTAGCGCTGCTCGCGGCGCTAGTTGCCCTAACCCCTGTGTATGTGCTGCTGAGCTTAGCAAGTGACGCTAACACCCTATTTGACAGTCATAATCTCGAGATTCTCGGCAACACCTTAGCGCTAATGGCATTGACCGTGTTGGGCTCCATCCTTATCGGCGTGCCTTTGGCGTTTATAAGCGCTTATGTGCACTTACCACTGAAAAAATTCTGGTTAGTGCTGTTTGCCGCTCCCCTCGCTATCCCGAGTTATATCGGTGCATTTACCTTGTATGCCGCATTCGGTCCCGGTGGCGAAATAGAAGGGTTGTTTGGCCTGACCACCGCGCCTATGTATGGTCTCAGCGGCGCAGCGATAGTGATGACCCTTTATACCTTTCCTTTTGTGATGATGACCACCCGCTCGTCGCTATTAAGCTTAGATGCCAGTATGGTCAACGCTGCGCGCACTTTAGGAATGTCCATGACCGGCAGTATTTTTAAGGTGATTTTACCGCGCGTGGTCAATGGTATCGCCGCCGGCTCGCTACTGGTGGCACTGTATACCTTATCCGATTTTGGCACCCCAGCGATGATGCGCCTGGATACCTTCACCCGCGTTATCTACGTTGAATACAATGCCTTTGGCCTAAACCGAGCAGCAATGTTGTCATTACAGTTGATGTGCATTGTTGGCTTTTTATTGTTTTTAGAATCACAGATAAAAACCGCCACCGAGCGCCATGGTCGTGCGCTTGTCCTGTTCCCCAGTCGCTTGCAATTAATGGGTTTATTTACCATTTTCACACCTATTCTGATGCTTGCTATTGGTTTGCCTTTAGCTATTTTTATGCTTTGGCTCGCCCGTGATGGCGTTGCCGATTTTGACATAAATATCGCCTGGAACTCGGCGTATGCGTCGATTATAGCCGCGCTCACCGCCGTGACTGTCGCCATCCCCGTTGCCCATGCGGCACTGACCGGCAAAGCCGGGCGTATTATGGAGCGCGTCACCTACTTTGGTTTTGGTATTCCCGGAATTGTTATGGGCACAGCATTGGTTTATGGTGGCCTGCAATTACCCCTGCTCTATCAAACCCTCGCTTTATTAGTGATTGCCTATGTACTGCGCTTTCTCCCTTTAGCCGTAGGTAGCATTCGTACCAGCACTGAACATTTGGATGGCAGTTTAGTCAAATCGGCGCGTGTATTAGGTGCTTCTCCGAGGGAGGCCTTTATGCGCGTGACTTTGCCCCTGACTGCACGCGGCATTGTCGCTGGTGCTGCACTGGTATTTTTAGAGTCTATGCGCGAGCTCGAAGCAACTTTATTGCTTGGTCCAACTGGCTTTGAGACCCTGTCTACCTACCTATGGCGAGTGTATGAGGCCGGATATTTTGGTCGCGCAGCAATTCCAGGGCTACTTCTAGTAGTGATCTCCGCCGGCGGCCTCGCTATTATGCTTTCAGGCGAGAAACGCAGCAGTTAAACGTGAAGAGGAAACCTAAACATGCTATCTGTAAGTAAGCTGTCTATCGATTACGGTAGCAATCGCGTTGTCAGTGAACTCGACCTGGCCCTTGATAAAAGCGAAATTTTGATGCTCGTAGGCCCCACAGGCTGTGGAAAAAGCACGATTTTACAGGCCCTCGCCGGGCTTATTCCCATCAGTGAGGGGCAAATCGATGTTGGCAAGTGGCGCGCTACCCCCACGCAAACAGTGCCTCCTGAAAAACGCAGCGTAGGTATGGTATTCCAAGACTTTGCGCTGTTCCCACACTTAAATGTGCAGCAAAATATTTGCTTTCGTTTAAAAGACCACACCTTGGCCGATCATTGGATTGACTTACTTGGCCTTCAGGCATTTCGCGATAAAAAGCCAGCCACCCTCTCCGGCGGCCAAAAACAGCGTGTTGCCCTGGCCCGCACTTTGGCGCATCAACCGGATTTTGTGCTACTGGATGAACCCTTATCAAATCTAGATGCAGCGCTCAAAGACACGCTGCGCTGGGATATTCGCAACGCTTTGAAAGAAGCCGGCGTGCCCGCTATTTGGGTAACCCACGACCAAGAAGAAGCACTCTCTGTGGGTGACCGCGTCGGGGTGCTCCGCGATGGTAAAATTCAACAGATTGATAGCCCAGAAAAATGCTTCAGCATGCCTAGCAATCGCTTTGTGGCACGATTTTTGGGCGAAGCAAGCTTTATTCGCGGACAACATCAACACCACCAAGCCAGTACCGCGATAGGAATAGCGCCAGTAGTAGGGATTGACGACAGCGCAGCGGAAGTAGATGTGTTGCTGCGCCCAGACGATGTGTTATTAGCGCAAGATGCAAACAACAGCAATGGTGTTGTTACTTGGGTCAGGTTTGAAGGCGGCAGCAGACTGTGCGCGATTGAACTACCCTGCAAAACCACGGTGACCAGCCGCGTGAGCCATGAAATGCTAGTGCGCCCTGGCGATAAAGTACATGTTTCATTAAGCACCTCACACCCATTAGCCGCATTTACAATCCAGAGTAGCACCTAGTTACGGGATAAAGTTCGCTCTCAACGCTGGTTGTGTACTAAGGTTAGTGAAGGTATACGAGCAAGTGGGTGAGAGACAATGCTGAGTCGAAATATCCGCCTTGCCAGCTTAGCGGTCGTGGCGGTACTCCTTACGTGGCTGATTTCAGGTGAGTACGATTACTGGCAGCATCAACGTCAATGTGCAGCACGCTGCGAGCAACTGACGCGTAGCGCGCCATCCGTACACGAGGTGAGATACCAAGAAGATGTGCAGTTGTGTCGTTGTTCAGACGTTACAGAACAAGCATTGCTGCTCAATTAGATACAAAAAAGCGCCTTGAGGCGCTTTTTTACTTTAACGAGCTCACCCTTACTTGGTTAAGTCATCAAAGAACTTTTTCACCCCGTCGAAGAAACCTTTCTCCTTCGGGCGCCACCTACTCCCTAAGTTTTAAAGCTCGCACCAAGGAAAGTGACCCTTCAAAAAGTTTAGTGCCAAAAGTTTGCCCACTAATTACTCGTCCCTGATTCAATTTGCTATTGTTCATACTCTTTTTTTAATACGACTACAGGCCAGGTTATATACTCTGCCTCATCAACCAGCGGCCACGATTCAGAGGCTAACCACGGTCCGTGACAATCATCTTTAATCTGCAAAGAAGCCAATTGGACTTGATCGCCATCAATCTCATAAGCGGTTAATACCCCACAATTCCCTAAACCACGATACTTATATGTGTTGACTATGCTTCCACCTGCCAAATCCCTGCGAATATTCCCCCACAGCAAAGATTGATGAAAGCGATAATAGGGTGCCGAATCCAACTTACCCGAAATAACTATTTCTATGTGGCCCGAGGCCCTGTCTGCAGATTTAAACTGTGGAAAGGCAAGCAAATTAAATTTCCCCGAATTCTTTGTGGTTTCGAGATAGAGTAATTCCCCGAAGTTATTACCCTCCATCGCACAGGTGACAATGGCCAAAAGCCGCTCGTCCCACCAACGGTGAACTGAGTAACCATGAAGTAACTCAGCCTCAAGATAGGGTTCCATGTTTTCATCACATCTATCCGGCCACTGTATTAACCGCTTCCACTGCGCGCGCGTTTCTTGCCAGGACAGTTCTACGTCTTGCTCATTTGCTAATAGCGACTGCCCGAGCAGAACGTAAAAGAATAGACAACGAATTATCCCTTTCATACTTTTCCTTGTAACAATTCACAATATTATAAGTGCACATTTATAGTGCGGCTCTATTTTAATTGTTACTCCTCTTCCTCTAATATTACTAAAGGCCAGCTTGCATAGTCGCTCTTTTTAATCAGCGGCCACAACTCTGGTGCTAGCCAAGCCTCGGTGCAATCTTCTTTGATACGTAAAGACGCCACCTGAGGCTGCCCTCCAACAATTTGGTAGGAGGTCAATATGCCGCAGCCTCCTGCACCACGATAGCGGTTCTCATTGGTAATGGTATAACCCGACATATCAGTTAAGATGCTGCCCCACACTAAAGGGCGCTGGAATTGGTAATAAGGAGCTGTCCCCAATTGACCTGACAGCACTTTTGCAATCATGGACTCCGCTGACCCTGCGGAAATAAATTGTGGGAAGACAAGCAAGGTAAACTGATTCGACGCTTTCTCCGTCTCAAGGTAAAATGTTTCGCCAAGATTATAGGTGCCTGCGGAACAAACGACACTTACTAATCGACGCCCCTCTGACCAAGGGTAAACCCAGAAGCCTTTAAAATGTTTGGAGAAACTTATGTGACTAACTCCTTCATCGCAAGCATCTGGCCATTGTATTATCTGCTTCCATTGAGCCCGAGTTTGCGGCTCAGTAACTGTGCTATTGTCGCGCTTATTATTTTGTTGCTGACTAAGCTGATTGCTAGGTGTGGCAAAGCAAGCTGAGAGGAACAAAAAGCTTGCAGCTAATAGTACCCACATACAGTATTTAGACATAATCTGTGACCCTTATTTAATTCAGCGAATAGCAGTAATTGGCTGGGCGGCCAGCCGTAACAAAAACTCTATCTTATTAGCGTATTCCGCTATTTTCTCCGCCTTATCTTTCCCATTTATAATACGTCTTGCATTTTTGTAATCTGTTTTTGTAATATTGATATAGTGCGATAATTTTTTTCTGGTGAATGAACCGTGACGCATACCATAGGAGATAACCTTATAGGCAATATCTTTTTGTAACGCTAAGTCAGGATCTATATACAGTTCATTACTGTAACCAATTGCTTTTCCTATTTTGGTATAGTTGTAATGCCACGTTAATTGGCAGTAACCACGGCCATAATAAATATTTTTATATTTCTTATTCTTTTTACCGCGAATGCCATGGCTATCAATCACTTCAATTTCGACGTCATAACGTTTACCTTGTCCCAAAAGATTCTCTCTACATGGTATAAATGAGAATTCTGTTTCAATATAGACTGTAGCCAGCATATAAGCGGCCCATCGCAAATCAGTAACATCAGCGTCAGACTGCAAAGGGGCAAAAAAACCTAAAAAGTCTTCACCTTTGCTAGTAGTCAAACCTAAATATTTTTGAAAAAAACTTTTGAAGTGTAAAGCAGTAATCGTTGCTATGCTTTCTTTAGGTACAATATCAGGGCCAAATAAAAAAGTGCGTAAGTCAGTTGGTTTTGATTTTTGTTCCGCCAGCAGCGCATTAAATGTTTTACCTCTCGGGTCGACTCTACCATCGGGCGACTTCACCTTTAGGACATTCGTTTGAAATCGTTTTATGGCACTAATTAACTCAGGTGTCACATAACCATTTACAACTAACCGAGCAAATCGCTGGTTCTGGTAATTTTCTTGGTTATTTCTTACGATTGAACTTGGCACAACCGATGTATGTAAGGCCTTTAGCTGGTCGCAAACGTTTCTTGGCCCTCTTGGGCCTATACTGAAATCCTGTTGGATACCAAGCGCAGAAGCTCGGTTAAGATCAATCTCTTTCTTAAAATAGTCTTTAAGTAATTTTTGTACGAGTGCTACATCTATAGGTTTATTTATGGCTCTTTGGCCTACGGAATTTAAAACCTCTATCTGCTGCTTAAGCTTTTGCATCTATGTTCATCCTTGTCAACGTTGTTTGCTGGGTCTTCGGGAGCTTTCTCCATAAAGCATACTCACCGCAAGAGGCTATAGTAAGATGATGTTAAAAACCTTGTCAAACGTTAAAGCAAATAAGCGAACGCTTTAATAGATTATCATCTTGTATAAACTCATAACCGCTCGCTATTCACTTTCTTTTATTAGGGTATTTTTCTTCAATTATCACAGACACTCTTGGGCGAGATCGTTTTCATTGTTGTGCTTGCTTGTGATTATGCCCAATGGTTATAGCGGATTCAGTTATTTTTTGGCACACTTAAGGCTGTTTTCTTTATAAACAAAGTAAGTTTTGCAGTGAAGAGCACATCGACAAGCTTTGTTTTTTTTAAACTAACACCGAATACAACTAATATATTCACCAGATACAAAAAAAGCGCCTCAAGGCGCTTTTTTACTTTAACGAGCTCACCCTTACTTGGTTAAGTCATCAAAGAACTTTTTCACCCCGTCGAAGAAACCTTTCTCCTTCGGGCGGTATTTTGAGCTGTCTTTGCCCAAGCTGCTTTCTAACTGCTCAAGTAGCTCGCGTTGCTCACTGTTGAGGTTCACTGGCGTTTCAATCACCACCTTACAGATTAAATCACCGACTGAACCGGAGCGCACTGACTTGACCCCTTTACCACGCATACGGAACATCTTTCCAGTTTGCGACTCTGCTGGGATTTTCAGCTTAGCACGACCATCTAGCGTTGGTACTTCAATCTCACCGCCTAACGCTGCTGTGGTAAAGCCGATAGGTACTTCACAGTACAGATTGTTGCCGTCGCGAACAAAGATAGGGTGTTCGCGTACACTCACTTGTACATAGAGATCGCCTGCAGGCGCACCATGAGCACCGGCCTCACCTTCGCCAGCAAGACGAATACGATCGCCAGTATCCACACCCGGGGGAATTTTCACCGACAATGTTTTGGTGCGCTCTACACGGCCTTGACCATGACAACTATCACAAGGGTCGGAAATAATTTGCCCTGTCCCCTGACAAGTTGGACACGTCTGTTGCACTGCGAAGAAACCTTGGCGCATTTGTACCTGCCCTGCACCATGACAAGTATGACAGGTTTTCGGTTTTGAGCCTGGTTTGGCACCTGAGCCATCACAAGGCTCACAGGCCACCCAAGTGGGCACTTTGATTTCGACGTCTTTACCACGCACAGCCTCTTCTAGGCTTAAGTCCATGTTGTAACGTAAATCGGCGCCACGTTGTTGGCGTGACTGACGACGACCGCCGCCAAAGATGTCTCCAAAGACATCCCCGAAGATGTCACCAAAATCGCCTGCGCCACCGCCAAAGCCGCCGTGGCCGCCACCGCCGCCTTGTTCAAATGCTGCATGGCCGAACTGATCATAGGTTTGGCGTTTTTGCTCATCACCGAGGACTTCATAGGCTTCTTTGACTTCTTTGAACTTATTTTCAAGCTCTTTATCGCCGGCAGTACGATCCGGGTGATATTTCATCGCCAGGCGCTTATAAGCCTTTTTAATATCTCGGTCACTGGCGTCCTTTGCTACGCCAAGGACTTCGTAATAATCGCGTTTTGACATATCTACCACTACTGTTAATAAATGCAGCAAGGCTGCAAAGTGAAAAAGGGTTTACCGTTGAGCCTTAGCCATGGCAACCCTCATTCCTAAAATCTACATACACTAAGGGCGCGTCAAGCGATTTCGCCAGCGCGCCCTTACAAAGTTCAAGACTTATTTATTCTCGTCTTTCACTTCTTCAAACTCAGCGTCAACAACATCGTCGTCTTGCTTTGCTTGTGATTGCTGCTGTGCACCAGCATCAGCGCCACCTTGCTGTTGGGCTTTCGCTTGCGCGATTTCCATTAGCTTTTGTGACTTCTCAGCAAGCGCTTGGGTTTTCGCATCGATTTCTTCTTTGCTTTCACCCTTAATCGCAGTTTCAAGTTCCGTTAGCGCACTTTCGATAGCTGTTTTATCTTCTGCCGGTAAATCATCACCCGCTTCTTCGATTTGCTTACGCGTACCGTGTACTAAAGCATCTGCTTGGTTACGTGCAGTTACTAACTCTTCGAACTTTTTATCTTCCTCAGCGTTTGCCTCGGCATCACGTACCATTTTTTCTACTTCATCATCGCTTAGACCTGAAGAAGCTTGGATAGTGATTTTTTGCTCTTTACCTGTGTCTTTGTCTTTTGCTGACACATGTAAGATACCATCGGCATCAACATCGAAAGTGACTTCGATTTGCGGCTCGCCGCGACGCGCTGGACGAATGCCCTCAAGGTTGAACTGACCAAGCGACTTGTTGTCGGCAGAGCGCTTACGCTCACCTTGCAGTACATGAATGGTTACTGCATTTTGGTTATCTTCCGCTGTTGAGAAAGTTTGCGACTTCTTCGTTGGAATGGTCGTGTTTTTCTCGATCAATGCGGTCATCACTTGGCCCATGGTTTCGATACCAAGAGACAGTGGAATAACATCAAGCAGAAGTACGTCTTTCACGTCACCAGCAAGAACACCACCTTGCACTGCCGCACCCATAGCTACCGCTTCATCCGGGTTTACGTCTTTACGAGGTTCTTTGCCGAAGAACTCAGTAACCGTTTTCTGCACTAATGGCATACGTGTCTGACCACCCACTAGGATGATGTCATTCACATCACCTACCGATAAATCGGCATCCGCCAGTGCTTTTTTCAATGGCTCGATAGACTTAGTAACAAGGTCTTCAACTAATGACTCAAGCTTAGCGCGAGTCAGCTTCACGTTCATGTGCTTAGGACCGCTAGCATCAGCCGTAACATAAGGTAGGTTCACCTCAGTTTGCTGTGCACTTGAAAGCTCAATTTTAGCTTTCTCGGCGGCTTCTTTAACACGCTGCATCGCTAGCGGATCGTTATTAAGCTCAATACCTTGCTCTTTTTTGAACTCTTCTACCAAATAGTTGATAACGCGGTTATCAAAGTCCTCACCACCTAGGTGCGTGTCACCGTTGGTTGCCAGTACTTCGAAGGTGTGCTCGCCTTCTACTTCGTCGATTTCAATGATAGAGATATCAAAAGTACCACCACCGAGGTCATACACAGCAACCACGTTGTCGCCTTTTTTCTTATCCATACCATAAGCAAGCGCAGCGGCCGTTGGCTCGTTAATAATGCGCTTAACTTCTAGACCCGCGATACGACCTGCGTCTTTTGTTGCTTGACGCTGTGAATCGTTGAAATATGCAGGCACTGTGATTACAGCCCCTGTGACTTCTTCACCTAGGTAATCCTCGGCGGTCTTCTTCATTTTCTTCAAGACTTCGGCAGAAATCTGAGGAGCAGCACGCTTTTCGCCTTTTGCTTCGACCCAGGCGTCGCCATTGTCTGCTTTAACAATCTTAAACGGCATGATGCCGATATCGCGTTGTACTTCTTCGTCTTCAAAACGACGACCAATTAAACGCTTGATTGCAAAAAGTGTGTTAGTCGGGTTGGTTACCGCTTGGCGTTTCGCCGGCTGACCTACTAGCGTTTCACCGTCTTCAGTGAATGCGATAATAGAAGGAGTCGTGCGATCGCCCTCGGCGTTCTCAATTACGCGTGGCTTATCACCGTCAAGTACTGCTACACACGAGTTAGTAGTACCTAAGTCGATTCCAATAATCTTACCCATGAATCTTCTCCAACTTCAAAATTCTGTTAACGTGTTCGATGACTACTAGATAGGGGCCGCTTTTGTTAATTCAAGCGTCATAATTAAAAAAATTTCGTTTTTTTGT
Source organism: Pseudoalteromonas sp. THAF3 (assembly GCF_009363775.1). Lineage (NCBI taxonomy): Bacteria > Pseudomonadati > Pseudomonadota > Gammaproteobacteria > Alteromonadales > Pseudoalteromonadaceae > Pseudoalteromonas > Pseudoalteromonas sp. THAF3. The sequence goes on along the minus strand of NZ_CP045419.1, from coordinate 310,375 downwards.
CATTTTTTTCAATTTTCCCCCTCGCCAAGGGAAAATTTACCGTTAAACTGGTCTGACAAGTTCAATTAAGGTGAGACAGATGACCTTTGATACCCTATTGGCCAGCGTGACTGGCGAGAACCAACAAACGCTCGAATTTCCTGCTTCTTGGACACAAGGGCGCACAGCCTTTGGCGGCTTGTCTTGCGCATTAGCCTTACAATCCATGCTAAAACACTGCGATAGCGACCGTATTTTACGATCGTTTAGTGCGCAATTTATTGGTCCCATTGCTCCAGACACCCCCTTTACCCTGACCTTCCACCATTTACGCGAAGGCAAAAGCTCTAACCAATACAGCGCAACCATTGAGCAGCATGGACAAGTGTGTTTATCTGTCCAGGGATTATTCGCCAAAGACCGCGCCTCCGAGGTTGAAGTGCCAGTAGCCGCTGTCACCGTCCCTAAAGCCGCCGATGCAGAAAACTGCTTACCCTATGTAGAGAATGTTATGCCGGCCTTTTTTCAACATGTGGACTTAAACCTAACCGAGGGCAATATGCCTTACAGCGGCGCCGAACGCACTGACTTAACAGGCTGGATGCGCTTTAAAGGACAACAGCAGCAATACGACTGGACCCATGTCATTGCCCTGATTGACAGCTGGCCACCATCGCAATTACAAGCATTTAAGCAACCGGCACCAGCAAGTAGCATGAGTTGGCATGTAGAATGTTTAACGCTACCTCAATTAGCAGCGTCACAATGGCTAGGCTTGCATGTGCACACCACCGCCGCACATAACGGCTACGCTTATGAAGACGCCACTGTTTACTCTGAGTCAGGGCAGGTGCTTGCTCGCTCTAAACAAACTGTGGCCTTATTTGCTTGATTGGCGCTGAGCATACGATGACGCGCTGGCAAGCAATGCCTTGTAGCGCGGTGTTTTTTTAAGCTCTGCAAGACCTTGGTTGAAGCGCTCGCGCAGCTGTGAATCAGTAAATACCACGTGTCGGGGAGAAGGAGGCCAAAGCGCATGGATGGTAACTGGCTTTGTCTGTCGCCCTTGGTTCATTGCAAAGGTGTGCAAGTAATACTGAAAAATGCGCTTCTCCAGCACAATCACATCCACCCACCCCTTCATGAGGTGGTCTATTTGCGCATACTGATTGACTACCTCATCATAACTCAAGGCGTTAGTGATGGCCTTGGCATAGTCAGGCCCGAGGTAGTTTTTGGCATTTTGAAACGCAAGAATGCTTTTACCATGTAAGTCACTGAACAGCTCAATGCTGAAGTTATGCTCAGCTAAGCTAATAGCTACATTCTCAAAATACAATAAGGGCTCGCTGTAATAGCCCTCGAGCCCTGACTCTTTCGGAATATTAATCGCGCCGCTAATTTTACCTTGGCGTAACTGCGCCTCGGCACGGCGATTACTTAAAAAGTGTAATGTTAATGGCCCAAGCTGCGCTTTTTCCAAAGCATGTTTGATAATATCAATCTCAATCCCGTGATGTCCGTCTTTAAATACATAAGGTGGGATGTAGGCACTGGCGGAGAGCTCCACAGCGTTATCGTCGAGGTTATTGGCAGCATTTGCTGTGCACATAAACAACATACACAGCATTACCTTACTGATAGCTAGCCAACTCTTCGTTGCCAGACCCCTTGTCATAACCCGTCCTTAGTCACTAGGAATTACATAAAATAAGCGCTATGCTCTAACATTAGCAGTTAACTGGATAAAGTTTGAGAAAACATGCAACTGGCCTGCCCGCAATGTGATCTAGTGGTCGATGTGCCGCGACTCCGAGCCAAACAAGTTGCCCAGTGCCCTCACTGTCACTCGAGCTTAAATGCAAGCAACGTCAATAACGACCCTAAAGTTGTAGCCCTCACCCTGAGTGCCATTATTTTATTATTGAGCTCAGTGTTTTACCCTTTTATTTCGTTCTCCAGTCGAGGCATCACGCAAACCATGACCTTGCCTGATGCCGGACGCATGCTTTTTAACTACGACAACACCCTGTTAGGGATATTTATTGATATCAGTATCATTATCTTACCCTTAGTGATGCTGTTGTTACTGCTGCCTTTACACTTGGGTTTTTTGCGCACCTTGCCAAAGCATTGGGGACGTAAGCTGCTGAAATTGACCTTGGCATTGGATACCTGGGTGATGTCGGAGATTTTCCTCGTCGGCGTATTGGTCAGTATGGTTAAAATAATGTCTATGGCAGACATTGCCTTTGGCATTAGCTTTTGGGCCTATGGCGGGTTTGTGCTGACATATATAGGTGCCCTATCTTACGTCAACCGTCCTCGACTGTGGCGACAGATTGCCCCTCATAAAGAGGTCGCCGTTCCACAAGGAGTGAGGGCTATTGATGTCAATCTACGCGCCTGTCATGTTTGCCAGCAACTTACCTACGACAAATTATGCCCACGCTGTCATAGCACTACGCATTATCGCAATATGCAAAGTGTACAAAAAGCCGCTGCCTGGCTGGTGACGTCGGTACTGTTGTACATTCCTGCCAATGTACTGCCTATCATGTATACCACCAGCTTGGGAGACAGAGAGCCATCAACGCTAATTGGCGGCGTAATACTGTTGTGGCAAAGTGGTTCATACCCCATCGCTTCGATTATCTTCCTGGCCAGTGTGGTGGTGCCATTTGCTAAAGCATTGGTGCTTGCGACCTTGTGCGTGATGGTTTACCGCCAAGCCAGTCGCCGCTCTATGGTGTACACTCGGCTATATCAGGTTACTGAATTTATTGGCAAATGGTCGATGATTGATGTATTTGTTGTTGCTATCTTGGTAGCCTTAGTACAGCTAGGCAACCTGATGTTGGTCGAACCCGGGTTGGGCGCGTTATGTTTCGCAGCGATGGTTATTTGCCAAATGATGGCGGCCCATGCTTTTGATCCACGTTTGATTTGGGATCCCCCTGAAAAAGTGAAGAGAGTCGTGAATGAGTAATACTGCGCGCATTAAAACGGCGCCTAAATTATCCCCTATTTGGCTGATCCCTATCATCGCCTTGTTTGTTGGTGCTTGGATGTTACTGCAACACCAACTCTCACAAGGGCAAACTATTTACATCAAAATGCCCCATGCTGAGGGCATCGTCGCGGGTAAAACAGAAATCAAAGTTCGCAGTGTAAAAATAGGCACTATCGATGCAATTCGATTGGCGTCAAGCCGCGATCATGTTATCGCCCGAGCTCAAGTCGATAACCACTACGATAACTTACTCACTGAAGATGCAAAAATATGGGTGGTCAAACCGCGCGTGGATGAAAGTGGAGTCACCGGCTTTAGTACTTTATTTTCGGGTGTTTATTTAGAATTCGCCCCCGGCGAGAGCAAACAACTCACCGAGCGCTTTGAATTGCAAGAGGAGCCTGCGTTGATTGCCAATGACGTAAAAGGCGGGCGTTACAAGTTAATCAGCCGAGATGCTGAAGTGCTTGAGGTAGGCACAGGGGTTTACTTCAAAGGGTATAAAATCGGCCAAATCGAAACGGCCAATTTTGATTGGCAACAACAAGTGATGCGTTACGGTTTATTTATTAATGCGCCGTACGAAAACCTGGTGACGTTGAACACGGTCTTTTGGGTTAATTCAGGACTCGAATTTGACCTATCCGCTGATGGCATCAACGTCAAAACAGGATCGATCGCGAAAATGCTAAAGGGAGGTATTTCGCTGGCCACCCCAGAAGGCGATCCTCCGGGAGCAGTCGCCAAGCAAGACCACACCTTTAGCCTAAGTGACAGCTATAAAGCTGCGTTAGAACAGCGATTTTATGATTACCAACACTACCTCATTGAGTTTGAGCAGTCTATTCGCGGCCTAAGAGAAGGTGCGCCGGTCGAATACAGGGGTATGCGCATAGGCACTGTCGAGCAAGTCCCGGCTGAGGTTATGATTGATGGTCGCCCTGCTCACTTTAGCAATACCAGCAATGCCGTTCCGGTACTTATACGTATCGAGTATGGCCGTCTGTACCGCGATTCAACACAAGCGAGGGAGTTTTGGCAATCCCATGTCGATGAGCTCCTGCAACAAGGACTTAAAGCTTCTTTGAAGCCTGGTAACCTGCTTACTGGCGCCGTTTACGTTGATTTTGATATCTATCCTGATAGTGAATTGGTCGGCTTAACACAGCGCGGCGACTACACTGTTTTCCCCAGTACCTCCAGCGGCATCACGGTGCTGGCCAACCAAGTTAATGATGTACTCAATAAGGTTAAAGGCCTTCGTATAGAAGAAAGTTTGGCTCAGTTTGAAAGCACCATGGCCCGTTATGAAACGCTTGCTGTGGATATGCGCCAGTTCATGAGCGACCCGAGTATGAAAGCGCTGCCCAAAGAGTTTACCCAAGATATGGCTGATATTAGCCAAAGTATGCGCCAATTTGAGCAAAGCATGGAGCAATTTGAGGTGACCATGGCAAGCTTCCAAAATGGCTCGAAAATGTACCAGCAAATGCAGTCTTCACTTGAGCAAATGCAGCGCCTAATGGATGAGCTGCAGCCCCTATCGAAAGGGCTAAAAGAGCAACCTAATATGCTGATCTTTGATAAAGAGCTGCCTGCTGATCCGCTGCCAAGGAGTGATAACTAATGGTTCGACTTATTTTACTACTGACGCTGGCATTGCTGATACAAGGCTGCGCAGGAGACTCGCGAACTAGCAATATCCGCTACTACCAGTTAGATAGCGCGCTGTTTAATAACAACCTGCTACGCACCGATGAGCAGACCCAACACCTATTGCGTTTAAGCCCTATCAGTTTACGCGGTAACCTTAATAACCGTGCCATGGTAGTACGACGCTCACCGCAAGAAATATACAGCGCTAATTACCATTTTTGGGCCGATAGCCCAGCACTCATGCTCGAAAGTAGCGCCCAGTTGCAGCTAATGGCCACATTAGAGCAAGTGCTGGTCGTCAAAGGGGCTGATGTCTACGCCGAGCAGCTGCAGTCATCGTTTTATCAGCTCGATATCGACATCGACCATTTTAACGGCGGCCTCGATAACAATGCAGAAATAGCAGGCTTGTGGCGTTTATCTCGAGTTGATGAGAAAGGTAAGTTACACGTACTCAGTATGGCGCGCTTTAGCCAAAGCGAGCCGCTGGCACAAGATGGCTACGCTGCTTTGGCATCCGCCCTGAGTAAAGCATGGCAAACCAGCTTGACGGAGATTGCTAACGCCCTTCCTCAGCACTTTAATCAAGGCTAAATCAAACACATAAAAAAGGCTCCCATGGGAGCCTTTTCTGCACATTATTATCCAGTAAACTACTGCTGCCAGCTGATTTGCTTTTGGAAGTCAGCCACCGATTCCACCTTGGTTTGCTCAGGTAAATCAGCGAAGTCCTTGTCGGCAAATTTACTGCCACGAAGCTGCACGTTGAGCCTTGCGGCTTCTGGGTTCATCATCGTTTGCTGGTAGAATGCTTGGATGTCTGCAAGCGTCAGTTGCTCGACCGCCGCAATCAGTTGGCTACGGCTGTTGAAATCAAACTGTTCGCGATACCAATCGGTAATAAGACGTCCAAGTTCATCTTTTAGATTTTTTGGCTGCTCTTTGAGCGCCACGAGAGTGGCATTTTTAAGTTGCGCAAACGTCGCCTCATCCATCTCATTAAGCTCTTGTTGGTATTGTTGCTTGAAGCTATCAAAACGGGCCTGCATTGCCTTCGGACCTTTGACCGGGGTTTGAATAAACAACCCTATGGCGGCATAGTCCTCAAGTGGACGGGCGATAGCACCAACGGCGTAAGCCAGCTGCTCTTCAGTGCGCAGTTTATCAAAGGCCACCGTACGGAAGTGCCCTTGTAATACCGCAGCGGCTGCTTTTTGCGCATAACCTGGGGTCGGGTGATAAACCATGTCAATAATAGCGACATCAGCCACCTCTATGTCTTTATGAACAACATAGGTTTCGCCCTGCTTAGGTTGCCAAGACTGAGAACGCGTATACTGGCTATCTTCTTTTTGCGTTGGCAGCGCCTGAGTAATATTTTTGGCAATAACGTCAATACTGCTTTGATCATAGTTACCAAAAGCAAATACCCGCACTGTGTTATGCGTCAACACTTGGTTCATCAATTGCTCTAAGTCCGCGACCGTAAGTGATTGCGCTTTGGCAATCAGCGCCTCGGTGTCGTAACTGCCAGAGCGAACTAGGTTGGAGTACTCATCAAACGCTTGGTAAAAAGGAAATTGCTGCTGCGCATTGTTTAGTGCTCGTACATAGCGGTCTACGGCTTGATTAAATGCTTGTTCATCGACTTCAACCTGCAAGTTGCTTAGCGCTTCACGTAATAATTCTGGCTGTTTATCGGTGAACCCGCCAACAGTGAGAGTAAACCCGTTACCAGGGTCCATGCCTACCGACATGCCAGCAATAGAGGCCTCGGTTGCCAACGCGGTTTGCGACAAATTGTATAAATCGGCCCACAAATTCATTAACACCTTCGCAGTCATATCGTTTTGTGGCGCTGGTGAATTAATATACACCTCGACCAACCCCTTAGGCTGCTCAGCAAAATGTTGGCTCGGCTGCTGCCAAATCTTGATACCGTTTTTATCGTAGCTCACAACCGGTTTAGTTTGCGCCGCGTAGCCACGAGTTTTGATATCAAAATGCTGTGGCAGCAGACGATTAACGCTGGGTAGAGACAAAGCAAACTCGCTCGCTTGCTGCCAACTTGCTTGCTCTTCGCTACTGATATCTTCAATGCGGTATTCGCCGTCGTAGAAGTGCAGCTGGCTATCGGTTTGCTCTTGCTGGGAAATATACCAAACTCGCAAGGTCTCGCCGTTAAGCTGTGTCAGCACATCCTGCACTGCCTGCGGATTAAACTCACCATAATAGTAAGGCGCGTTAATTGCGTTGGTGAGCGGATAATCCTGCATGCTTTGCGTTAACGAAGAAACATAGCTAAATTCATCGCTTTTCTCTAAGAACTGAAACTGATTATTCAGCGACGTTCGAATTTCGTCGAAGTACTTCTCATCAACACCATTTTCCTTGATAAGCTCAATGTAACGCATAACCGTAGCAACGATTTGTTCGCGGTTTTGCATCCCTGCATCTGTCAGTTCAATATCCACTGACAACGCGCCATAATTGCCGTACATATTCGCTGATGCATTGGCACTCAATTGTGAGACCCAGCCCTTATCACGCAGTATTTGCGCTGGAGAGCCTGGCATTTCATTGCTAAGTAAGTAGGCCACAAAGCGGTTCGGCTTAAGGGCAAACTTATCCATGTTATTTTTAATCGTGAAATCAAGCTTCAGCTGTTTCACATCTTCATTGGGCTTGTAGTAAATACGTTTGCCACCAGCCTGATCAAAATCCAGTTCAGCCTTCACTTGTGGCTCTTCAATGTTTTTATTTTCGATATTGGCGAAATATTGCTTCGCTAGCTGGCGCATTTCATTGAGTGGGCGATTGGAGATCATCGCCACTTTCATTATATTCGCGGAGTAATACTGGTTATAGAAATCAACCGTTTCTTGGTGTAATGAGCTCCCTTCTTTATCGCCCAACGTCTCTAAATTACCAATCAGGAAGCGGTTTGCTGGGTGCTCACCCATCATTTTACGCGCGAGTTTAAACTGCCCGAAAAAGTCCATTTCTCGGCGCATCGACCACTCAGCATTGACCGCATTTTTCTCTTTATCAGTGTACTCAGGGTACAGCTTTGGCGATTTGAAAAAGTCACTAAAACGGTCAAGCCCCTCAGCGTAGGCATCGTTATTCACTTTGAACATATAGTTGGTGATATCGAGCCAGGTATAAGCGTTATGAGCACCGCCATTTTTGGTCATAAAGTCACTGTAGCCCTTGGTATCGGGGTAGCGTTCAGTGCCTAAAAACAGCATATGTTCGAGGTAATGCGCCATGCCTTGTTGCGACATCGGGTCATGCAAAAGCCCAACGCCCACGCTTAATGCCGCCGCAGATTTCTCAGCACTGGGGTCAGAAACCAGCACCACATCAATGCCATTGTCCAACGTCAGTGTCTCGTAGGCCCGCTTGTCGTTAGGGCTCACAACTAAGTTTTCCGGGATCAATTGCTGAGTCAGTTCGCTTTGTGAAGGCGTCGATGTACTTTTACAACCAGCCAGTACGGCAAGGCTCAGGGCACTCAGTGCTAATGTCTTTTTCATGTATTTGTCTCTTATAAGTGGACGTTTTCTTTTATGATCAAAAATCACTGATGAAAATGCAATGAAAAAGCTATCAAGTTTGTAACAATGTATGAAAACACTGACTACCTTTTCTAGCTCTCGAATAATAAGAGTAATTCAGGTATGGTCTGGGATGTTTATAAATAATAACGAATAATGGGAGATTAACGTGCACCAATGGCTTATTTTGGCAATGTTCGCGCAAGTTCTGTTAACCCTTGTGGTGATGGTAATAATGGGGCGACGCCGTTTTGCTGCCGCACGCAACAAACAAATTAAAATGCAACAATTTGCCACTATGGATCTCGACAACGCCCCAGAATCAGTGCAAGTGGCCGGGCGTAACTTTATTAACCAATTCGAAATCCCAGTTTTATTTTATGTTGCTGTGCTCACTGCATTAATTACACAAACCACCGGCTACGCTTTCACCGCCTTGGCTTGGGGTTTTGTACTACTGCGCCTTGCGCATACTGTGGTCCATATTAGTAGTAACCACCTAAAAACACGGTACTACCTCTTTTTGTTTGGTTGCATCACCGTGCTGGCGATGTGGATCATGTTGGTGTTGCGCATGCTCTAATACCCGCCCAAGAAACGGCGCGCTATCGATACCCTAGCACGCCGATTAGGCTTGTCTTACGCGCGGCGCCAGCGAATCAACAAGCTAAGAGGTAACAACCACCAAAATGCACCTGAGCTTGAATCATCCCCTGGCTCGACAGGTTCATCAATTAAGGTATTTTCAACCGGAGTCAAGTTTGCCGCCGAATTGGGGTCATCATCAATGACAATAACGTCATTAACAATAACTAGGTTGTTTGCCGTTAGCTCAGCGCCTTGCTGGCATTCGTCCGTACTGTAATCAACGACCGGCGTGCTAGAACAAGTAGGCAGCGCATTAATGGCTTTAACAACCTCCATCCCCTCACCGATGACCTGACCAAACACCGTAAATCCACCGTTTTGCAGATCTAAGTTACTACTGTTATCGGCGACATTGAAAAACCACTGACTTGACGCGCTGTTAGCGTTGCCACTGCGTTTAGCCATGGCGATGGTGCCAGCGACATTGGATAGCACAGGCTCATTATCTATCGTCCCTTGGGATTCAATGGCCACGGCCCCGCCATCGTAAATAAACCCGCCCCCCTGAACAATAAAATCCTGCTCGGAGCGATGCAGGTAACTAAACTGATAATCGCCACGCTCAACATAACCTAGAAAATTAGCCACTGTTTTTGGTGTATGCTGATCAAAGAGGTTAATTTGAATGCTGCCTTCGGAGGTTTGCATTTCAACGATAGTCGCGTGAACAGGTTGCGCAAGAGTAAGCCCCGCTGCGACCAGACCAAAGCCAATAAGTTTATTCATGGGATTTCCTATGTTGTTGTTTTGAGCCACTTTACATTGACTCAAGCCATGCTTCCATGAGGCACAGTGAATAACAACAAATTGATACCTAGGGGTAAAACCCAGTTACAAATTGGTTAACAATATATAACTATAAAGTATCTTTTTGCGCTTTTTTAAAACAGATTCGACTTATCAAACTATCAAGAGTTCTCTAGTATGTGCATATCATTTGAGCAGCTAAAAACAACAACTATGGATAACAGCAACAACCTCATTTGCGACTTTGGTGTCCACAAAGGCGAGTCGTACCGCCAAGTGCCTGCATCGTTTTTAAACTGGATGGTCGGTGTCAATCATCATCAAGCACCCGTAGCACGTGCTGAGTTACGCCGTCGTGAACAAGCAGCACTGGCCAGCGTCTCGTCTTGTGCAAGCCAGCACAGTGAGCTAACTGGCTGATCTGTTGCGGCTGAGCCCAGTTGCTTCAGCAAATATCTTAACTTAGGGTATAGACAGGCGGATTTGCACAGTCCGTCTCAGACTAGTGAAATTGTCATAAAATTTAATTAAAATCAGGCGCAACGACAATCGCCGATAGGAATCCCCTGTGCGCCTAATTACTCTTTCAGTGCTTACATTGCTCAGTGCATGCTCTGCCTCCACGCCGACACCCGAGTCACACTCTGACTCCGCACAAGCGCACTATATTAGTGTGTTTCATACTAACGATCACCATGGCCGCTTTTGGCATAACGATAAGGGTGAATACGGTATGGCCGCGCGCGCAACATTACTAAAACAGTTGCGCGCACAAGCTAAACAACGAGGCGATACCGTGCTGTTGCTCTCAGGGGGAGATATCAATACTGGTATTCCTGAGTCTGACTTACAACACGCGGAACCTGATTTTAAAGCCATGACGTTGTTAGGTTACGATGCCATGGCCATTGGCAATCATGAGTTTGATAATCCATTAGCGGTATTAGACAAGCAGCAACGTTGGGCCGACTTTCCGCTGCTGAGCGCTAATATTATCGATAAACGCAATGGCGAGCCTGCTTACACTCCTTATACGCTGTTACAAAGAGATAATCTAAATATCGCTATTTTAGGCCTGACCACCACCGACACCGCGAAGATTGCGAACCCTGATTTTATCGGTAATTTTGATTTTATTGAGCCCGCAACCGCGACCAAAAACATGCTTCCTAAAATTGAGCGCCGCAACCCTGATATCGTTATTGCCGTCACGCACATGGGTCACTACAGCAATGCTCAACACGGCATTAACGCCCCCGGCGATGTAACCTTAGCTCGCAACTTGCCCAAAGGCGCCGTAGATATGATCATCGGTGGCCACTCCCAAGAACCAGTGTGCATGGCGGCAAATAACAGCAACAACGATGGTTACCGCCCAGGCATGCCCTGCCAGCCAGATAATCAAAACGGTATTTGGATCATGCAAGCCCATGAATGGGGCAAGTATGTGGGTCATGCTCGATTTAAACTGCTAGGTGAAGAGTTGACTCTTGAAAGCTATGAGCTGATCCCAGTAAACCTTAAAGACGAGACCGGTGAATGGGTCGGTGATTACATCAATAAAGACCAAGAAATGCTCGACTTTTTAACTCCTTACCAGCAAAAAGGCCAAGAAAAGTTAAGCGTGACTTTAGGGCATACCGAAGTTCACCTTCAAGGCGACAGAAACAAAGTTCGCTTTGGACAGACGAATTTAGGACAGCTGATCACCCAAGCACAAATGAATCATGTCGATGCTGATTTTGCAGTCATTAGTGGCGGCGGTATTCGTGACTCAATCAGCCAAGGAGATATCGATTACAAAGATATTCTTCGTGTACACCCGTTTAAGAACCGCATTGGCTACATTGAATTTAGTGGTCGTGAGGCTTTTGCATACATCAGTAAAGTCGCATCATACCCTGTCGATTCTGGCGCCTATGCCCACTTCAACCAAGTGGCACCGGTGTGCGAGGGGGATGAATTGGTATCAGTGCGTATTGACGGTCAACCGTTAGAGCTAGATAAGACCTATCGTATGAGTATCAATAGCTACAATGCGGCAGGTGGCGATGGCTATCCGCGTTTAAACACCGACACCCGCTTCGTTGATACTGGCGACTCGGATGCCAGTATTTTGAGCGAGTATGTAAGCAAGCACAGCCCAATTAAGGCAATTAACGTGCCTCATCCGGTTACTTGCCAATAACCTCAAAATCATCGCCATTGACGGCCCTAAGCCCATAGTGGTGGACACGCGAGCGTGACCCTTCACCATGGGCTTTAGGCGGAAAATAAGGTTCTTTATCTTGCGAGTCTGCTGCAAACACTTCATCCAGTGCGGCACGAATTTCACTCAGCGTTTTCTCTAAACTATTGCCAAAGTTGGGGCGCTTTCTAATCGTGTGTCCTAAATCGATAAGGCGGCCAAAATACTTATGGGCCAAATCCAGTAGCTCCTGTGGCACCTCTTTATTTTGATTTAACGTCACCTCAGGGTATTCAATGCCAAACTCCAACAGCGCCAGATAAAAACAAAGGGGCTTGTTCGCCAATTGCACCTGCCTACCCTGCTCACCATAGCGTAGGCTTTTATCTGCTAAATCAATAAGTAGGCGCTTGCGCTCAAGTATCGGCGTCCCCGCTTCTCGCGCTTTATCTAATTTGCTTTGGAGGGTTTTAAACCATGCTCGCATGGCGACAGACAGCAACAGCACGATGAGGAAAGGCCAAGGACTCAATAGCTGGGCTAGAGGCATCACCGCTGGTGACAGCGTCACGGTGAACGTTTCCCCACCTGTGCGAACGAGGTTGAAGCTCTCAAGATTGCTTGTCTCATTACCGAGCGTTGTACCCGCTATTGCATGCACTTGAATGGCGTAACCTTGTGATGTGAGGTGAGTGTTGAGCTGCTTGAGATAGTGCACCACGCGTTTGCGATCGCCCGGTACCTCCAACAACCTGTTGGGTAGTCCAATGTATTGAGCATCCAGGGCTATCCGTGTTTTGACATGGGCTATCGCTTGTTGCTGTTGATGATGCCAGCTATTCAATGCCCCCACCGCGTAACTGCAGTAAGCGATAATCATAGCCAAGCATGCAAATAATACCGTGGCGATATTGGCATTAAAGCGCCGAACCCAGCTGTGCACGTACTTTAGCAATGCAACTTTAATCGCTTTCACAGCGGCTCTCCTTGAAATGTTGCGGGTGCTGAATCACTGCACTGCCAATAAGGTTTGGCTTGTTTAAAGTACTGTGCCGATTGCTCTTCTGCTTGGCTTAAAATAGCGCCCTGAATAGCGCAGGCTAAGTCAGGATTATCACTGGCTTGGCGTAAAAACCAATGGCTACCGCTGATATTGTCACTGATTGCGGTTATATAATTTGCAGAAAAACGCTCGTTATCTACTTGTTGCCAATAAGAACTAATGATATCCACTTCACCTAGCGCTAACTTATCTCGCAACGCACTGTGCGAGTTCACAAAAGTGATATTCAGGCTATTCATATTAATATCCAGCTCCTTGAACACCTGCTTGGGCATAATGTGACCGGAGCGACTGGTGGGATATTCAATTAGGCCAATGCGCTTATCAAGAAAGTAGCTTTTCTCTAAGCGCGGCTTTTCTTTACTAGCAATAAAGTAGGCCGTGTAAGAAGGATAACCGACTAGCGGTGAGTAACCATAGGTTTCATGGGCGGTAAAGGCACTGAAGAGGTTTTCCTTGGCAAGGATTAAATCCGCTAAACCTTTTCCCAGCACATTCACCTCAAACTCAGAAGAGCCTCCCCAAAAAGCTTGGACAGCGCCGTATTGCTTAGACACAGTGGTGTCCTTACATAGCGATTGAGCCAACCGTTTGACGACATTTTCGCTTGGGGCAAACAACGTAAGCTGCGTTTTATTTCCCGGCTGGGTGGTATTACAACTGTAGTGAGTCGCTATAACATTACCCAGTTGCGTAGTTGCCAAGGTAAAACGCATTGTTCCGATAAGGTAACTAGTTAACGCCAGTACCATTAATGTAACCAGGATAAGCGCAGTGTCACGTCTGTTAAATATGCTTGTCACGGGCTTTTGTGCTGCTTTTATTGAATTCAATTACTATTTCAACAATTATGATTACTTATTGCAATAGGTAATTTTATTTATAAAACATAAGCATTTGTTTTATATGCTTTATTAACAAGTAATTATGAATCCCATCAAGTCCTGTTTTTTCGCTTAAAAATCCGGACAATTTGCCTTCACTTAAGCAAGCCAGTAACGTGACAACAACAATGAGTTTACAGTTCAATTATACGCATCTGAGCAAATTGACGCTTATTTGCACCCTCGCTTTTGTTGGTTTTTTCGCAACGAAAGTGAGCGCTTGGGGCGCCAACGGTCACCGTATTGTAGGAGCCATTGCTGAGCACCATTTGGATGCTGATGCAAAGCAACAGGTGTCTACCATTTTAGCGGGCCACAGTATGGCCAGAGTCAGTACTTGGGCTGATGAAATGCGCTCTTCCCCCGATACATTCTGGCAAAAGCAGGCCAGCCCTTGGCATTACATCAATATCGACTCCGCTGAGGAATTTACGCACCAACACTTCTCAGCAAAAGAACACAAGCATGATGTAAAAGACGCTTATACAGCCATCCTAACGGCTATGAAGGCACTGCGCTCGCCAAAAACAAGCCAACAACAGCAGCAATTCTATTTGCGTTTTTTAATTCATATTATTGGCGATATTCACCAACCTATGCATGTCGGTAATGCCGAGGACCGAGGCGGTAACCGCATCGATGTCACCTTCTTTCGTGAGCAAACCAATTTACATCGTTTATGGGATACCGACCTTGTTGAGAGCCAAAAGCTGTCATATTCCGAATACGCAGACTTCCTATGCTGCGTTGATACCAAGGCAATCAATAAAGACTTGGATATTAAAAAGTGGCTCATTGAGTCTCACCACTTAGCGCAAGACATTTACGCCAATACCGGTGAGCAAGTCAGCTACGACTACTTATTTACCTATCGTCCAGTGATGGAGCAACAACTGCAGCGTGCGGGTGTACGCCTAGCGGCCGTGCTTAACGCGCTATACGGACAACAATAGACCGAATTAATAACAATAAAAATAATCACTAAATTACACACTGTTTAACCAATGAAACAAAACACGGGAAACAACATAATGAAAAACGTTCGCTTAACGAAAGTGGCCGGCGCGCTCGTACTCGCTTTGGGCGTGTCAGCAAACGCTTTCGCAGCCGATACTTCATCATCAATGCGCGGTAAGATCACCACGCCTAAAGGCGATGCTGCACCTAACGTGCAAATCTCAGTGATCCACGAGCCTACCGGCACGGTGAGCACCTTTACGACTAATGATTCTGGCGCGTTCATCGCCAAGGGTTTGCGTGTAGGTGGTCCATACCGCATCCTCATAGACTCAGATAAATACAGTGATGCAGAGCTGGAGAACATCTATCTTGAACTAGGTGAAACTCGCCGCGTCACTTCTCAGCTTGAGCCTATCAACGTAGAGCGTATCGAAGTATCAGGCTACCGTATTTTGCAAAAAGCAGGCGGTTCAAGCAGCGTATTTGGCCAAGACACAATTGCTAACACTCCGAGCTTTAATAACGATATCAAAGACATTGCTCGTTTGAATCCGTTAGCAAGCATTAATGGTAGCGGCGAGCTAACCATTGCCGGTAGCAACCCAAGAAGTAACAGCTTAACCGTTGACGGCATCGGCCAAAATGACGATTTCGGCTTAAACTATGGCGGTTACCCCACTGAGCAGCCACCTGTTGCACTTGACGCTATTGAACAAGTGTCAGTAGATACCTCACCGTTTTCAGCAAAAAAAGGTAACTTTGGCGGTGGTGTTATCAATGCGGTGACTAAATCGGGAAGCAATGAGTTTGAATTCACCGGTTTCTATGAATTCACTAACCCAAGCCTTGCTGGAGAAGTAGAGAGTATTTCTCAGGTATACGCAGATGGAAGACCGGTACTCGACGAGGATGGTCGCCGCACCTTCGAAACAACGAAGACAGACCCTATTCAATCTGAAAAGCGTTTCGGGATCAGCACCGGTGGCGCTATCATCGAAGACGAATTATTCTTCTTTGTTAACTACAACAGCTGGGCCAGTGAACTGGAAATGGACTATGGTTTTGAAGGCTCAGGTGCAACGCACGAGTACGATACCTCAGAGCAAAACTTTAATGAGTTCCTTTCTGTATTAGACAGCACCTACGGTCTGAGCGATGAGCTTGGTGGTGACCCGGAAGATACCAACGACAGCTTACTGGTAAAACTAAGCTGGAACGTGGCTGAAGATCACCGCGCTGATTTCACCTACCAATGGCAAGATGACGCCGACGAGCGAAACTACGGTACCGGTGGCGACACAGTAATGTTGGCTTCGAGCCGTTATACCTACGAAACCAAGTTTAACAACTTTGCTGCTAAGCTATACTCAGATTGGTCAGGTAATTTCTCGACCGAAATCGGTATTGCCTATAAAGATGTCAGTAGCGACAGCCTCACCAACTCAAGCATTGGTAGCGTTAAGGTAGAAGAATACTATCGCGGCCCAGCCTATCAGTTCGGCACCGATGAATATCGTCATAAAAACCAATCGGAAACGGAAAACCTCACCCTGACCTTCGATGGTACTTACTTCTGGGGTGACCACGAAATCAATTTTGGTGCTCAGTACGAGTCACTGCGCCTATACAACCTATTCGCAGCAGGTTCATTAGGTGTGTGGGAATTTGATAGCCTAGAAGGTTTCCAAAACCGCGAAGTGGGTAACTACAACGGTAACTACGACTTCGATTATAGCAATGCCTACACTAATAACGCCGATGACACGGCTTATGATGCACGCCGTAATCAGTTTGCTGTGTATGTTGAAGACAAATTCTACCCAACTGATGAGTTGGAACTTACTGTCGGTCTTCGTTATGAGCGCTTATCATCAGATGATAAACCCACGCTAAACGAAAACTTCCTAGCCACTTATGGGTACTCAAACCAAGAGAACCTTGATGGCTTAGATATTATTCTGCCGCGCGTTGGCTTTAAATACTACGCGTCCGAGAACCTCACCATCAATGGTGGCGTAGGTCGCTTCCAAGGCGGTATTCCAAACGTTTGGTATAACAATCCATACCAAAATGATGGTCTAACTTATGTAGCAGCCACATCGCAAGCGATTGCAGATTACTATTCACAAGACGGTGTTGAAGCGGATATCACCCGAGTACCTGAAGCAATCCAAGCTTCTATGACTCAAGGCGCAGGAAGCACTAACTACACCGACCCTAACTTTGAATTACCGTCTTCAATTCGTGCTCAACTTGGCTTTGAATATGAGTTTGATTCAGAGCTACTAGGTGATGGCTTTAGCTGGACCGGTGAAGCGGTTTATCACAAAAAAGAAAACGAAGCAGTATGGCACAATACCGCTTTGGTTCCAGTGGGTGAATCAGCTGACGGTCGGGTGATTTACGAGAGCCGCTATGATGGTGAGCGTGAAGAAAATTACGATATCATGATGACCAATGCTGATGAAAACGGTCGCTCAGTGATCCTAGCCACGGCACTTGCCAAAGAGTGGGACAACGGTCTGTATGCGTCTGTGAGCTATGCGCACCAAGATATTACTGAAGTAGCGCCTGGTTCATCATCACGCGCGATCAGTAACTATAAGCATGCGCTAGTCGAGAGCCGCAATATTGATACTGTGGGCCGTGGTCACTATGAAGTAGAACACAGCTTTAAAATTAACCTTCGCTACAAGACCGAGTTCTTTGAAGGCTATGAATCACAGTTCAACATGTTCTTCGAGCGTCGTTCGGGTCGTCCTTACAGCCATTCAATGGGCTTCTACAATGATTACGACTTCGGCGATATCGGCAGTGAGTTCCAAAGCCACTCAGCCTACCTAGCCTATATTCCATCTGGCGCTGATGACGCAGCGGTCAACTGGGATGAGTCACAGGTGACGTGGAATGAGCTAGAAACCTTGCTAAACCAAGCTGGCATTTCTGAGCGTGGTGAGATCATCGGCCGTAACACCGGCACACAACCTTGGGTAACCACCATGGATGTAAGCTTCAAGCAAGAGATCCCTGGGTTTGCCGAAGGCCACAAAGGCCAGCTTTACGTGATGGTTGAGAACTTCGCGAACTTACTTAATGATGATTGGGGCGTAGAAAAGCGCCTAAGCTATTCAGACCAAGCAGTCTATGACTTTGGTGGCTTAGATGACGAAGGTCGCATCATCATTGACCGTCGCCACAATGGCTTCGACACTCGTAACTACAACTCTATTTCAAAGAGTTCGTCGGGTTGGCAAGCTAAGATTGGTGTACGCTACACTTTCTAATTAGTTAGAAAATCGCAACCTCAAGCCCATCTCCTCGGTGGGCTTTTTTATACCTAGACTTCCCCCTTCCCTAGGGTTATTGGTGATCATTATACCCCTGACACTCTGGTGTGCTTTTATGCAACCGCCTCACCCGACAATATATACATCCCGCTGCTGGTTAATACTCCAACTTACAGTTTATAAACAAAGTTCAATCTAAAGCGGACAAATGGCCTTTAATTTGCTGAAAAAGAGTGACTAAGCTGGCTATGATGGGTACAATTCACCCACTTTCAACAGCCACTAAGCCAAGCGCATCAGAGTGTGTCGATATACTGGCATCTATGAGTCGATGAACTAGGCTTAGCTGTTAATATATTTAAAGCAAGTAACAATAAGAGTCACGCCGTTGAGCGAGGTAAGGGCTTATTTTTGCAATAAAATGTGCAATTTTAGCTTTTCGCAATACCACGGTAACAATAATAGTTTTTAATATCTTACGATAATTAATGACCGTCTAACTAATGACACTTAAACACGGGAAAACAACATGAAAATGCAACTTAGGAAATCGGCACTGTCGATGGCCATTGCCGCTACTGTGGGCATGTCTTCAGGTGCTTTTGCTAACGAAACCGCATCCTCAGTCAAAGGTCAAATCACTGGACCAAACGGCAACCCGGCTGCAGGCACTGAAGTGACCATTATTCACTTGCCGACAGGCTCTGCAAAAACCGCTGTAGTCAATGATGCTGGCTACTTTAGCGCTAAAGGCTTGCGCGTTGGCGGCCCATACAATGTACTGATCGACTCAGATAAATTTGAAGACCAAGTCGTTGAAAATGTTTATCTATCACTGGGTAAAGAATACCCAGTAACAGTGCAACTTCAAGCGAAAGGCGATATCGAGCAAATCGTAGTCACCGGCCGTCCTATTAGTTCATTTTCAGGTGGCACCGGCCCGGCCGCGACCTTTACTCAAGCAGATTTAGAATCAGCACCAGCCATTAACCGTGATATTAAAGATATTGTCCGTGCCGACCCACGTATTTATGTGGACGATAGCCGCGATGCGATTCATTGTGGTGGCGCTAACCCGCGCTTTAACAGCCTAACCCTTGATGGCGTTCGTATGAACGACAACTTTGGTTTGAATTCAAATGGTTACCCAACGGTGCGCCAGCCGTTCTCATTTGATGCGCTAGAGCAAGTCGCCGTTGAAATGGCCCCGTTTGACGTTCAGTACGGCAGTTTTACCTCTTGTAACATCAACGCAGTTACTAAATCTGGTACCAATGAGTTGCACGGTGGCGTATTCTTTGACTACACCAATGACTCGATGAAAGGCGACAGCATCGACGAAATCGATGGCGACATCGATAACGGCAACTACACTGAAAAACGCTACGGCTTTAATGTGGGCATGCCACTGATTGAAGATAAGCTATTCTTGTTCACCTCTTACGAGAAGTTGGAAGGGGTAAAACAGTTCGATTACGGCCCTATCGACAATGGTAATATCAGCCAATCAGATATCGACCGCATTCGCCAAATCACCAGCGATGTTTATAACTACGATATCGGCGGAACGCCAGGCAGCATGCCTATCGAAGATGAAAAGCTGTTGGTAAAACTAGACTGGAACATTAACGAAGATCACCGCGCCAGTGTAGTGTATAACTACAACGATGGTTTTGATCTTTCACAGTCTGATGCTGACAACGACGAATTGGCATTTTCTAGTCACTTCTACGAGCGTGGCGCAGAGTTCTACTCTATCGTCGGTTCACTTTACTCAGACTGGTCGGCCAACTTCTCAACTGAAGTACGTATCGGCAAGTCAGACCTAGATGCTCGCCAAGAGTCACTTGATGCGGCCAGCGGTTTCGGTGAATTCCAAATCAGCTACGGCCCCAATGACGACACTGTATACATCGGCCCGGATGATTCACGTCAGTCAAACGACCTTAACTGGGATAACCTGACTGCGAAAATCTCAGGTACTTACTACCTTGACCAGCACACCATTACTGCCGGTTATGAGTATGAAGATTTGAACGTGTTCAACCTTTTCGTACAGCACACCGAAGGTGAGTTCCGCTTCGACTCAATCGAAGATTATGAGCAAGGTATCGCTGATCGCGTTTATTATTATAACGCAGCAGGCAGCAACAATCCGAACGACTTAGCGGCAGAATTCTCATACCAAGTGCATACTCTATACGTTCAAGACGAGTATAGTTTCACTGATATCGATGCGACCTTGTTGTTTGGTTTACGCTATGACAAATACCAAAGCGACGACTATCCAAACTTCAATGCGCAATTTGAAAATCGCTATGGCTTCTCTAACCAGCAAAACCTAGATGGCGTCGACTTGTTGCAACCGCGTGTTGGCTTTAACTGGTTCGTAGACGATGCCCTTGAGATTCGCGCTGGTTTCGGTCTTTACTCAGGTGGTAATCCGAACGTATGGGCGTCAAGCGCTTACCAAAACGACGGTGTAACACAAATTCAATTGCGTGCGGATGACGTCGATCTGTTCAATACTGCAATGACCAATGGTGATACTCCGGGTTACGGCGTGCCACAGTCACTGTTTGATGAAATCGCGGCAACCACTCCAGGTGCGGGTGACTCAGCAACTCACTCTATCGACCCAGACTTTGAAATCCCGTCAGAGTGGAAGTACTCAGTCGGTGCTACGTACACCTTCGAAAATGACTATGTTGTTAACTTAGATGTATTGCACACGCAAAAACAAGATTCAGCGTACCTACAAGACATCGCTTTACGTGATAGCGGCGAGACAACCTTTGACGGTCGTCCTATCTTCGAAAGCATCGAAGGTCGCGATCAAGAGTACATGCTCACCAATGTGGACGGCGATGATGGCGAATCAACCATTATCTCGGCAGCGCTAAGCAAGTCATACGATAACGGCATCGACTTCACTGTGGCCTATGCATTTACTGATTCAGAAGATGTAAACCCAATGAATAGCTCAGTGGCGGCATCTAACTACAGTAACTTCGCAACCACCAATCCGGGTATGCCAGGACCGGCCACTTCGGATTACGAAGTACCGCACCGCTTTACGTTGCGCCTTGGCTACACCCAAGAGTTCTTCGATGGTTACGAAACTCGCTTCAACCTACTCGGTCAAGCAAGTGAAGGCTTACCTTACAGCTACGTGTTTGATACCGCAGACAGCCAGTTCGGCGATTTCAACAACTACGGCTATGGTTCACGCCAATTACTGTACGTACCGTTGGAAAACGATCCAAACGTTGTTTATGACATGAGTGCCGAAGACCTCGCTGCATTCAATGCATTCATCGAAGAAGAAGGCTTGAAGCGTGGCTCAGTGACCGATCGTAACTCTGAAAATGCCGAGTGGTATGTGAAGTTTGATCTGAAAGTAACGCAACAGCTGCCTGGCTTCGCAGAAGGCCACAAAGGTGAAGTGTTCTTTGTCATCGACAACCTAACTAACCTGTTGAACGACGACTGGGGCACATACAAAAAAGGCTCATTCGTAGGCAACCGTATGGTTGATATGAATATCGACAGCAACGGCCGTTATGTTTATACCGGCTTTAACGATGGCAACCAAGACACGTCTGTACAACGCGACGCGTCACTGTGGGAAATGCGCATCGGTGTTCGCTATACGTTCTAATTGCTAGTAAACACGATAATAGGAGGCTCACCTAAGGTGGGCCTTTTTTTATGCCTGACGACTGGCGCTCGCCTCTGCAGCGCGGTTTAATTTCTGCAAACAACCTTTCAGCAAGGCCTGTTCCTTTGCGCTTAGCTCGGTTATTAAGCTCTGTTGCCACTGCAAAGCCCTCGCCTCTAACTCATCCATCAATGACTCGCCCAAAGGCGTTAAACGCACTTGTTTGGCGCGCCTATCCTCCGCACAAGGCTGCACCTCAACCCATAATTGTGCGTGCAAACCATTAATTGCCCGTGATGCCGTTGATTTGTCTAATAGCGCATAGTCGCATAGTTGGCGTGACGTTAGGCCTGATTTTTGTTGTCTTAAATGACACATAATGCGCCATTGAGGAGTTGACAATGAATCTTGATAAACAGAGGCAAAAGCAGTGCTGACTTTGGCCCCAGACAAGGTGAGTAGATAGGGAATGAAGTTATTTAAATCAAATGGCATCGACTTTACACGTAAAATTTATGTTACACCCGCCCTATGCGTGATGTTTGAAATTACTCTCACATGAGAGTATGTTGGCTAACAATACAACAGGAGCCTACTAATGAGCAAACACACACTGCAATACATGACCGGCTTTGGCAATGAATTTGACACCGAAGCTCTTGCCGATGCCTTGCCAATTGGTCAATTCAGCCCACAGAAGGTCAACTATGGCCTTTACGCTGAACAATTCTCGACAACCGCGTTTACCGCGCCGCGCGCCGACAATCGTCGCTCTTGGCTATATCGTATTCGCCCATCGGTGGTTCAAGGAGATTATCAACCCCTGGACAATGGCTTACTGCGCAGTGCCCCCATCACCGAAGTGCCCACTCCACCGACTATGCTACGTTGGGATCCAATCGATATTCCCGTTGAGCATACTGACTTTATTGATGGTTTGGTGAGCATGGCAGCTAACGGTAGCGTCAATGGTCAAGCCGGGATTGGTATTCACATCTATGTGGCCAATACCTCGATGCATGAGCGTTACTTTTATAATGCCGATGGCGAGATGTTGTTTGTGCCGCAACAAGGCGGCCTGCGGCTGCGTACAGAATGCGGCATCATCGAAGTTGTCCCTGGAGAAATCGCGGTGATCCCTCGCGGCATGAAGTTCCTTGTCGAATTAATCGATGGCCCCGTGCGCGGTTATATCTGCGAAAACTACGGCCACCCCTATATTCTTCCCGAGCGCGGCCCAGTGGGTGCCAATGGCTATGCCAATGACCGCGACTTCCAATACCCTGTCGCCGCATTTGAAGACAAAGAAGGTGACTTTGAATTGGTGGCCAAATTTAGCGGCCAACTGTATCGAGCAGATATCACGCACTCACCGCTGGATGTGGTGGCTTGGACCGGTAACAGCGCGCCATACAAATATGACCTGTCACGTTTTAATGTCATGAATACGGTCAGTTTCGATCACCCAGATCCATCCATTTTCACGGTATTGACCTCTCCTTCGGGCACCCCTGGAGTGGCCAATGTTGACTTCGTTATTTTCCCTGAGCGATGGATGGTCGCCGAGCACACTTTCAGACCACCTTATTACCACCGCAATGTCATGAGTGAATTTATGGGTCTGATTAAAGGCACCTATGACGCGAAAGAAGCGGGCTTTGTGCCAGGTGGCTCGAGCCTACACAATTGCATGTCACCGCACGGCCCAGAAGCCGAAGTGTTCGACAAGGCAAGCCAGGGCGAGCTTGAGCCGGTACGCTATGAAAACACCTTAGCCTTTATGTTTGAATCCCGCTATATCATTGCTCCCACAAAGTACGCATTAACTGGCAAAGAGCGCCAAAGCAACTATCTTGATTGCTGGAAAGGGATAAAAAAACACTTTAATGGAGAGAAATAATGAAGCTATACAGTTATTTTCGCTCATCAGCGGCGTATCGCGTGCGCATTGCGCTAAATTTAAAGGAGCTGGAGCATGACATTGTACCGGTCAATTTGCTCAAATCCGAGCAGCGTGGTGAGCCCTATCTCAGTAAAAACCCACAAGGCTTGCTACCTGCCATTGAAACCGAGCAAGGCGTACTTAGTCAATCACTGGCTATTTTAGAGTGGTTGGACGAAATAGCCCCGCAGGCGCCGCTGGTTAGTGGTGATGCCTGGGAAAAAGCACAAATTCGCGCGCTGGCGTATGCCATTGCCGTCGATATTCACCCCATCAACAACCTGCGTGTGCTAAAGTATTTAACAGCAGAGCTCAATGTCAGTGATGAGCAGAAAACCAAATGGTATCAAGACTGGATAGTGACCGGCTTTGACAGCCTTGAAGATCAGCTCGGCGAGGGCCCATTTTGCTTTGGCAGCGCGCCAACGCTTGCCGACATTTGCCTGATACCTCAAGTGTTTAACGCGCTGCGGTTTAAGGTCGATATGGACCGTTACCCCAAAATCATGGCTGTCTATGAGCACTGTAATACGCTCAGAGCCTTTGCTGATGCGGCGCCGCAGCAACAGGTGGATGCCACCTAAACACGCAAAGCAACAGCTATCAGAACTATGTCTGTTGCTTTGACATTACGATTACACCTCGGAGAAACCGATATGCGCACAGTGCTTGTGGTATTGATAACACTGATGTTCGCCCCGCAAGGGGTTGCCGATACCAAGAAAACCAAAACGCGTGTTTGGGTCGATGCGCAGCACACATCGGTGTGTTGGTATGAAGAGCGTCGTTACAGTGAAGGAGCGGTAATTGACATGTTTGGGGCGCCGAAAATCTGTGCCCGTAAACACCCAAACCAAGATAACGGCGCACTTATCTGGCGAGCTGTAGATAAACAGGGCCACCCAGTTTATCCCGAGCAACAAGGCAAAATCCGGGTGCACTAACTAACGCTATAAGGTGATTGAGCCCAATGACTTGGGCCCAATCACTTTGTGCCTTTAAGATGACTCTTCGTTGCGCTGCGGAGCCATTACACGCAATGATGAGGGCTGAATTTCGATGACCAACTCATCTGCCTGACGAGTTTCACCATCTATTACGTAATCAATCGGTTCATTGGCTGTAACACGCACCTTGCGGGCATTGGTATGGTGCGCATTCACATCAAGTTGAGTTTGAGTCACACTGTTAAACGCAAGCTCAGCAATACTAAGTACGTTAACGCTGGAGTCTTTGGCCGGTTCGAGCCAATTAACATCTAATAAACCATCGTCATGCTCAGGTTGCCCTCGCCCTTGCGCTAGCAAAGTAAAAATAGGCGCTGCATTGGCAATAATCATACTGTTTGTATGCACAGACTGAGGTGCCATATCATCCAATGTTAACTCGTAATCTTTGGCCTTATGCTCGCCAAGTGCTTGCCAGAAGCCTTGCAAATAGGCGAATTGGCCGCTGCTATTTTTGGCGTCGCGATGAGCGCTCTCAATCATTTTTTGCTCAAACCCTAGGCCGATGAGTAACAGCGTTAACTCATCATTGCAGCGCGCTGTGTCTATGGCCTGAACATCTCCACTGATCAACACATCAAGGGCCTTGTCAACCCCAAAGGCTTTAGACTCAATCCCCATAATCACATGCGCTAAGGCGTTGGCCGTGCCCATGGGAATAATACCCAAGACGATATCGCTATTACAGATCACTGAGGCGACTTCGGTGACCGTGCCATCGCCGCCGCAAGCAATTATCATATCAGGATGATCGGCCAACGCTTGCTCGGCTAGCATCGCCGCATTCACCTCCTCTGTGGTGGTTTTTACCGACATATCAAAATAGCCATTGAGGCGTGACATGATCTCGTGCTTTTTTTCACCCCATAACTTACGTCCAGAAACTGGATTAGCAATTAAGCACACTTTATTGCGTACTTCCAGTTCACCACTGCTATGCATTTTCTTCAGGGCCTTGCGCTGGAAACGATTGAGATTGGCCGTCTCACGGGTCTCCTGAATTCGCGACAACACTTCGTCTAAGTCCGCCTCAGGCTCTTTAGCCAGTAAGTAAGCAGCCATCACTAATACCGAGCGCCCGCGTCCAAGGGCACAGTGTACAACCACATTGCGGTTACGTTTGCGGTGGTGGTGAATCCAGTTGATGGCTTGGCGCAGTTGCGCACGGTTTGGCGCCGCATGATCCAACACAGGGATATTTAGATAACTGATGTTTTCACCGATGAGCGACCAGTCCAAGCCATCAAACTCGCAGGTAGCGTCTAATATGGCAGTGACATTTTCATGCTTAAGGGTTTCCACATCGGAAGGAAACAGTCGGCAGGCGAGAAACAAGCCTGGCTCAACTTCTTGAATAGGCGGCACTTTATCTGTGCGCCGTTGCCAAGAGTTATATAGTTGCGCACCCAATAAGAAAGGAATAAATGCCCACCGAATATACCAAGGAATACTGCCATCTTGACGCTTTCTAAAAATGCGCCCTAAATTGGCGATATAGGCCAAGGAAACCAGTAGTAACGACAGTGCGCTCCAGTAGAAAAAGATTGCGAAATAGGGAATTTTAATAACTACGGCAATGGCACAAAGCGCCACGGCCATCAATAAGTAAGCAACAGCAGCGTACATCAACCACTCCTTGTATAGTGTTATAGTAAAACCATATCACGATCACCAGTAAGCGCAAGCGCTAAAAGCCCCTCTTTAAATACCGATGTGTACCGCTTTAATACAACGAAGTTATTGATGTCGTTGCTAATTATCAACCTAATTAATTGTTAAAATAGTGTTATATGCTAGTCTGGCAAGAGTCTATGCATCCAATTAGACTTATTAATCGTTAAGGGGATAACGTCGTGCAAAAAGAACATCATTTAGCTTGGTTGACAGCGGTGGCGCAAGGTGATCAACGCGCTTTTGAACACCTCTATAAAGACACCAGCGGTCTCATCAACGCTATTTGTCGTAAAATGTTGAATAGCCCAGCCTTAGCTGATGAAGCGCTGCAAGAGGCCTATGTGCGTATCTGGCACAATGCCAGCGATTATCAAACAGATAAGGGAGAAGTGCTCAGTTGGATGGTGAGCATCGCGCGATACCGCTGCTTAGACATGCTGCGTTATCAAAAGGTCCGCCAAGAGGAAGAATATGAAGAAACTCATGGCAGTGAGCAACCCATCATGGCTGAAGAAAACTCACAGTTGGCGCACTGTATCGAGGCGCTTGCTCCAGAGCAACGTCATGCGATTCATTTAGCTTATTTTCGCGGCTTTAGCCATGGCGAAGTCGTTTCCCATTTGGGCGACCCACTTGGCACAGTTAAAAGCTGGATCCGTCGAGGGTTATCGCAATTAAAGAGGTGCTTAGGAATATGAACTATGACAACCACAACCTCATTGATCATTTAGCTGCCGAGTACGTGCTCGGAACGCTAAAGGGTCCCGCACGTAAACGCTTTGCGCGTTTATTGATGACCTCAGATTATGCGCGCCATGCAACAAATCAGTGGGAGCAGCACCTCAATGCACTCGGTACGCAGTTGCCCCACGATGCGCCCAACCCACAGGTATGGCAAAAGATTCAAGCTCGTATCAACAACACACAGAATGTCACCGCAATCGGCCACGGCAAATCAGTGACTAAAACATCAACGCCTTGGTTCTGGCCAACAATCAGCGCTGCCAGCCTTGCGGCCTGTGTATTGCTCACAATACTGGTGATGTTGCCTTCAGAGCCGGTGGACCAGCGCTTTGTCAGTGATCAGTTTGCGCTTGTAAAAGATCAGCAGCAACAGCCGCTTTGGCTTATTGATGCTACCGACAACGCACTGCTGGTTAAAGCAAATGAGCAGCTAAAAGCGAGACAAGATAAAGACTACGAGCTGTGGATGATAGTAAAAACACAAGAAGCGCCAATTTCCTTAGGTTTGTTACCCAAATCAGGGCAGGCATCGCTCCCTATCCCCAAAGACTTCGCCGATGGCAATATCAACCTGCTCGCTGTCAGCTTAGAGCCACTTGGAGGCTCTCCCACTGGCACGCCCACCGAAGTGCTATATACGGCTGAGTTAGTCGATATTTAATGCAAACCATGTTTTTAGGGCCCGAACGGGCCCTTTTTAAAGCACCTAATCAATTGAAAATATAAAGTTTTTAAAAAAGTTTTAGCTTTTTTAATTTTTTTGCATCCAAAGTCCTTTTTGCCCCGTTACGGCTATGAACTCAGCAAAAAGGAGAATCCCATGCGGACTCATGCTAAACACTTATCACTTTCTATCGTCGCCGGTGCTCTCGGTATTCTTAGTGCCCTTCCCGCTCATGCCTCAAGTCATCGAGAAGCGCCTAATATCGCGCGAATGCCTACGGTCGATTCCACCGACTTTTATGCCTTCAATAGTTACGAGGCGCAACGGGGTGGCTATGTAACCGTTATTGCTAACTACATTCCGCTACAAGACCCCTATGGTGGTCCCAATTACTTCGCTATGCACCCAGATGCCAAATACGCCATTCACATCGACAATGATGGCGACGCCATCGAGGATTTAACCTATGTCTTCGATTTTAGTTCGGCACTCGCCGGTGGCGATGGCATTGCACTCAATGTGGGTCCTGAGGGCAATACGAAAAGTATCGCCGTCCCGCTAAAAAACGTGGGGCCAATCAGCGCCAGCGATCAAAGCGCAGCTAACTTCTCTGAAAGCTATACCCTAAGTGTCGTGCAAGGCCCAATGGCCTCAGGTACAGGCACCCCCGTGACTAACCCGATGACCAGCACAGAAAATTTTGCCAAGCCATTGGATTATATCGGTAATAAAACGTTTACCAGCCCTGCTGCCTATCAGCAATACAGTGACCAATTTGTCTATGAAGTGGCTCTACCCAATTGTGGCTCACCGGCAAAAGTGTTTGTTGGTCAACGCAAAGACCCCTTTGTCGTCAACCTTGGCAAAACCTTTGATTTGGTCAACTATGTGCCCGTAGAAGGCGATAGTGCACCGGGTGCCAATGACGGTGAAGGATTCCCAGGTGGTATTACTCAGGACACCGCTAATGACGACTTAGCAACCAAAAACGTGACCGCTTTATCGCTCGAATTACCTAAAGAGTGTGTTACCGGTGAAGGCAACGGCACCATTGGTGCATGGACTACAGCGTGGATGCCACAAGCGCGTATTCTTAATCCGCGAGCAAATTTTGCTAAGCCTGCAGTCAATGGCGGAGCATTAGTGCAGGTTTCACGTCTTGGTAACCCTCTGGTTAATGAGCTGGTCATTGGCCTGAAAGATAAAGACACCTTCTCCAGTGCTCATCCAAAAGATGATGGTCAATTTGCTGACTATGTGACCCACCCTAGCTTACCAGAGCTACTCAATATTCTTTTCAAAGATGCAGTCAACCAAACACTGGGCACCAATATTGAAACCTTGGCGCCAACTAACTTTCCGCGTATCGATTTGGTTACTGCCTTCCTAACCGGGTTTGAGGGCGTCAACCAGTTAGCAACCGTGACACCTTCTGAGATGTTACGCCTAAACACTGCGATTACAGCCACACCACAAGAGCAGCAGTCTACCTTTGGTGTTGTTGGCGATGATTTAGCGGGTTTCCCCAATGGCCGTCGCCCTGGTGATGATGTTGTCGATATCGCCTTACGCGTAGTGATGGGCCGTTTATGTTACCCAATCCCCGTTGCCGGTAACGACACTGATTTAGGACTTTGCAGCTCTGACGATGCAAGCGTTGGTAATGTCCCGTTCACCGATGGCGCGCCCATTAGTGCACAGGACACCAACGCACAATTTCCTTATTTAGCGACCCCGTTACCGGGTTCGCAGTAATAAGAGGTGATCATCATGCGTAACTTAATCCAATTAGCAGTTGCTACCACCCTAGCGCTGACTCTCAGTGGTTGTGGCAGCGATAACGATGGCACAGACAAAAAGCAGCCAATGCCAAGCAATAGCGCGCCCAGTGTCGCGGATGCAAGCTTTACGACGCAAGCTGACACCGAGTTGAACGGACAATTGCAAGCGTCCGATGCTGATGGTGATACCTTAACTTTCACCTTAGATATGGCGCCGACCAATGGCACTGTCACCGTCAACGCTGATGGCAGTTTCAGCTATCAACCAATGCTTGAGTACACCGGCAGCGATAGCTTTAGTTTTACTGTCGACGATGGCAAGAACATGGCCGTTGCAGCGACAGCGCAAATAACTGTCGACGCTTTACAGGTCAGCTTTTCAAGCTACAGCCGAGCGGCATTTACCGCTGCCAGTGACGCCATGCCGGCCCGTGTAAATGGCCGCATATTTAGCAACGATGTCGACACCACCGAGTTCTATCAAGACTTAGTCGACGCTAGCAATTAGGCAATACGGACCTGCCTTGTTAAACCTAGGCCATGGAAGGCCTTTTTTAAGGAGCTGTTATGAAACTCGCCACCCTTAGCTTTTTATTCGCAGCGACGGTGTCGGTGCCCTGCACTGCCCATTTGGAACATATACATGAACCGAAGAGTCAGGAAACACGCCTGAACGACCTTAGTTTCGATGAGTTAGTGGAGCATATAGCTGACAGTAAGTTTGTGACCCCACAGCCATTTACCCATAAAGCACTGAGTAAAGAGTTAGCTAAGCGCACAAGCGATGACCGACCTATCAGTCATTTTTGGCGCGCCAGCATGTTGCAACGTGCCCACCACTTTCAGCCTGCTTTAAGTACACTTGAGCATTACCTAACATTACGACCTAGCGATGCGAATGCGCTACTATTAAAAGCGAATATTGAAACCGTACTTGGCTCTTTTGATAAGGCGCTTGCGACCTGTTTATCACTGGCCGCTAAACACAGTGTTGATTTGGCCATGGTGTGCACCCTTGATGTAAAAATGCAAAGTGAACCACTGCAGCCAATTATTACTCGCCTTGCTCACTCACCGCTGCGCGAGGGCAACTCTGAACTGACTTATTTTACGCAAGAGCTCTTGGCCACCGCGCTGTATTTTGATGGCCAATACCTGGCAGCAAAACAAGCACTCACCCCCATGATGGGCGCAAAACTTAGTTCCAGCACTTGGCTACTTTTTGCCGATACACTCATGGCGCTGGGTCAAGCACAGCAGTTTGTTGATGAATTTTCTCGCCTTAAGTTGAACATCGACGACATTCCCGATGCCTTAATTGTGCGCCTAGCACATGCGGCTCCAAAACAGTGGCTCGCACGTGCGCAACAACGCATGGCTCACCGACTAGCGGATGATGCCAATAACTATGCCGATGCACTGGCCTATTATTTCTACCATGTCGTCGATGATCCCATCACTGCGCTGCACTGGGCCAGGCAGCAAACCCATATCAGTGCATTGAAGGTCGACACAATGTTATATGAGCAAATTCAAAGCGAGCTGCGTGCGCAAACCATTAATTAAGCTTGAAGCGCCCGCTACTGGTTTGCAACTCATAGGCTAGACGTTGAAGTTCCTCGCTGGCCGCTTTAACCTGCTCAGCAGTAGCGACATTATCGTTGGCAGCATCATTAATGCGCGTCATACTTTTAGAGATATCTTGAGCGGTGTAGCTCTGCTCATTGGCGGCCGTGGCGATCACTTCAACATGGCCTGCCACTGTTTTCAACTGCTCTAGCGTTTGCTGCAGTGCTTGTGTGCTTTTGATAGATTTATCTGCTGTATCACTGGCGTATTGACTGCTTCGAGCCATCGACTCGCGAGCGTGCTTAGCATCCTTTTGTAGCATGCCAATCATCGACTCTATGTCTTTCGTAGAGCTCTGCGTTTTCTGTGCCAGTTGCCTCACTTCATCGGCTACCACAGCAAATCCACGACCCTGATCGCCAGCCCGCGCCGCTTCAATTGCGGCATTTAATGCCAACAAATTTGTTTGCTCAGCGATAGAGTTAATCACATCGAGCACCGATCCTATTTCTTGGCTACGTTCACTCAGGCTATTAATGGTACTCTCACCACGACCAATTTCTTCACATAACTGTTGCAGGGCACCCGAGGTTTGATTAATAGAATCATTAGTTTGTTGCGATGTGCCTTCTAAACCATGCGTTAAATCAGCAACGTTACGAGCACTTTTTGCCACTTCATCAATGGTGGCCGACATCTCTTGCATGGCTGTGGAAATACTAATGATATTTTCCATTTGTGTGCGATTATTCTCCAGCTCTTGCTCGGTACTGGCCGATGTTTGCTCAACTGTAGAGCCCAAGGTATCAACGGTATCGCTGAGCTGACCGACCAACTGCCGCAGATTGGAATTCATCGCTCGCATGGAGTTGTATACATTTTTGCCCTCGCCTCGTGCGCTTAGTTCGCAGCTTAAATCACCATGGGAGATACGCTCACTGATGTCTTGCATTTCCTCAGGCTCGCCGCCAAGAGGGGTGATGATCATTCTTACCACCCACCATGTTGCCAGTAATATTGCCGCAATAACCAAGACCAGCAATACAGTCATACTGGATATCAGCTTATCAACGCTACTGAATACCTCTTGTTGATCGATTTCTACCACCATCGCCCAACGCGTGTCGCCAATATCAAGGGGCTCATAAGAGCTCAAAACCAGATTACCGTTATAATCGATGATCACTTCGGTGTTACTGCGACCAGCCAAGGCTTCAGTGACCGCTTTGGTTTTAATCCCATTATCAGCAATGGTGCCGGCAAAGCTGGCTTTAACTGAGCGTCCCTGAGCATCTAAGAACGAGTCTGAACGCATACGATAATCTTGACCAACTAAATAGCTCTCACCACTGCGCCCCATTCCCTCGCGCGTGTTCATGACCTCGTTGATAGCGTCAATGGATAACTGCAACGCAAGCACCGCCTGAACTTCACCACCAGCAACAACGGGCGCGCCGACAAACGCAGCGGGGGCCCCGCCGCTGGGTGCATAAGGCTGAAAATCGCTGAATGTGTATTCGCCAGTTTCCATCACTTGACGATACAGTTGGGCAAGCCCCGAGTCACTGTAAGGGCCACTGACGAGGTTACTTTGATAATCCGCCTCTTTAGTGACCGAATAGCTCACCACCCCTGTGTCATCAATAAGAAATAAATCGTAGTAGCCTCGGCGCTCAATGTAATCAGCGAAGCGGCTCTGGTTTTGGTGCGCACTTCTAACCCAGTCCGACTCACTCATGCGTGCTGACCAATCGTTGGCTGCACTGAGGGTATCCACTTCAATGCGCTCGAAGTACTGTTTAATTTGTAATTTTTTGATAGTTTCGATGGAGCGTAATTGGTTGTAGGCCTGTTCACGCAGAGCCTCACTGCTGATGTAGCCACTGATCAAAGTGATAACCAGAGCTGGGATCAGTCCCACCAATAAAAAAGCGATTAGTAATCTAAATTTCAAAGGCATAACCGTTCTCCCTCACGCTGCAACTCCCTCAGTATAGTTAAAATAGGGACTGTGGCTAATTACAACTAGGAAAAAACGCTTACACAGCATTACCGCGATATGATTTATAGTCATACCCGCTATTGTTGCTACCAAAAGTATCAAAGATAAACTGGTGACAAAGTATGTACGAGTAATGGCACCCCGAGCTCGGTGCCATTATAGCTTATAGTGTGAAATTACTGGGCTTTAGAGAAGGTTATAAGCAAGTTCTCAACGGCGCAGGCATTGTTACTTATAGCGGTGTTAACCATGCGAGTCTGCTCGTCTGCATTTAGAGTAAAGTGCCAATACTGGCCATCGGCAAATTGCTGCGCTAGGGCTTTTTTAGTGTTGGTCATACACATTGCCTGAGTCAGGCTGCGAAGCTTAGCATCGTACATAATATCGTTGAACCGAATATCCGGTAACGCTTGATTGGCAAGCTGAGGGCTACTGACTTGCTCGGTATTCTCAGCCAGCTGCCAGTGCCCATCGTTTAGTTTTAAGCGCACACCCACAGGGTAAAAGCTGTAGCGAAAGGCATTTTCTGCCGTGGGAGTTATCTTTACCACACCTGCAGCGCCGAGCACTGCAGCGCTGCTGCCTGAGGCCGATGACAGCGTGACCAGTGCCGTGGTCTCATCCACACCATAGCCATGATGTTGACCAATGTGTTGCACTAAAGTGTGCAGACGCACACTACGATTACGCTCACTAAAGTGGGTATCCAATACCCCGTAGGTAAAGCTTCCTAACCCCCCTTTTTGCTCATACGTCACGCCACCACGTTGCTGCGCTCGCGCTGAAGGAGCAGAATGGGGGTTAGCGCCCGCATTAAGAGCGCCTATCGAATTACCGCTGGTGATCATAGCCACCGCACCGTGCTCATTACTGCCGCCACTTTGTACCGCCGTCCCAGCACTGGTGCCAACAATAACAGGGCGCGCCTTTAGCGCGGCAGTCCAAGGATAGGGGGCGCCATCGTCTGCAAAGAGTATCTTGCGCGTTAAGCTCTGATCGCCACCATTAAACATCACCGCTGTCGCACTTTGGATTTTTTCCACTAAGCTGGCAACCCCGGCTTCGCACAATGCTTGCTCTTGGGCGATGCGCTCTGGGTAGACTCGCGAGCGCGCAAAACTGAGCGCTTTCGCGCGCAGAGCAGGTAAGGCCTCGCAGCGATTCTCGGTAATGGCCTGCGCCAACGCTGGCGTCAATGCCAACCACTGAGTTTCGACCCCATCAAATTGCAGTAGTTGCTCATAAAAGTCAGCAGACTCATAAGGGTCTCTGCTTGATGCGGTGATCGCCAATATCTTTGCAGGTTGCTTCTGTTGTTGCGCTGCCACCAGCGTGGCTTTTTCAATGAAGGCGACAATATCTTTGGCCGCCTGCGAACGAGTGCGAGTTTTATCTACACGCTCTACCAAACGCTGGCGTTTATCTCCTTGATAGACTTCGAGGTTATCGAGGATGAAGTAATAGAGCTCATCGGTGATTAACGGCACTTGCTCATCCACCGCATGCCATTCGTCGAGTAGCGCTTGCCGACTCATTTTTTGCTCACTGGTGATAGTTTTTAGCGCGTTGATGATGCGCGCCTTTTGAGGTTGGTATTGCTCTGGCCAGTGTTTTTCTAGCCTATCGATAGCTTGTGCATCGAGCTGATAAAGGTTATTACGCTTGCCCTGCAAATTCGTTTTACCAAGGCAATGCTTAGCACCTAGCGACGAACAAGTGTGCAAAGCGCCGCCAATCAATATGTGTGTCTGGGCATGTGCAAGTGGTAACACGAATAGAGAAATGAAAAACAAGACAGGGTAAAAGAGACGATTATGAGTCGAAAATGCGCGAATAGCGCCTAAATCCTTAATCATGGTCATAAGTTTCCAAGGCTGATTTAAATGTAAAACAATTGTTGCTTTAGCAATAATTGGGTGTTATAACGAAAAGGACTCAAAAATCGAGTACAAGCTAACCCGTTTAGTTTGCGTTGTCAAAAACCTATGAGGAATGCGAGAAAATGTTGAAAAAAGCCCCTGTGCTTGCTGCATATTTCTACTCGCCCCATTACCTGTCGGAGTGGTTTGACGAGTAGCCCACCCGTTGTCCTTCAACGCGGTGGTTAAGTGCGTCTTAGCCATCTCACCCTAACTCTATCTACCAATAATAAAATTCTGTGCATAAAAACGCGCACTCACTGAGCGTGTGAATGACGCGCACAGCAACATCGACAGGTGAAATATGTTTCGCAAGTTATCTTTGGCTGCGGCCGTGACTGCGGCTGTATGCCCTTCGCTATCGGCGGCTGAAAAGCCCCTAGCCCCCGCTGAGCAAAATATTGAGCGCATCGACGTCACCGGCTCCCGCTTAAAAGGCGTGGATTTGGAAGGCGCACAACCGCTGACTGTGTTGGACCAAGATGATATCGCTCGCTCCGGCGCCGATAGCATCCACGACCTACTGAAAGACATTTCCCAGCTACGTGGGGGGACTGGCACGTTTTCCACATCTCAAAGTGGCGGTACCTCTAACTCCACTCCTGCTGGGCAATCAGCAGCGAGCCTGCGCGGGATGGGCCCGTCCTCAACACTGACACTGGTTAATGGCCGACGCATTGCGCCGAGCTCATTTGCAGCGGGCACGGAAAACTTTGTTGACGTTAACGCAATTCCGCTCGCGGCCATTGAACGTATTGAAATTCTTGCCACCGGTGCCTCGGCCATTTACGGCGCAGACGCTGTTGCCGGCGTTATCAACTACATCCTTAAAGATGATTTTGAAGGGTTTGAAGTCAATGCCTCATACGGCGACAGCTTGGCACAAAGTGATGAAAGTAAAACGCAAATTAATTTACTTTGGGGCACGCAACTTGGCAAAGGCAACCTCAGTGTATTCGCCGATTATTATCACCGTAATGCCTTTAAAGCGACGGATCGCGACTACACCAAAGACCCTCTCCTAGTCAGTGGCTATTCTTATTTACCCAAGCTCGAGAACACGCCGAACATTTATTATTACTCACAGCGAGATGGCTTAGAACTGCCTGCCCCTGGGTGTAAAACCGAGTTGGTAGAGACCGAACATGGCGAGCAAATATGTGCTTACTACGGCAATGAGGACGACTACCTCGATAGCCCATTTGAAAGCCTCGCCACCGGATTTACCTTTACGCAAGCCGTTGGCGATCTTAATTGGAAAACAGATTTTTTCTACAGCCATACGCAATCAACAGCCTACTCTTCGCCAGCGCCTATCAATCAAATTGATGACAGCGAAGGCCCTTATGCCCTTGAGCAAAGCCTGTTTATTTTTGACCATGCAGATGGCTCAAACCCGCTTTTAGAGCAGCTCTATATCGACCCCTTTGACACCGTAAATAATCGCCAAGTTTATGGTTTTGCCTTTGATGCCCGTTTTAGCGACCCGCGTACCGTCGAAGTAGAGTCGGATAACATGCGCTTGGTGAGTGAACTTGAAGGCAGCCTCGGTGAGTGGTTTTGGCAAAGTGGTATCACCCTATCGCGTTCAAAGTCAGAGCAAGTTGCCATTGCTGGCGTCTATAACCGCTTCAAGTTTCACGCTGCTTTAACCGGTGAGCTGTGCAGTGACGGACAAATTGCAAGCTACGATGGCACTACTTTAAACTGCGCAGGCGACGCGACATTACGCCAGTTTTATAATCCGTTTTTGCTCGGCGATAGCACCAATGATGCGACTTTGGCGTTAACACAACAACAACCCTCTCGCTCAGGTAAAAGCTCGGTTTATGCTTGGGATGCCAATATTAACGGTGAATTACTGCTGCTTGATGCGGGCGCAGTGAATGCAGCTTTTGGTGTCGAAGTTCGCCGCGAGGAGCTTGAAGACATCCCCTCTTTAGACTCACAAGCTCAGGCGCAAAATGACTATTTAGTGGATGTATTCGGTTTTGGCTCTAGCCTGGCCAAGGCCGACCGCACCCAGTGGGGGGCCTATGCAGAGTTCAATATTCCACTAAGCACCGAGCTTGAGCTGCAAGCCGCCGGACGTTACGATCATTTCGATGATTTCGGCAGTACCTTTAACCCCAAGCTTGGTTTCACCTACCGCCCCACCGACACTATGGTGCTGCGAGGTTCGTGGTCGACCTCCTTCCGCGCTCCGTCATTGACTCAGGCCGGCGTAAAGCTGCGCACGACCACCTCAACCTTTGATTGTGGCGCTAACCAAGCGGTAGCCGATTTATATTGTATGGGCGATGGCACCGAAGTAACGGTCAATTCGCTTGAGCTTGGCAACCCGGCATTAAAAGCGGAAGAGTCGCAGGCATTAAGCTTAGGTTTTGCATGGAGCCCAAGTGCCCAAACTAACCTCACCATTGATTACTGGCAGTTCAATCACGAGAAAGTCATCGATACCAATATGACGGCGGTACTCGACAGAGCACTAAGCGATGCAGCCTTACGTCATTGCAACCTAGTACCACAAGGGCAGCAAGGCATTGCCTACGATCAACAGCTGTGTGAGGTGACTGACGAACAAGGGCTCAACATTGAGCAACAAGGCGCTGACCTCTCTGAGATTCTTGACAATTATATTGCCGCTTTTGACCCCCGTGACAGTGAGTTATACCTGCCTTTATCTCGCGATCATGTGATCCCCTTAGAAAATACCGGCAGCCAAGATTTACAAGGCGTGGATATCAAATTCGATCATCGCTTTGCACTGGCCCAAGGAGATTTGACGCTGCGTTTTGACGCCACTCATTATCTCGAATACGAACGTAACCGCCCAGGCTCCGATGCCATTGAATCTTTAGTGGGTAGCTATCGTTACCCCGAGAATGTGGGCCGCGTCAGCTTAGCTTGGGATAGCGACAATTACTATATCGTTATAGGGGCCAACTATACTGACAGCTACAGCGACGATATCGATGGCCTGAGGGGTCGTGAAATTGACGAGTTGGAGGCGCTTGGCGCGCTCGATGCGCAAGGTGAGCGAGAGGTCGACTCATGGTTAGTGTGGGATCTCTCTGCTGGCTATGAGCTGAGCAACGCGCTCACCCTGCGCGTTAATATCGACAACCTCACAGATGAAGAGCCGCCTACAGTGTATGGCTCTGCCCGAGGTTTTGATGCAATAAATCATAACGCCCTTGGCGCTACCTATCGTGTGGGCATGACCTACCGCTTTTAATGGTCAGCGCCCAAAAATCAATAAGGGGCCGTGCGCCCCTTTGTCCTTTTATAAGTGAAGACTCATGACTAATCACACGCGTTTTTCTTTGCCCAATGCCAGCGTTATTTTGATGTCGGTGGCCTTGCTTGCCTATGCCAGTACCTGGTTTGTGCAACCTGGCTGGTTTGCTATGGACGCTCAGCAAACTACGGTCAGCTTGGCGCAATTCCAACAACAACAAACGCAGCTGCAATTGCCGTTATTTGCAAGTAACGGCGAAGTCGGCTTTGTGAATGTACTATTCGAAGGGCTCGTTGCTGGTGATAAATTTGGCGCTACCATTGGCGTCATGGCATTTATTCTTATTACCGGCGGGGCGTTTTCGGTTCTGATGCACACTGGCGCTATAAACCGCGCTGTTTTAGCACTGATCGGCCGCACTCAAAAGCTACAATGGTTATTTATTCCTGTTCTGTTTACATTGTTTTCTCTTGGCGGTGCCATATTTGGCATGGGTGAAGAGGCAATCGCCTTTTGCGTCGTGCTGCTGCCAATTATGAAGCAGCTGGGCTACAACGCTCAAACCACAGTGTTAGTGACCTATGTGGCAACACAAATCGGGTTTGCGAGCTCATGGATGAACCCATTTAGTATCGCCATTGCTCAGTCTATTGCTGAACTCGGCGTGTTCTCCGGTGCCCCCTTGCGGATGTTCGCATGGGGTTGTTTTACATTGCTGGGCATGACCTACACCTATCGCTATGCAAAACACAGTCGCGCATTACCCGCTGAACCTGCGCCGAGCACAAGTTATGCGCCTCTTTGTCGAGCTGATAAAACACTATTATTGCTGTTTGCCGGTGTCATTACCTGGGTGATTTGGGGAGTGACCTTGCACCAGTATTACATTCCGCAACTTGCTGGCCAATTTTTTACTTTGGCGGTGTTAAGCGCCATTGTTGCCAAGTTCATGTATCGCACCTCGTTTTCGCGCAGTGCAGAGATGTTTACCCAAGGAGCACAAGAGCTGCTACCGGCCGCCTTATTGGTCGCTTTGGCCAAAGGCATCGTGCTCTTACTCGGTGGCAATGAGCTCAGTGAGCCTTCGGTGCTAAACACGCTTTTGTATTACAGCGCCACCCTCTTACACGGCATGCCCGAAGCGCTGGCAGCATGGAGTATGTTGGTGTTTCAAAGCTTATTTAACTTCTTTGTCTCCTCAGGTTCGGGGCAAGCTGCGATCACCATGCCGATTATGGCCCCTTTAGGCGACTTGCTTAACGTTGGTCGGCAAACCGTGGTACTCGCCTTCCAGCTCGGTGACGGCCTGACCAATATCATTATTCCCACCTCAGCAAGCCTGATTGGTTGTTTGGGCGTGGTGAAGTTAGAGTGGGGCCAATGGTTTCTATTTATTTGGCGCCTGCAGCTTGCGCTATTTGCCCTCGCCAGCGTCTTTGTTATCGGCGCTCAATTTATGCAATACAGTTAAGTCATTATGATCACACTTATTAACAACGTTACTACTTACAACCCCGACCCTATGGGGCAACAGACTATCGCCCTGGGCGGCGAGCATATTCTCGGTATTGACCCTGATCTCACGTTCACCAGCTCTCTGCAGCAAACGGTCATAGATGGCAGCATGCTGATTGCCATACCCGGCTTTGTTGATTCATTAGTGCATATTTGTGGCGGTGGCGGTGAAGACGGTTTCGCCAGTCGCACGCCGGAGATGATGCTCAGTGATGCGATATCCGCCGGGATCACCACGGTTGTTGGCGCCCTTGGTACTGATTCAATCGGCCGCACACACAGTAATTTACTGGCTAAGGCTAAAGGACTCAAAGAAGAAGGGCTCAATGCCTTTTGCTATACCGGTGCGTATCATCTGCCAGCGCCCTCGCTCACCGGCAGTATTGAAAAAGACATTATGTTCATTGATGAAGTCATCGGTGTCGGTGAAGTCGCTATTAGCGATCATCGCGGCTCTCAGCTGGATGCGAAGCAGCTTAGTGAGCTGGCAGCACATGCTCGGGTAGCAGGTATGCTAAGTAATAAGCGCGGCACGATTAGTATTCATGTCGGCCCCAGTGACAGTCATTTAGCGCTCCTGCATGAGGTGGCTGCCCACTATGATGTGCCATTAAACCGCTTCTACCCCACCCATATGAATCGCAACCAGCAGCTGCTTGACGCCGGTATCGCCTTTGCCAATGCCGGTGGCTGGATAGATTTCACCGCCAGCACCACCGACTATGATCTAGCCCATGGCGAAGTCAGTGCGGCGCGCGCTTTGGCACAATGCTTAGCCAAGGGTGTTGAAAAAACTCGTTTAACTATGAGTTCTGATGGCCACGCTAGCTTGCCAGTGTTTGATGGGAACAACCATTTGGTGGGTCTTGAGGTCGGGCATGAGCGCTC
Source organism: Pseudoalteromonas sp. THAF3 (assembly GCF_009363775.1). Classification (NCBI taxonomy): domain Bacteria; kingdom Pseudomonadati; phylum Pseudomonadota; class Gammaproteobacteria; order Alteromonadales; family Pseudoalteromonadaceae; genus Pseudoalteromonas; species Pseudoalteromonas sp. THAF3. The sequence goes on along the minus strand of NZ_CP045419.1, from coordinate 269,783 downwards.
GTTATTACTGGCATTTATTGAAGCAGTAAAAGAGCATAAGGTGGCATTTGCCGATGCGTTAAGAGCGATAACCAGCAACCCTGCAAACGCACTGGGTATACAAAAAGGTACGCTGGCAGCGGGGGGGTGTGCTGATTTAGTGTTGCTTGATAGCACTTCACTGCTGCCTCGGTGGGTGTTCGTGCGCGGTCAATGCATGATGGCCGATGGTGAGCTGATACGCAAAGGCCGTTTTGAATAGCCAAAGAAGCGGTTACCAACAATGAAAAAAGCGCCGAAAGGCGCTTTTTTTTAGTCACTGGCAGAAACGAAGCCTTACTTGTTCATTGCTTGAAGCAAGAACGCTGAGATTTTAGCCCCTTCGCGCAAGGTCGTCTCTGAGCTGCTTTTGCCTTCCAATGAACTGTCGGTGAAAGGAGCGATTTCCATCATGTCGGCACCCGTTATTGGAAACTCATCAGCCAGTGCGCCAAGAATAGAGAGTGCTTGTTGTGGGTTTAAGCCGTCGTCTTCGGGTGTGCCGGTGGCCGAGGCAAACTCAGCGTCCAAAGCGTCAATATCAAAGCTTACATACAGCTCGTCAACACCATCGTTGCGCAGTTGCTGAAGTACTTCGGCAATAACGGCTTCACAACCACGTTCATTGATTTCGTGGGCCCAGTGTTGCTTAACACCAAAGGTAGACTCCCAATGCTCTTTCGGCTTACCGCTTGAGCGAATACCAAACTGGATTAAATGCGCAGGGCTCGGCAAAAATTCTAGAATATGCGTACACCAAGAGCCAAAGCATAAGTCAATGCCCAAACGCTCCACGAGCAAATCAGTGTGCGCGTCAAAATGGATGATAGCCACTTTCTTGCCCTGCTCGCGCTTGGCTTTGAGATACGCTTTTGTCAGTGGGTAACTGATTGAATGGTCACCACCGATACCAAAAATGCCTTTTTCGGGGAAGTTTGCATAAAAATCAGTGCATACATCTTCGGTGATGGATAGCGGGCTAACATGGTAGTCGCTCTGCTCGTTTGCGTACAAGGCTTTTTGACAGTTGCTGATAGTGCCTTCGTTGAGGTACTTATCATGTAATAAGTGTGGGATCACACGAACATCACCGATATCGAACGCTTTCGCTTGCGGTTGCTGTTCAATTAATGTACTGCGAAGGAATAACGGGCCCCAGTTCGCACCACGTAAAATACCGCCACCACAATCAGAGCTGATCCCCAGCATAACTGCTTTGTGCTCGCTAGTGGGTAAATCTTGAAGGGATGATTTCCACAGTGGTTCAATGTTTTCAGTTTGACCGTAGAGCTTGTGATGCAGGGCCGCTTTGCGCTCTTTGGCGGTGTTAACAGTAAATACACCGTTACCTGGCGGGCACAAGCAGTGCTCAACTTTTTCTTGAAAATCTTGCCACTTAGCAGTCATGCTCTCTCCTCAATAGTTATGCAATTATATGGTGCTTGCAGAAAAATCGTGTTGCTGTACGTTGTTATCTTATTCTGTGTAGTCTGTACCTCGACACCAAGTTGCCTGTAAAACATAAAATCATGTTTTTAAAAGGCTTATTTAGTATCTATATACACCTTAGCACCCAAGGTAAACGATTAATATACAAGCTGAGTGAAGAAGTCAAACTTACGTGGAGGGGCCGCAAGCAAAGGCGTGACTGGCTATGCATAAAAGCTGCATAAGCCAGCCAGAAAGTTACTCGTAGCTACGCGGACGCTTGGTTTTAATAATAGCGATATAGCCGTGCCAACTGGCGTAACTGAGCAGAGGCATAATGACTATAAAGCCCGCAGTGCCGGTGATAAAGCCAAGCAAAACCAAAGAGACAATACAGACGCACCACACCACCATTGCACCCACATTGTTTCGCACTGCATTCATTGAGCTCACCACCGCAGTCATAATATCAACGCGACGTTCCATCATAATTTGCGGAGTAAAGGCAGAGATGGCGAATACACTTACCAGCAGCACGCCGCCAATAATAGAGCCTAAGGTTAGAAACGCGCTCAGCTCTTCCAATGTAGGGTTAACGGTGTTGGGATAAAGCGCATGCACCAAAGCGGCCAAGCGCATCCACACTATCATGACGACCATTAAGAGTACGGCAAAGCCCCACTCCCCTGCGGGGTTACGAAACATTGATTTGAGGCTATGGCGAAATGTTGGGGTGTGCCCTTTTTCCAGCTCCCACGCCACATCGTAGAGGCCGGCCGCAAAGGCTGGTCCAACGAGGGCAAAGGCGACAGCAGCAGGCAAAATGACCAAATGCGACTGGCTAGAATAAACAAAAAACAACAGCGCAGCGGGAATAGCGGTAAACACTAGGCCATAGACTAAGCTCAACAGCGGTGCCCGAGCCATATCTTTAAACGCTAACGCTAACCAATGTAAAGGAGCAAAGACGCTCACCTTGTTACACTCGAAGCAACGAGCAAATTCACTGCGGCTCGAAGCACTAGAAGAAAGCCCCATAATTTATCTCCTATGATACATTCAATTAACATCTAGTTGAGATCTACTCCGTTCGCAAGCTAGGGGATCACTTGTATCGGACATTTGTCCTTATTGGCATGGACCGCAACACCGCAGCATGGCACCTTTAAAGGCACTATTATGCGTAAGATAAATCAGAGGCTTACATGAAAAAAATGTTTCACCTTGGCATCACTAAAGAAGACATTGCAGGGGCAACCTTGGCTATTATCCCCGGCGCTCCTGAGCGTGCAGGCGTTATTGCAGAGCAGCTTGAGCAATCGCGCTGTCTTGCCAAGCATCGCGAATTTCACGTTTATTTAGGTCAGTTAGCGGGCCAATCTGTGGTGGTGTGCTCAACCGGTATTGGTGGACCTTCTACGTCCATCGCCGTTGAGGAACTCGCGCAGCTAGGCGTAGATACCTTTTTACGAGTGGGGACCACAGGAGCCATTCAGCCGCACATTGCTGTGGGAGATTTATTGATCACCCAAGCCTCGGTGCGTTTAGATGGGGCGTCGCACCACTTTGCGCCAGCCAACTACCCCGCAGTGGCCAACTTTGAAGCCACCGCCGCCCTAGTGAAAGCATGTCAGGATAGCGATATCACTCATCACGTTGGCATTACCGCATCCAGTGATACCTTTTACCCTGGGCAAGAGCGTTATGACACCCACAGTGGTTATGTTCCCACCCACCTTCAAGGGTCCATGCAGCAGTGGCAAGCGCTTAACGTGATGAATTATGAAATGGAGTCTGCCACCTTACTGACCATGTGTAGCGCATTAGGGCTGCGCTCAGCGTGCATCGCCGGAGTATTAGTCAATCGCTGTGAAAACGAGATACCCGACGTGGATATCTCGGCTGTTGAACAAAATGCGATAGATCAGGTTATTGCGGGAGCACAGCTGCTGCTTAGTAATTCGTAATTAAATTGCGCGTGCGGAGCAAGTTGAGCTAACACTGTTTTGCTTGCTCCAAGGTGTGATTTGTCCGCCTGCTGCTCCAATAAAGTCACCGCTGTAATAGCACTAAAATCGACTTCTTGATTGGCCAACACAATTTGGCTTAGCGCCGCTTGCATGGGTGAAAAACTAGGATTAAACGCGGCATTCTCCATATAACGGCCAAAATAGGTTGCGCCTTCATATTCAATGGCTACCGCCGCTTTCCCACCACTGTAAGGGGCATAGCTTTGCGCAAAATGGTGGTGTAATGAGCGGCTCTCATCATGATGGCTAGCAGCATTGCCCAGCAAGGGCTGCTCTACCCCCAAATCAACTGGACCAAAGGCTTGAGGCAACAATTCGTTCAAGGTCGTTGACTTATCACCTATGGTTATAGCGATGTTCTTCGCACCTTTGAACTCATTAATAAATTGACGGCAATGTCCGCATGGTGCGGCGCTGATATAGATGTGCTCAATCTCTGTTGCGCCGTGTAGCCAAGCATTATGCAATGCGCACTGCTCTGCATGGGTGGATACCTCTAACCCCAAGCCTGCTAGCTCAACATTTACACCGACTGCATAAAACACGTCACCTTGGCTATTTTTTGCCTTAACAAGAGCGGCGACATGAAATGACGAAATGGGCGCCACCGCCCATGTTTGGGTTTGCGCTAGCAGCCAATCGATGGTGTCTTTAAAAGAAGACCCCAGCGCCTGCTGAAGTTCTTTGAATTGCTGCTCAGAGGCGATACCGCCTTGGCGTTTTATTTCTGCGAGTAACCCTGTAACCTGCATGTTCAGGCCTGTTGTTATTTTTTGGGCTTGGGATACTAACCTAGCACGAAAGTGGGCGCAACCAATTACGTGCCTGCTCCTGGCAATCAAAGTTTTTCACCCTGACCCCAAGCTCTCGTACTTTTTGCGTCACCAGTTCATGCATAAAACCCTGATAACTAACCACCCGAGCAATAATAAACTGGCCGAGCAATGGCGCTAGCTTGTTGCACACATCAATGAACTCGTCCTTAGCATAAGCATGTTCAAATTCGCGTACATCAATTAACACCGCTTTCGCATTGTAACTATTGGCGAATTCAATAATGGCGTTGGCGTTATTTAACACATCAATTGATTGCGCTTTACCGCGCATGGTTGCGCAGACAATGTTTTCTTCAGCGCAATAACTTAAACTCGCAACAACAGAGTTGGCCATGTCGTTCTCTCTAATAAATACAGATACAACAAAGGCACAAGTTCGTTTGCACTAGGAGGGCAAAAGTGGAAGCGGCTCAGCCATCATAGCCAATGTATTGACCTTAGACCTGGAGCTTTGCGTGGAAACTCTTTCGAGCACCGTGCCTTTATTCTGAGCAGGCCATAATACGTAAATTAGAGCTTTTATTCAACTAAACTGAATAATCAGGAAAATGCTGGTGATCTTAAATTCGATGCTCAGAGATGGCATAATGTGGGAAGAGCCAAAAGCTTAAAAAGAGCTATTGACGCCATAGTCTCTTGTTATAAATAATTAACACTTAACAAAATGATCTGAATTGCTTATGTACATCTTGATATTCTGATAAATCATCGTGTTGTTATTACGACCGATCTTTTTCTTGGATTCTTTGGTGTTTACTGACCACTGTCCAAAAAACACAAAGTCTTCTCCAACAGTTAACGAATCAACTAGCTTAGGTTTTTTTAAGACTACCTGTACTACAGTTCGCTTTATCTCGCCTTTATCATTTGGCTGAACAAATGGTGAATGCAGTTCTGCCACATGGTATGGAAAGTTTTCCATTGGCTCATTTATTTTGTAAAGATTACCTGAGATAGCTAGTGGAATCGTATATTTTTCAGGACCGTAGTATTTGGCAAACTTTTCAATATTACTATCGTCAAAGAAGAACCTAGACCATGGAATTTTATTTCCTTTAAAATTAAGAACAATAAGTGATTTCAGTTCGTCGTCGTTCTCACATAAGGTTCTGATTTCTATAATTTGTTTAAGCGTGCGAAGATAGTTACTTAACTTTCCTTTGTTATTGAACGACTTATTACTTACAACACTTGAGCCCCATCCTTCGCTCACCTTCCCAACTTTGAACGCAGATAACTCTTGTAAAGCCTTGATTAAGATGTGCAGACGAAATTCAAACTTCTTTTCCGCTATGGCTTTAAAAACTTCAGATTCAGAAGACTTAGCGATAATGTTTAATGAACCAGCTATATTGTACTTGCAATGCTCAGCGTGTATTTCATGTGGTTTCAATCTAAAACAAGGAGGAATCTCAATGGTTTTAGATGCGCATTTACGATTATGCCTGCTAACAAAAGATAGGTTTGCTTCGCAACCTGAAGTCTCACAACAAATTTTAGCTTCATCAGTTCGCCTTTCGTAGGCAAGCACATCAATTTTATTGCCAGTTACCAACCTTGCTCTAGGAATTTTACTACCCACAAAACCTCCCATTACATAACACCATGCTAAACGGCACAAAAGGCTTGGCTAAAATTTGTGAGGAACGAACATAAGCCAAGCTTTTTGTGTCCGCCTTGTTAGCAGTACTAGATGCCCTAGCATAGATACGCCATATCCTTGATTTCTTCTTTCAATTGAACTGCGTCAGTTTCGAATAGCCCCTCTGGATTAGCCGCATAAGCATCACAGCTAGTGAACATTCGATCAAGAAGTCAACCTAGTCTAGGATCACACTTGTGTAGTACATCTGAGTCTTGAGTTTCACTCCACAGATTCATAAATGAAGTCAAGAATTTATCAGCAGACACTTTGTTCTCAATAAAGCTTTCAACTAATACTTTGAATTCATCTTCCATGGTTTGACGACTCATTTGTACTGCTAACGCCCTGTTAAGGGGTGAGCAGCGAAATACCGAAGCCGCCGCATACCACCTTAATCACTATAATCAACGCATAGTGAAAATGCCACGCATTGCGAATCCCTCTTGAACAGTTTGTTAGCTGTTTTTTTCGATGACTTTTTCTGTGTGCTTCATAACCTTAGCTGCAACATTGAATAGGTCACGCGCCGTAATTTCATATTTTTCAGCTATTTCAAAAATATTTGAAGCATCCCCTTCTCGACCAGAGCCAGGATCTGGGTAGCGACCTGCCCAGTATACAAAATGAGTTAGAGCCCTTAATACAGCTTTGTCCTTTTTTGATAGTGAGGGCACAAAATTTGCCAGCTCATGTAATCTATGGTGTCGAGTAGTTTTTTCTATTTTAAGATAGCCATCCACACCATGTTCAATAACCATCATAGCCTTAAGTGCAACTTCCAAGCTGTAGCCAACAAGCATTAAACCAACAGCACAAAATTGACTATCACATATCCCTTTAAAATTTAGCGGCATTGTTTCAAACTTAGGTTCAGATTTAAATATTGCTAAAGCTGCTTGTGTTAATGCTTCAGCTTGAGCCAACCACAAAACAGGACTTTTAAGATCTTCCATTTTCGGTTCAGCATAAGGGTGAAAATCACAACCAGTAGCAATCGCTTGCAACATATTCCACTTTAAATAACCTTGAGCACTGTAGCTAAACGGATCACTCTCAAATTGCCGCCTATTTGGTTGTAAAAAATCCATATTTACCTCTTAACTTCTGAGAACAGTGGTCTTCCCCATCAAAAGTAGACAGGTTATTACGCAAACCGTTGTTCATACTCCAGCGGGCTGAGATAGCCTAACGCTGAGTGACGTCGTTTGCGGTTATAAAATATTTCAATGTATTCAAACATACAGGATTTAACGTGTTGTATCGAGTGGAATTTCTCGGCATAAACCAGCTCAACTTTGAGACGACTGAAGAAGGATTCCATCACCGCATTATCCCAGCAATTGCTCTTTCGGCTCATGCTGATTATCGCACCTGATGAACGCACTAAATCCTGATAGGCCACCGCACGGTACTGCACGCCTCTATCTGAGTGAAGCATCAAACCTGGTTTAACCTCCCTGCGGGCCAGTGCCATGTTGAAAGCATCTGAAATCAGCTTGACCGTCATCGACGTGTCTAATGCCCAACCGACAATCGCCCTTGAGAACAGGTCCATCACAGCGGCCAGGTAAAGCCACTGGCCGCGAACACGGATATAAGTGATATCTGATACCCATTTCCTGTTGGCACGCTCTGTGATGAACTGCTGGGCAAGCACATTCCCTTCTACATTCGAGTTTGAATAGCTGCTGCGACTGTAACGGAACGCTTTGCCATTTCTTGCCTTGAGAGCCAGCTCTTGCATGATTTTAGCGACCGTATTGAGGCTACATCGAACACCGCTGGCATTGAGTTCATAGGTTAGTCTGGGCGCGCCGTAGCGTGCCTTAAAGACCTCATAAGCCTCTTTCACATGATGGGCCAACTCAGCATGTTTCTGTGCTTTATTGCTCGGCTTTCGGTTCAAGTAACGATAAAAGCCAGAGCGTGAGACTTTCAATGCTCTGCACATCAAGGTGATCCGGAACTGGCCTACATACTGCGCAATCAGCGCGTACTTTACTCCTGGCTTTTCGCAAAGTACGCGGCTGCCTTTTTTAAGAATTCATTTTCCTCTTTCAGGTCGTGTAGCTCGCGCTTGAGACGGCGCAGTTCCTCACTTTCATGTTTCGAGTAATCAACGCCTTGAACGGTATTAAATTGCTTGTCGGAAAGACGGTTGAATTGCCTACGCCAGTTATAAATTTGCTGGGCGCTGATCCCCAGCTCTTCGGCGACGGATTTGTTGGTATTTCCGGGTTGCTCCGCCCTTCGAACCGCTTCGCGACGAAACTCTTCGGTATAGGCCTGGGTTCTTTTCTTTTTAGTCATGAGACACCTCTTTTCTAACTATAGAAGGTGTCTACTTTTTTTGGGTAAGTCCTGCATATAACGCCCCAAGCAGGGGCAATAACATGTAGGCTATAATACGGAACGAAGTGACGGAAGCCTACGTGTTAGTGTCCCGCTGACTTGGTTTGTTATGTGACGTACCTTTTTTACCAACTACTTCAACACTGTCTAAAAACTTGTTTAATACTGATGTTGTAAAATCTACTCCAGGATGTCCGGGTATAGGGCTACTTAATTTGCCTTCTTTTGATGGTTTTGCAATGTAGTCAAAAGCACCTGTGGTTAATGTTTCCCTTACTTCTGTCTGATATCCATCCGTATTATTACTCCCTGCAACCCTAACTCTCATGAAACCAACTATATAGTGTTGAAGCCTTGCTGCTTCACCGATGTGGAGTCTGTAAACGGCCATAAGAATACTAAATGTAAGAGTATAAATAGCAAGGAATGCATAGAGTACCGTATCTGGTATTTGAAACTTCAAATCTGTGTTTGGCACTAATGCAGGATACATTAGCGAAAAGAATAAAATTGTAATTAAAGTTATTGTTAGTACCAATACTATTGATAAGATGCGTCTAGCAGATACTGAGTTCTGCTCCTCCATTTTAGAGCATCTTTCCATTGCATTTTCAATATTTTGGATTTCGTCTTCTATCTTCATAAGTTCCCTTTAGTCACATAACAGCTTATTAGCGTGCATTTCGGGTTAAGCCAAAATTCAAACAACAAAAAGTTAGTCGCACACTTTATATTTATAAGTAATTTCATAAAGTTACCAGAGTGGATTGGTAATGTCTAAGCAGTATTAGTTTGTGGAAAACGAGCATTGAGATATCCGAGCCTAAAATGGCACGATATATAAATATCGAACCTCAACACTTTCATAGGGTTAACTTTAATTTCTACTTATTCGAGCCAAAAACTGGTGTATATAACGAGCCTTATTTTACGTTCTTGGCCTATTTCTGCGCTGTTGAGCACCCGCGTTATTTATTTGCACGAGGAAAGTAGCCTCTTTGATGATCGCTCATCGCATTTGATTAGGTGTGAACTATGGCAGCTCATCGCAGTATCGGGGTTCATATGCGAGACGGCTGATACACCGCCTCGCACCTAATTAACCGGTATTGCGCATACCCGCTGCGATACCAGCCATGGTGACCATTAAGGCTTTATCTAATGCCTGTGAGCTATTGGTACGGGCTCGTTTCAATAGCTCTACCTGCAGGACATTAAGCGGATCTGTGTAGGGGTTGCGCAATGCAATAGACTCTCGCACCCAAGGCTGATGCCCTAATAAAGTGTGCTCTGGGCTTAGTTCTTTAATCAGCGCTACCGATTGTGCTAACTCTTGGCGTAAGCGCTCGCCAAAGTGCTGTAACTGCGGTGCCACTAAGTGCTGATCATAATGCGCACTAAGCCAACTATCTGCCTTACAGAATACCATTTCCAACATTTCTAATCGGGTGCGAAAGAACGGCCACTGCTGACTCATAAGCTGTAACGTATGTTCACCGTATTCACTAATCGCCGCTCCTAAACCTTGATAGGCCCCCAACCAAGCAGGCAGCATCAGGCGGTTTTGCGACCAAGCAAAGATCCAAGGAATGGCCCTTAAGCTTTCCACCCCACCATTAGGGTTGCGCTTAGAAGGCCGCGATCCCAATGGCAACTTACCCAACTCTTGCTCTGGTGTGGCACTGCGAAAGTAAGGTACAAATTCAGGGTTCTCGCGCACAGTCGCACGATAATGCTGGCACGATGCGTCGCTAATTTTAGCCATAACGTCGCGCCACTTAGGCTCAGGCTCTGGGGGTGGCAGCAGGTTCCCCTCAAGTACTGCGCTGGCATATAAATGCAGACTTTGCTTTGCGACACTGGCCAGTCCGAACTTGAAGCGGATCATCTCACCTTGCTCAGTCACGCGCAGGCCATTTTTCAAACTCCCTGGAGGTTGCGAGCGCAACGCTTGCGCAGCTGGGGCTCCTCCCCTACCAACAGTACCGCCGCGCCCGTGAAATAGCACGAGCTCAATGCCCTGCTCCTCACTAAGCTGCACCAAGGACTCCATAGCGCTATATTGTGCCCAGCCAGCGGCCATCATCCCTGCATCTTTGGCTGAATCTGAATAGCCAATCATCACATACTGATGAGTGCCTAGATGTTGGCGATACACATCATCGCTATATAAAGCCTGCATCACTTCAGGCGCACGGTTGAGGTCATCCAGAGTTTCAAACAAAGGTGCAACCGGCATGTTAAACTGACAGCCTGCTTCTTGAAGTAATAACTTAACTGCCAGCACATCTGATGCCTGACGAGCCATGGAAATAATGTAAATGCCAAAGTTTTCGGCGCGATTTTGGGCAATCACTTTAAAGGTGTCGAGAACCTCTTGGCTTTGTTCGCTTGGTTGCCAATTGCGAGGTAATAACGGCCGCTTGCTGGCCAACTCTGCTTTGAGAAACTCTTGTTTGCCTTGCTCATCCCACTGGCAGTAATCACCTAGGCCTAAGTACTCTGTCAGCTCACCAAGCACCTGTGCGTGTCTGTCGCTGTCTTGGCGGATATCCAATTGCGAGAGCTGCAAACCAAAACACCGACAGCGGATCAGCGTATCGCGCAGCTGCCCCTGGGCGATGATGGCCATATTATTGGCCTCTAACGAGCGCTCACAGGCCTTCAACACATCCGTTATCTGAGTGATATCCGTGATGATGTTTTCGCCACGTGGCGACTGCCCAGTTATTTTGGCCTCGAGATACTCGTGAGTGAGTGTCAGCTTTTCACGTAGTTGCTTTAATACGGCACGATAGGGTTCATGGGCTCCTTCAGCCTGTTTAGCTAAAGCATCATCGCAGGCGAACATCGATAATTCACTGATCAGCAGGTTGATGTCTTTAAGATACAAGTCCAATGCCATCCACCGGCCATGGTCGAGTACGCTCTGTGTCACACTCGATGTTACAAAAGGATTGCCATCGCGGTCGCCGCCCATCCATGAGGTAAAACGCACCGGCTTTGCATCACTTGCTAAACCAACACCCAACTCTTGAGTCAGCGTCTCATCAAGCTCACGCACATATTCTGGCACCGCTTGCCACAGGCTATTTTCAATGACCGCGTAACCCCACTTCGCCTCATCCAAAGGCGTTGGCCGTTGTTGACGAATTTCATCGGTATGCCACGCCTGAGCTATTAATTGACGCATGCGCGCGTGGAGTTTTTGTTGTTCCTGCGGCAGCAAGTCGCCCAGCTCTAACAAGTTTAAACAATCACTTAATTGCACATGTTTGTTAATCAGTGTGCGCCGTGTCACTTCCGTTGGGTGCGCAGTCAATACCAAGTTGATATCTAGTCGTGCGATTGCCTCTTTGATGGTGTGCTCTTGCACATGGCTTTGCTTGAGGCGCAGCAAAGTCTGCTTTAATGGGTCAAGTTCGCAAAAACCCTGGTTACCCGAGCGCGACACAGTATGGTACTGCTCAGCAACGTTAGCGAGGTTGAGGAATTGGTTGAACGCGCGCACAACAAGCAGTAACTCATCGTCGCTTAGGGATTGTAACTCGCTGATCAGCGCCTCACGCGCCTGCTCATCGCCACCGCGAGAAGTTTTTGCCAACTGACGAATTGATTCAACTTTGGCCAAAGCCGAATCACCCAATGCCTGAGCAATGGTTTGTCCTAGCATCTGCCCTAATAAACCCACATTACTGCGTAGTGCTGCGTATTGATCACTCATATCCTCACTCCTGTGTCTTTATTTTTATCTTTTGTAGCATGGAAGTGCCTCGCTTTGAAAGGCTAAGAAAAGGAGAAAAACTAATTTGATAATAATTCCTATTTGCACTTGACACATTAAGCCATGCTAGTAATAATCATTATCAACAAGACGAAACGGAGCCTTTTGCTTTCTGTTGGTCTTGTTCATACGCACTCAATGCGATGAAAACTTTACTTGCTACATTGCTCATATCGGTGACGGTAGATATGACCCCAAAAACCCAAGCCTTGCTTGGGTTTTTTTATGGCTAAGCTTTGGACCCATACCAATAAACAGGCTAGAATCATAAAGATACGAGCCATACGCGGAGAACACAGATGTTGCGATACACACTATGCGCACTGACACTGAGCAGTGCACTTGCACTCGCGCCCGCAGCACATGCGGGGTTAGAAGAAGGCATTGCTGCGGCCAATGTGGGAGATTTTGAAACCGCCCTCAGCGAGTTTCAATATTTAGCAGACATGGGCTATGCCCCTGGAATCTATCAACTGGCACAAATGTACGAAAGCGGCCACGGTGTTGCGAAGAATCAACGTAAGGCTGCTCAGCTATATCAGCAGGCCGTGGATAAAGACTATGCAGACGCGATGTTTTCCTTGGCGGTCATGTACCAAGAAGGCCGAGGAGTAAAACTAGACTTGCAACGGGCGGTCAGTTTATTCAAAGGGGCTGCCGAAAAAGGGCTGGCTGCTGCGCAATTTAACCTTGGCGTTATGTACACCAATGGCGAAGGCGTTATTAAAGATTACCAAAGCGCAATCGATTGGTATCGTAAAGCAGCAGCGCAAAATTATACCTTGGCTCAGTTTAACCTTGCGCTAATGTACTATGAAGGCCTAGGTGTAGCTAAAAGTATCGAGAAGTCTTATATCTGGAACACCATCGCGGAATACAATGGCAATGACGATGCCAGTACCAGCCGCAAACTCGACGAGAAAAAATTGCAGCCTGAAGAAATTGAGCGGGCAAAGCAAAAAGCCGACGACATCTATGAAAAGATCCTCGCCGGCCGTTATGCTGGAGAAGGTCGTCGCCTATAAGTAAGCTGAGAGTGACTTGTTAATCGAGTCACTTCGCTCTATTAGCTTCTGCGCTGTACGATACATGCGCTTTTGCATTAATGCATGCGCTTTCGACAAATATGCAGAAGCGAGCGATTTCTTCAGTTTTACCATGGGCTGAAAATCTTCTGGCACTTTTTCTGCCAACGTGTTCACTTCTTCTTCCAGTGCAATCAGCTCTTTATGGTCATCCATATTGGTAATGGATACTTCCCAAGCATCAAACTGATCTTGGTAATACGCCGTGGCAGCCTCGTAAGGATACGGTGTATCCGGGTTACTCTCACGTTTATTGAAGTACTGTGCTAGCACCGTCATGGCTTCGCGTTTCGCTTCACCTTGTTGCAATAACTGCGCAATTTGCTGGTTTTGTGCAAATACAGCCTCACCGACTTCGGCTAAGGTATCTAAAGTTGCAACGTCGTCTGCTTCAACGGCTGCTTGGTATTGCTCAAGGTATAAAGTAACCCCAGCTTCCATCGGTTGATAATTAAATTCAGGGGCAATGAAGGCTAGATCTTCAGAAAGCTTAACCAAAGAGTTGTCACCGCCCTCGGTTAGACGTCCTTGACTCAATAACAAGTCAATTTTTTCAACCACACCATCAAGCACCGATTGCTGCTCTGTTCGCGTATCTTGAATAAGTTCAGCCAACGCCAGTGAATCAGGGAAACGAGGTTTGGCTTGATCGTACACGTTAATAATTGCAGTGAAGTTCTTGTATTCTTGCTCTTTATTCTGGCCTGCTAACTTAGCTTGTTGCTCCAACTGTGCCAGTAACTGGGGCTGGTTTTTAACCACCAAGCCTTGTTTTAGTACTTGGTACTGTGGCGGAATTTCACCTAGTTTACTGAATAGGTTACTTGGCCCCCATCCCATCCACTGGTTGAGTTGCTCATTTTTGGCAACAGCATTGTCGTATTTAGCTTGCAACAAAGCGTAATCACTTTGCGCTTGGGTATGATAAGTAAACCCTAACCCTGCAACTACAGCCACAGTTGCCACCGCAGCCACTGCCGGCATGTGGTTGACAGTCAATAATTTCGACTTGAGTTCGCTAAAGCTTTTAAACCCTGGCTGCGAAATTGATAATGCTTTTTTCAGCGCGCCCCAACGTAGCATCGGCATCGATGCTGGCTTTTTCAGAGTATAAGTCGCTGGCACCTCATTGGCGGCAACACGGTCATAAGGGTGGTTACTCGAGATAAGTTCATAGGCGATACACGCGAAGGAAAAAATATCATCTTGCGGTGTCGGCTCTTGGCCATCTAATTGCGATGCGCTGGCGTAAGCTGGAGTGTACCCGGCAACACCATCTTCTGCCTGAGTGCCTTGATAAGCGTAAATATCATCGCCGCGATGGGCGCGAGCAACACCAAAATCTAGAATTTTTACGTCACCTTGGCTGGTGACCATAACATTGGAAGGCTTCAGGTCGGTGTGCACAACACCGTGGGCGTGCGCATAAATTAGCGCATCAATCATTTGCGTGAGAATGGGTTTGGCGTTGGCAAATTTCATGCCCGTTGGCCGTGAACGCTTGATAATTTGCTCAAGTGTCTCGCCCTCAATCCACTCCATAACGATGTAGTGAATCCCGGCCACGCTTGCACAATCATAAACGCGGACAATATTTGGATGCGATAATTGCTGACAGCGCTGGGCTTCTTTTTTCAACAGCGCCAATGCTTGCTCTGATTCTGCAAACTGAGATTGTAACACTTTAATAACGACGTGATGTTCGCCATCACTGGTTGAGAGGTGTAGGTCTTTGGCGCGGTAGATATCACTCATACCACCTTGGCCGACAAGTTCCTCCAACAGGTACCGTGCACCTAATTTCAGGCCCTGAAGATTGGCACTTTGAGCATTCTTTTGTGGGGCGTTACCTGAGTTTGCGATACCAGCGATTTGCGTTTTATCTTGCTCGCTTGCATTTTGCGGCTTGTCATCCATATTGGCTGTCCTTTAATGCGTTCATCCATTCACTGAGCGTTAATATATTAGATTATTAAATAAAAGGCTATAACAGATTGCGGTTTAAATGACCTTTTATACGGTTCAATAGTATAACCACCAGTATAATTGCAAAAACCACCACAATATCTTAAAGCCACTACAATGGTTACTTGAACTTATGCCACACCGGAGTAAATGTAGCGCTATTAGATACCGTCACTTTTATTGACAAAATCTAACTTAATATTTATCCTCGTGAGCTATTAACGTCGTCTTATGGAATAGAGTAAAGCAAATGGAAGCGACCTTTAACGTTATCAGCTACCACCGCCTATCCCCTGAAATAGAAACATCAAAGACTACCCAAGATAGCTTGGTATTTGGTCGTTCACAGGAGTGCGACTGGCACTTGCCAGATCCTGAGAAAATAATTTCCAGCACCCATGGCCGTATTGAGCGTTCTGGGTCGAACTTCGTTGTTCATGATTTATCAACAAACGGCCTGTTTGTTAACCACAGTGTGACCCCTGTAGGCAAAGGCAATCAACAAGCGTTGCAAGACGGTGATGTGCTCAGTATTGGCGATTATGAAATCGAATTTAAACTGGCGCAAAGCGCCGTCGCCGCGCAAAGCGCACCAGTAGCTCAACCATCGCAGCCGAGTATACCTGCGCAGCAAGCTGCACCTGCTGCGAGCACGAATAACGATGATTTGTTTGCAACGCAGATGCAATCCGCAAACGAACTTGACCAATCTTTCCAGATGCCCGGTCTAGAAACACCAGCGAGCGCCCCAGCAACCGGCTCTCAATCCGCAGCCGAAACCATTCCCGAAGACTGGGGGTTGGACTTAGCATTCGGCCAACCTGAGAGCGCGTCCCCTGCAAGTCAGCCTGCGCCTCAGCCAGAGCCACAACCAGCTCCTGCTCCTACGCCGGCACCAACAGCGCAAACGCAACATAGCATCGCTCCGACCCCAGAGCCAAAGGCGCCACAGCAAGCTGCACCACAAGCTTCGGCTGCGCCGCAGCCAGCTCAAGCTCCAGCAGCTGCAGGGCAAGGTGAATTAGCAGCTGCTTTTTTGCAAGGTTTGCAAGTTGACGCGCAGCTCGCGAATGAATTAAACAACGCACAAACGTGGCAACAGATGGGGGAGAGTTTACGACTCCTATTGTTGGGCTTAGTTGAATCACTTAGACAACGCTCCTCAGTGAAACAACAACTGCGCTTGAATCACACTATGTTCCAAGCACAACAAAATAATCCACTGAAGTTTTCAGCAACTTTAGAAGATGTAATCCAGAACTTATACACCCGAAATAGCGCCAGCTTTTTAAATGCTGAGCAAGCTATTGCCGAGGCGTTTAAAGACACTCGCGACCACGATACGGCAATGATGGCCGGGACCGTGGGGGCCATTGAAGGATTACTCGATACACTTTCACCAGATCGCCTGAAAAGCCAAGCCAACGAACAAGGCGGTCTGAAAAAGGTTTTACCATATCAATTAGAAGCGAAAAGCTGGCGTTTATTTAGCGCTATGCACCAAGACATGGAAAGTGAAATTGAGCGCAAAGGCAGTGGCGCGCTCGCTGATGATTTTGTTAAAGCTTACGATAGTAAATTAAAAACGCTTTAGATTAGTTATCCTAGAGGAAACAACATGAACAACAAATTATTGTCCGTATTGGTCGTAATTTTTACCTTAGCACTGAGTGCGTGTACTGCGGTGAATAAGATAGTACCGCCCTCCACCGACGTCACCTTTAATGTCGCGGCTGATATCAACCCAGATATTAATCAACGTCCTTCACCTGTTGTGGTTAAAATCTTTGAGCTGAGTTCACGGACAGTATTTGATAATCAAGATTTCTTCACCCTTTATGAAGATCCTGAGTCGGTGTTGGGCCCTGATCTTTTAAAAAAGGACGAGTTAGAGCTGCAACCTGGAAGCAAACTTGAGTACCCGATGTCGCTAGATAGAAATACGCGCTATGTCGGCTTTGTTGTAGCCTATCGCGATATTGACCAAGCTCGTTGGCGTGCAGTGTTAGCGGCCGATCCAACTGGCTATGATGATGTAACTGTTAATGTTGAGGAAATTGCTGTTTACGCCAAAGACTAAACAGCACTAAGAGGGAATTTACATGAGCGACCACAGCGCAATCGCATGGACCGAGGGGATGTTCTTACGTCCCCAACATTTTCAGCAGGCTGAGCGCAGCATTCGTCGTGCGATCAACCACAGCAGCCAGCATGTCCACCACTACCCGTGGGGGACTGTGTCGTTGGAAATAGACCAATCCTTGCTACCTTTAGGGCAAGTTCGTTTAAGCAAACTGACCGCTACTCTAGCTGATGGCACCGCCGTTGATATGCCTACGATCGACCCGCTACCACAAGCACTGTCGTTAACCAGCGAAGTACGGGACGAAGTTATCTATTTGGCGATTGCCAGTGATAAAACCAATGGCACAAATATCAGCGCTGATGGTGACGGTATGATCACCCGATACCGTTTCGCTGACCATACTTGCGCCGATGTAAGCTTAGGCAGCGATGCTCAGGAATCAGTGCAAATTGCCGCACTGCATAGCCAACTTAAACGCCATAACGATGACCGAGCTGGTTATATTTGTTTGCCTATCGCACGGGTAATCGAAGTATCCGACGAGGGCAACATTAAACTTGATAGCAAGTTTATTGCTCCTACCTTGAATGCCAAAGCGGTTGCGCCATTAACCAGCGTGGTACGCGAAATTCATGGCATGATTAAGCAGCGTGCGGAAGCGCTTTCTGCGCGGTTAACTCAAGGGCAAGCAGGTTCCACTTCGGTGGCTGACTTTATGATGCTGCAAGTGCTAAACAAGTACCAACCGGTGTTTAGTAACTTTGAAAATATGGATATGTTACATCCATTTATGCTTTATAACCGGGTGATTGAATTAGTCGGTGAGCTCAGTACCTTCAGTACCCGTGATAAACGAGTTCCCGAGCTGCCCCATTACAACCACAGTGAGCTGACTGCTGTGTTTGGTAATTTAATGGTATTAATCAACCAAACGCTGAGCCAAGTACTTGAACAAACTGCACTGGAAATACCCCTTGAGAAAAGCAAGTTTGGTATTTATTTTGGCGCAATTAATGATAAGTCTTTACTTGATAATGCTCACTTTATACTGGCTGTAAAAGCGAACCTACCTAACGAAGAAGTACGTCAGCGTCTACCCGCACAGACGAAAATTGGTAGCGTCGAGACAATTCGCGACTTAGTGAATAACCAAATCCCAGGAATTACTCTTGCGACCTTGCCTGTCGCACCTAGGCAGGTGCCCTACCATGCTGGCTACCATTACTTCCAGCTGGAAAAAGGCAATGAGCACTGGCTTAAGTTAAGCAGTAGTGGTGGTATTGCACTGCATATTTCTGGCAACTACCCCGAACTACAAGTGGCACTTTGGGCCGTTAAGGGATAACTAACCAACAGGATACAATCATCATGGACAAGACGATTTTAAAGCCCCGTCCAGGAAGAAGAGGACTGGCACAAAATAATGGCGAGCCAGCTCCTGCAGGTGCTGGTGCTTCAGGCGCAGCAGCTAGTGCAGACACCTCTAGCGGGGATAAGACTGTAGTCAATGTGAACCAGTCAAAGCCTGTTGCTCGAGTGCAAGGGAACGCACCTATTTTTCAGTCCAAGCTAGTCGATTACGGTGCTGATATTTTTTCGCTGACAGTGGCAATCAATCGCATGAGTCATTGCGATGATGTCGATAAGCTAAAACAACAAAGCATTGATGCTGTTAAGAATTTTGAACAGTCTTTGCGTAACGAGCACCTCGATAGCCAGCTTATTGAGTCTGCACGATATTGCGTATGCGCGCTGTTGGATGAGACCGTGCTCAATACGCCGTGGGGCAGCGAAAGTGTGTGGGTGAATGAAAGTCTCCTATCCATCTTTCATAAAGAAACCTTTGGTGGTGAGTACTTCTTCACTTTACTTGATGAGGCACTGCGCCAGTCGAGTCATAATATCGACCTACTCGAACTACAATATTATTGTTTGAATCTTGGGTTCCAAGGCAAGTATCGTGTCAGTGCACAGGGACAATCTGCGGTCGATGATTACCGTGATAAGTTGTATCGCGAGATAAGCCTGATCCGTGGCACTGGTTCAAGCCAGTTATCGATTAATTGGCGCAAACGCATTGCTAACGGTCTAGAGCTACGCCAGCAATTTCCACTCTGGGTTATATTAACCTTATTTGCTGCCCTCGCCCTGGTGGTTTACACCCTTTTTTCGTACCAACTGAATCGTTACTCCGATAATGTTTTCACAGAGCTTGATGCCTTAGTTCCCTATCAATTAGGCGAACAAACCACCGGTGATAGCATGGAAGCCAGTGTGCTGAACCAGTTGTTGCAAACAGAAATTCAACGTGGCGTGCTCAGTGTTACGTCACAATCTGACCGCGTACGTATTCGTATATCCAGTGAGTCGCTGTTTGATTCCGGCAGTAATATTGTTCGTGCTGATATGAAGCCGATTATTGCCAAAATTGCCCGTGCCCTTGAAGGCACACAAGGTAAAGTGCTGATCACCGGCCATACCGACAACACGCCGATTTCAACGCCTGAATATCCCTCTAATTGGCACTTATCATTGGCGCGAGCAACGCAAGTTGCCAATGCAATGGCACAAAATGCGTCGTTAAGTGGCCGCTTATGGCCAGAGGGGCGTGGCGAAGCGGAACCAGTTGAAAGTAATGATACCGCCGCACAGCGAGCCAAAAACCGCCGTATTGAAATTGATCTGCTGTTTTAAGTTTCAAGGAAGAGATTATGTCTATCAAAGAAAAAGCGAGGCTGCTCTCGTACAAACTTAAATCTCGAGTTGTAGTAACAACTTTGGGCTTTTTAGCGCTTGCCTTATTGATATGGTTTGGCGGCCCACTCATTGCCATCGCCGGTGCCGTTCCTTTGGCTTCAGCAGCATGGCGGTTAGTGTTAATTTTATCCATTGTCGTCGTGTGGCTGCTAGTGACTTGGTCGAAACGAGTCAAACAGAACAAACGCAATGAACAAATGGCCAATGAGCTCATTGATGGAGATGCCGACGCCAACAGTGATGTGAACGAGGAAATCGACACACTGAAAAAGCGTATGAGTGATGCCATTGATACGCTGAAAACCGCAAAGCTATACAAAAACCAAAATGTATACCAGCTGCCTTGGTATATTATGATTGGCCCACCGGGTTCAGGTAAAACCACTGCTATTAACAACTCAGGCCTTGATTACCCACTGCGTGAATCCATGGGTATCGACATGATCCAAGGGGTTGGCGGTACTCGCAACTGTGATTGGTGGTTCACCAATAAAGCCGTGCTCATTGATACCGCTGGACGCTATACCACACAAGACAGTCATGCCCGACATGATGCTCGTGCATGGCAAGGTTTTTTAGGGTTATTGCGTAAAAACAGACCATTACGCCCCATCAACGGCGTAGTTATTTCCATGGGCATTAGCGAACTAATGCACCAGACCAAGACCGAACGAAATCTTCACGCCCGCGCCATTAAACAGCGTTTGCAGGAACTGCAAAACCAGCTTGGTATGTCGTTTCCTGTGTACGTTATTTTGTCAAAAGCTGATTTGATTGCTGGCTTTAATGAATACTTTGAGTATTTAACTGAAGAAGAAGCAGAACAAGTTCTAGGTGTCACCTTTGAATTGAATACAGCGGATAATGAACAAGCACCGGTGAATCACTTTAACCGGGAATTCCATGCGCTTATTTCTAACCTTGCAGCCAAGCTCAACCAACGCTTGATGCATGAGCGCGACCCGAAACGTCGTGGCATTATTTTTGAGTTTCCTCGTCAATTGCGTGTACTGCAGGGCATCGCCGACACCTTCCTAAAGGAAATTTTCACCCCTAACGCCTACGAGCAGCTGCCTATTTTGCGGGGCGTTTACCTAACCAGTGCGACACAAGAAGGTGTACCTGAAGATTTACTGGCCCATAAGAAAGGCTACAGTGCTAACACAGGCGGTGAAAGTAGCCGTGCCTTCTTCATTAAGCGACTATTAGAGGAAGTGGTCTTTCCGGAGCAAAACTTAGCCTCAACTAACCGCCACCACGATAAACAGAACAAGTGGATGCGTATTGGTGCAATATCCACCGCTGCTTGTGCCACTTTAGCGCTGAGTATTAGCTGGTACCTTAGTTACTCATGGAACAAAGAACTCATCAAGTCAACGCAAGGCGCTATTGATGAGTACCAGCTGCTCACGGCTGGCGGGCTGAACGGACAAACCGATTTACTCACTCTCACAAAAGCGCTAAACCGCCTGCGTGATCTGCCTGCAGGATATAGCGACCATATTCCGCTCGCAGACCCATCAGCCGTAGGCTATGACAAAGGCAGCGATCTGAAACAACCATCGGTTGAGGCCTATAAGCGCGCACTATTCGCGCACCTCGCGCCTTATATGGGCGAAGCGATGACCACAGAGATGAGTGAGCACAAAGAACACTTAGGGTATCTGTATGAAACCTTACGCGCTTATCTTATGCTGTATATGCCAGAACGCTTTAAGGCCGAAGATATTCAGGCTTGGTTCGCCGCGTACATTGAACGCGAGATGCCGGGCGATGCATATATTGCCGACCGACAAGCTCTTAACTCTCATATCGCAACGCTCTTAGCTGAAGGCTTTGAAGGTGTCGACCAAGACCTTGCTGCGGTTAAAAATGCCCGTGTAGAGCTGACTAAACTCCCCTTGGTTGATCGCGCCTACCAACGCTTAAAGACCGACTTTATCGACTCTAGCGTGGCCGATTTCAAACTCAGTGATGTGATCAGTTACAACAGTATGTATGCGTTTAGCTTTAAAAGTGGTCGCGACATAAACACAGGGATTCCTGGGCTCTATACCCACAGTGGTTTCCATGGCATTTTTAACATTGAGAAGAAGAAACTATTGAGCAACTTACTGCATGATAGTTGGGTGTATGGTGATAATCTCAGTGAAGTCGGTGACGATGCCAAAGCACGTATAGAGAAAGACTTGGAGTATCGTTATTTCCGCGACTATATCTACTACTGGGAAGAGTTCTTAGATGACTTAACGCTGCGCCCTTACAGCACCACAGAAGAAGGTGTGCGCGTTACAGAAATACTTTCTGGTCCAGAAGCGCCCATTAAGAATATTCTTGCTGCCGTGCAAAAAAATGTCGCACTCACCAAAATGCCGGTGTCAAAAAACCAAAAAGCAGCTGCGGCTGTAGCGGCTAATGCCGCCGATGTGGCACTGCATAGTAAAACGTCGCGATTAAAGCGCCTACTGCCTAATGAAATGCCAGATATCGAGATGCAACTCCCTGGTGCTGAAGTGGAACAGGCCTTTGCGAAAATCCTTGAGGTTGACCCGGATTCGCTAGAAGATATCCAAACCAACCTGCGTAGCCTTAATCGCTATCTTGATAAGCTCGCCAATGGCGATCAGCAAAAGCTAAGCTTTAAAACTAAGGTCGCCAGTAATACCGACCCGAAATTTATTGCGACACTGCGCTCACAAAGCCGCTCTCTGCCCTACCCATTTGATAACTGGTTAGAAGGCATGACTCATAATGCCGATCGCATTACTAAGGCAAGCGCTAATCAGCACTTAAATGAGATTTGGCGCTCGCAAGTGGTTCGTGAGTACCGAGTTGCCATTGCCGATCGGTATCCGTTTAATCCTATTTCTTCGCAAGAAGTACGGATGCGTGATTTCAGCCGCTTCTTCGGCCCAGATGGTACATTGGATAAATTCTTCAAGCGCTACTTAGCTGCTAATGTTGATACCAGTACCTCTCCATGGCGCTTTGAGCGTGATATCGGCGTTAGCCAACGCAGCCTAGCGATGTTTGAGCAGGCCTCGAAAATTCGCCAAGCATTTTTCAGCGGAGGCAGTGATAAGCCCAGCCTACAGTTCGGGTTGAAACCTATCTCACTAGACAAAAAAGTCAGTAACTTCCGCCTAGAAATAGACGGGCAAGCGCTTAACTATCGTCATGGGCCGCTGCGCGTAGTCAATATGACCTGGCCAGGGGACAGTGCAGAAAGCGAAACACGTATCGTGTTTACGCCACCAGAGGGCGGGCGCTCAACGAATACCACCTACTCGGGTGAATGGTCATTGTTCAGAATGCTTGACGATATGAGCCAGAAACGTCCAGAAACTAAGGATGATCATCAGTTACATATCGCTTTAAGCGGTAACGAAGCTAAAGTGCAACTGCTACCAAGTAGCACCATTCACCCATTTTGGAGTGCCAACATAGAGAGTTTCAGATGTCCGACCAAGCTGTAAATATGGGCTATTGCGGAAAGGTCCCCTCCCGTGGGGACTTTATCGCGCATCAACTTGAGCGTAGTTTTCAGGTACCTTGGAACGAGTGGTTACAATCAGTGGTGGCGGTAAGTAAAGAGCAGCTTGGTGATATGTGGACTGAGCGTTACCTCACCTCCCCGGTGTGGCACTTTGCCCTATCTAGCGGCGCCTGTGGTGCCAATGCTATGTGTGGCTCGTTTATTCCCAGTGTTGATGCGGTTGGGCGTCACTTCCCGTTTACCGTCGCTGCCATTACCAACAGTAAGCCGCTGGATTGTTATAACAATGACTTTGCAACGCAAGAGTACGAAGATGCGGTGCTCAATGTGCTAGAGGACTCGGTTGATTTGCCCAGTTGGTTTAAATCAGTTAATGAGCAATATCAGCAACCTAAAGCAGACATTGAAGAGCTTTTGCTGACACGCTCTGGCGATCCCAGCAAAGAGTCGTTAAGCGTCATGCTGGCTCCCAGTGCGGACGCTAACACCTTATTACACAATTTACTGAGCTCACGCTATGCGAACTATTGTCTATGGTGGACACATGGTTCCTGCTTGGTTGAGCCTTGCTTACTGGTTACGCCCGGATTACCGGCGATAAGCCAATTTTCCGCCATGCTTGATGGACGATGGCAGCACTGGGATTGGAACCATAGTCAAAAATTAGACAGGGAAACTGCATGAGTATTACCAGTTACGCGCAGAGCCATCGTGGTGTAGTGCGAGAGATAAATGAGGATGCGTTAGTTGAGCTTCCACAGCACAATGTTTGGGTCGTCGCCGACGGTATGGGCGGCCACGCCGCTGGCGATTACGCCAGTCAGCTGGTTGTTGACGTATTAAAGCGCCACCTCGATAGTGTAGGTAGTGGCAACGTCAATTGTAATGTCATCATCGCGGCATTAGAAGATGCCAATACTCAGCTGTACCAGCACAGCCAAGAAAATATGGATGGTAAAACCATGGGCTCGACAGCGGTGGTGCTATTTCTTCACGAACAAAGCTATTACTTCGTATGGGTGGGCGATAGTCGCGGCTACCTATTACGTCGCGACCGACTCGAGCAGCAAACGCGTGACCACAGTCAAGTGAATGAGCTAGTAGATGAAGGTGTTATTACCGAAGAACAGGCTGCCGTGCACCCACTGTCGAATGTCATTACTCGCGCTGTAGGTGTAGCCCCCGAAGTACAGCCAGAGGTTATGCAAGGCAAGTTACAAGATAAAGATGTGTTCTTACTCTGTAGTGACGGGCTCACTGGAGAAGTCTCTGATCTCGAAATAGAAAGTTCATTATCACCACTGAACATTATTGATGCCGGCATGGCACTTATGCACTCTGCGCTGGTGCGAGGAGCGAAAGATAATGTCACCTGCATTTTAGTGAAAAATAATGAAAATCATGTACAAGAGACGAATCAGTGCGATCAGGGTGACAAAACCGTACCGCTCTTCTAATATTTAACTATTGCTAAAAGATAAATAATCACATTTGTGCTATATAACCTTGTTTTAGGCACATTTATTATTTATCATGCATAAGACGCAATTAAGTTAAGCAATCAAGGGATTTTGAGCGTATATGTCAGGGACCGATCTTTTCGATTTATCACCACTTGTTAACGCTATCAGCGACGAGCAGCCGACCGGGGTAGACCCGCGTGAGGATGTATCGCCGACGTCGACGTACTACACGTTAAAAGACTTACGTAACACGCTGCGCGCGGATGAGCGCAATGCCCTCATTGACGATGAAAGTATTATTGCTGTTGCGCGAGATTGGCGACCCTTACTTGAACAAATCCCAGACGTCCTTTCACAACAGTGTAAGGACTTAGAGCTAGTCGCTTGGTACATAGAAGGGCTTTGTCGCTTACATGGTTTTGCCGGTTTAAGTCATGGCTTTGAACTTGCCGCGCAGCTGATCGAATTATATTGGGATACCCTCTACCCCACCCCTGATGAAGATGACATTGAAGAACGTGTAGCACCGATTGTCGGTCTCAATGGTATCGACAGTGAAGGCGCACTTATCATCCCATTAAAGAGCATCGCCATGACCGAAGGAGTATCTCAAGGTCCATTCTCGTTATGGGAATATGAGCGTGCTGTTGATTTAGAGCGTCTAGATGAAGAAAAGCGAGAGCGCCGAGTTGAAGAAGGTGCGGTATCGCTAGAGCAAATCACGACCGCCGTCAAAGAAACTCCAACCGAGTACTTTGTTGCTCTTGATAAAGAGATTGATGACTGTTTACAGGCTTTCACGCACCTAAGTGAGGCCATGGACGAGAAAGTAGGTTCGCCCCAACCTACCAGCTACATCACTAAGACTCTCGAACAATGTAGAGCTGCTATCAAGCACCTGGCTGGAGATCGTATCGAAGCCGCAAATGCTGTCGATAAACCGGCTGATGATGAGCAAGCAAGCGATGGCGACGCAGCCGATAGCGAAGAACAGAGCACTTCTGGCGGCAGCAAAGACGTTATTCAGGCGAGCATTAATTCACGCCAAGACGCCATAAAACAGCTACAAAAAATATCCGATTTTTTTCGTAAGACAGAGCCTCATTCGCCCATGTCTTACACCATAGAGCAAGTAATCCGCTGGAGTGAATTAACACTGCCGGAACTACTTAACGAACTGATATCTGACAATGATGCACGCACAGGTTACTTCAAGTTGTCAGGCATCAAAGTCGAAGATAGCGAAACCTAGAATAATCTGAAAGGAGTTCTCGATGAGTATCCATGATAAGTTGAAAAGAGTAAGGAAGCCTCGCGTCCACATTACCTATGATGTCGAAACTGAAGGTGCAGTGGTCAAAAAAGAGCTCCCTTTTGTTGTTGGTGTTGTCGGTGATTTTTCCGGCCACAATAAAGAGGCACTAAAGCCATTAAAAGATCGCCGTTTTATCCAAATTGACCGCGACAACTTTAATGATGTGTTGAAGCGCATGAGCCCAACGTTGAATCTTAAAGTTGATAACACTTTGGCCGATGATGGCTCCGAAATTGGTGTTGATCTAGAGTTTAAATCGCTGTCTGACTTTGAACCCGCAGCCATTGTGAACCAAGTTGACCCGCTGCGTAACCTTATGGACACGCGTAATAAGTTACGTGATTTAATGACCAAGGTTGACCGCTCAGAGGAATTAGAAAACATCCTAGAAGACGTACTGAGCAACACTCAAAGCTTGGATAAGCTAGCCAAAGAGTTAGACGTTGAGGAGAAAGAATAATGAGCACGGACGTTCAAGAACAACAACAGGAAGGCGTAGAAGAGCAAAGCTTTTCACTGCTAGAGCAGGCAATTGGCGCTACCAAGCAAACTGAAAGCTCACGCGCTCAGGAGCTTATCAAAACCTTAACTGAAGAAGCGCTAAAAGGCACAGTACAGTGGAATAAAAACCTGACTGTCACCTTTAATGAAGCAATTAAAGTTATTGATGAAGCGATTTCTAAGCAGTTATCGGCCATTATGCACAATGAAGAGTTTCAAAAGCTTGAAGGCTCTTGGCGTGGTTTGCATCACTTAGTGAGCAACTCAGAGACCAATGCCACTCTCAAAATTCGTGTTATGAGCTTGAAGAAGAAAGAGCTGCATAAAGATCTCTCTAAAGCTGTTGAATTTGACCAGTCGCAAACCTTCAAGAAAATTTACGAGTCTGAATTTGGTACCCCAGGTGGTGAGCCCTATGGTGCTATCGTAGGTGACTACGAGTTTACTAACCACCCAGAAGACATTGAAACTTTAAGCTTGATGTCAAACGTCTCTGCTGCAGGCTTCTGTCCATTTATTTCAGCGTCGTCACCTTCACTGTTTGGTTTTGACTCATGGACAGAATTAAGCAAACCACGCGACCTTGAGAAAGTATTTGAATCGCTAGAATACACCAAGTGGCGCTCATTCCGTGACAGTGATGACTCACGCTTTGTGACGCTTACCATGCCTCGTGTGCTAGCGCGTCTACCTTATGGCGAATCGACTAAACCAGTTGAAGAGTTTGGCTACGAAGAATTTGACGTCGATCCGTCGACTTCTCGCTCTGGTAATACTGAGCATGATAATTATTGCTGGACCAATGCTGCGTATGCAATGGCAACGAATATGACTCAGGCCTTCTCAAAATACGGCTTCTGTACTGCTATTCGTGGTGCTGAAGGTGGCGGTAAAGTTGAAGGCCTTCCTACGCATATTTTCACCAGCGATGACGGCGACCCAGATCTCAAGTGTCCGACAGAAATCGGTATTACCGACCGTCGTGAAGCTGAGCTAAGTAAGTTAGGCTTCTTGCCACTGTGTCACTATAAAAACACTGACTATGCAGTGTTCTTTGGTGGTCAAACTTGTCAAAAACCAAAGGTTTACGATAACCCAGACGCAACCGCCAATGCGGCAATTTCTGCTCGCTTACCTTATATGATGGCAACCTCACGTTTTGCCCATTACCTCAAAGTAATGGCGCGCGACAAGATTGGTAGCTTCATGGAAGCAGAAGATGTGGAAATGTGGTTAAACCGTTGGATCCTGAGCTATGTCAATGCTTCAGAAGGGGGCGGTCAGGAAATTCGTGCTCGTTACCCACTTGCTGATGCAAAAGTAAGTGTTAAGGAAATTCCTGGTGCACCAGGTTCTTATAATGCTGTGGCATGGCTCAAGCCATGGCTACAAATGGAAGAGCTAACCACCTCTTTACGTTTGGTAGCAAAAATTCCAGAGGTGGGCTAAGCCCTCCTCTTTATAAACTCAGTATTTTTGCAAAGGATGATGTGAATGAGTGCTGGTGAGTTTTCATTTGTTAGTCAGGATGTGTTCGAGCAGCAGCAGGAATCTGCTTCTCGACGCCTGCCAAATGATGTCTTTATGGAGCGCTTCGTGCGCCAAAAAGATGCAACTCATGCACTGCTTTTGTGGCTTGAAAACGCCCCTGATGCTCCGTTGCAACGCAGCAATGAAAAAGTGGGGGCTTATTTAAGTCGCACTATCGCACTGATTGATGAGCTGTTACAAAAGCAGCTCAATATCATCCTTCATCACCCCAAGTTTCAATCGCTCGAGTCCAGTTGGCGTAATGTTAAATACCTCACAGAAGAGGCTGAGCAATACGACAAAGATGGTAAAGTCAAAATCAAGCTACTGAATTGTAGTTGGCAAACGCTGACCAAAGATGTCAGCAAAGCCATTGATTTCGACCAAAGCGACTTTTTTAAACAAATTTATTCCAACGAGTATGATAATCCAGGCGGTGAACCTTTTGGTGTCATCATCGGAGATTATCGTATTTCTCATAAGCCACGACCTGGCGTTGCTGGTAACGATATCGATACCTTGCAAGAAATTGTGCGCACGTGCGCGGCTGCTTTCTCGCCCTTCATTACCTCTGCAGAAGCAAATATGTTTGGCGTTGATAACTTTTCCGAACTCGGCTTTCACGTTGACTTGAGCTCCCAGTTCGAGCAAATCGAATATATTAAGTGGCGAAAGCTGCGTAATATGGAAGATGCTCGGTTTTTAGGGATAGCCGTGCCTCGCGTGCTAATGCGTGCCCCTTATGTTGAAGATGGTCAGCGTAGTGAGGGATTCAAATTTCGTGAGGTCATTAATAACCCCGATGAAGATAATCTCTGGGGCAATGCCGCTTACCCGTTTGCAGCAACGCTCATTCGTGCGTTTTGCAATTCAGGTTGGTTCGGACAAATTCGTGGAATGCAGCCTGGTCAAACTAACCAGGGAGTTGTAACGAACCTAGCACAGAGCCCATTTGAAACGGACTTGTATCAAAAACAGCCGAAACCACCCGTTGATTTACTGATTACTGACCGAGCCGAAAAAGCACTCTCTGATAGCGGCTTTATTCCGCTTTCGCCACTGAGTAAAAGCGGCAACTTGGTGTTTTTCAGTAATGCATCTGCCCAACAACCGGCCAACTACGATAGCGTTGCTGCGCGTATTAACGCCAAGCTGTCCTCGATGATGCAATATATTTTATGTGTTTCGCGCTTTGCTCACTACATCAAGGTGATGGGCCGTGACCGAATCGGTTCTTATGCGACTCCACAAGCATGTGAGCGAGACCTGCAGTCGTGGATAAATAATTACACCACCGCATCAGACTCTGCGTCTGATGAAGTGCGCTCTCGTTACCCGCTTTCGAGCGCCCGGGTCAATGTTAAGGAACACCAGGCCAAACCTGGACATTATTACTCAGTGATGCAGCTTCAGCCCCACTTTCAGCTAGACCAGATGGTGTCCAGCATCAAGTTAGTGACCGAGCTCTCACCCACTCACTACGAATAAGGCAAATAGACAGGATTACTATGAAGGAAATATTCGATTACATTCAACAAGGCAAGCTACTTGAAGCGATCAGCTACTGTGAGCAACAGTTGAAAGATGATCCCGTGAACTTTGATATACGCAGCCAATTCATAGAGTTGCTTTGCCTTAACAATGAGCTTGAGCGCGCTGATAAACAGCTTGACTACATGGTTCAGAAAAACCCTGATTTTGCTGTTGGCGCTATGAACTTACGTCAATTAGTACGTGCTGAGCAAGCGCGTCAAGACTTCTATCAAGGTAAAGCTGCACCAAAACTATTTCATGATAACGATGACCTAGATGCTATTTTCTTGGAGCTACGTATCGCGTTAAACGAAGGCGATAGTGATACTGCACAGCGCCTAGCCAAACAGCTCGAAGAGCAGCGTGCCAACCCTACCCTAGCGATCAATGACGCTCCTTGTACTGATTTTAGAGATCTTGATGATAGCCTGAATAACTACATCGAACTGCTCGGCACCAATGGCGAGTTTTACCTCGCTCGCAGTGAAGAAATTCTCAGCATCGAGTTTAAACAACCCGAGTCACTGGTTGAGCATCTTTGGTTGCGCGTCGAAATTGATATTAAAGATGGTCCAAGCGGAGAAGCTCATATTCCTGCTATCTACGGTGGTGATAACAATGAAATCGAGCGTTTGGGACAAGCGACAGAATGGCAGCAGTTAGGTGACGAGCTGTACATAGGTCGCGGTCTGAAAATGTGGTTTGTTGATGGTGAAGCCGTGGCTATTAATCAAATCACCACGGTGGCTCAACAATCTGAGCAAGCGGCCTAAAGGAATAAACGATGCGCGTTCGCAGTGATCATCAGCTACAAGCTTCTATTCTAGACAGACTCATCGATGATGAGCCTGATAATCAGCTGAGCACTAGCCGTGGAATGGCAATTAATCTAAAGGCTCTGCGCGCCAGTGTGCGCCGAGACTTAGAAGCGTTGCTGAACGCGCGGATCCATTGGCATACGTGGCCAAGACAGTATGAAGAGCTTGCCACCTCAGTGTTGACCTACGGCTTGCCTGATTTTTCAAACATGCCTGTTAGCAGCACCGAAGGCCGGGAGCTACTGTGCCAAAAAGTGCGCGACACGATTTTACGCTTCGAACCTCGCTTTATTGAGGTCGAAGTGAGCTGCCTAGAAGATGACTTGCCGCTGGATAGAATCATGCGTTTGCGCATCAATGCGCTGCTTTGGGCAGAGCCAGAACCAGAGCTCATTAGTTTTGACTCAGAAGTGGAACCGATTAATTTGGGAATGACAGTCCAAGAGACCAGCTTATGAATGACGAATTACTAAAGTATTATAATCGTGAACTGGCCTATATTCGTCATATGGGGGCCGACTTTGCCGACAAATATCCAAAGATTGCCGGGCGTTTAAAGCTTTCTGAAGAACAGATTGAAGACCCGCATGTATCGCGCTTGGTTGAGTCTTTTGCATTTATGACTGCACAGATCAGGCAAAAACTAGACGACAGCTTCCCAGAATTAACTGACGCCTTGATGGGTCAACTCTACCCTGATTATCAAGCCCCTATTCCGTCAATGTCTGTCATTAAGATGACCACTGAGAACCTTTCGACAACCGGGGTGGTGCTACCGCGCGACAGTGATGTTGAGTCTGATGTTGAGGGCATGAAAACCTGTCACTTTCGCACCTGCTATGACAGTTATTTATGGCCGGTCGAAGTTAATGACGCGCAGTTTAATAACGCCCCTTTTAGTGCTCCGCGCCCAATTTGGTCTACCACTGCCAAGTCTGTAGTAAAAATTGAACTACAGGGTGAATACAAAGAGGTCGGCCTTAAAGAAACCGAATTAAACAAGCTACGGTTTTATATTAATGGTCAGTGGCACCATAGTTTGAGCATTTATGAATTACTCTTTAAAAGCGCGATTGGCTTTGCCATTGAGGCTGAGGGTCATGAAGCTAAATTCTTCTCAACGCGTCACCTGCAAGAGGTTGGTTTTAGCGATCAACACGCCACCATTCCCTACAGCGACAAATCAGCGACTGGCTATCGCCTGTTGGCAGAGAACTTTATTTTCCCTGAGAAGTTTCTATTCTTCGACTTAGAGGATATCAACCAGTTTCTACCTGAAGATAAAGCAAACTGTAATCTGTACATCTACTTCGATGAAAGCTCTCAAGAGCTTGAGAAACAACTCGGTAAGCAACATTTTCAACTCGGCTGCACGCCTATTGTTAACCTGTTTGAGCAGGAACTAGAGCCTGTTCGCGTATCACTCAGCCAGTACGAGTACAAACTGGTACCGCGCTATATGGACGCGGATATCTCAGAAGTGATTCAAGTTGGTGAAGTCAACGCCTACGACCACAAAGATAACAGTTATCAGGTAACGCCTTTTTATGGGCAAACTCACCCGGCTTATCGCGATCAAGATCGACTTTTTTGGCATATCCGCCGAGAGTCTGCATATTGGGCTGGCGGATTTACCGAGCAAGGCACCGATACCTTTTTCAGCTTGGTTGATAGAGAGTTTGAACATTTTGAGCCAGACAGCGAACATGAAAGTTGGCTAGTTACAATAAAAGCACTGTGCAGTAACCGCAACTTGCCGGCCAATTTGCCTTTCGGCGGTGATGAACCACAGATGCTCGTACCAGAGCGTGCGGATATTATTAAGAAAGTCCGTTGTTTAGTTGCTCCCACGCATGCAGTTCGCCCTGAGCTTAGCGATGCTACACGGTGGCAGTTAGTGTCCCATTTGTCTTTGGACTATTTCTCTGGCCCTGATGCGCTTCGCAAGTTAAAAGAAACGTTACGCCTGTATGATTTTAAGAATGCACCTGAATCGAAAGCGCTTATCGACAATATCCATGGTGTTAATATTGAGATGACCTCGGCGCGGCTTGTGCAAGGTGGGCGTACGTGTTTTGCCAGTGGTAGCGCTATTACGTTGACCTTTGCAAAGGATGACTTCTCCGGCAGCGGCATGTTCTTCTTTGCTTCGGTGTTAGATCATTTCTTCGCGCAATTTGCCGCCATTAATAGTTTTACTCAGTTGCGGATACGTTTTAAGGATCAAGACAGTATTTATCATAGCTGGCCTCCTCGCTCGGGTAAGGTGCCGCTGTTATGAGTATCGATAGCCTATATAAAACTCCCGGCCAATTTGACTTCTATCAAGCGGTATTTATGTTGCAAAACCGTGCTGGAAGTCGTGGCCAGAAAGTAGGAGCTGATGCCTTACCTAACCAAGAGTTAGTGCGGTTCAAGTCTGTACAGCACTTAGGCTTTCCCGGCTCCCCTGTTGCTAAAGTCAAACCAGTCGCTTGCGAACAAGGCGGACAGTATCATCAAGTGGATGTGACTTTTATGGGGCTCACAGGTCCAAGCGGAGCGCTGCCTCAGCACTACAGTGAACTGGTGCTTTCTCGTATTAAGCAAAAAGACACCACAATGGTGGACTTTTACGACATGTTTAATCATCGCTTAGTGTCTTTGTATTACCGCGCCTGGGAGAAATATCGCCAAGCAATCAATTACTCCACGCATAGTGAGCATTTTGACCCATTTACTCGCGTATTAGGTCACCTCAGTGGCGGCAATGCACCTTACCGTTTGCATATGGCGGGTTTATTTAGCCGCCGAGTGCGCAGCGCGGTACAGCTAGAGCGTTTGCTCACTCACTATTTAGAACTTGATGTCGACGTAAAACAATTTGTCGGTACCTGGCGACCATTAGCGTCATCAGAGCAGACACGCCTAGGGACAAGAGAAAACCCCGAAGGGCAATTTGCTCGCCTTGGCTCTGAAGCCGCGGCCGGTAAATCCGTATGGGATGTAAATAGCGCCATTGATATTACCTTCCATTGTAAAGATAAAGCCAAAGCACGCGCACTGTTACCACAAGGCCCGTTAAATGGGTTACTCAAAGATATGCTCCATAGCTATTTAGGCTATGCCGTCAAAGCTAACATTAATGTAAAAACGCAATTAAAAAACCTACCTGTTATGAGGTTGGGACAACAGTCTTCAGCCTTGGGCCATGGGGGCGTAACCCTCGCTCGGGAACGGGTACTATCGCGTGATGTTTGTATTCAATTACGCGGACAATAAGGAAAAGGAAAACACCTATGTCATCTATGACCCTCAATAAACTCGTAGAGAAGCTCTCGCCAGAATGTCGAGGCTCCTTAGAAGCAGCGGCTGCGCTGTGCCATAGTCGCAGCCACTTTACCGTGGAGCTTGAGCACTGGTTGCATGCCATGCTGGATAAAAAACTCGATGATGTGCGTATCATATTGGCGAGTTTCAGTATTAATGCTGACAGATTAATGGCCGAGCTAAACCAAGCATTGGAAAGCTTTAAAACCGGTAATGAGTCTGCACCCAGCTTATCACCACATGTGATCTCTTTATTGCGTCAAACCTGGCTTAACACCAGTATCGAGTTTAACGATACGCAAATACGCAGCGCTTATTTACTTTACACGCTGGTAAAAGACGACACGCTTGGCTCTTTAACAATGCGCCATGCACCGCAACTGGAAAAAATTGACCCTTCTCAATTACTCCATGCGTGGCCCGAATTGGCCGGTCAATCAAATGAAAGTAATCAGCTCGCTGCATCTACATCAAATTCTGACAAACCAGCAACGCAAGCTTCGGGTAAGACGCCAAGCTTAGATCAATTCACCATTGATCTTACTGCGCAAGCAAAGTCTGGCAAGATTGACCCTATTCTAGGGCGTGATGACGAAATTCGACAAATGATCGATATCCTGACACGTCGCCGTCAAAATAACCCTATTCTGACTGGTGAGGCAGGTGTGGGTAAAACTGCTGTTGTGGAAGGGCTTGCGCTTCGCATCGCCGAACAAGATGTGCCAGAAGCAATTAAGAATGTGCGTATTCATACGCTGGATCTCGCGCTCCTTCAAGCTGGCGCAGGAATGAAAGGTGAGTTCGAAAACCGATTAAAATCACTAATTAGTGAAGTGAAAAACTCGGCGCAGCCCATCATTTTATTTATTGATGAAGCCCACACTATGATCGGCAGTGGCGGTCAGGCAGGTCAAAATGATGCCGCCAACTTGCTGAAGCCCGCGTTAGCGCGCGGCGAGTTGCGCACGATTGCGGCAACAACATGGGCCGAGTATAAGAAATTCTTTGAAAAAGACGCCGCTCTAACTCGACGCTTCCAAGTCGTCAAAGTCGATGAGCCTGAGCCAAGCAAAGCCATCGCCATGTTGCGCGGACTTGTACCCGTCATGGAAAGCCACCATAGCGTCTTCATATCAGAACAAGCACTGGAAAGTGCAGTGAATCTATCGCACCGTTATGTAAGTGGCCGCCAACTCCCCGATAAAGCCGTTGGTTTGCTAGACACAGCCTGTGCTCGCGTTGCTATGAGCCAAGCTGCTACGCCTGGCCCGGTGGAAAACTTAAACCGCAAAGTGCAGCGCCTTGATGATCAAATGGCCATGTTGACGCGCGAAGCGAATGCGGGCTTAGACCATAGCGCTAAAATTTCCGAATTAGAGCAACAAAAGACGGATATCGAAGCACAGTTAGCCCCGCTCAAAGAGCAATGGCAGCAAGAGCAACAAGCTATAGCCCGTGTTGGAGAAATTCTCAGTGAACTACAGCAAGAACAAGCGGATAAAGAGACGCTTGTTGCTGAGCTCAATGATATTAAGGCCAACCTGAGTGAATATGAGCAAAATATGGTTCACTGGCAGGTCGATGAAGCTCTCATTGCCCAAGTTATTGCTGATTGGACAGGTATTCCTGTCGGTAAAATGCATGAAGATGAGATCAATGCGGTACTTAACTTAGCCGACAGCATGAAAGAACGTGTGGTCGGCCAAGATCATGCGCTTGACCTTATTGCTAAAACCGTTCAAACATCACGCGCGCAACTTGCTGATGAGAACCGCCCCAATGGTATTTTCATGCTTACCGGCCCAAGTGGTGTAGGTAAAACAGAGACGGCGCTTACACTAGCAAGTGAAGTATATGGCTCAGAAGAAAACGTCACCGTTATTAATATGTCTGAGTTCAAAGAAGAGCATAAAGTGTCATTGCTATTAGGCTCACCACCGGGCTACGTTGGCTATGGCGAAGGCGGTATTTTGACCGAGGCGGTGCGTCGCCAGCCATACAGTGTGGTACTACTTGATGAGATGGAAAAAGCACACCCTGGAGTACAGGATATTTTCTATCAAGTGTTTGATAAAGGGATGATCAAAGACGGTGAAGGCCGTGACATCGATTTTAAAAATACCATTATCATCATGACATCAAACGTCGGCACTGACACCACCATGAACTTGTTCGACGATCCGGAAACAGCCCCATCTATCAAAGGACTGCAAAAGGCGCTACGTGATGATTTGCTAGAAGCGTTTAAGCCAGCTTTCTTAGGAAGAATTAACATTGTTCCTTATGTACCTCTGACTGATGAAATGCTCATCGACATTGCCAAAATCCAGCTCGCGAAAGTCGAAAAACGCGTCGCTAAAAACTACGGTGCTGGGTTTAGCTTCGAAAAAGAGCTTACAGATTATATCGTACAACGCTGTCATGAGCCTGGTTCAGGTGCTAGGAACATTCATAATATTCTACAAAATGAAATATTGCCGAAACTGAGTGAAGAGTTACTCAACAGCATGACCAGTAAAAAGGACATTAATTCAGTATCATTGACTATCGAAGGTGATGAGTTAGTGATTGAGGTGGCTTAACCACCTCAAATCGAATTGCAAAAATCAGAATAATATAATTTCTTATTAATTATATTCTTGTGTTAGATATCGCAATTAAATATAATTTACTCAGCGCATATAAAGATGCACTAGAGAAGGAATTATTTTTTGCTGACAAAGGGATTTATCAGTACCCACCCTTTACTTGCAGTTCAAAAGATAATGAAGTCGAAGCTATAAATTTCCGGTTCGCCGGGAAGTACCCTATCCATTTATGGATGTTAGTAAAATGCAAAAAGGAGCATAAGAAATGCAAGCAAATACTTACCTTAAGTATGGTTCAATCAAAGGCGAAACAACTGCTGAGTCTTTCAAGGATTTGATCACAGTACTATCTCTAGACTGGAACATCAGCCGTGAAATTACAGCTCACACTGGTACCGCTATGGACCGTGAAGCAAGCGCGACTCGCCTAGGCGATGTGACTATCACTAAACTTCAAGATAAAGCGTCTCCGGACCTTTTCAAAGAAGCTACGATTGGTAAAGGTCAACCTGCGACTTTCCACATCACTAAGCAAGGCGACAAAGTAGAAGAAATCATGAAAATCGACCTAACTGATGCCATGATCTCTAGCTACAGCGTGTCTGTACAAAACGATCGTCCTATCGAGACAATCACCATCAGCTACACAGAAATGATGATGACTGTAACTCCAACAGACGACAAAAACAGCATCACTGCGCCGCTTGTATACGGCTACAGCGGTGTTAAAGGTCAACAAATGTAATTTATTTGTTGCCCAACTCAGCTTCGGCGCTCACGCGTCGGAGCTTACTGTATTTTGGATAACAATTGAGGCATGGAATGCAAAAAGCGACACAAGACAAAAATGTAATTAAAATCACCACAGCGGCTGGCAAGGATGCGTTTTATCTCACTAGCTTTAATGCTGCGGAGAGTATGTCCGAGCTGTTTGTTATCTCTGCCAATATGTTTACCATTGGCTCGCAAGTAAGCCATGATGCCGTAGTAGGTAAAGCGGCTGTTATTGAGTTACGCAATGCTAAAGGCGGCGGTGCGGCTCGCCACTTTCATGGTATCGTAAGTCAAATGGTGTCCTTGGGCACACGCACAGCTGATAAAGATGAACAAAAAAATTACATCGATTATCAGGTTACTATTGTGCCTGTTGCTGCGACAATGCAACATCGCCAAAATTATCGAATCTATCAGCAAAAGAAAGTTACGGAAATTGCCGCTGATTTATTTGGTCAACATGGCGTTGCTTTTAGCGATAAAACTAAAAAGAGTTACCCAAAGTACGAGTACTGTGTTCAATATCAAGAGAATGACTTGGAATTTATCCAACGTTTATTCCAGCAAGAAGGTATTTACTTCTATTTTGAGCACTCACAAGGCAATCACACTTTAGTTTTTGCCGATGATGAAACCGTCTATGCTGATGTAGCAGATTCACCCGTAGCCCACTCCTCGGGCCACCTTAGTGAATCTCATATCAGCGCTTGGCAAGGTGGCCTCTCTCTGGCTCCGGGTAGTTATAAACGTTTAGGTTATGACTTTGAAAAGCCGAGCAAATACCCAGACGGTGAACAGAAAAAGCCTGAACTGCCGACACAAAGTAGCGGCGAGGTATTTGAGTACACCGGGGAGGCAGAGTGCAACAAGCGCGCCTCGGATCTCGCTTCAATTCAACTTCAAGCATTACAAAAAGACATGAACCTGAGTAGCGGTAAAAGTGATTGTCGCTCGTTTGTGCTCGGTGGTATCTTTGCGTTTAAAAAGCATGAAGACCCCCGCCTAGAGGGTAAAAAGTTTGTTGTTACAAAATTACGTACCTCTGCCAATGTTCCTAACCAATCGGGTGCTGGTCAAAGTGAAGGCTTAGTCTACTCGAACAGTTTTAGCTGTGTACCTAAAGATACTGTTTATCGCCCTACCCGCAGTTACCAAAAGCCCTTAGTTCAAGGTATACAAACTGCACTCGTAACCGGTGATCCAGGTGATGAAATCCATATCGATAAGTATGGCCGCGTAAAGGTGCAATTTGATTGGGACCGCGAGGGTAAAAAAGACTCCAAGAGCTCATGCTGGATCCGTGTAGCTCAAAATTGGGCGGGGAAAAAGTGGGGTGCGTTTTTCTTCCCTCGTGTTGGACAAGAAGTCTTAGTTGAATTTATTAATGGCGATCCTGATCAACCCATTATCAGCGGAGCGCTCTATAATGCAGACTTGATGCCTCCTTATGCATTGCCCGCAGATAAAACCCAAAGCGGTATTAAATCAAGGTCCACCAAAGAAGGTGGCGCCGATAACTTTAATGAAATACGCTTCGAAGATAAAAAAGGCAGTGAACTTCTCTACTTACAAGCAGAGAAAGACCATCACTTACATGTTAAAAACGATCAGAAAGACACCATACTCAATGACCGTTTAAGTGATATAACCAACAACGACACGATCAAAGTCGGCAAAGATCGCAGTACAGATATAGGTAAAAACGACACCCTGAAAGTAGGTGACGCACTTAATATTGAAGCTGGTAAAGAGATTAATATTAAAACCGGCGGCGCGTCTATCACCATGAAAAGTGATGGCAGCATTGATATTAAAGGCACCAATATCAAGATCAATGGCAGTCAAATTGCCCTTAAAGCTGGCGTGATTAAGTTGAATTAATATGAACGCTTACCTTAGCAGCCACAACCAAGAAGCCTTGTTTTCACAAGGTATCGTGGTGTACTGCTGTTTTGGCGAGCCTCACTTAATATGTCGTCCAGAGCATATCCCTGATGATCCTATGCTGGGGCCAGCAATGGCCGAGTTCAGTGCGGGGGTAGTATTTGCAGAACAGTTTCTTCATGACTTGGACCCGTGGCGAAATAATCACCTTATCATTAGTGCGCTTTACGATTATTTAAACTTAACCCTACTAAATGGCGGCTCAAAGCCCTTACATGTACAGTTGTGCGATGTGGCGCAAGCGATGACAGACGGGCGACTAGTTGTTTATCCACTAGAAGATATTGCTCAGCATCCAAGCGTTGTAAAACGTCAGCTGCAAAAATCTGACAAGACTCGTTCACAGCAATCCAGCGCTGAGCAGCCAAAACGTAGTAGTGGTGCAGATTTGGCCAGTCCTCAAGGTAAAAGCACACCTTCTAGCTCAAAAGCTGCGGTTCCAGCTTCAAGCTCGGCCGGTGTAATAGACGGGCCTTCGACAAACACCCCATTACCCCAAGTGGCAGAGGTCCCTGAGCAGTTTGATGCTGTCGCAGCTAGGCAACAACGTTATCAGCAAAGAAAGACTCTAATTGCCGATACCCGCTCGCTACCTGGAGCAGAGCCTGCAGCGCAGCGTCTTGACTTTAATAATGACAATGTCGTTCGTGCTGAGGCCGCTCAGTATGTTTATCGCGTTGATGAATACAACCGAGGGCATATAGACACGCTGCCAGAACCGCCTGTGGGTTTAAAACACCTTAACGCAGAAAATACACCAGAATTAGCGGACGCGGTATTTACCGATAATGATTCGGGCTTCGGAGCCGCGTTATTTGAGTCTGATATTACTGGTGAAAAA
The DNA here is from genome assembly GCF_009363775.1 of Pseudoalteromonas sp. THAF3. Classification (NCBI taxonomy): domain Bacteria; kingdom Pseudomonadati; phylum Pseudomonadota; class Gammaproteobacteria; order Alteromonadales; family Pseudoalteromonadaceae; genus Pseudoalteromonas; species Pseudoalteromonas sp. THAF3. The sequence continues at coordinate 229,685 of NZ_CP045419.1, read as the reverse complement.
ATGTTAACGTTCCGAGGGACGAATAACGGTGTAACCGGTGCAGCAGATTGGAAAACCAACTTTATGCAAGGCAGTGGTATGGAAACGACCCAGTACAACCAAGCGATGGAACTTGCACGAAGAGCTGAGCAATTATATCAAGATGATGTCATTATGGTCGGTCACTCTCTCGGTGGCGGGCTGGCAACATCCGGTGTCGCTGTATCGGGAAATAAAGGCTATACCTTTAACTCCTCAGGCTTACACCCGAAAACGTCGGCACGTGAACAAGGGTTGCCTTTAGAAGAAGTATCAAAACTGATTGTTTCTCAAGCGGTTGATGGTGATGTTCTCACCATGGCGCAGAGCTTGCCAGTAAAAGGCATACTCACTGGCGCTGCGGGATATCTGGGGGGCCCTGTCGCGGGCCTTGCTACAGCTGCGGCAATTGCCGGTTTAGACCTAATCCCTAAAGCGTCTGGTGATATGCGCAGTCTGCCAAGCCTTCAAGGTGGCACACCCATAGACCGCCACGGTATGGACCAAGTTGTTGAGGGAATTGAGTCGCAAAAGCAAGAAGATATAAACACCCTTAATACCATTAAAGACAATTACTTAGGCTAGGTGAACATGAAGCTTCTTTTTATTGCTGTGCCTTTGGCACTGATTCTGATAGCCTGCATGGCATTGCCTACTCAAGGAAAAAATATGAAAGCTGAACAATTTTTTGAGCCCTCCCATGTAAAGTTGCTCAACGCCATTAATGCGGGTGACAAGCAAGCCGCGCAAGCTATCATTGATAATGGCGTTGCACTGGATGTACGCGGTGAACATGGTATTACGCCACTATTTTGGCTCGCCATGGAGACGGACAAAGAATCGTTACAGCTTGCGCTAGAACTCGGCGCGAATCCCGACTACCCGGCCCTAGTTAAAAAAGACCGTAACGAACCAAAGAAAGAGCAGCTCCTCGCAGCTTTAGCGGGCAGCGACAAAACCGATATGATGCAGGTTTTACTAGAGCATAATGCCTCTCCCAACGGCGTTGATGCCCATAAAAAGCCAGCTATTTTCAATGCTATTGCCAACGATAAAGACGACCAAATAGAGTTACTGCTAAAGCATGATGTTGATCTTAATGCCACAGATGCGATGAACACCAACGCCGCCAACTATGCGGCGCTCATGCTAAAGTATAAATACGCTTTACTATTTATTTCTAAAGGAGCCAACTTCTCTGCGCCCTCAACCACTGGTGGCACGGTTGCCAACAGCATAGAAAAAGACTTGCGTAAAAAATTGGTTCGCCCTGGCACTGACAATTATGAGTATGTAATGGAAATCAAAGAACTGCTGATAGAAAAAGGCGTTTCTTTTCCTCCGCCCTCACCGAAAGAAGTTAGAGCGGCTAATTAAGGCTTTGTGTAGTTAAAAGGCCGCAACCGCATCACCGCCCGCTCTACTTTATTTGCTACCGAAAAGGAGTGATAAATTAATAAGCCTATTAACCTTGTCACATTCATTGGCTCAGACTTCGCGTAAGACTGACATTGACGTTCTCCAACTTTAACGAGGCGCGCACATGGCTGTATGCAGTGCTGCTTATATTTATGGCCATGCCCACACTAGCGCAAGGTATGAAAGCTGAACAATTTTTTGAGCCTTCCCATGTAATATTGCTCAACGCCATTAAAGCGGGTGACAAGCAAGCCGCGCAAGCTATCATTGATACTGGCGTTGCACTGGATGTACACGGTGAGCATGGTATTACGCCACTATTTTGGCTCGCGATGGAAACGAATGAAAAATCATTAAGGCTTGCGCTAGACCTCGGTGCTGATCCTGACTTTCCAGCTTATGTAACCCTAGACCGAAATGGACCGACTGAAGAGCAACTATTGTCGGCTTTAGCCGGTAGCGACAAAACCAAAATGATGCAGGTTCTGCTTGAATATAATGCCTCTCCCAATGCAGTAGATGCAAGCTTAGAGCCGGCTTTATTCAATGCGGTTGCTAATGACAAAGATGAGCAAGTAAATTTGTTATTAGCTCATGGGGTTGATCTTAATGCCACAGACGCGATGAACAATAACGCCGCCAACTATTCGGCGCTCATGCTAAAGTATAAATACACTTTACTATTTATTACCCAAGGTGGCGACTTTTCTGCGCCTTCAGCCACAGGCGGCACGGTTACCAATAGTATAGAGCGAGATCTGCGAAAGAAATTACTTCGGCCCGGAACCAGTAATTACGATTATGCGATGAAAGTGAAAGAACTACTGATAGAAAAAGGCGTTTCTTTTCCTCCGCCCTCACCGAAAGAGGTCAGAGCAGCTAATTAATATAAACGAAACTTAAGTTATTGTCGTCTTAATGAAGCCTCACACCTAGATCTTGCGGTAAGATGAGTAGTGCAAATAACCACGTAATCACTTAATACCGTTTATTTTACTCTTTGTAAAAATACTGACGCTAGGTATTGATCCGCCCTCTATTTCACTTAATATGCTACCTTAGCAACCAAAACCATTATATAGGGACATAAGCTATGGGCATTGATATTAAATATTTACAACGAATCGTTGATGAGGTGCTAAAAGCGTCAGCACTAAAAGACATTACTTGGTCAACCTTAGCTTTGGTTCTTACTCGAGAAGATCAGGGGTTTGCAAACGCCGGTTTCTACTACCAAGACGATGGTTCAGCCACGCCATTTTACGTCAACTCTAATGAGCATTTGGTTCTCTCAGATATGGTGCAGGATATGCAGCAGGAAATTACTCGCCAAGGCCCCTTGCAAATTCAGCAATTATTGGTACAAATTCAACAAAAAAGCGGCTTTTTCAAAGCAGACTTCGAATTTAAAAACCATCAGCGCTGGGACTTTAATACCACGGAGCTTGAGCCACTACAGGCCTTGTTGAAACCTGACTTTTCAGAATAATCAAGCTGGGCATTCAATATACTTGTCGACGCACTATTAATCGGCGATAATATAGCCTTTCAGCGATTAAAAGGATGTGATCATGGGAAAACCCGCTTCCACTTTGACTCATATGCATGTATGCCCCAAGACTAATCCCGGCCCAGTTCCTCATGTCGGTGGCCCTATAATCATGGGCTCAGGCAATGTATTGATTGGTGGCCTGCCAGCGGCCAGAAAAGGCGATAAACTTATTTGCGTAGGTCCGCCGGATACCATTAATTCAGGCTCAGGATCTGTAAAAATCAATGGTAAACCCGCCGCACGTATGGGCGATGGGACCGCTCACGGCGGGAAAATAGTAGTTGGTAATCCAACTGTATTGATTGGTGGCTAGGCTAAAGGATTGCACTCACGCATGGAAGCTTTGAATACCGCTCAACGTTTGCAAGAACTGGTGTGCTTACAATCACATCCTCTGGCTAATCGTGCCAGCTTTTTAAGCGCCGTTAATCGCTTCACCGTCGAATTGCGCCAGGCCAGCGCGGGTTTGCGAGATTTTTCTGATCCTCATTGTCCTTTTTCACTGAGCATCGGCAGCAAAACACTGCTCGATGCAGCTTTTATAGTTAGCGATGAAACCAGCTTTGAGCAACGAGTGCTTTTTTGCCAGCTATTGATTAGGCTGCAACGATTAAGTCTGAAATCTGCATTGAACCAGCTATTGCTTAGCGAATCACCAGAGCATCATGCCATCGCTTTAGAGCTGGCTTGGCGAGAGGGGGTGTTAACACATATTCCCGAGTCGGTGTTGCAGCAAATCGAAACGACAGACTACAGCGACTATCGCGCGTTGCTCACGGGGCAAACCTTAAGTTGGCAAGCAAACGATAAACAAGACATATTGACTGCTTGCGAAGAAATACTGGCCCGTTATTCGCTCACGCACCCTTTAGCCCAACTATTTTTCTTGACCTGTTCCAATGATGATATTCAGCGTATTGCCAATACCTGGTCAAAAAGCCACAGCCCACAAGACATTGCACACCTATTCATGCTCGCAGGGCTGACAAAACAGCTTCCTTTGATTTACCAATTACTGTGTGAGGAGCCCAATAACGGGCTTATCAACACTTTCATGAACTGTTACGGCGAGCATGTAGAAACGCTATTTACGCAAGAGCAACTGACCGAAGCTTGGCTTGCTCCCGATACCTTGGGCGACTTTCAGGAGCAACTATCAACACAGTGGCCAACCTTTTGCGAGCAGGTCGATTTTGCCAATCGACTACTGGCAGGGAAAGACATCTACACGCATCCGCTTAAAGACTATCAGTTCGATGCTATTACGCCTTACTTGGTGGCGCAGCTGTTTAATTTAATGCACAAAAAAGAGAGCCATATAGTTCATCCACTCTCCTTGGGGGTCACATGGCAATAACACTCACAGAGTTCGATATCGCCCTTCCAGGGCTCGAAAGTACCGAAGCTGCACTTCTTCTTAGCGAGCCAATGCCTATAAGCGAGCAGTCGCAACAGAGCGAGGCAATGCCCTGGCCTATTTCTCTTATTGCGCCACTGAATCAGTTTTTAGCCCGTTTTGAGTTTGACCCCGAGGAGCCTATTTTTTGGCTGCTGCCTAACCTCGCTTATGATGAGCAACGCCTAAATACGCTTATTTCAGCCCTAAACGAAGTGGCTCCCAATGGCCGAGCGCAACCAGGCCACCCCCACCCGGTAAACGAGTTTTTCGCGCACGGTGAATCGGCACTGCACTGCGCGCTCATTAAAGCGATGCAGCTTGCTAAAAATGTCACATTCATTGCCTTAGATGAGCAATTTTTACATCTAAATGAAGGTATCACGTACAATAATGGCGCCGCGTTCGCATTAGCACGAGTAAAATTTGGTGAAACAGGGCTGCACGTGCCCTTTTGTCATGGTGAACCTTGCTTCGATATCGAACAACACAACCCCTTCCCTACTTTACTCAGCCAAGCGGTAAAAGAAGTGCCCGCCCCAATAGAGCACATTGTAGCCCCCGCCTTAGGGGAAGAGCCTTGGCCTAGTGCCTGGCTTGAGGGGTATTTACAACTAAACGGTAAAGTGGTTGAGCAACCAAAGGTGACTCAAAGTGAATACGTTCATGGTCAGCTCGGCGCAGTGTTTGGCCTTTATTCATTTATTGGTATCTATAAAGACTACAATTCGAGCATGCATCGTGATATTATTTTACACCTTGGCAGCACGCCCAAGCTCTATCAAGCAGCTTCTGTGTATCAATGGATTGATTAAGGAATAACGTAAGAATATGGATATTCGTTCAATTGCCTTTCGCTCAAAACGCGGCTCAGTGTTAATTACCCTAGCCAATGATAAAGCCCCTGGTGGCTACGATCCGGTGGCGATAGACACCCCAGATGCGGCAGGCGCCCAAGTCAATCTATTGGCCGAAGATCTGGTCGGCGATATTCATAAACGAATTCAATGTGTGCATATGCTGCGCGCTGCAGGCGTGCATTCGGTTAACACCGCCACCGCGCGGGAAGTCGCCCATGGCCTAAGCTCGGCGTTAGCATCAGGCTCCTTACTTTGTTATAACCAAAAACCTAAACGCAGCATTCAAGTTAGCGACAATACCAACTCGGCCAGTGCCAGTGGCGGCGCCAAAGCACAAAAAGATAAAAAGTCCCAACCCAGCGTGGTCAAAAAAGGCGGTCAATCCGAGGGCAACCCTAACAAAGCCCAAGCCAATGACACGGCCACGGAACAAAGCGTAGATGAGCAAGAGTGCCGCTCTGATCCTATCTCCATGCTCAGCGGTGAAGAAATTCTGCCGTTGGTCGATTTTACCCTTAACGCCCCCATGCCTTTAAAGTGGCAACGCCTATACCGCTCCAGTAAAAGCGATACCAATGTGGGCCTGGGCTTTGGCTGGCGCCACCACTTTGCTCTTAGCATTTTTGAGCGCTACGAAGCGCCACCCAAAGTTGGCCCGAAAACACCCGGGCGCTACTGGCTAGAGCTCGTTGATGAACAAGGCCGCATACACGAGTTTGAGAAAGTAAAACCAGGGCAAACCAGTTACCAGCTTAGCTCACAACTTGCTTTACACTACCAAAACGATGGCAAGCAAACCTTAGTACGCCCCGATGACAGCCATTACACGTTTTTTGCTGGCTCCAAGGCCTGGTTACTCGAGAAAATCACCGATGCCAAAGGGCAAACACTCAGCTTTTTCTACGATGCCAACGAACGCCTAAGCCGTGTTGCCATAAATGATAAGCGCGGTGTAGTACTGCAATATAACGGCGATGATTTATTAACTAAGGTTGCCGCATATCACATGGATGACAAAGATAAACGTCACATCCATGAGCCGCTGCTTGCTTGTTATCAATACAATGACGCGAAACAACTGGTGGCAGTGACCGATAGCCAGGGCAATATCGAGCGTTACAGCTACCGTGGCGATAATGTTATTAGCAAACGTACCCGCGCCAGTGGCTTTAGCCACCACTTTGAGTGGCAAGGTGCAGGCGTTGATGCAAAATGTATTCGCCAGTACGGTGATAACAACACCTACGAATACAGCTTTGAATACCCCCGAGAGGGAGTGAGTAAAAGTACCGATAGTCGCGGTAATACCGAAACCTTTGTTCACAACAGCGACGGCAAGCTGGTTGAATACACCGACGCGCGGGGCCACAGCTGGCGATACCGCTACGACGCCTTTGGCAATCGTACTCATACCCAGCATCCAGATGGCAGTGAAGAGCGCAGCGAATACAATGAACGTGGCCAAAAAGTGGCCCACTACGATGCTCAAGGCAATAAAACCACCTTTGCTTACAACCAACTGGGGCAGCATGTACTGACTCGTTATGCCGATGGCGGCGAACTAAAACGCACGTTTACTGCCATGGGGCTACTGCAATCGCAAACTCTGCCCGATGGCCGCACCAGCCATTATCAATACAATGATAATAATCAACTGACCACGGTAGTGCATGGCGATGGCCGCAGTGAACAGTTTAGCTGGAGTGCCCAAGGCGAGCTCTTAGCACATCAACAAGGCGATGTCCTAACGCGCTTTAGTTACGACGAACTAGGCCGTGTTAATGCAACTCTAACCAACACCGGTCTATTAACCCAATTCGAGCGCAATGCCGCCGGCCAACTCAGCGCCAAAGTCATGCGCCAAGAAGGCGACGAGCACGCAGCGATTCGTATTGAGTACCATTACGATGCTGCTGGTCGCTTAACGGCGACCACCAATGGTAATGGCGAGCAAACCAGCGCTGATTACGCTGGATTAGCGCAGCCCGAACAAGTGCGTTTTGCCGATGGCAGCCACTTGCGCTACCGCTATGATAAAGAGCGCAACCTGATCGGTATTACCCGCAGTGATGGTGCAGAATACCGTATTGATTACGACGCCAATGAAAACCCAATTCGCACCACGGGCTTTGACGGTCGCGTGCAGCGCTTTGAGTTTGATGCTCATAACCGTGTGGTCGCACTCAACGATGCCGACGAGCGCTTTATTAAATTAAAACGAAACGCGCTTGGCCAAGTCATAGAGCAACAGGCAGCCCATCCTAATGCCAAAGACAGTACCCTGTGTAACCTGTCCAACTATTTTAGTTATGACAGTCAAGGACGCCTGCAGCGCGCCCATAACGGTGCCACCACCCTGACACAAGGGTTCGATCAAGCTGGTAAACTACTGGTAGCGACCCAGGGCCAACATACCCTTAATTACAGTTATGATGCCTTTGGCCGACGCAGCGCCTTAACTTTGGCCGACGGCCAAATTCTTAATTATCATTATGACCCCCAAGGCCAACTGGCGCGCATCGATCTCAATGGGCACACCCATGTTGAGCTCAGCCATCGACATGGTCAACTCAGTGAAATTCACTACGCCAATAACATCACCACCAAGCAAGAGTTTGATTGTTTTGGCCGCCTTTGCGAGCAGGAGTTATCGCATCCAGAAAATGCGCTCTATGCCAAACAAAGTTACCAATACGATGGCAACAATCAACTTATAGCCAGTCAGCGCGAGAGCTCAAACAGCGAGCTAAGCAGCGATAAGCAATATCAGTACAACGCCATCAATCAGCTTATTGAGGTCAACGGCGACCAACCGGCGCGCTACCACTGGGATAGCTTTGGTAACCCGGAGCAAGCAACCGCATCGGATGAACCAGCGCTGCGCCCAGTTGATAAAGAGCACACTTCCCCTGCCCTTAATAACAGCGGCGAGGATGTCTTTACGGGCGCAGCCTGTGTTGATGACCGCCTGTATCATCTTGGCCAGGACGAGTTTGACTACGATGCCTGCGGTAACCAGGTGCACGTGCTTGGCAAAGGGCAGCGCCAACGCTTGGAATACAACGCCTTAAATCAGCTAGCAAGCTTTTATCATAACGACCAGCTGACTCGTTATGAATATGACCCACTTGGTCGACGCTGCGCCAAACTGACCGAGCAAGGGCGCATTGACTATATTTGGGACGGTAACCAGTTGCTTGGCGAGTGCCAAAACGGCCAGTATACCTGGTATGTATCACTGCCCGGCGAGTATCAGCCATTACTGCTAATCAACGACAGTGGTGTGTACTATTACCATTTAGACCAGCTCGATACCCCGCAGTTTGTGACCAACGCCCACGCCGAAGTGGTGTGGCAAAATAATACCGATGCCTTTGGTTACAGTGAGCAAATCGAGCTCAGCCCAGAACACATTACCCAACCCCTGCGTTTTCAAGGCCAGTACTTTGATGAAGAAAGCGGCTTACACTACAATCGCTACCGCTATTACAGCCCCAAACAACAGCGCTTTATTAACCAAGACCCAATTGGCTTAGTTGGCGGTATCAACCACTACCAATATGCGCCCAACCCCATTAACTGGGTGGACCCGCTAGGATTATTGTGTAAAGAAGGCGAAAAGAAGCTAAGCCGTATGTTAGATAAGTTGGTCGAGTCGGGTGGTATAGATAAGATCACAAAAGAAAAAATAATGGAAACAGCAATTACTAGTGCAGTTGCTGGTGAAACCCACAAGTCCAGTCTGAAATATACCCCAGAGGGTGGTAAGTATAGGAAAAATCATGAATACGAACTCGCAGGGCTTGATGAAGAGAACGGTTTAATAACTTTAAACAAATCTGGCGGAGCAACAACAGAAGTCATAAGTATTGATCAATTTGCAGAGCAACATAAAATAAACAACGAACGGGTTCGAGTAAATCCAGACTCAAAGCCTACTAAATATCATAAACGCACCGTGGGTGAAGTTGAAGAGGCAAGAAAAGCATTTCCGGCTAAACGAAGTGAGTATATATCTAACTATGCATCTGAAGCGCTCATGGATAAAAATCACGACGCTCACAACCATTTTACTGAAGAAGAACTACTGGATATGCAAATAACGGGTGAGGTCCCTGATGGATATAATGTTCACCACAAGAAGCCCATTTTTAGGTGTGACAGTCAAGATGACCCCAACAGGCTAGATAACCTTGAGCTCCTTCCAGAGGAGTATCATAAAACTAACAATAAGGAACTTCATTGGTATGATGAAGGCGAATGCCCTTATGATACTAATGGAAATGGTCCTTGTTTATCGAATATAGAGAAGGCATAAAAATATGTTGAAAGAAATCGAAGACATAGTGGAAAAAGCAAAAAACAAAAAAAACTTTACTCAAGGAGATGGGGCATCCAGCAAGGAGATATCCGATCTGGAATCAGATTTAGCAATCACTTTACCTGATGATTATAAAGAGTTTCTTATGCATATTGGGTATTGCTTCTGGTTCGGAGGTGTTGCATGTGGGCTTGTTGGTGAAAATAAAAGGTATGAAAAGCTATGTAGTGTCATGATTAAAAACTCCTACTATAGGGAGTTTTATGGTCAAGACGATTCATACTCTCCCGTACCTGAAGAAGGATTGGTTATAGGTAAATGGTCCGGTGGTGGTTATTATTTTCTATTTTCTGAAGAGTCACAACGTTCAGGAGAGGTTGGACTATTTTTGACAGAAACATACGGTCAAGAAGTGTCAAAGTTTAAAAGTTTCACCGATTACTTTTCTTTTCTTGTAACCGGCAGTCCTGACCCTGAACCAGTTGACGTAGATTACGATAAATTAATAGACATAATTGAAGGTTAAACCGTGAATTAAATTATAATAGTTTAATAATAAATACAATGGAAAGACGATTCACCAATAATTAATGAACTCAAAGCGGTTTTATCATTATTCTAACATAGATCTGGCGCTAAATAGATTAAATAGAGTTGAACTTTTAACGACGTAAAGAAATAGAGAATTTAAAATCAAAACAAAATTTATGATTAAAACAAAAAAAACATATAGATTTTTTATTCTCTATTAAAAAAGTAACCACGCATAAAGAATATTTAAAAACTTATCAAGGTTGTTATTTCTATTTTTTATTAGATTAATAAAGCTGCTTAACGCTATCTAAAAAAAATAAAAATGGAAATTTTTTAAATAAATAATGATGGTATATAAACGAAAAAGGAACTTTCATATGTCAGCAATTAGAATTACTCAATCAGTCGGCCTCAGTGGAGCTAACAATCCAGCCGATGTAAGAACAATACAAACCGCTTTAAATAAGTTACTTCAACTGCTCCCTGGCACAAACACATTGGCAGTCGATGGACGCTTAGGCTCTCGCCCAGAGAGTTCAAAAACAGTTGCTGCTATCAAGGCATTTCAAAGCAAAGTCGTGGACATGGTGCGTCCAGATGGAAGAATAGATCCAAATGGTCGCACCCACAAAAAAATCAACGAAAAGTTGGCAAGAACTGCAACAGTTGCCGCCATCCCTCTATCGGGCAACTTGAAGCTAACATTAAAACAAAACATGAAAAAATATGAAGGTAATATCCCTCATATGTATTTAGATACAAAAGGTAAGGTAACAATGGGGGTTGGCCATTTACTAAAGGATGTTGATGCGGCAAAAAAAGTGCCTTTCATTATACGAGACACGGGAACTTCTGCTACACCACAGCAAATTGAGGATGAGTTTAAATTAATTAAATCAAAACCCTATGGGAGTCAAGCAGCTAGTTTTTATAAACCATTTACTAAATTGGAAGCAACTGAGGCAGTGAGAGAGGCCCAGGTTGAGGACCATATAAGAGTATTTGAAAGTGAACTTAAACGCATATATGGTGCCTCCGAATTTGCAAGTTACCCTGATAATGTAAAATTAGCACTATTTGATATGATTTTTAATTTAGGCATGCCTGAACTTAAAAATGGTTTTCCAAAATTTAATAAACATATGAAAGCTCGTGATTTCAAAAAAGCAGCTATTGAATCAAACAGAGTAGATGTATCAGCTGAACGCAATAGTTATGTTCGTAATTTATTTCAGAGTACAAAATGATTAAAAATACCGCCCTATTTATATGCATTAGCATCTCAAGTGTCGCATGTGCAAACGTAGATAAAAAAACTATAGCTCCAACATTTGGTTCAGAAAATAAAACAGATGGATACTTCTTAGAAAAACTGGCTCTAAACAAGCCTGAGCAATTTAAAGAGCTATCAAATAAAAAATGGTTTTATTCTTACGAAGTTACGTCAGAGAGTAAGAAGACCCTTGAAATTAATAGCTGCAAAAAGCTATCTGAAGCATTAGAGGAAGGTTATAGCTCATCAAATTATAGAGAGCAGAAAGCATTAATTGCCACCAATAAAATATGCACTACTTGGTCTCATATGGGTGAGTTGAAACCCTCTAAAAAGAGCTTTATAGGAGCACTTAAACATAGCTTGAATTTACCAAATAAAATGCCTCCAGAGTTGTCTTTAGTTATTTCAAATGATGATAAACGCCGCTTAGAAAATGCGAGTAGCTGGGAAGAGATGGGCCAGATTAAAAATATAGAGCCGGTCAACGATGAGCAGGCTGTTTATTATGACAAAGATGGCGGAATTCAAAGGTTGACCATAATGGCGTATGGCGATTATAACGAGGACGGTGTTGAAGATGTTGTTCTTCACATGGCAAATGCAGTTGAGCGTGGAAGTTACTCATCCTCATATAGCTACGTCATAACACGGCTAACCGCCGACTCAAAATATAGCCTTATTAAAAAGTTTTAACATTAGCTTAAATTTTAAAGCAGCATGTTAAACCCAAAGCTACTACATCAATGAATATAATTTTTTGATGTAGGGCCTTGGCCCCACTAGCTGTTAAAATTGCTTTCTTTGATAGTTGCAGAAGTAGAAGGTGTAAAGTATAGATTTTTACTTGCCAAATACATTGATGAGCTACTTAATATGGTTATATTAAAGGATACAGTTACGGAGTATGCTACTCGGGACGATAAAAAGCTAAGGAATAAATGGTTGTAAAAATGGGGAGTGCTAGCTGTTTGTTATTCGCAGCTTCAAGCTATGCTGCAGCAAGTGATGTACAAGTTATCTTTGATTGCCGCGCTGACAATCCAACCCCAATTTATGTCGTTGCGAGCAAGGTAGATGACACCTATGCACTCACCCATTTTGAGCACCCAAAATTAAAGTTCGATATTGGGTCTACTGCTGATAGTGTTAATAAGTCGAGTTATCACCGTGCGTTGGTTTCGGAGCACAGTATGCATTTTAGTTATGATGAAACTAAGGTTGTTATCAGCGACTATCACAGTGAAGAGCTTGGAACGCTAACCCAAGAGTACTCGGTGACATTCACCCAAGGTGATAACAAGCAATACTGGCTTTGCAATGACAAAAGTAAAAGTACGCTGCCAGCGATTGAGGATTTTGATTAAACAATGACTAAAAGAGCACAGAAAGTGCCAACCTTAAATTTACCTCAGGAAGGCATAAGTAAGTGATAACTATATAAGGAAATAGCATGAATAAAATAAACAAGGATGTAAATTATAGAAAAATGGCGGGGAGCGCTCGGCTGATCTTACTCGCAGAATCGAGCCATAACCCTGTAATATATAAGCATGAAGCTATTAAAGCTCTCCGACAGCTAAAAGCTGCTGGCTTTACTCACTTTGCAATGGAAATGCTCCCCCGCTCTATGCAAGAGAAGATATTGCAATATCAGCAGACAGGTAAAGGCTTTAAAGAAATTCAAAAATATTTTGATGAAAATTGGGCTTGGGGATATTTAGTCCCAAAAGCGTACGGAGAATTAGCCAAAGCCGCTCAAGACATCGGCTTGAAGATAGTCGCTTTAGATATTTCACAAGAAATGATGGCTAAGTTTGATAAAGAGTGCGTTTACAAAGAGTATGAAAATGGCAAATGTCTTAGTACCCACACCCGTAGAAACAAGATATGGGCGGACAATATCACTGCCATTTTAAATCAGTCTAAGTCAAATCGTCTAATTGCTTTCATGCACCGTTGGCATGCCGTGCAAGCCTCCGAGTATGAACCAGGTTTGGATACTCTGATGCAGGAAAGAGGGATAAACAATATTAGGCTTATAGACTATATAGGCGGTATTAGTTGCCTATCTCAAAGACACTGTGAAGGTGAATCTACAGAGGCAGAAACTCTTAAACAACAATATTTTTATCGCGAAGGCTTCCCTCACAAACACTTCGTAAAAGCATTTCAAGTACATGTCCCAGAAAGGAAAATAGATTCAGATGGGAAAATACAATGATGAATGTAAAACTAATATTTCTCGCTATCTGCATCGGCCTAGCTTTTCCGTCATATAGCAAACCTTTGTCAAATCAATTATGGCCAGCTCTTGATATAGAAGACCCGCAACTAACCAGAAATACCGTAATGCGGCAATGCCAAAGAAGTCTAAAGTATGCACCTAAGGAGCTTGAAGCATGGTGCGAAAAGGCTTATAAAATGGGAGCTTGGGAAGCTTTACTTTATATTGGTTACCACACAGGAGATGGCTCTCGCTATGTGAACGAAGTAAAACGCCGTGCTGCAAAAAAAGAACACATAGCTATTCGTAAACTAGCTTGGCTTAACTATAACGGTATATTTATAGAGACAAATTTAGCGGAGGCAGCGCGGTTGTATGATATTTTTCTAGCACAAGAGAGCGACACTTCAGGATTTATGCTGAGATCTATTCACTATAACCTAGCAAAAATCTATACCACTCTTGAAGATTGGCCACGTGTTATTGAGCATTCACAGTATGTAATTGATCAGAGTGTGGGAGATGGCTCTGACGCCCTTGCTAAAGACTTAAAGGCAAAAGCGCTAAGTAAGTTAAGTAATTAGCCAAGGAGTACGAGTATCATAACCAAAGGAGCCTGGCAGCATAACGACTAAGCGGTTGAGATGCGATACATTGGCTAGCGTTTTTAAACTTAAGGTTTTTTCAATAGCAATGCCATTAACTCTCACCCACCTTTCATACTCTTAGATTAGAGGTTTCACTAGAAGGAGCTTCATTATGGTGAAGGCTTTATTTTTAACCCTAACACTATTACCAGCCACCTTAAGCGCAGCAGGGCCACGCTGGGATCACTCTATCAAGATTGACGATCCTAAGCTCACCGCCGAGGTGGCAGCACGGCAATGCCATAAAAGTTTGATCAACGCCCCAGAGCTTTTAGAAGATTGGTGCGAAAAAGCCTATGAGATGGGTTACTGGAGCGCTCTTCAGCTTATCGGCTTGCATACTGGAGATGGTAGCCGCTATATCGCGGAAGCGAGAAAACATGCTGCACAAGGCTCTCCTGGAGGCATTATCGCGCTTGCTTATGCCTATAAATTAGGACGTTTTATTGATAGAGATCTCCAAAAATCTATTGTGTTGTTTAAACGATATTTAAATGAATACGGTGATGTCGAGAGTGAGAAAATGAGAGTGGGTAGCACCCATGAGGAGCTGCTTGCTATTTATAAAGAGCTCGGAAATTCGGAAAAAGTCGCTGAGCATAAGCGTTATCTTGAGCAAAGCAAATACGCTGAAGCTAAAAAAGCCATGTTTAAAAGGCAGCTTGAAGACGCCGGTATTTCTTTGGGCAAGCAAAACCAGTAGTCGTGTCAATAGAGCAAGAAAGCTGCCTTTACTCACGTAAGCTGTATTTTCATTACTAATATTGCCTCAAGTAATTTCCGATAACATTTATCATAAAAACGCGTGGTCGACTTCCGTGTGATTATAGAAAGCATAATTGGCTTGTCGATGAAATAGGTTCAGGCGTATAGATTATAATGACGGCTTAGCTTGCTTTAGCAAAAGCTATTGTGAAGGACAATCGGATGAAGGAGCTCAACCATGATAAAGGCAATAGCGATGCTGCTAGCATTAATATCCAGCACTTTAATCTCAGCGGGCCCTTACTGGGATCACTCTATTAAGATTGACGACCCCAAGCTTACCGTCAAAGAAGCTGCGCAGCAGTGCCACAAAAGTTTAATAAATGCACCAGAACTCTTAGAAGCATGGTGCGAAAAAGCCTATGAGATGGGTTACTGGTCGGCTCTGGTACCTATAAGTTTGCATACAGGTGACGGTACTAGGCTGGTAGCAGAGGCCAAAGAAAGGCTAAAAAATAAAGAGCCTGGCGCTTATACTACGTTAGCTTGGCTTTATGGGTCAGGCCAATTTGTAAAAAAGGATATCGCTAAAGCAATAGCACTTCGTGAGGAGTTACTGGTCTTAGATAAAAGTTTTACCCCTAATCAAATTGCTGCAAACCATATGAAGTTGGCAGATTTATATATACAAGAAAGAAACTGGAAGAAAGTAGCTATCCACGCTAAACATGTTCTAAAGCATACCCAATCAAACTTTCAGAAAAAGTATGCTAAGAGACAGCTGGAATCTGCTGAGCGGCATTTGTCCTCAAACGAGCTCTAACTTTTTATGAAGCACTTTCCCCTGCTAGTGTGGCGTGATAAACGCTTAGCTAGCAGGGTACACTTAGTTTAACAGCTAAAATAATACGCATTTCATTATTTCAGGCGCTAAATTAAGCATTCACAAAGAGATAACCTAAACACGACTTATCGCTGAGCGTTTATATAGTAGTCACCCAAATAGTAAATCTATAAGTCTGCTCTATCGTCATAAGTATATAGCTTGTATTTGCCCGTGCACTCAGAGCCAAACCTTACATTACCTCATCCATTATTTGCGCTAGATCAAAGTCTTTGCTGAGCAAAGTCTTCAGCGGGTCTGGACCTGATATAGATCAAATTTTTACTGGCCGTATTTGCTAAAGTTTGACCAATACATATAAGAACTCCAAGGACAGACAATGGCGCACTCAGACTTTCATACCCCAATTGAACCTATGCCGCAGGCTACCGTAACCCCTATTGGCCAAAGTAGTGGCGAGCCTTCCCTGAGTGAGCAACTGCACCTTTACAAGCAACTGTTACAAGAAAAAGAGCGGCAAATTAAGCAGCTAGAACAAGCTCATGCCCCTTTGGTTCAGCAGATAAACCAAGCGGAATCATTAAATAAAAAAGCCCTTGCGCATATGGATAAAATGGCAGAGCAGATGCAGCAAGTGCAAATGCAGGCCAAACGCGATGTGCAAATTGAAATGGCCGAGCTTAAACAGCAACTCGAGGAAGCGAGCACCAGTAAGCATGTAATGAAGCATCATTGCCGTGACTTACAAGAGCGCAACAAAGAATTACATGAATTACTTAAAGCGTCGAACAGTCAAGTTGATGAACTACAAAGCCGATTAGATAGCCAAAGTATTGATGTAAAAAACCTGCGTGAAGAAAAAGTAAAACTGAGCATGCAAGTTATTGAACAAAGTGAACAACTTAAACGCTGCGAACGGCAATTAAATGAGGCACTGCACGGTTATTACTCGGGTGTAATGAATAAGAATAAAAAACTCAGTAAAAACTTACCAAGATAGCTAACACGCCCCCGATAAAGGCTCTTGCGGTCATTACCTACTTGATGGCTAAAAGAGCCTTTGCTATTTAAAGTACAGTTGCGCTAGTGCGATGGTGTTGTTTACAATAGCGGCTTAAGGATAAGTTCACCCCCGAACAAGGATATGTCATGCTAAACATTGAGCGCCCTACTACAATTTCTGAAATTGACGAGAAGATAAACACCAGCCGCAAAAAGTACCAAGACACCCTTAACTTCGTGCATGTGCAGCGCGATAACCTGATGTGGCTCGCTAATCACGCACTCACTTTAGCGCAGTACCTTTCATATGAGCAAAGTCCAGAGCACAACGCAGAGGCGAAACAAGCCATTGCTCACTGTGCGCAGGCCTATGCGCTATTATTTAGCCTCGCGAACGACCCTGAACGTATTGTGGAGCTAGAATTTAACGGTGAACAGCACGACACCCAGTACAACGGCGTCGGCCTAGTTGAACAAGGCCGGATCAATGCACAGAATTGGCAAGAAGCCATCTTTTGTGCACTCACAGTACGCGACCACGATGCCCTTTCCTCACTGTTAGCGTTTGATTTGTCTCACTTAAGAGAGAGCCGTGCCGTGTGCCCGGAGGTTGAGCTTATGTTGGCCGAGCTGCTGCAAAAAGTGTTGTTGGACAAAGAGGTCCCGCAACCAGAAATCATCGCCCTGAGCCAGCAAATTGCCGCCGACACTAACCCGCTAGTTCAACACTGCACTAACGCAAAATTAAGTCTAATTAATAATGCCTTGATCAGTAAAGCTACTGATTTAGATGAGACCTTCCTGGGTGCCTTAAATCACTATTGGCAGTACCAAGGTCAGCACCTTTACGCCGACCATGCCCACACTAACTTCTACATGCCTATTGAGCTTTTAGGCACAGCCTGTTTAGTGCAAGACCAAGGCCGCAGTGTAGATATTGATACCGATTTTATGCCACGTTTTTATATTGTTAGTTAGCGTATATTTTTTTGGATTTATCTCAACTGCGTTGACTATATCGCTGTGAGTAAGCTACAGTGCGCAGCTGTATCTAAAATTAAACCATTAACGAAGAGATCCCTGAAAGTTCGTACGAACCTACTAGGAAGTGAAGCCACAGTTAAGGAAAATCCATGAAAAAGCTATCTGTCCTTGCCCTGAGTTTAATGCTTGCAGCGTGTCAAAATACCCAAGCGCCAGCACCTGCTGAGCCACAGACTAATACCGAGCCAAAAGAGCAAGTTGTTGAGGTAGTCAAGCCTGAGATCACGCAGTTAACCGTGAATACCACCCCTTCGGATTCACGCGTAAGAATTATGAATATTCGTCCGAAATACCACGATGGGATAGAGCTGCAACCTGGTGAATATGAGGTTGAAGTGAGTAAACCCGGCTACGAAACCTTCCGCGAATGGGTCATGGTAGAGAATAACACCGTGATTGATATCGAAATTAAACAGCTATAAATACGATTAGGAGGGGTAACCCTCCTATTTTTTTAAGTAAAGCCAAGTCACTATTTTTAATAACCAAGGCGAGCGATGTAACAACAACTTCGCACGCGGCCACCAATGGGGTGTTTTGAGAACCGAGCGCGCATGGGAAAAAGTATAAAACCCCTCAATACCATGATACTGGCCAAATCCCGATGCTCCTACCCCGCCAAAAGGTAAATCAGTTGCACTGACTTGCATGAGGGTGTCATTCACCGCCAACGTACCACTTTGTACTTGCTCACTCACTTTTTGCCAATGGGCCCGCTTGGTCGCGAACAAATACAATGCCAATGGTTTGGGCTGCACTTTTAAAGCTGCACAGGCGTCTTCAATATGCTCATAAGTTTGGATAGGCAATAACGGCCCAAAGATCTCCTCCTGGCAAACACGCATGCTATCATCGACATTTAAAAGCAGGGTTAACACATGTTGCTCCCCCCCATTGAAGAGCTCCAACGCCTTGGCTCCTTTGCTGATTGCATCCTCTTTTAACGTCTTTAGGCGATTAGCCTGAGCCTGATTAATCACCTTCGTTGGGCGGTGGCCTAACTGCGCCACCTCGGCTTTGATGCAAGTGATAAAAGAATCTAATTGTGAGGTATGTAAGAGGACAAAATCTGGAGCTACGCATATCTGCCCAGCATTAGTCGATTTACCAAAGGCAATCTGGGTTGCCGCATGATTGACCTGCGCACAAGGCAACATCACCGCCGGCGACTTACCCCCGAGCTCTAGGGTTACCGGTGTGAGATTCTCAGCAGCGCTGCGCATTACCTTTTTGCCGATTTGACCAGAGCCGGTAAACACAAGGTGATCCCAAGGCTTAGCGCTAAACTCAGCCCCTACTTGTGCATCTCCTTCAATGAAGGCCACATAGCGCTTCAACTCAGAGCTAAGCAATGTTTTTAATACTTGATTCACAGCAGGGGTATATTCGCTCAATTTCACCACCACTCGATTACCCGCTGCGAGGGCAAAAGCAAGGGGCGATAACGCCAAATTCACTGGATAATTCCAAGGCGATACAACGCCCACCACGCCTTTGGCCTCATAATGTACGTGTAATGACGAGGGAAAGTGCGCAAAACCACCCTGGCGCTTTTCCGGTTTAGTCCATTTAGCGAGGTTTTTACGGCAGTAGTCCAATGCCTCTATCGTAGGAAGAATGTCGCTCACCAAGGTGTCAAAGCGCTCGCGATAGCCAAAATCTTCGCTGGCTGCTGCAATCAATGGCTCTTGTGCATCAAGTAGTGCATGCTTCAGCGTTAATAGCGCCTGCTTGCGTTGTACAAGACTCATTATTGGCTCTTGTTCATGGGCTTGTTTAAACTGCGAAAACACCTTATCAAGCACACCCAACTGCTCGCTCACTAGAATATCCCTGCTCTTTAAAACTGATAAGTATAGGTTAGACTGGACTGACGTCCGTACCCGGGGACGCGGCCATCAAACACGCGCGCATCGAAGGTATCGTAATCTTTATCGGTAAGGTTTTCTACTTTTAAGCTCAGCCGCGTATGTTCATCCATCTGCCAATGCAGCGCTGCGCCGAGCAACACATACGCACCTTGATAAAAGCGCTTATCATTAGCACCGAATACTTCGACACTATCGCGCCACAGGGCATTCGCGCTAAGTGTCAATGTCTCAAGCTGCATATTCACCGCCACACTGGCAAAGCGCTTAAAGCTTGGACTAATGGGATCATCAAATAGCTGGGTATAATTGATTTGCACATCACTATATTGGCCTAGCTGCGATTGAGCACTCATCTCAATACCCTGCATAGTGGTGCTGAATACATTCGCAAAGGTAAAAGCTTGCTGCTGCTCGTTGACCATCACCAAATCAATAAAATCCTCTAGGGCGTTATCAAACAGCACCACTTCGCTTTTCCACTGTGTGCCTTGGGCTAACCACACCAACTCGGTTGTTTTGATCACTTCAGAGGATAAATCGGCATTACCAGAGGTGATATCATCGTTAGAGTAAAGCTCATTGGTAACCGGAGTACGAAACGACTCGCCATATTGCGCTTTTAAAACATGGCGAATGTCACCGCTGGGCAGCTCGTAAATAAGCGAGGCTCGTGGTGACCAACGTGCATCAATACCATTGACATGATCATAGCGCGCCCCGAAAAAGGCAGTGAGCCCAAAATCTGGAAGCTGTTGTTTCACTTGCACATAGCCTGCTTGAGCATCAAAGCGATGCTCTAAATCACTGAACTCACGATAGCGACTCTGTACTCGCGAAGGGTTTTCATAATACTCACTATTGAGCTCAATAAAGCCTGATTGGTCATTGAAATAGCTGGTCACAACGCCGGCTTGAGTTTGCTCGTCTCGGCGCAGCTCAACACCTGCAAATAACGTACTGTTAGCATGAAGCTGATGCTGATAATCGCTGACAAACTTAAGCTCAGAGCTTTGCCAGTTAGGACCAACAAAATACGGCATGTTTTCAGGTAGATTAAGGCCTTCGACTAAGCCTTGCGCTTCAATATGATGCTCGGTATAACTCAACTGCGAGGACAAATCGTGGTCACCTTGCAACCACTGATAGGCAACACTGGCGGCGTAATTATCACTGCGATGGCGATTATCAGGGCTGTACCCGCCTAAATTCAAAAACTCATTTAGCTCAGTACGCTGATAGCGCGCATTGATGGTTAAGCGCTCGGTACTAAACTGGGTATTAGCAAAAACAGAATACAGTGGGTCACGAACATTATCGGCAACGTCGTAATCTTGACCATTGGTTTTTTCCACCGCGATATTAGCAGAGATTCGCCCTAGTGACGTTGCTTGATGCCACTGCCCTGTTAATTGCTGGCGGGCATTCTCACCTATGCCAACACTCAAGGCATTGTTATCGTCACTTAGGATAATATTCATCACCCCTAAAAACGCATTGCTGCCATACAATGCAGAGCCAGGACCGCGAATAAACTCTACTCTTTCAATTAACTGCGCCGGAATATAAGGTGTGTACACTGAGGCCTTACCGAAGGAAACTTCATTTAAGCGCTCACCGTTAATCATCACTAGAATATTGCCACTGTCCAAATGCACACCGCGCGCATGCTCTTTTGGCACGGCCCCGACCCAGTCGCCCCGAGTCAGCTGCATGCCGGGCACATAATTCATTAATTGATAAGCATTGTGGACACCCAACTGGGCAATTTGTTGGCGGGTAAATAAGGTCACCGAAGAAGGGGCCAGAGATTGGCTTTCTGCACTTTTTGATGCGATATCTACTTGAACATCAAGCAGTTGTTCAAAGCTTAGAGAAAAGAGCTCATCGCTGCTCGCTTGTTCAGCCAAGGCTGGAAAGACAAACGAGCCTACGAGCGTAAAATAGAAACAAAAACGGAACATCGCACATACGGTGTAAATCACTCATAAATTAAATAATTACACCATATTTACATAAAAACAAATGAAGTTTCACGCCAAGGTGTGTTTATGAGGCGGAATGCGCCGCTGCAAGCTTACTGGCTTTACGCGCTTTAATGTATTTATAGATACCAATGAGTGACGCCGCTATCCAGAAAATTTCGATAACGAAGCTGGCCAAGTTAAAGTTATAACAAAGGCTTATTAACAATAAAATGGCGCCTGATAGGTTCATTAGGTTGTAACCTAAGCCCGTTGCAGGCAGCTTATTCAACTGCAACAAAAAAAATGCACCTACCACTAAAAAGGTGCCCGACATGCCAATAACATCGAACAAAATATCCATTGTTTACTCCAGATGAAAACCAAACCGGGCGAGCTTAACAGTGGCCATTCATACACTTTAAGGACAAATGCCCGTATCTCTTGCAGGCTTATTTCATAAATACTTTTTGGCCGATCATTTTCAATGCGGGGGTGCCCCTGATCATAGTCTCTCGTGCGAAAACCTGCTGACATTGCGGACAGGTGGCGAGCTGCTCAGTGAAGTCCTCAGTTATGCGTTCGATAAAACATTTAATAAGCGCGCCCTTGCCGCCTTTGCGGTATTTGTAGAGTTTAGTGCGGCACTGCGAACAATGAATATTCACGGTGCGAACGGGGCCCTTTTTATTCGGTTTAGCCATGCTCCCTCCCTTAAGACAACACAGCCTAGTCTACCATTGTCAGGCGCGATGCTCTAATGCCATAAGCCCAGAATAAGCCCCATCAAGGTAAACTGCACAGTATGGTATCCGGCATTAACTAAAAACAGCTTTAGAGGTCGCTGCTCGAAAACATAGCTAATCCCAAAGGACGTAGCCACCCACCCTAAACCCGCAGCAAAGCCTGCACCTACCGCAAACCCGAGCTCGGGCCGAGGGCCTAAAAATAACGCAAAGATAAAAGCAGCCAAAAGAGAGAGTATAAAGGCGATGGTAAAGACCTTTCCCATTGCCGCATTTTGCAAATCTATGTCCGTTAACCCGCACCCATCTAACCAAGCATTTTTAAACATCAGTGGTGAATACCACACGCCACCTAAGATAAGCGTGGCAAGGGCTGCAATTAGCACCGCGATAAAATTAAAATCTGCAAAATTCATAGCGTGGCTCACAAATAATACACCCTACTAAGCGTAGCTCGCGAACACCGTACCAGCAAAATTCGTGCGTTGATCACTGGAGTGCGACATATTGCCGCACTGTGGCGGTTTGTTATTGCACCTCGTCCCTAAGCAATTGAAAATTCAGACATGCTTTTCAATTCTCAGTGGATATTATGAAGATAAAATCAGCCCTTGGCGCAACCATCACCGCACTTTTCGCAGTCAATAGTCAAGCCATGGAAGTGATCACCGTGCACTCGCAACACCATGATACAGGTGCCCGTTTAATGCAAATACCGGCACAAAAGTTTGCAACCGACACGGCCGATTGGCTCGATGGTGTTGTTGGTGCGGGAGTAAACAAAAATGGCCCGATAACAGGGTTAGCGCAATACCGAGGTATGTTTGCCCAGCGCATTAATGTTGCCAGCAATGGCCTCAACTTTAGTGGTGCAGGCCCCAACTCAATGGATACACCGCTCAGTTACACTCCCGCCATCATCATTGCGAACATGGACATCTATCGTGGTATTGCCCCGGTCAGTGCCGGTATCGACACGCTTGGCGGGGCCATTGACGTAAACATGCGCCGCGCTGAGCTCGATAGCCCATTGACTGTAAATGGCCGCATCAATGCGCAAGATAATGGCTCAGGATTCAATGCTAGCCTCGCTGGGGGCGCTGGCAATAGCCAATTTGCTTGGCTTGCCTACGCAGATACGCGTAACAGTGATGAGCAAGACGCCAAGGAGCGTGCAATTCCGAACAGTGATTACCAGCGTCACCAGTATGGTGTGCTTACCACGTCGGCCCTAAATCAAGGGCACCTCTTCGCTAATATTCATCGTACCGATACCAAACAAAGCGGCACAGCCGCGCTGCCTATGGATATTGATTACATTGACACCACACGATTTGAGCTATCGGGTGAGCACGAAATCAGTGACACAACGCTATTATGGGGTGTGGGCTTTCAAGATGGCGAGCATGGTATGGATAACTACCAACAGCGCGCCCTTAGTACCGCGCAAAAAGCACGTTATACCTTGGCTTTAGGACGCAGTACCAGCCTCTTTGCCCACATACAAACAGGGGCTTGGCTATGGGGCTATGATGGCTGTATCAACCGTCATGATGCGGACATCACTAATCCAAACAATGACGCGTTTTTCGTGGAAAACTTTAATAATGTTGCTGATGACCGCCATAGCCTATTCACCGAGTACACTTTTAGCCACCGGAAGCTCAACACAACAGTAGGCGCACGGTTGAAATACAATGTTGCCGATGCCGATAAGATAAGCTCCACCATGGCCATGATGATGCCAGCGGTTGCAACCTTACAAACTCGTTTTAATGATGCAGACAAAAGCGTCAGTGATACCACCTTCGATGTGGTCATCAATAATCGCTATACGTTGAATTCACACTCAGACCTCAGTTACGGTGTCGCTATCAAAGAGCGGGCTGCGAGCTATCAAGCGCGTTATTTATGGCTTCCCATGCAAGCAACCGGGGGCCTTGCGGATGGTAAAACCTATGTCGGTAATATCAACCTTAAACCTGAAACAGCGTACCAAGCGAATGTGGGTTGGTCATACACCAGTGAGCGGCTCTCGATAAAGCCTCAGCTATTTTATCAACGAATTGATAATTACATCCAAGGCACCCCCAGTGAAGACAGTGTGGTGAATATGGTGGCGATGATGATGTCTGGGCAAGGCGCGCTTCGCTTTAGTAATATTGATGCTCACCTTTACGGGGCTGATATGAGCGCCGAGTATCAACTCTCTCGTCAGTGGCAAGTTAATGCTCAGATTAGTTATGTGCGCGGTAAACGCAGCGATGAGGTGAATGACGATCTCTATCGTATCAGCCCACTTAACGGCCAATTGAGTGCCCATTACTATGCCAATGATTACCAAGTGGCTGCGCGTTGGCGCTTCGCCCAGTCGCAAACGCATGTGTCGCACTATAACAACGAGCTGAGCTCACCCGGCTATGGTGTCGTTGATGTGAGTGTAGATTATGATATCAACAGCCATTGGCAGTTCAATGCAGCGGTTAACAACCTGTTTGATCATAGCTATGCGCCACATCTCAACGGCATAAACCGTGTTGATGGCCGGGAGTTAGATAAAGGACAGCGTTTACAAGCACTGGGCCGTACTCTCCATCTAGGTGTTAGTTTCTCTTTGTGATAGCTACCAAAGGCCACGTTGTTATTGGCCTTTTTTCTTTTCTAAAGCCTCCTCAGCAAGATTAATTAGCCACCGGTTTTTTCTGCAACTTACGTTGCAAGGTACGTCGGTGCATGTTGAGTTGGCGCGCTGTTTGCGAAATGTTGCCATTGTTGCGCGTCAACACCGCTTGAATATGCTCCCACTCCAAACGCTCAGGAGACATGACCTCATCGTCGTGCGAAACGTGTGAATGCACAATATCATCCTCCATAGTTGCCAGTAAAAGTGCCATAGACACCGGCTTAGCGAGGTAATCATCAGCGCCGAGCTTCACTGCTTTAACAGCAGTGGCAATACTGGCAAACCCAGTTAGCAATATGATGCGCGCACTCGGCAGCAAAGCGCGCAGCGGAGCAAGCAGTTGCAGTCCAGACTCGTTATTTAAATTCATATCCAAAATAATGTGACTGGGGCGCAACTGTCGTGCTTGGAACAGCGCACTTTGCACACAATCAGCATGAGCCTGCGCTTGGGTGTGCGCTTCTAGGCGCCGCATGAGTGTTCGCGCAAAGGCTAGGTCATCTTCAATCAGTAACAGCTTCATAGCGCCTCTTAGGAATAGTGATATCAATGCATGCACCGTGTTCATTGTTGGCCAATGCCAAAGTGCCACCAATGCGCTCTATCGTGGCGTTGGTTAGCCACAGCGCCACACCAAAACCATCACTGCTCGCTATCACTGCGCTGCCCAAGGAGGCCCGCATCTCAGCGCAAAACCCTCGGCCTTGGTCCTCAATTCGCCAATGAAGAGCAGAGTCAGAGTCGCGAATGGTAATCGTGATTCGCTCTGCCCCAACCTCTTCGTTTGCCCGCACAGCATTGGCCAATACGTTGATCACAGCGGCACTCAACAATGGGTCACTAATAATTTCAATATGTTCACCTTGATGTGGGAGCTGGCAATGCAGTTGCTGAGACGGATAGTTCAGCGTAAAGGCTTGGCGGATCTCATCAACGAGCTGTAATAGCGGCTGGTAATGTGGCGCTCTTTCATGAGCATCACGCAGCTGCTGCGCCCGAGCACGAAACAAATCCAACTGCCGCTGACACTGCGTCAAAGGCACCACCATATCATCAATCACAGGCTGTAACGTTGGACAGTCGGCGCTTAGCTCCCTTGCTTCATCATGCAACAGCGCCAAATTTGCAAGCGGTGTGGCTAATTGGTGGGTCGCTTGCGCTGCAGCGCTGCCCAAAGACACAAGCTGCTCAGCGCGAAGCTGCTCTTCTCGGCTTTGGGCAATAGCGCGCTGTTGTTTTGCCAAAGTGCGAGATAATGCGCTGACCAAAGTGGCGACCACAACTGCACTGAGTACGAAGTTTATCCACATGGCGATAAAATGGTGGCGCATTTGCATGCCATGCTCACCTTGATGATGCAATGGCATCATAATCACTAAGGCCGAATAAGCAGCAATTGCAATCACGGTTAATAACACCGTTAAACGCCCAGGTAAGGTCACAGCAGCAATCATAACCGGCAACAGCAGCAACGACACAAAGGCATTGGTCGCCCCGCCACTGTGCATAAGCAGCAAGGTTAAGAACAGGATATCAGCTAATAATTGCCACACTACGGTGGCGGCGCCCACCGGTGCGCGACTGTGGATGCGTCGTCGTAGCACCACCACACTCAGCAGCTGAAATAGCGACTCCACGGCGATGATGCTCAACAGCGGCAAAAGTGCTAACGCAAAATCAAGCACATAGTAAGCAATGAGCACCGCCAGTAACTGCAGTGCAATGGCGACACTGCGTAGCAATAACACACGGCGAATACTGGATTGTAATAGCAGGTCCAAAATAACAGCGCTAAGAGGTGATGAGTAACGAAAGTCTATCGTTATTCTGGCGCTGAGAAAAGCACTGAGTGGGAGACTACGGCGACGTTACCGGCTTAACTGGAAGGCCTCGCAAGGCGTGCCTTGGTGGTAAACTAAACGCCAATCTTGGTTGCTATTTAGACACCATATCGACATCCTTACAGAGTAGTGCCATTGCCCTCCTTTGATGCGTCTGAGCGCACCTCGGTAAGAGAGCTGGGCGACATCAGCGCACAGCATGCGCCCTTCAAAATCTTGATTGTGAAAGGTAGGTTTTCGTCCCTTGGCTTGCTCTTTTGGTAGCCGAGCAAGCACATTGTCCTTATCAAAGCGCCGGCCGTCGGCCGACACCTCGATAAAACGTTCATCAAGCAACTCATTTAATCGCGAGGCATTGCTGCGCACCTCCTCACTCATTAAAGTTCTTTCTAACTCAATCAGTTGCGCCAACATTTGCGCTTTAATCTTGCTCATGATGTTTGATGACTTTCCCTTCTTTCATGACAAAGGTCACTGCGCTTAGTTGCGAAATATCCTTTAATGGCGACTGCGCAACAGCAATTACATCAGCGTAGTATCCGTTTTGTAATTTGCCAACTTCCTTGCTCATATTCAATAGCTTAGGTGCTTGCTCTAAACTAGTCGCCAACGCTTCACGGGGCGACATACCATACTCGACTAACAATGCAAATTCGCGGGCGTTATCTCCATGGCGGGATACCCCTGAGTCGGTACCAAATGCGATATTCACGCCTTCATCTAAAGCCCGTTGGAATGATGCTTTCACCACCGGGGCGACCTGCGTTATTTTGTCTACAATAGCCTGAGGAACCTTATCATTGTGCTTCACTTCCTCACTCACAGAGATCCCCGCTAACAATGTCGGCACTAAGTAAGCGCCCGTACTTTTAAACAGCGCCACCGTTTCGTCATTAGCATAAGAGCCGTGTTCGATAGAATCGACTCCGCTGCGAAGTGCAGCTGCAACCCCCTGGGCGCTGTGTGCGTGAGCTGTCACAGGGCGACCAAGGTTATGAGCGGTATCAACAATCGCCTTCATTTCCTCATCGGTCAGTTGCTGATTGAGCCCCGCTTGAGTGTTACTCAATACCCCGCCAGTGGCCGTGATTTTGATAACTTGCGCCCCGGCTTTAACAATCTCGCGCACCGCCCGGGTGCAATCATCGGCGCCATTGCACACGCCCATGCGTGGAGCAAACGCATCAAGCACCTCTTGTCTATACCCATGTAAATCACCGTGGCCACCTGTTGGAGTCACCGCCTCACCTGCAGCAATAATACGTGGCCCCTGTATTACGCCACTTTCTACTGCTCGTTGCAGCGGAAAAATCACCTCGTTATAACTGCCCAAATCACGTACGGTAGTGAACCCCGCGTTGAGGGTATTGCCAAGAAATTGCGTAGCACGTAACGCCTGATCGGCCTCGACCTCCTTCAACCACCTTTCAGGGTCAGCCTGGGGATCACGTTCAAAACTAATATGCACATGCAAATCTATCAGCCCCGGCATTACAAATTGCTCTTTAAGGTCAATAATATGCGCGTCGGCCAAGCCTAACGTCTGAGCACTAACATAGCCTTCATGAATGCCCTGGACACGTCCGTCTACTACTTCCAGGGTTTGCCGCTCAAGAACATCGGCATTGGCCGCAGGGAGTATTTTACCGGCATAAATCAATGTATTTTGCGCCCAAGCGCTTGCGCTTGATAACGCCAATAGTAAGCTTGCACATGTGATGAGTTTCATTGTTTTTCCTTGGTTATTATTTTCTTTTACCTGAACATACTTTGCCGGTGCAAACCAGTATAACTCGACCAAAACGCTGCATTTTGGTATAAAGTTGCCATAGCAAAGAGATCGGGCCAGATGAATAAACAAACGTCCGACGCAGCAACCTTAGGAATTTTTATGCACTATGCAGAGATCACTGGCTGGGGCAAATGTATCCCACCAGCACGCATTACTAACGATGACATTGCCACCGTGGTTGATACCTCAGATGAGTGGATCAGCTCTCGCACCGGTATTAAAGCCCGCCATATTAGCCACGTAAGCACTGCCGAGCTTGCAACCGTGGCCGCTCAACGCGCGTTAGATTGTGCTGGCGTTGACGCCGAGCAGCTAGATCTCGTGCTGGTTGCCACTTGCACACCGAGTACCATGGTCGCCAATACAGCTTCGGAAGTACAACAACGCCTAGGCGCCAAAGGGGCCGCTACCTGTGACAGTAACGCCGCCTGCTCTGGTTTTTTATATGCGCTGCAAATGGCCACGGCTCAAATCCAGGCAGGCATGATTAAAACCGCTGTTGTAGTCGCCGCCGAGCGCATGCTGTGGTATGTCAATTGGGCCCTGCGTGACAGTGCGGTGTTATTTGGTGATGGCGCCGGTGCGGTGGTACTGCAAGCCAGTGAGCAACCATTAGGGTTACTCGCGAGCAAAAGTGGCTGTGACAGCAGCGACCGTTCAATTTTGCATATTAGTAACTTTGGCACCAACGTGAATAAATACCAGACCATTGGCGGGTCTGATTTAAACTTTGTTGGCCCGGAAATCTTCAAACGTGCCGTCAAAGGAATGAGTGTAGCCTGCGACGATGTGTTGAGTCAGGCACAACTTAGCCTCGATGACATCGATGTATTAGTACCACACCAAGCGAACTTACGAATTATCCAATCAATTCAACAGCGCTTAAAAGTGGACGATGACAAAGTGATGGTTAATATCGATGAATACGGCAATACCTCCGCAGCAACCATTGCCATTGCCTTGTGTGAGGCTGTAGAAAGAGGGATGGTCAAACCCGGCGCGAATATAATGTCAGCCGCCTTCGGCGCTGGCCTGACATGGGCAGCCAGTTACATAAAGTGGGGTGAGCGTGTAACTCCAGTACGTGAAAGTCAAGCGGCTTTACCTGAGTGCTCGCAAACTGGGTTAGAGCTCATTGCCGAGGCGGTAACGGCCTGCCAACAAGGGTAACGCGACTATGGGCTGCAATGGTGGCCCAATTACTTTAAAACTTTCATAAATGCCGCTATGGTTACCTTGAGCGTAAGCTATATAGGAACAGTGTTATGGCTAAAGGCGGTTTGAAAGTAGATATAGAGCGCCACCAACAGCGCATCTATATCGCCTTAGTACTGACCGGTACGTTGAATCATGAGCATTATCAACTACTGACGCCATTATTCGCTTCGGCCTTGGCTGATATTGACGAGCCCATTGTCGATGTTTTCATCGACGCCAGTCAGCTAGACGGTTTTACGACACGAGCTATGTGGGATGATTTCAAGTTAGGGGTTATTCATCGTAAGCAATTTAAACGCATAGCCTTGTACGGCCATAAACGGTGGCAAAGCTTCGCGGCAAGTGTTGCAAATTGGTTTGTCAGTGGCGAAGTTAAATATTTCGACGACCCCCGCGCGGCAATCGCCTGGTTATCTGAACATTAAAAAGGCCGCTTACGCGGCCTTTTGTGTAACTTTTTTGCTTAGCTACCAAAGCGCTGTTGCAACATGGTGTATGCAGCACGAATACCAAAGGCCTCTCCACCAACCGGGCGACCTGGTAGTGCGCGCACATTCCACGCCATAACATCAAAGTGCACCCAAGGTGTTTCTTTAGCAACAAACTCTTGCAGGTAAAGCGCTGCGGTTATGGCGCCGCCAAATGGCCCTTGTGAGCAGTTGCTCATATCCGCCACGTCGCTTTTCAACAAGTTTTTATACTGAGCAAACAATGGCATACGCCATACTGGGTCTTGGCTTTGATAGCCAGCCTCTGTCAACGCCTGAGCGATGTCATCATCGCTACTGAAAAAACCGGGTAACTCGGTGCCAAGAGCAATTCGCATCGCGCCGGTGAGGGTGGCGAAATCGATAATAAGATCGGGGTTATCTTGCTGCGCTTCATCAAGCGCATCGCACAACACTAAGCGACCCTCGGCATCGGTATTGTCAATTTCAACGGTAATACCTTTACGAGTTTTAACCACATCACCTGGGCGAAACGCATTACGTGATACCGCATTTTCGACTGCAGGAATTAACACCCGTAGCTGCACGTTTAAGCCAGCTGCCATGATCATATTAGCAAGGCCCAATACATGCGCTGCACCGCCCATGTCTTTTTTCATTAATCGCATACCCGCCGCAGGCTTTAAATCTAGACCGCCGGAGTCAAAGCATACGCCTTTGCCTACTAAAGTGATTTTGGGCGCTTTTTTATCACCCCAGCGCAAATCAAGCAATCGCGGCTTGTTTTCACTGGCACGACCGACCAAATGAATGGTCGGATAGTTTTGCTCTAATAGCTCATCACCGATCCACTGTGAGAATTGGCCATCGTAACGCTCAGCTAAGTCGCTCATGACTTCACTCAAGTGTTGAGGCATCATATCCGCCGCAGGCGTATTAACAAGATCGCGCACTAAGTTTGTCGACTCAACACTGGCTACCAGCTCATTGAACAACACCTTATCGGTTATGAGTAAACGCGCTTTCGGTGCATTCGTTTGTTTATAACCGGTGAATTGATAGCCACCGAGCGCAAAACCCAGGGCAATATCACGTTCGTTGGCGCAGTCAGTCAGTTGATAATCGCCCTCTGGCAACTTGTTCACACTGTCTCCAGCGGCCCACACACTTTGCTCATTATCGCTGACTAAGACTGCCAGTTTAGGTTCGCCATTGTCGGTATTTGGTACAACACATAGACCTTGACCTCCACCGAGTGAACGCAATACCCAAGTTCGGGTAAAGTCATCCTGTTGCTCAGACCATGTCTCTAAGTTGTTTTCATTGATAACATAAAAAGGGATTGGCGCGTTATCCTTACGCGGCGTATTTACCAAAAGATTCATTGCAGACTCATCGTTGGTTGCTGATAATATCCAGCATATCAAGTTCGCCTTATAATTGGTATAGGATGAGTAATGGCGTCTTCACTTTCCAGCCGACGGTTGTTTTTTGCTCTGGGTTTAAGCAATGAGGCAAAGTCTTCACTCGCGCACTGGTTACAACACCATGTCATTGCCGATAAAGCCTTTACGCAACCACGAAACTGGCACTTAACCCTGTTATTTCTTGGCAATACCCCTTTGAATACAGAGGCTGCGCTGATTAAAGAAGTGAGAGCCCTGCAGCTTAGGAAGTTTAACTTAACGGTGGCAGACATCGATTGGTGGCCCAGTAATGGCATTTTTCACCTTCGCCCCAGCTCACCACCTGATGCGTTATTCACACTGCACAATGGCCTCAAAGAGATAGCACAAAAACATCATATTGAAGATCCGCACCGGCGCTATCGCCCCCACATCACCCTAGCAAGAAACTGCAAAGCGATGCCCACAGTTGCTCAACCGATGCCAGCTTTTGATATGCAAGTGCATAGTTTTACATTGTTTGAGTCGACCCGTGATGAGCAAGGCTTGGTCTATCGCCCGATTGAACATTTTACGCTGTATTAGCGTGCTTTTAAGCAAATACATTGAGACTCTAAGGATGGCACACTATGCTAAAGGTAACCGGTTCCCTACATCGCATTACCAGTCAGAACCACGACTTTGAATTATCTATTTTCAAGGATCCATCATGACGCGATTTATTTACTTTCTTTTACTTTTTTCTTTCGTTGCCCACGCAGAAAATGTGCATGTCGGCGATTTTGGCGCCACAGCCGATGATCAGCAAGATGACAGCGTAGCGATACAAAGCGCCCTCGACTCACTGACCAAAGGTGACACACTTATCTTTGCTGAGGGCACTTACGATGTGTGCACCACCTTAGTGTTGCAACACAGTGAGCAAATCACTTTGCGCTCTTTTACACAGAGTAAATTAAAAAAGTGTGCAAACTTTTCTGGAGAATACTTGCTTTACGTTAAACCAGCGCAAGACTTCACCTTAAGCTCGTTACATTTTCAAGGGCTCCATAACGGTCACCAAGTTAGCACCTGGGGCAAACAAGGTGTGTATATCGCCTCGGCTACAAATGTAAAAATTATCGGCAATGAGTTTAGCAACTTTGGTGATGCCGCTTTGCGCGTGACCTCTGGGCCTGAAGCCGATTATTTCACCACCAATACCCGTGAAGTCATGATCGCCAGCAACCGCTTTAGTCAGTGTCGGCAAGTGACAACAACACAAGCACAGACAAACTCTTACGTGGGAGGGGTGAATGATATTGTGGTGTTGGACAATGAGTTTGAGAGTTGTACCCTTAAGCTTTCAACTCGTGCGCCAGCACAAACTGCTAATGTGTTGTTCAATACCTTTAAGGATATTAACAAGACCGCATTTGATGTGAGCTACTACTCAGATTTGTGGGTCGCTCATAATCGCTTTATGAACATTGATGGGTTTGTTATGAACTTATACCCGAACTCTCAAGCTCCCCGACAAATCCCGTGGGATAACATTATGTTTGAGAAAAACTTTATTCATAACACTCGATTTGGTCTGCGCCTAAATAGTCTTGGTAGAGAGCAACTGCGCCCTGTGTACGCCTTGACCGTGCGCGATAACCGTTTTGAGCAAGTCCACTTCGCCGAGGAAACCAACTGGCGTGATATTGTGCGAACCTACAGCTACTCTGATCACGCTTCTTTCGATGGAGTACATATTTCTGGAAACGAATATGAACTCGCCCCGGACAGCGATTTTCTTTACATTGATCCCCTTAGTCGCAATGTGTATATCGACAACAACACTGCCCTCCCCACTCAACCGGGCAGTTAGCTGAGCCCGGGCTAGTTGGGCACGCCAGTGTCTAAACTAGTCCTTAGGAGGGGAACTGTCGTCGCAGCGGGATGAATTCTTAGCTGGTGGTTTAGGGTGACTGAACGAGCTAGGTAGCACCTCAACCCCTACCAGCTTGGCAATTTTAACAACAAGGGGAATGGTAATAGGTGCAAATGGAAGTATTGCAAACACGCCTAAACCCAGCCCCTTTAAAATATCTACAAACTGTTCATTCGCCACTTTGAGTTCATGCTTCGTGGCGTTACCACGCGTGTAGCGTCGGTAAATATCCAACATCTCTTTTGTTTCTTGGCGTTCTTGCGCCAAGGCCCACTTCACCGTCACCATCGCGCGACGTAATTTCAATTTTTGTCGCCGCCGAGAAATAAGCAGCACGCGGATTGGAGCGCGATGGAATAAACGATAGATGCGCATAAGGTCTTCACTAAGTAGTTACTAAATGATTGTCACACAGATAACTCCTAGACGCTAGCACCATGCAATTTCTCCCACTTAGGTCTAATATTTTGTAACAAAAGTTATTGTTGTGTTGAATCTATTGTAAACAACATGTATAGATACCTTATACACAATGACAACAAAGAATCATAAATCTGTATACTAACTGGGGGATACAATATGAAGTTGAAATACAGAACTCTGCAAGCAGCCGTTCGCTGCGCACTTCTTTCCACATCAACGGTAGCGCTGCTACACACCGGTAATGCACTTGCTGAAGACGAGAGCAACGCTGAAAAAACGAAAAATATTGAAAAAATCGCCGTCGTAGGGTCTCGTGCTGCGCCACGCTCTATCGGCAGTTCTCCTGTTCCGGTTGATATTATCGGCGGTGAAGAGCTCAGTAAGGTGGGTAATTCCGATATGTTAGAAGTGCTTAAAGGCACTGTTCCATCATTTAATGTACATAGTAACCCTATCAGTGACGCAGCAACGCTTGTGCGCCCTGCCAACTTGCGAGGTCTCCCCTCAGATAGCACACTAGTCTTACTCAATGGTAAACGCCGCCATCGTGCCTCGGTCATCGCATTTTTAGGCGGTGGTATTAACGATGGTGCACAAGGCCCTGATATTTCAGTGATCCCAAGCATCGCGCTGAAACAAGTAGAGGTATTGCGCGATGGTGCTGCGGCGCAGTACGGGTCGGATGCAATTGCTGGGGTAATGAACTTCGTGCTTAAAGATGCCAGCGAAGGGGGTACGTTTGAAGTACGCCATGGGCAGTACTACGAAGGCGACGGTGATAGCACCCAAATTGCGGGTAACATTGGTTTACCGTTCACTGATAACGGCTTCGCTAACTTAAGCTTCCAATATAAAAATGCTGATGCGACAAGTCGCAGTACTCAGCGCGCTGACGCGATTGCGTTAACAGCGGCGGGCGTGCCGGATATTGACGACCCTGCACAAATTTGGGGTACCCCAGAGATTGAGGACGACATTTCCATTTTTGGTAATGTTGGCTTAGAGCTAACCAATGATGATGAGTTCTACATGTTCGGTAACTATTCTGAGCGTGATGTTCGTGGTGGCTTCTATTATCGTAACCCGCATACACGCCCAGGTGTGTACTCCAACGATGGCGGTGAAACGCTGCTTGTGGGTGATTTAACTGGCGATATGAGCGGCAACTGCCCAACCAATATCCAAATCGACGATAACGTACTGGACAACCCAGAGTACATTAATGGCGTTGCTAATAACCCTGATTGCTTTGCCTTTAATGAAATTCTTCCTGGTGGCTTTACGCCAAACTTCGGCGGTAATATCGTTGACACCTCATTCACGGCAGGTGTTAAAGGTGAGTTTAGCGATGGCTGGCTCAAAGGTTGGCTCTATGATGCCAGTGGCTCAGTGGGCTATAACGCCTCACGCTACTTCCTCTATGACACCGTAAATGCCTCTTTAGGTCCGCAAACACCGCGCGATTTCTCACCAGGTAAATACGAGCAGCTAGAGAAAACATTTAACTTCGATATCACCCGAACCTTTGATTGGGGCTTGTATTACGATGCCAACGTTGCCGGTGGTATTGAGTGGCGTGAAGAAACCTTCACCGTGATCGCTGGCGATGAAGATTCATTTGAAATCGGTCCGCTAACAGAGCAAGGCTTCAGTATTGGTTCTAACGGCTTCCCTGGCTTTAAGCCTTCACAAGCCGGTGAATTCACACGCCGCAACTATGCAGCCTATATTGATATCGAAACACCATTCACTGAGAACTTTTTAATGGGCTGGGCGCTGCGCTATGAAGACTACGACAGCTTTGGTTCAACAACTAACTACAAAGTAACGGGTCATTACACTATTAATGACATGTTCTCATTGCGTGGTTCATTAAGCACTGGTTTCCGTGCGCCGACTGTTGGGCAAGCGAACGTTAGTAACGTGCAAACGAACCTAAGCAGTGGCGTGTTGGTTGATTCGGCGCTATTACCACCAACTAACCCGATTGCGGTTCAACTCGGTGGTGAAGAACTACAACCGGAAGAGTCTGATAGCTATACCTTCGGTGCGGTTTACCAAAACGGTGATTTCTATCTAACCATGGATTACTACAACATCGATGTAGAAGACCGTATCAGCCAATCAGAAAAAATCGTGCTTAGCGATGAAGATAAAGACATCTTAAAACAAGCAGGTGTGCCGAATGTCGACCAGCTTGCACAAGTCAGTTTCTTTACCAATGACTTCGACACCACCACTGAGGGTGTTGATATCGTAGCCAACTACAGCACTGATTTACTCGATGGTTTCTCAACCTTTAGCTTGGCGTACAACTGGAATGAAACTGAAGTGACCAGCTTCAGTGATATTACCGGCGACTTTAAAGTACAACGCCTAGAGGAAGACCTACCTAATCATCGTGGTACAGCAACTTGGTCACAACAATGGGATTCATTCTCTGGCTTTGTGCGCGTGAATTACTTCGGTGAGTACCAAGGTGTTCATGTTGACTTCGACCAAACAGCAAAAATGGCCGATGCCGCAGTAACGGTTGATGCGGAGGTGACTTACTACCCCACCGAAGCCATCGGTCTATCTGTGGGTGCACAAAACATCTTCGACCAAGAGGCAGAGCCTTTAGATTTCGAGGACCGTACAGGTATTCCTAATAACAATTGGGGTGGCTTGTACTATGAAACCTCGCCGTTTGGTTTCAATGGTGGCTATTACTACGTAAAAGCGACTTATAGCTTCTAATAGAAGCGCATTAACCACATCACAGGCGGGCGTAAAGCCCGCCTTTTTTATGCTTGCGTCGACACAGGCCGCGCGGTATGTTGAATTAAAAAGCTTTACCGAATCACTATGACTATTTTAGAGCGCGCTAATCAGCTACTAAGTGAAAACAAACTGAAGGAAGCCGAGTTTCATTTTAAATCGGCGCTTGAAGCCGACCCGAATCAAGGCGAAGCACTGTTTGGTTTGGGTCGCATTGCTATCCGCTTAGAGAAGTACCCTCAGGCAGTCTATTTGCTACAAAAAGCCTGCCAAAGGCTCCCTAAAGTACTCGACCCTTTATTTGCGCTTGCCGATGCATTTGACGGCCTAGAGAAACGAAGTGATGCTTATGAAGTACTGCACTACTGCACAAAAATTGCTCCTCATAACGGCGAGTCCTTTTATCGCTTAGCCCTGCACCATCTTACCTATGGCTATATCAAAAAAGCTAAGCAGGCTCTGCTCAATGGCTTGGGCTGCCCCGATCACCCGGTCACCCCTTACATATACTATGAGTTAAGCCAACTGAAAGGTAATAATGTTACTTCTAAACAGATTGCTCATATGCACACTCTGCTTAGCGCAAGCCGTAGCACGCAAGCCAAAGTGGTGCTGCATTACAGCTTGGCAAAAAGCTATCATAACAGTGGTGACAAAACTCAGGCCTTTGCTCACTATCGTTTAGCCAATGAAATGCAATATACCTTGTGTACGCCTTTAGGCGAGGGCTTCGAGCAGTACATCAACACGCTCATAGCGCAGTTTTCAACAACCTTTATTGCTGAGCAACAAGACACCTTAAAGGCCAGCTTTATTCCAGTGTTTATTGTTGGCATGCCACGGACGGGTTCCACCCTGTTAGAGCAAATGTTGTGTCAGCACCCAAGCATAGCAAGCCTGGGTGAAAACGACGTTATTAGCGCCAAACTAATGGCTTATTTGAGCGCGGTCAATGAAGCTCCTTTCCCACAATGCATGGCCAATACGAACACCGATATTCGTAACCGACTGCGGCAGATGTACGTTGATGAACTGACCAAGCATCAACTCGCTCACCGTGTCGTGATCAATAAACTCCCTGCTAACTTTCAGGCTCTCGGAGCTATTCAAGCACTGATGCCGAATGCCGTGTTTATCGATTTGAGACGTAATTTCCAGCCCATGGCTTGGTCGGTATTTTGTCATTACTTTGGCGCCAATGAGCCCTTCTTCTGCCATATGGACACCTTAGCTCGTTACTACGAAGGCTATGATAACTTGATGCAACACTGGCGAGACACATTGGGTGAGAATCTGATCACGATACATTACGAACAATTAGTGCAAGAACCTGAACAGTCGCTACGGAAAATATTCAGTAAATTGGAGTTAAGTTACACACAACAATGCTTGCGCTACTTTGAATCACATCACGCGGTGACGACCTTGAGTCGCCATCAAGTGCGTGAACCCGTCTATAAAGATGCGAACAAAGCTTACAAAGAATATGAGCAAGCCTTTAGCGAATGCTTTAGCCGTAGCGTGAAAACCAGGCCAGTACATCCTGAAACTGATCCCGCTGCGCTTGGGGATGAGTAAGCATGTCAATATGACCATAGTCATGGTGATGGCCATGACTGCGCCCGTACAACTTAAATTCTTGGATGCCACAACCTGACTCTTGCATAAACTTCTTTATATCTATGGGTTGTGCCAGCGCTTTATCCTTCACCCCTGCGATGTGCAACGTTGGCGGTAACGCCAAGCGTTTAATGGCATGGCCATAATCAAAACCATCGTCGCTATCAATCCAAGGCCTTACCTTTGCCCACTGCATACTTTGATAGTGTGATTTAACGGTTTCGTCATCACTGCCCCACTTCAGTTTACGCGCAGGCAAATAGCCATATTTCTTCGCTTTTTTTGGCGCCAACCAATACCACACCAAATTACCTTTAAGGAATTTACTAGGGTGACGGTTATACAATGAGCGCTTGGATCCAAAATATGCACAGGCGCTGACTTTCTTTATGTACTCAGGAAAGCGAGCAAAGACACTGTTGAATAACACGCCACCCCAAGAATGAGCGACCCAAAAACGAGGAAATTCACCGGCATGCTCCGTTATTTTGCTCAAAAACGCTGGGATCTCATGACATATGGCCTCGGTTTGCCCATAACTGGCCCCTGGGCCTATTGATGGCTTACTTTCGCCACGACCACATAAGTCGGCGACATAACATCGATATCCATGTTTAGCTAAAAAAGGCGCTAATCCTTTATTCGAATGCGTATAAAAAATCTTGCCATTTTCAACAGCACCATGCATAAAAAAGATGGCTGGACCTGTGGCGTTATATTGCGCAAGATAACGTAAATGCAGGGTTTGCTGCTCACTGTAATCAATATATATCGACTGTTGAATAATATCGCTCATACTTGATACTGCTTATTCTTTTTTACTCATCGTACCAGCATCAAATGTTATCAACAAGTAACATAATTCAGTCACTATTTAGCCACAACAGCTATGCTCACATGGTGAATAAGTCTGTGGTGTAAAGAAAAGTCATGAAACTAAAAATGAGCAATATAAGCGCATGTAACGCTCTTCGTCAGTCATAAAGCACTACTGCAGCAGAGTGATTTTCTCTATAATGGTGCTTTTAGCCGAATAGAGTTTGCCCTTGCATCCGAAGAACCGTCACGCCAACGGCTATGATTTCGACGCCTTGTGTCGAAGCTTACCTAGCTTAGAGAACCACATTATTACTCGGCGCGATGGCCAGCCAAGTATCGATTTTAGCGATCCAAACGCGTTAAAAACACTCAACCAAGCACTGCTCAAGCACCATTATCACATTGATATATGGGATTTACCCAGCGGCTTTTTATGCCCCCCGGTTCCCGGGCGAGCCGATTATGTGCACCACTTACACGACTTACTTGCCAACGACAGCGGCTTAGATGTCGCGCATCATAAAGTAAGAGTATTGGATGTGGGGACCGGCGCATCGCTCATTTACCCTATCTTAGGTCATAAACTATTTAACTGGCAGTTTGTTGCCAGTGATATCGACCCCCAGTCTGTCAAGCTCGCTAAGCAGTTAGCACAACTCAATCAATTACCTATCAAGGTACAACAACAAAAACGTCCAAGTAGTTATTTTAACGGCATAGTTAAAGCCCAAGATACCTTAGTCGCCACCCTGTGCAATCCGCCTTTTCACGACAGCGAACAAAGTGCACAGGCCGGGAGCGAGCGCAAATGGCGTAACCTTAAAGGCCAAGCAAAAGGGGCACACCTCAACTTTGGCGGTCGTGCCAATGAGCTATGGTGCCATGGTGGCGAACTTGGCTTTGTGCGCGATATGATTTTAGAAAGCAGCCATTATGCCGAGCAGGTACTGTGGTTTAGCTCATTGATTTCAAAAAAAGACAACCTCAGGGCCCTCAAAAACACCTTGCGTAAGGCTGGGGCCATCAATATTGAGGTGGTGAATATGGCCCAAGGGCAAAAAGTCAGCCGCTTTCTTGCTTGGAGCTTTATGCCACAGACTGAACGTCAAGCACGCTTAGAACAATTGCTTTGCTGAGTGGTACTCGGGTCATTGAGCGCTTGCTTATAATGTTTACGACACACGGAAACATAGCGCTCGTTACCACCAATTTGCACTTGGTCGCCACTGGCAACCACCGCTCCTTCGCTGTCATAGCGCAGTACGTGGTTGGCTTTGCGGCCGCAGTGGCATACGGTTTTCAGCTCCACCAGCTTATCGGCCCAGGCTAATAAATATTGTGAACCGACAAAGAGTTCACCAAGGAAGTCACTGCGTAGACCATAGCATAAAACGGGTATGCGCAACTGATCGACAACCTCGGTGAGCTGCCACACTTGCTGCTTCGATAAAAACTGGCTTTCATCCACCAACACACAGTTTACCGGCTGAATTTGATGCTGCTGTTGGATAAGTGCAAACACATCAGACTCACCGTCAAAGACATAGGCATCGGCCTGCAAGCCAATTCGCGAGGCAACCTTACCAACACCTGATCGGTCGTCTATCGCGGCAGTCATAATCATAGGGCGCATACCGCGCTCACGATAGTTAAAAGCCGATTGCAGTAAGGTTGTGGACTTTCCAGCATTCATCGCCGAGTAGTAGAAGTAGAGTTGAGCCATAGTGATTGTTATCCATTTTTTTCGCGCGCCAAGCTTACACTAAGGCTTTATGAAAGTCATATCTCCTCTCAGAGAGCTTTAAACAACACTAATCGCGAATTTGTAGATAGCGTCGGTAAATAGCAGTGGTATCCAAGCCTTTTAGCGCATCCCATATACGTTCCACTCTGTGCGGATAGGCCTGGTAAAATTTTGGGGCGAAGATAAGATAGCCATAGTGCACATCAAAAGGCGGATAAAGTGGGCTCACCCCTTGGATATCGGCGGGCTCAACATATAGGTTCTGATTACCAACTTGGCAAAAATCCATCACTGCGTGTACACGCCTGTTGGCCAGTAGCCGGTATGCGTCTTGCTGCGAAAAAACAAAATGCACAAAAACTGGCTGATCGTTTAAGCGCTGGGCAATAGCGTAACCATGCGGCAAGGCAATCGCCACACCTTGCTGTTGCAAATAGTGTCTTCTTGGCCAGAACTCATGAAATTCACGATTGCCAATAAAACAACTTCCCACTTTACTCAGGGCACGATCTGTATCAACGTCATCATTAATCATAGGATAACGCAGCCGAGAGAGTCGTTGCTTTCGATAGCTGCCTATTAATGCTTGCGCTTCGCCCTTTTCAACCATATCTAAACAGCGCTTCCAAGGTCTGCGAATAAATGCAAAACGCACGTTCTCTAGATGTGACTGTAATTGTTGGATCACTTCTATGTTAGCACCGGGGTTGTGGGTAGGCACCTCTCGGGTTTGTCCCATGTAAAACGGCACCACCTCTTTGTCCTCATAACAAAGGGTTATTCGCAGATTAGTGTTAGCTGCCAATGCGACGCGGCAACAAACAACTGTTATAACCACCATAAAAAGGAGGAACCTAACCATTTAAGACCACTTAGCTGGATTAATTGTGTTTTAGTTTAGTCGTCGTAGTAGGCCTGTTCAAACGCTAACAACCATTGTTTTTTGTCCACCCCACCGGCATAGCCAGTCAACGTGCCGTTACTGCCGATAACACGGTGGCAAGGCACGATAATACTGATAGGGTTTTTACCATTCGCTGCGCCCACGGCGCGCACTGCGTTAGGGTTATTTAATAACTTGGCAATATCACCATAGCTGCATGTAGTTGCATAACCTACCGTCATCAATGCATTCCACACCTGATTTTGAAAATCAGTGCCGGCGACATCAATAGCCACATCAAATGTTTGCCGAGTACCATCAAAGTACTGCTGTAGCTGATAGAGTGCCTGATTTAGCAGGTCGTTGTTGCAACTAAGGCCACTTTGGGCACGGCTCATATCAAAGCCGACATAACACAGGCCATGATCGGTGGCCTGGATTAACAAGGCGCCTATCGGCGTCTCTAGCGTTGTTTGGTACATAGTCATAATTGTTGCCATAGCTGAAAGGTTAAATAAGAACGAAACGGTGCGCAGGCTTCGGGGTCTAGGCTCGGCAGATGTTGCAGCGCTTTTTTGACCCCCAAGTCCCCCCCTAAATAGATATCAGGGTCGCTCAGACCACGCATTTTCGCATAGTTTACAGTCCAAGGGCCGATACCTTTTATGGTTAACCAAGCGTCTACATCGTCAATGCCATGGCTGCTCACATGCCGGGCTAAATCAATAAGCGCCTGTTTACGCCTTGCGGGCATTTTAAAAAAGCTAAGCTCACTTTGCGCCACTTGGTGAGCACTTGGAAAATAGCGCCCTTCATCACCGAGCGATGCCACCAAGGTTTTGCTTAACTGTCTTGCAGCACTAACGCTGACTTGTTGACCTAACACCGCCCTGATACCCGCTTCAAACGGCTCCCAAATGCCTGGCAGCCTGAGCCCTTGTTTAAGCGGCAGAGACTCCCCGAAAGCACGATGTAGTTGCTGATTTATCACCTCGGTATCAGCATCCAAATCTAAAACACGGCGAATGTTCGCCACTACAGCCTGTAAATGAGACCAATCCGTGAGGGTAATATCAACCCAAAAGCCTTGTTTGGCTCGGTCAAAAACAGCATTAAACTGGCCTTTACAGGATGCATACTCAAAGGTGCGACCATAGCTGTTGGCGTCAACCCACTCTACAGGGTCGACCGCCCGCTTTGCTAAAAACTGTTGCATAGAAGGCCAGTCATAAGGCGGGCGAAAACTTAAAAACAAATTAATATGCTGCTGCGTAGGCGACTTTCGGCTACGAATATCACTCGGAGTGAGCTTTAGAAG
Source organism: Pseudoalteromonas sp. THAF3 (assembly GCF_009363775.1). Classification (NCBI taxonomy): domain Bacteria; kingdom Pseudomonadati; phylum Pseudomonadota; class Gammaproteobacteria; order Alteromonadales; family Pseudoalteromonadaceae; genus Pseudoalteromonas; species Pseudoalteromonas sp. THAF3. Next base: position 186,391 of record NZ_CP045419.1, on the reverse strand, counting down.
CTGTTTAAATGCATCATTGAAGCGCCGAACACTGTTAAAGCCTGAAGCGAATGCAATGTCAGTAATTTTTAGCTGTGTTTGCTGCAATAGCTGTTTGGCAAACTGGCACTGGACAAACTGGGCGTATTGGCCAGGTGCGATACCATAATGTCGTTTGAATAATTGACTTATATAACTTTGCGACACCCCTAGGCGCGCCGCCAGCGCAGGTAACCCTCCCTCACGCCATTGCCCTTGATCAATTAACTTTTTGCCACGCAGTGCGGTTGTTTGCGCGCCCAGCCAAGGATAACTGCCTGGACTGGCATCGGGGCGACAGCGCAAACAGGGTCGAAAGCCGGCTAAGGCTGCCTGATGTGCATGCTGATAATACTGCACGTTATGCTCTTTTGCCGCAGGGGCTGGGCAAATAGGCCGACAATAAATACCGGTACTACGCACTGCAACGTAAAAGAGCCCATCAAAGCGCTTGTCACGGCTCATCCGGGCTGTTTGGCAGATATCTGGGGGATACATGCTCTACACTCACTTTACTTTAAGTCTTGTGATCAGCTTATCGTAAAATGCGCGAATACCTAGCCAGATTTTACACTCAATATAAAATTAACTTAGCGCCCTGTTGCTTGATGAAAAAGCGCCTCCACCGCTGGCCAATCGATGACCTCATAAAAGGCTTCAATATATTCTGGTCGGCGGTTTTGGTACTGTAGGTAGTATGCATGCTCCCATACATCCAAACCTAGAATAGGCGTTAATCCATCCATTAGTGGGCTATCTTGATTGGCACTGTTGACCACTTGAAGTCGATGATTACTATCAACCACCAGCCATGCCCAACCACTTCCAAACTGCGTTAATGCCGCCTGCGTAAACTGCTTCTTAAATGCCTCCCAGCTCCCTAAGTCACTTTTGATAGCCTGAGCTAACGCACCTTGTGGCTCAGTGCCACCTGAGGGGCTCATCACTTGCCAAAACAAACTGTGATTGGCATGCCCACCCACGTGATCACGGACCGCAGGTCTCAGTGCCTCATCTATCGTAGCGATGTTACGCAACAACCAATGTGCCCCTTTGCCCTCATATTCGCTGTCTTTCAAAGCGTCATTGGCCTTATTGATGTAGGTTTGGTGATGTAAAGTATGATGAATTTCCATGGTACGGCCATCAATATGAGGCTCCAGGTCATCATAGCCGTAAGCTAATTCTGGAAGTTGAAATGCCATCGTCACTCCTTATTTAGTGAAAAGTGGGGTGTGTAACACTGTGCTGATTAAGCGCGTGTTGTAGTTGCTTATGAGTTTCAGGGTTGGGGCCATAGAGCTTGGCGAAGTGCATCAGTTGCGCATAGGTTTTATCACTATGGATCGCGCCAATGTGCATGACACTTGGATCAGAGTGCTGACGCAACGCCAGCATATTGGCATGCACTTGAGTAAGCGTGTGTGCAGCGCCATTTAGGTTACCAAGGCGAATGTAAGTATCTGCGAGGTTATGGGCGGCCACTACCATAGCAGGGCTACATTGCGCCAATGCTTGGCAACGCACACCCTCATCTTTTAACGTTAAAAATTGCGCCATCAAGCGATAGCTAAGTTGGTAAGCAACAGTGTATTTATCTCTGGCGAGGTGCCACTGCTTAGCGTTGAATGCGTGATTACCGGCTTGAATATCGACTTGCCAAGGGGTGAGTGCGGATTGCACCCAAGGCAAGTCAGTTAATGGAGATTGGCTCATACTGATTTACATTCACGTCACTGTGGATCATATCACTACCTTAAACACAGATAAACGTTAATGCAAATCATTTTTATTTATGAGGTTGATTTACTAACCTCATTGCGCAAACTGGTGCAGCTGCTCACCATCTAAGCGATAGATAATCCACTCACTTTGTGCTTGCGCGCCGATACTCTCATAGAAGTCAATCGCTGGCTTGTTCCAATCGAGCACCACCCACTCAAAACGGCCACAGTCTTTTTCAATCGCGCGACGGGCAAGAAATTGCATCAATGCCTTGCCTGCACCTCGACCTCGCTTATCTTCGCTAACATATAAGTCCTCAAGGTACAGGCCATTGCGGCCCAACCAAGTAGAATAATTGAAAAAGTACACTGCAAAGCCGATTGGCTCAGCATCAGGCGCCTCACTATCAAAGCAAATCACACTATGGGCGGTCGCTCCTTCACCGAACAATGTGCGCTCAATGTCCTGCTCCGTGGCAGTAACCGCGTCCGGCTCTTTCTCATAAATAGCGAGTTGATTGATAAAATGATAGATAAGCGGCACATCATTGATCACCGCATCGCGGATAAACACTTGACTCATAAAGGTTCCTTGGACTGTGAATACCCTTCCATCATACAAGTGCGAGCCCACCTTGCAAGTTATACACGTGCTCAAAACCTAAGGCTTTTAAGTTACTGATAGCCTGTCCAGAGCGATTCCCTGTACGACAGATCAATACATAGTGTTTACTTTTGTCCAGCTGTTGCGTCAGCAATGCATTCGCGAGCCGACTAAGAGGGATATTAATAAGCTGTTCTGGCGCTAGCGTAAATAGGCTGCGAATATCCGTTGCTCCGTGTTCATAGGGTTCACGTACATCAAGTACTACAGTACTGTCGCTGTGCTCGTGCAGTAACTGCTGCAACTGCTGTGCGCTCAGCTGTGCCCCTCTTGCCTTGACGGGGGCTAGGCTAAAGCCACATAAGGCGCCGCATTGCTCGCCTTGGCGCTGATCTAATTGATCTTTACGCAAAGCAAACTGCTCATGGTCTACCTCCCCTTGTAATAAGGCTGCCAACAGCTCACTGGCTTGGCACTGTGCCTGCCAGGTCATGGCAAAGCACTGTTCGTAGTCGTGCGCTGGGCAAATAACCGTGTTTTGTTCAAGTAATCGACTGAGTAATTTCAGCGACTGCGCCATTTGCTCGCAACTGGCATCGTCAAATTGAGTACTGCCCAGGCCTCCCCAAACAAGCAAATCGCCACAGAAACAGGCCTCAATATGCTTGTTTTGAGAAAGTAAATAACTGACACTGTCACTGCTGTGCCCTGGCGTGGTAACACGGCTTAATTGGTGTGAACCAAGAGCAATAGCATCACCATGAGACCACCCAAGCTCGCCACTTGCATCGACTTCTAGGCGCTGCGCCAACAGCGAGCGAGCAGAGTCTTTATCTTGATGTCGGTGAGTTTCTAGTACGGCTTTGACCCGCAGTTGCTGCTGCTTTACTAACCGAGTCAGGCGAGGCACCAATTCAACAATGGGGTCGACTATCACTGCGTCATTATTGTCAGCAACAAATAGCCAGCAACAACTGCCTTGATGGCGCAATTGTGTGAGCCCCAGTGCACAGACCTCTTGCTCTGGCTGATGAGCATCAGAGACAATGAGACAATGATTACTAAGCACTGGTTTTAACGCACAAATACGCTCACAGGCCAAAGCGATATCCGCAGCGCTGGCAGCTGGACCAAAGGACATGCGAATGGCATTTTCGCTTTGCCAGTCGCTGACACCCATGGCATCAAGTACGAAACTGCGCGATGCGCCAGAACTACAGGCTGAGCCACCACTAACGCGGATCCCCGCAGCATCGAACAAATCCATCACCTCTTTTGAGGTCAAGCTATTCACGCAAAAGTTCAGTGTCGTCGGCACCGTTGATGCTAAAGGCGCATTAAAGGTGATATCACCAAAGGTTTGCTCTAAGGCACTAATAAGTTGGTCGCGATATTGATGCAAGGTGCACACAGGTTTGAACACCGCTTGCTTAGAATCTAGCAGTAGTTCAAATAGTTCATACAAACCGGCGATACCGGGTAGGTTCTCTGTTCCTGAGCGCATACCACTTTCTTGACCCCCTCCGGCGATGAATGGGGTATAGGGGCTATTTTCGCGAATATACAAAAAGCCTATTCCCTTAGGTGCGTAGAGTTTATGCCCAGAAAAAGGGGCATAATCAATTGTGGTATCACTTAAGGCCAACGCCTGTTTACCAAGAGCTTGAACGCAGTCGACCATCCAAGACACTTGCGGATTATGCGCTCGGATCACTTTCTCGAGTGCACCTAAGTCTTGATATACGCCGGTTTCATTATTCACCGCCATGGTACATATCATTAATGCTTGGCCCACGTGCTCTGCAATAAATTGGCTATCTAGCAAGCCATCTTTGTCCACCGGAATCGCCAAAACTTTTGCCCCAAGCCCTAATACTTCGTTCCAGTGCTTCAGGGTATTTGGCACGGCCTTGTGCTCAGTCGCCCCATACAGCAATACACTGTGCTCGGTGGCTTTATGACGGTTTGCCAGCAGCGTGGATACCACTGCCGTTTGAATTCCTTCGGTCGCACCTGAGGTGAAAAGAATATCGCCATTTTGCGCACCTATCACCTGGCGTGCCTTATTGCGTGTTTGCTCCAATAAATATTTCGCTTGCACACCAGTTATATGAGAGCTTGAAGGATTTCCAAAACACACTTGCATGGTATGTGACACCACATCGGCAATACACGGCAGCACCGGGGTGGTGGCATTGGCATCAAGATAAACCAGATCTTGGCTAGGCTGGGTGAAGAAACGCTGCGACATAAGACACTATATTACTATTAGCTATAACTTATAACCATTGTACACATAAGCACTCAACGCAGTAAGACTAATTTGTTCGAATAAACCGAGGTTTTATGAGTTTATCGTATAACTCATGCGGCAACAGGGGGAGCTTGTAAAGAGTAAAAGGAGATTGCTGCATTGAAGCAGCAATCTATCGATATTTTTAATCGTTGTTCATTTCCTCGACTAACGCTTTGGGCATGCTTTGATGGGGTTCATCAGCACTGCTAGACCACGCATTAATAAGCGCACGTACCAGTGACGCCAGTGGGATTGCGAAAAAGACCCCCCAAAAACCCCATAGGCCACCAAAAAACAGCACCGCGACGATAATAAAGACCGGATTCAAGTCCACCGCTTCTGAAAAGAGTAAGGGCACCAACACGTTACCATCAAGTGCTTGAATAATGCCGTAGGCCACGAGCACTGACCAAAACTCGCTACCGAGTCCAAACTGAAACAAGGCGACGGCAGCCACAGGAATAGTCACCAACGCCGCACCAATAAAGGGAATAAGAACTGAAAAGCCCACTAACACACCCAGCAGCGCCGCATACCGCAGGTCGAAAATGGTAAACATCACAAACGACACACCACCAACAATCACAATCTCAAACACTTTACCTCGGATATAGTTCATAATTTGCTGGTTCATTTCTATCCACACCTGATGGATTAAACGGCGTTGTTTGGGCAGCAGCGAACTCATGCTTTGGACCAGCTGCGCCTTATCCTTGAGCATGAAAAATATCAGTAGTGGCACTAATATCAAATAAATCAGCCATGCGGCCACATCTTTAAGTGAGGTTAAAGAAAATGACACCAAGGTTTGCCCAAGCTCCACCGCTTTAGACTCAACACTGCTGACCACCGAACGGACCTGTTCGGGCGAAATGAGAGTTGGGTAGTCTATGGGCAAGTGCAACAAATAATGTTTTCCTTGCTCAAGCATGGTTGGCGCCTCTTGAACGAGATTACTGGTTTGTTGCCACAACACGGGCCCAATCCCAAATAAGCTGCCAATAACTAACGAGCAAAATAAGGCCATCACCACCACCGTGGCCAAGAGTCGTGATAAACCCAAGCGCTGTAAGCGTGCCACTGGCCAGTCTAAAAGGTACGCCACCACTACTGCGACCAACGCAGGCATCAACAAGTTACCGAAGAAGTAGAGAATGGCAAACGCTGCAACGAGCAACAGCAATAAGGTGACAGAGTGAGGGTCAGAAAACTTTCTTTGATACCACGAACGCACGTATTCGAACACGAATTTAAATCTCCACTATGAGGCGGTAAAACGATGGTTGACGCTGCAACGCATAGCTCAGCCCTTGCTTTTTCAAGTACCGTTCAATATCGGTAAATTCTTGAGTGTTGGTATTCAACAATAATAATAAACGACGATGGTCACCCTGAGCACGCTTTAGCGCGAGTTTAAATTGCACAAACTGCTGCGGACACCGTAACGACCGTAAATCAACTTCCACCATTATATTCACATTACCTTGCTTGGCGCTTAACACTTGTTATCGATGCCAATATGTCGCTGAGATTAAGCGTAAAAAGAAATAGTTAGTAGATGATACCGATTCCTTAATCATACCGTAAAAAAGCTTAAAAGGTTTACGACATTCGTTTATGCTTAATACTATAAGGCGAAAATGAAGGAAGCGTGTCATGGCGACGTCGCATAACAAAGCTAGGCTGCCTGCCAATCCGACCTTAAAGGAAATCAATTGGTATAAAAAACAGCTTAACTGGGGTGAACTGCCGCCTTTTTACCATATGGTGTCACAAAGCCTCAGTGAGTCTGAAAACCTGCTAGAGCACGGGTTTGATACAGCTATCAAGCGCTTACTCGATAAACGAAATTGGAACCTGAAGACACTCGGTGGGCAGGAGGATCATAATGGCATTATCCACTGCGATAACAAGCCGCGTATCGGTTTACATCAAAGCTTTACCGAGCGAGGCTTTGAGCTCAGTGCTTATGCTTATGCTGGCGACGAAAAAATTCGTCATTACGTACGTGATAATGCCAAAATGGAATTCGATGTATGGGATCCGGCAACCATGGAGCATGTGATCCGCATCGGCCAGTTGCACAAATTCATCGCGTTTTTCTTTGATAATGGTGATGACGCCGATAAAGCTCTGATCATTCATGCCCATAAAGTCGTGCATGACACGGTTGAATTGTTACGTCGCGAATTGAACGTTCAAGCCTACAACGGAGTCTCAATAAAAGAGTTCTACAAAATGTGCGAAAAGCACCACAACGCTGGCGGTAGTGAGTTCGCACTGGCTAGGTTGATGGAGCCAGATGATTATAACCACAAGGAATAATATGCCTTTTAAACGTATCTTGTTGTCCTGTGCCTTAGTGAGCACAACGTTTATGCCAGTAAAGGCACAAAATACCTTTGAACTGCCAGATTTAGGCACCTCGGCTTTGCAGGTGCTGCCCATTGAAAAAGAGCGGGCTATTGGCGATGTGATGATGATGCAAATTCGCGGTTCATCGCCGGTCATCGACGACCCCGTGCTTGATGAATACCTCACTACGCTTGGCAATAAGCTTGTCTCCCACGCCGACGATGTGCGTTTTCCATTTTCTTTTTTCTGGATAAATAACAAAGATATTAACGCATTTGCTTTCTATGGCGGGCACGTTGGCGTTCATACCGGGCTAATCGCTCAAGCAGATAACGAGAGTCAATTGGCGTCTGTGCTCGGGCATGAAATTGCGCACGTGACTCAGCGTCACCTGGCAAGGCGTTTACAGCAACAAAAAGATAACTCTGGGGTTACTATTGCCGGGCTGATTGCCGGTATACTAGCGACCGTTGTTGCCCCCGATGCCGGCATGGCCATTATTTCCGGAACCCAGACACAAAGCGCACTGAGCCAACTAAGTCATAGCCGGGGGGCTGAGCAAGAGGCCGATCGAATCGGCATGCGTACCTTATACGAAGCTGGATTTGACCCTCATGCTTCTGGCGAGTTTTTAACAAAACTGGCCGCGCAAATTCGTTACCGCCAAAAGCCGCCGGTATTTATTCTTACCCACCCATTACCACAAAGCCGGATCAGTGATGTCCGCTTGCGTGCACAGCAATATGAAAAGCGTCAATATGGCCAAAGCTTAGAGTTCTACCTTGCGAAAAGCCGCATTCTGGCCCGCTATGGTTATGACTCACAACAAGCGCAAGAGCAGTTTAATAAACTGCTGCGGGAGAACGCCTATGGCGACAAGTCAGCATTGCACTACGGACTGGCGCTGACCTTAATCGACCAGAAAAAATTCGACCAAGCATGGCAATACCTCGCGCCCTTGTTGGAACGCGCCCCGAGTAATCTTTTTTATTTGGATACGCTAACCGATTACTATGTTGGCAAGGGCGAGCCCGACAAAGCCCTTGAGCATTTGCGCCCATTTCATCAATTGCGGCCAAACAACCAAGTTATAACCTTAAACTACGCCCACGCTGCAATTGAAGCCGAGGACTATGCGCTGGCCACTGAACTGTTGCGTAGTTTTACCTTAGAAAAACCAGACCACTTTTTGGCTAAGCAGCTGCTTACCACTACCTATCGACGCCAAGACGACAAAGCAGCCTACCATGAGGCTAATGCGGATTTAATGGCTCAGGTGGGGGCGTATATGAAAGCCGCTGATGAAGTTCAAAAAGCCCTTAATCATATTGAACCGAATGAAGCGATTAAACATAAACGACTGAAAGCATTGTTAGCGCAATACCGGCAAATGCAAAAAGAGCTCGCTCGTTTATAACGCATATGCCCACCTCGGTGGCGCAAATTGAAGCAACAAGGTGTGCGCCTCTATCAACGGGCGCACGTATCTTTTACACTATAGGTATAAATTTATCGGCCCCGCCTGCACTGCCAAGGCCAATATGGTTGTGGCCAGCTCACAGCAATCAAGGGCAAAACATCCGCAAGAGGAAGCTATGTCTATCGTTATTTATCACAATCCACGTTGTTCTAAATCACGCCAAACCTTGGCCCTAATCGAGGAAAAAGGCGTAGAGCCAGAAGTTATCAAGTATTTAGACGATACCCCCAGCGTAGAGCAACTAAACACACTGGTACAACAATTAGGCTTTAGCTCTGCCCGCGAATTAATGCGTACCAAAGAAGACACGTACAAAGAGCTTGATTTAAAAAACCAGCATGACGAACAGGCGCTATTAAATGCCATGCATCACAATCCAAAGCTTATCGAACGTCCTATTGTTGTAAATGGCAATAAAGCCGTTCTTGGACGTCCTCCTGAAAATGTCTTGGAGCTGCTGTAAATGGCACCTATTTTAGTGCTGTACCATTCTCGCGGTGGCAGTGTTCGCGCATTGGCCGAGGAACTTGCCGACAGCATTGAAGCACAAGGCGTTGATACGCTGATACGCTGCGTCAGTGAGGATGGGTCGCACCCTCAAGTAGACTTAGTCGAGCTCAGCCAATGTTCTGCATTGGCTTTTGGCACTCCGACTCGCTTTGGCATGATGGCCTCGCAAGCAAAAGCGATGTGGGAGCAAACCAGCGAGATGTGGCTTAAAGGCGAACTCATTGATAAGCCAGCCTGTGTGTTTACTTCTTCAAGTAGCATGCATGGAGGCAATGAGGCGACCTTGCTTAACCTGGCCACGCCGCTCCTGCACCATGGCATGTTATTGGTGGGGGTGCCTTATGACGTTCCGGCATTGAGTAGCACCACCTCAGGGGGCGCGCCTTACGGGGCAAGCCATGTATCTGGGGCGCACAATAACGCTCAATTGAGCAACGATGAAAAACAGATATGCCAAGCTCTGGGCAAGCGCTTAGCAACGTTAACGAGAAAGCTTAATGACTGATATTGCAAAAAAACCGATCACTAAACGCTACCAACTTTTGGCGTTGACCGGCTACATTGGCCTGCTAATTCTAATGCCGCTGTGGATGTTTGTCTTGGTACCACGCACTGACTATTCACTGGCATTTACGTTTGGTTTGTATATTCTGCCGTTGTTACTGCCATTGAAAGGCATTATTCAAGACAAACCTTACACCTATGCTTGGGCCAACTTTGTGGTCATGATTTATTTTATTCATGGTTTTACCTTGTTGTGGGTCAGCCCCGACGAGCGCCTTTGGGTCATTCTTGAGTTAATACTCTCAAGCATGATGTTTGTAGGTTGTACTTACTATGCCCGACATCGCGGTCAAGAATTGGGACTAAAAGTAGGTAAGCTTAAAGATGACCTAGCCCAGGAGAAGGCCGCACAAGAATATCATCGCCAAAACCACCACAAAGATAGTTAGTAAGCTCGCAAACATGCCAGAGCACTGCGCTTCGGCATGTTTGCATAATAACGACCTAAAAGTGCCTCTACCCCGCCAGCTGGCTTAAAAACGCCAAGGCAACGACCGATAACAGGCCTAATTGGGCCACCAAGGATAATACCGAGCCCATGCGAATGACCCCTAAACCAAAGGGGTGTTTTAGCTGTGGATACAACGCACAGCGCTTTAAGCTAATAGCAAAAAATATCGCCACCATGGAAAACATCGTCAACGCGATGGTGAGCTCGCTTTTATGCTCAATGCTCTCATCAAAAAAGAAAAACAGCTGCAGCGGTAGCAACATCACCACCAAAGCGTGCAACATATGCACCTTGGCAACACGCATGTACTGCCCCTGTGGTGAAAGCTCTTTAATTCCAAATTCACGTTCCATTAGGCGCACCAGCTCTTTGCGGTTGCGCTCTACGGCGTAACGATAACAACTGAGCCCAGTGTTATTTTTAGCGTGAAAGTTAGCCCCGGCGCGCAACAACAACTTCAAACATGCGCTGTTATCGGCTGCCACAGCATAGTGCAAAGCAGTATTGCCCTGCTCATCTTTAGCATCCATCGAGGCATCGCCGAGGATGGCTTCAAGCACCGCTACAAAGCCTTTCTCAGCGGCCAGCATCAGTGCGCTTTGTCCTTGCTCGTTATATTCGCTGCCTTTCGCACCTTGCTCAACAAAGCGCATAGCCAAGCTTTGTTTAGCATGCTCACTTTGTAAGTGTGCCAATAGCGCTTGCTCGAGCAGATGCTGCAAATTATCGTCGGTCGATAAATGCTGCAATAAGGTGAAGAAGTCTTTACCTTGCACCAATTCGGCTTTGGCGGCATCGAGCACGGTGTCTTTATCCGCTGCGCACTGTGGTAAAAACGCTGAGAACTTAGCTCGAAAGTCTACTTCCTGCCAGACCAGCATAATGTCCGCACTGGAGAGCAGCGCGCCGCGAGCTAGCAACTGCTCCAACAGCGAAAAATAGCGCTGTTCAAATAACAATTGCGCCAATGACATCGGCGACTCTAGTGCCAATTGGGCATTTACATCGGCATATTGGCTCAAACGTTCAAGCAAAAACTCGCTTATTTGCTCGTTGGTGTATTCATTATTTAGAAAATACTCTCGTGCGGCATTAATATATTGATGGGCCTGCTCATCAAAGTCACTGATATGCTGGAAAGTACACTCGTCAAATGGGTCTCTTGGCGCCAACCATACCAGGTAATAAATAGGCGGTAACACCGTGGTGCTGACATTGTCTTCGATTTTAGTACTACACGCCGGCCACGCCTCAAGGGCGTCTAAAATAAATGCGCCGTTTTGCTCAATAAGCCCCTTGAGTAATAACGGATAGTGTTCAGGCCAAATTAGTACCTTTTCCATTGCTTGGGAAAACTCCACTAAATGTTTGTTAATGTTGCATGGCAACGGTGGTGTCAGTTATAAAGGGCACAGCCTTACCCTTCACTTAATACATGAGCGAACAGTGCAATGCAAACTTGGCAAGTTATTCTAATTATCGTCGCCGTTTTTGGCTTCGTCGGGAGCAATATAGCGCTGCTCAAATACTCCGCCAAACTGGATATGAAACGCCTAAATCAAGACCCTGTTGAGAAAGCGAGACAGCGCCTGAAAGAAAAGCAGCGCAGTGCCCAAGATGAGCACTGCGACAAAGACTAAGCCACTAGCCAGTTTGCCATTAGCGTGATCACCGGTAAGGTGATCAGCGTTCGCAATATAAAAATAATAAATAGCTCAACTATATTTACCGGTATTTTACTACCCAATAGTAAGGCCCCCACCTCTGACATGTAAATCAGCTGCGTGACACTCATGGCGGCTATGATAAAACGCGTCACTTCACTGTCAATATTCGATGCCGCTAGAATCGACGGTATAAACATATCAGCAAAGCCAACAACGATGGTTTCCGATGCTTTGACGGCCTCGGGGATCCCTAATAACTCAAGGTAAGGAATAAAAGGCTTACCTAGCCACGTAAAGACCGGGGTGTATTCAGAAATGATCAAAGCAAACGTACCCACCGCCATCACCACAGGCAACACGGCAAAAACCATGTCTAATGCGTTGTGCACACCTTCTTGTACCGTGCCCTTAACCCCTTTGGCATGGCGCGCCTTGTGCAGGGCCATATCCAAAGACTGACGCCAAAGATTTTTCTGCGCCGAGTGCGACTCATCATCTTGATTTTTAGTACTGCCGTCCACGTAGGTGTTCTTTTTCAAGCTCAGTGGTGGAATACGTGGGAGAATAAGCGCACATACCACACCAGCGACACATACCGTCAGGTAAAACGGCGCAAATAAGTGCTCTAATCGTACCTGCCCAATCACCACAAAACAAAAGGTAATCGACACTGCTGAGAACGTAGTGCCAATAATAGCTGCTTCACGCTGGGTGTAATGCTTGTCTTCGTATTGGCGCGCAGTCATCAAAATACCGACACTGCCATCCCCTAACCAGGATGCCGCACAGTTTACCGCGCTGCGCCCTGGCACGCCAAAGAGCGGCTGCATAATTTTCGTAAACAGCGTGCCCACCAATTCTAATAACCCAAAATTAAGTAACAACGGCAACAAAAAACCAGCCAAGATAAACACCGTGAGCAATAGCGGCAGCAGCTCATTCATAACAAATGCGCCGGTGTTCTCGGAATGAATCGCCACTGGACCCAATTCAAAATAGGTCATAACAATAAACACCATGCCCAAAAGGCGTACCACCAACCACACGGGCGTCACAACAAACAGATGCCGGATTAATGTGTTATCAAACAACGACCGAGGTTGCACGGTACTCATAAGTAAAGAGAGCAACCCGGTTCCACAGATAATTATTAGCAATAAGGTACTGGCTATTGGCGCTAACCACACACGCAGCATATCCGCCAATATTGCCACAGTGATTTTTATCTCCCCTTCCCAAGGAATAGGCACCATAAACAAAAATACCCCTATCAAAGAGGGGATAATAAAGGTCAGCAAAGTGCTGGCCATTGAACGGGGTTGGCTTGTTGTCATAATCGTTACTTGTTCATTGTTATTATTAGCCCATTTACTGGGCCCTATACATGAAAAAAGGAAAAGAGCACGACACTCTTTTCCTTCATGGCCTGCTTATCAGGCGTTATATTTGAATTCCTCGGGTTCGCAGCGCTTGCACCAACGCTTGTTGCAAATCGTTCATGGTGCCGGGTTGCAACACTTCACCCTCTTTATCCATCCAGGTAATGCTGGTGCCACCCTCGCGCGTAGTGCTCATCAAAATTTGATACTGCCCATCTTCAAGCGGTAGCTGCATGGCTTCCTCGCCCCAGATAGAATCCCAAACGCTGGCTTCTGGCTTGGTGTAATCTGCAATGATTCGCCCTGAATCTACATCCACCTCAACAATGGTGAATTGCAACCGCTCCAAGAAACCTGCAAAGCGTTCAAACACGACATTGTAAGCTTGCTCTGTGACCAGTGCCGCATTGCCTTTGTTGTCAAAACCCATATCCAGAGAAATGATCCCTTGGCGCTGGCGCAGCTCTACTTTCAATTGACGATAGCGATAATCAAACTCCGAAATGACCGCGTTGAGCGCGCGGGTTTCAAGACGCTGTTGTAATAGTGGCGTCAGGGGCACATCGTCTGAGCGATAGTCCACCATTTCTGCGCGCAAAGCGGCAGTGCGCTGATGGTCTTTCTCCTCGATGATGAACTTGTAACGCTGCTCAGCGACTATCTCGTCATCCCATAACCACCCTTCTTCAACTCGCACGATTGAAAACCAATCGGTTTCCACGGTGCCGATTAACTTATCCGCACTTACTGCTCGCGTGTTGTAGTCAGATAAAACGCCCTCAATTGCGTGCCAAATAAATTCATCAAGATCTTCGATGCCTTCGTTTTTGTCAAAATATACACGGGCCAGCTTTTCGTTTTCATCCAGCCAACTGCCCTCAGCAAGAGGCATTATTTGCATTGGTGGCTTTGTTGCTTTTGCTTGTTCGCTATTATCGTAACGGGCAACATCCATTTTATAGGTTGGGTCTTGGCGCGGTGCATCAAGCCCTTCAGGGGCCACCACCGGTTCATTGGTACGGTAATTACGTGGATGATGTGCTTCGCTGGTAAAAATACCGCATCCGCTTAAACTGACTAAGGCACTTAACATCAATGCTTTAGGGATCCAATACTGCACGTTGTCTATCTCCTATGCTCACCTTTTTTTATTCTACGGACTTTGAGTCGGTGAGACGTAATTGGTTCAGTGTCAGGTTAAAACTTGGTGCACTTACAACTGATCCATTGACCATTGCAAGCGGTATTAAGCAGAGTATCGACACTCGCCACCGCCCATCTAAATCAGCGGTATGGCAAAAATTTTCACTATGGTACTTTTACATTGCTGTAAAAACAAGAAAGACGCCGTGCAAATGCGAATAAACTCGGTCACGGCTAAAAGTTGCGCGTAACACCGCTGGTTGTGCTAAACTGCGCGGCCATCTAAAGGTTTTCGTTTTCTCTTAGCAAGGGTCGAACAACATGGCTGAATTAGCCAAACAACAACTAGTGATCACCGCCATAGGTGAAGATCAACCCGGTGTAGTCAGCGCACTAACGCAATTAGTCAGTGACTGTAACTGTAATATCACCGATAGCCGAATCGCTATTTTAGGCAATGAGCTTACTTTCATTATGTTGCTGTGCGGCGACATGGCGGCCATCAGTCGCGTAGAGCATACCCTGCCAGCCACGGGCATGGAGCTGGGCTTATTAACAATGATGAAGCGCACTTCAAGTCATAATGCAGAGCAATATGGTGGCGGTTACAACCTCGAATATCACGGCGTTGATACCCCAGGTACGCTGAGCCAAGTAACAGGCTATTTTGCCGAGTACGGTATTAGCATCTGTTCATTAAAATCAGACACCTTCGATAAAGAAGAACAGGCATACATGCGCTGCGAGCTTGAATTTAACGTACCGCAAGAATTAGATATAGACGCGTTTAAAGTATCATTTGAGGCGTTATCGCAACGCCTTGAAATTGATTACATTTTCAGACGAATAAGATAAGGAATCACTATGAATACCTTACAAGCAGGCGATAAAGCCCCTCTTTTCAACCTTCAAGACCAAGACGGTAACTCTGTCAGCTTAGAAGCACTCTTAAAAGAGCACCAGGTGTTAGTTTATTTTTACCCGAAAGCGCTTACTCCTGGGTGTACTGTGCAAGCCGAGCAATTGCGCGATCACAAAGCGGCTCTTAGCGAGCACAATACGGTTGCTGTCGGGATCAGCCCCGATCCGGTTAAAAAGCTGAAAAACTTTGAAACAAAAAAAGAGCTAAACTTCCAGTTGCTTAGCGATGAAGACCACAAAGTTGCCGAGGATTTCGGGGTGTGGGGCTTGAAAAAGTTTATGGGCAAAGAATACGACGGCATCCATCGTATTAGCTTCCTTATTGGCCAAGATGGCAATATCAAACACGTATTCAACAAGTTTAAAACTAAAGAACACCACCAAGTGGTGCTCGATTATTTGCAAGAGCATAACGCGTAACGCAAAAAGCCCACGGTATGTGGGCTTTTTCATAACCTCAGTATGCTGCAGCACTAAGCTCGTGAGCGAAGTTAATTAATACCAATGTATTTATGGACTTGTACTGATAAACGCCAGTTTTTCTGAATGCAGGTATCAATCGCCAGCTTGGTAGCTTTCGCTTTTTGGCTAATTGGCTGTAGGTACACAAGCTTAGGTGCCACACCTGTTTGCGCAAATAGGGCCTCGAGCTCATCCACGTGTTTTTGCATCGCTACTGGGTGCTTAATTTCATCGGCGCGTTGCATGGCACTGGCCAGCACATCATATCCACCACGCATATTAATTTTCGGCGACACTGTCACCCAAGTTTGCGCCGGGGCCTTTATGGCAAAAGTACCGCTGGTTTCTATTTGCGTGGAATACCCATGTTCATGTAATAGTTCACACAGTGGGTTTAAATCAAACAAGCAAGGCTCGCCGCCAGTGATCACGACATGTTTGGCAAGATAACCGCGCTGTTGAAATAACGCGAGTACGTCTTCGGCGCTGGCATGGGCCCAATGTTGAGAATCCGCTTTTTTCTCCACTGTTTGCTCAAGGCTTACAACGTAGCTATCACTTGCATCCCATGTCTGTTTGGTATCACACCACGCACACCCTACAGGACACCCTTGCAAGCGCACAAAAATAGACGGTGTACCAGTGTAACTGGCTTCCCCTTGGATGGTTTCAAAAATCTCATTAATTTGGTACAAAAAACTTACCTACTGCTCATACTTTACATTAGCGTGTGACATTTACAGCCCCGTATTCGGGAATAATTGTGATCCACTCTCAAACCCTGTAGTATACCGCGCCCGAATGCAAACCTCTATGATAAAAGGCTAGAAGGCACCATGGCAGAAAAAGTTGTAGTTATTTATTCCGGCGGCATGGACTCATTCACTGTGCTGAATAAAGCACGCATGCAGGGGCACGAAGTGTATGCGCTCTCCTTTAACTATGGTCAGCGCCATGTTAAAGAGCTTGAGGTTGCAAAAGCAGTCTGTGAGCGCCTTGGAGTGGATCATAAAATCGTTGATATTTCTGCCATAAATCAATTGATTGGTGGCTCGTCTCTGACCGACGACATCGATGTTCCCGAAGGCCACTATGAAGAAGAAAGCATGAAAAGCACGATAGTGCCGAACCGCAATATGATTTTGTTGTCGCTCGCTGTCGGCTATGCTGTCTCACTTAAGGCCAATAAAGTCTACTATGGCGCTCACTCGGGCGATCATGCCATTTATCCAGATTGCCGTCCTGAATTTGTGAAGAAAATGGATGACGTGTGCCGTATTGCTAATTACGACGAAGTCGAAATTGTCTGCCCCTACTTAGATAGCAGTAAGATTGATATTCTCCGTGACGGCTTGGCCATGGATTTGGACTACAGTCAAACATGGACCTGCTACAACGGCCGTGAACAAGCCTGTGGCAAATGCGGTGCTTGCCAAGAGCGCTTAGAAGCGTTTGCGGAAAATAACGCAACGGATCCTCTCCCCTACGAGTCTTAACCCTGCTTGTTGGCCACTGATGATTGTAAAATTGTCAGTGGTCATACTGAATTTTCCCGTTATACTGAACAGTAGATCAAATTAATAGGGAATTATTTCATGTACATAGCGCTGATGTTGGTGGTAGCCGCCCTTGTTATTATCGCCACGGTGATGGTGGTGGATGTTCGTAATAAACAAAAAGCGCTGAACGCACGTGCTGGCCGCGAAAATGAGCAGCTCACAACCATGAGCAAGGAGCTTTCCCAACTCAAAGAACGTGTACAAGTATTAGAAAAAGTTGTGACGGATAAGGGATTTAGCGTCGAACAAGAAATAAATAACCTATAATGCACCCAGTTGTGTGCTATTTGTGGCTGCCGCTACCATGAGCGTCAAGCGTTTATACCTTTATATCTTTGCGAGCCTAGCGTATTTTTGCGTGGCTGGCTTTGGTATTCACCTACTCACTTCGGCATATTATGAAAAACAAAAAGCAGAGAGTGAGCAACACCTGCGCGAGCAAACGGCACTTGTCCGCAACAAAATAGAAACCACCATTTTCAAAGATGTATTCGCCGCTGAAAGCTTGGCGACTGTGGTCGCTCTAAACCCTGAGCTGGCCATTGCTAATTGGCATACCATCGCCGCTAAGACGCTAGAACAATCGCAATTGGTGCGCAATTTAGGGCTTGCTCCCAATGACACCATCAGCCACGTATTCCCATTAGAAGGAAATCAACGCGCCATTGGTTTTAACTTCAAATCCAGCCCAGAGCAATATGCCACCGTGGTTAAAGCACGACAAAGTAAAAAGGTGGTCATTGCCGGCCCTTTAGAGCTAGTGCAAGGCGGCCAAGCGATCATCGCACGTTTCCCTCTTTTTGATGACTACCCCATCAACGCCCATTATTGGGGCACTCTCAGTGTGGTCATGGATTTAGCCACACTGTATAAACAGGTCGGTATCAAAGATACTGAGCACTTGCATATCGCTTTGCGTGGGGTAAATGCATCGGGTGCCGAGGGCAAGGTATTTTATGGCGATGCGAGCATCTTCAGTAATCCTGACAGCACCGCCAGCATCCAACTTCCTAATGGCCGCTGGCAACTTGCGGCCCGCTATAGCATCCCCAGCAACCACGATGATAATGCCCAACTACTCGGCGCCATCAGTATCGCGGCTGCCATTATACTGTATTTTTCTGTCGCGATACTGGTGCGGGCATACCACCTCACTAAAACAATGTCTTTGCAGGATGAGCTAACCAAGCTGGCGAATCGGCGATATATCATGCAACGCCTCAATGCCTTGGTAAACGACCCACAGCAAGAAAAGAAGTTTGCCATCATCAGTATTGATTTAAATGAGTTTAAACAAGTAAACGATAACTTCGGTCATGCGGTGGGAGATGCGCTGCTAGTTCACGTTGCCCGAGAACTAGAAACTGCACTACGCGACGCCGATGTGGTTGCCCGCCTTGGCGGCGACGAGTTTTTAGTGCTTTTATATCGTATAAATGATCCGGATACGGTCGCACAAATTGTCGAAAAAGTGCGTCGCCATATAGAAAGCACTCCCCTCGCTCATGGCGATTTGTTTATCTACCCTTCACTAAGCTGCGGTTACAGTTGCCATACCGAACAAACACTGGATATTGAAGCTCTGCTAAACGAAGCAGATAAACGTATGTATAGCGACAAAGCGCAGCAAAAATAATCAGTGGTTGATGAGCTCAGCCAAAGCCGCATCCATTTTCGCTATAAAATCATATTTAAAGGGGTAGTTGCCGCGTTCGTCCCGCGCATAGCCGATGTGGGCTGAGCGTGTCATTAACACATGCTGCACGGTCAAATTCTTCGCTTTTATAGCAAGTTCAGGCTGTCGCTGCACTATTAGCTCTAATTCATACTCGCTTGAACGGCGGTCATTCACATAGCACTCAATTCGTTGCTTTAGTAGCTTAAACAAATTTGAACGGGTATTGGCATTACGCCATACTCGCACATCGCCGCGCTGCTGTGCTGCACGCACGGCATGGTCAAAAATCAAGTACCCAGCGTTGACACCAATATTAACCGCTGGGCCCGCTTTGCCAGCTAATGCTGCCGGTAAATCAGTGTCATTGTGGCACAGTGCGACCACTGTTTCTTGCTCAAGTGGCAGCGAATACATATCGATAAAGGGACGTTTATCAAGGTGTTTATAGGGCGGTAATATCGCAAACGCAGCGCCCTGCTCAAGCTGCTGCAGTGCCCGTTTCCAGGGCATTGGCTTTAATACCACCTCATAGTCTGTCAGTGATTTAGCAGCGCTTTGCACCAATGCAACGTAATCGCCTTGCAAAGTGCCTTGGCGAACATAAGTGTAAGGCGGATAGCTTTGATCAACCAGTATTTCAACGCGTTGCGACTGCGCAACAACCGGCGCCACCCAGCACATAACAGCGCAGCCGAGAAGTGAAAAACACGCTTTTAAAATCAACGTGCGCCAACCGCCTTTGCAGGAATAATATCCTTAGTTTATAGCCTCCAACGAGCTAATATGCAAGGAGCCGATGGCCACTAGCTATGAATAAGCTGCTGCTGCAGTTCGTGCACTTGGTCGCGTACTTTGGCCGCTTTTTCAAATTCCAAATCACGAGCAAATTCGTGCATTTGTGCTTCTAGGCGACTAATCTCTTTGGCTATTTCACTGGCATCCATTGTCGTGCCGGCCTTTTTCGATGCCGGTTTAAGGCGTGCCTGCGCCGCTTTGTTTTGTACCTCTTCGCCGGTATCCATCACATCGGTAATGCGTTTTTTCAGCGCTTGCGGGGTGATCCCATGCGCTTCGTTATGGGCTATTTGTTTTTCTCTACGGCGGTTGGTTTCGTCCATGGCTTGACGCATTGAGCGAGTGATCACATCACCATATAAAATAGCACGGCCGTTAATATGGCGGGCTGCACGGCCAATGGTCTGAATAAGCGAGCGCGCTGAACGTAAAAAGCCTTCTTTATCGGCATCTAAAATAGCGACCAATGACACTTCCGGCATGTCTAACCCCTCTCGCAGCAGGTTGATGCCAACGAGCACATCAAATACCCCAGCCCGTAAATCGCGAATGATTTCCATGCGCTCTACGGTATCAATATCGGAGTGTAAATAGCGCACCTTCACATCATGATCGCTAAGATAATCAGTAAGGTCTTCTGCCATTCGTTTAGTTAGGGTGGTCACTAAAACCCGCTCGTTCACTTCAACACGTTTATATATTTCAGAGAGCAAATCGTCCACCTGAGTGGCCACGGGACGCACTTCTATTTGCGGGTCGACCAAGCCAGTAGGACGGATCACCTGTTCAGCAACTTCGCCTGCGGACTTGTCTAGCTCATAATCCCCTGGGGTGGCAGATACATAGATAGTCTGGGGCATTATGGCCTCAAACTCTTCAAACTTGAGCGGCCGATTGTCCATTGCCGAGGGCAATCTAAAACCATACTCGACAAGATTTTCTTTGCGCGAGCGGTCGCCGCGATACATAGCCCCCACTTGTGACACGGTAACGTGAGACTCATCGATGATCATCAAAGCATCATCCGGGAGATAGTCCAGTAAGGTTGGCGGTGGCTCGCCTGGCGCCCGACCCGACAAGTAACGGCTGTAGTTTTCAATGCCACTGCAATAGCCAAGCTCTTGCATCATTTCAATATCGTACTGGGTGCGTTGTGCAATACGCTGCTCTTCAATCAGCCGGTTGTCATCAAGCAAGCGTTGGCGGCGGCTTTTCAATTCGGTTTTGATATTCTCAATAGCCGCTAATATTTTCTCACGGGGTGTAACATAGTGTGTTTTTGGGTAGATGGTGGCGCGCACGAGGTTTTTTTCCACATGACCGGTGAGCGGATCAAATAAGCTTAAGCGCTCTATTTCATCATCAAACATCTCGACGCGCACGGCAATATCATCGGACTCAGCGGGGAAAATATCAATCACCTCGCCACGCACGCGATAGGTGCCCCGGCTGAAATCCATATCATTACGGGTGTATTGCAACTCAGCTAAACGCCGCAGCATATCACGTTGGTCTATGGTATCTCCGACCTTCAATAGCAGCATCATTTTCATGTAGGAATCAGGATCGCCAAGACCGTAAATGGCAGAAACGGAAGCCACAATCACCACATCGCGCCGCTCTAATAAGGCTTTGGTGGCCGACAACCGCATTTGCTCAATATGCTCATTAATGGAGGCGTCTTTTTCGATAAAGGTGTCGCTTGCAACTACATAGGCTTCTGGCTGGTAGTAGTCGTAGTATGAGACGAAATATTCCACAGCATTATTGGGAAAGAACTCTTTCATTTCGCCATACAACTGCGCCGCCAGCGTTTTATTGTGCGCCATGATAATAGTCGGGCGATTAAGCTCTGCCATAATATTAGCCATGGTAAAGGTCTTGCCGGTTCCTGTCGCGCCGAGCAAAGTTTGATGAGCCAGCCCCGCTTCTAACCCTTCGACCAACTGGGCAATGGCACTAGGTTGGTCGCCACTTGGCGAGTAACCTGATACCAATTCGAACATATCTTTCACTAACAAGACTCCTTATTGTTGGCTGTGGCGTTTAAGCTCATGGGTGAACCATAAGTACGCAACGACGGCAGTAAACAGATTACCCATTGCCGCGCCAATAAATAAACCGGTTAAGTCGGCGATTAAACTGCCGACATAGGCAATCGGCACATAAAAGACAAACAATCGAATTACGCTCAAAACGAGTGCATTCATTGGCCTGTGCAAGGCATTGAACGAGGAGTTAGTTAAAATAATAACGCCTTGTAGGCCATACGATAGCGGTAAAATGTAAATAAATAAGCTGATCAGCTCCCGCACTTGGCTCTCACTGGCAAAAGCAAGTGCTATCCAATGACCCACAG
Organism: Pseudoalteromonas sp. THAF3; assembly: GCF_009363775.1. Taxonomy (NCBI): domain Bacteria; kingdom Pseudomonadati; phylum Pseudomonadota; class Gammaproteobacteria; order Alteromonadales; family Pseudoalteromonadaceae; genus Pseudoalteromonas; species Pseudoalteromonas sp. THAF3. The sequence goes on along the minus strand of NZ_CP045419.1, from coordinate 164,426 downwards.
CTAACAGTAATAAGTAGATGAGAAATTGCCAAATAAGGACAAACTGCAAGGTCTTTTGGTATGCCTCGCGCACCCGCTCTATTTTTCCGGCTCCAAAGTTTTGGCTGATAAACGGCGGTAATGTCATTGACAACGCCAACACCACCAACGACGCTATCGACTCTATCCGGCTGCCGACACCGAACGCAGCCACCGCTGGTGCTCCAAAGGTAGCGACGATAGCAGTCATAACGGCCATCGCTAGAGGCGTTAGCATATTCGCACCCGCTGCAGGAAAGCCTATTTTTAAGATCTTCCGTGTTGCCCCATAAAAACTCTGACTGCGGCACTGACTGCTCAGCAGTTTACGACGCACAATGAGAATATGCAGCACCAAAATAACGCCAACAACCCAAGAGATTGCACTGGCAATGGCCGCGCCTTGGACACCTAATGCCGGAATTGGGCCCCAGCCGAAAATCAACACAGGATCAAGTATGGCATTGATAAGTCCAGAGCCGCCCATGATCAGGCTAGGCGTCTTAGTATCGCCATTCGCGCGCAAAATAGCATTGCCAATCATGGGCGTGACTAATAGCACACTGGCTAAAAACCAAATATGCATATATTGGTCGATGATGGGTAGCAACTGTGCTTGGGCCCCTAGAAGCTTAAACAACGGTTCGCTAAAGAGATAACCTGCTACCGATAGCAAGAGCACAAGTATCGCTGAAACAATGAGCGCAACCGTGCCATCAAAACGAGCTTGAGCATGCTCACCCGCTCCCAATGCTTTAGCTATCACCGCTGAGGTCCCAATCCCTAGACCAATAGCGAGGCTAATAACAGTGAATGTCACAGGGAAGGTAAAGCTAATTGCCGCTAAAGGTTGTGTACCTAGCATACTAATAAAAAATGTATCAACTAGGTTAAACATCATCAAAAAGATCATGCCAAAAATCATCGGCACAGTCATTTTCGTTAAAGTCGGTACAATGGCAGCATGAAGAAGCTGAGAGGGTTGCGCATGATCAGAAGAATGAGTTTCGGCTGTAGCCATATCGACGCTTATTGCTGCTAATTCCAAATCCCCATTCTAAAGCATCAAAGCATCCCTCGCTACGCCTAAATGGTGCATAAAAAATGATCTTTTTCTAAATTTGGCTGACTTGTTTGTGCAAAAGCATGTAAAAAACAAATTATTTACAGCATGTATACATTTTGGGGATGAAATGACTTTTTTTTACACAGTAAGATGAATACATCGTCAATTCAGATTATAACAAACGCTCTTTAAGTAACGCCAAAGAATATAAGAGCAAATAATTGATTTTAAATAAAAATATTTTTTATCCTTTTCCCCTTGCATTCTTACTCGCTCTCTGTCGATACCGATAGCTACTGCCCTTGCCCTATTCATAAACAGACTTATCCACAGATTTCGTGGATAAGTTACGCCACCCCTTTAATTATAAGGGGTTAAGCTAATTTGCTCGTTTTTTACTGAGTTTACGTTCATCTTCGGGTTGTTTGCGCTATGAGTCATGAAAGTATAAGTTACTGACAGACTCGATTATTTCCCTTTGTCAGTGTAATTACTGATGAAATCGCTCTGCGACAGGCGCAACGCAGCCCCAAATAGAGGCTGTTTTGCGCGCTAAGCAGTCAATTTGAGTGAAAAAGCGCCGAACAGTCTACTTTTTTTATTTTTAGAGTTTTTATTGGTTGACACTTTAGGGCGCGGTCATTAATATTTCGCCCCGTTGAAAGGCAGGCGCTTCCCCCTTAGCTCAGTTGGTTAGAGCGACGGACTGTTAATCCGCAGGTCCCCCGTTCGAGTCGGGGAGGGGGAGCCAAATCTTTCAGCAATAAGGTAATTGTTCCCCCTTAGCTCAGTTGGTTAGAGCGACGGACTGTTAATCCGCAGGTCCCCCGTTCGAGTCGGGGAGGGGGAGCCACTACTTACCTTTGAAATTGTTCCCCCTTAGCTCAGTTGGTTAGAGCGACGGACTGTTAATCCGCAGGTCCCCCGTTCGAGTCGGGGAGGGGGAGCCAATTTTCACCCATCTCCTCTTTCTAGACAAACTCATCTTTGTAAACTACTCTTTGTACTGTGTTTTTTCTCAAGCCGTGCTATATTATTGCGCCATTAGTCAATGATTTATAACAACTCATTGCACCAAGGTTGTATGTAATAACGGTTAAATTACACTAGTAGAGATTAGGCCGCTGTGATAATTCGCCGTCTCACATGGCACGCTCGCGCATGTGAATGGACTCTTTGCCAAAGTTCAGTCGCGATTAGGATTTATCGTTTAGCTGGTTAAATAATAAGGATAAAGCTAAGTTGAAACGGTTCACCCTCTTACAATTTTCTTTATGGCTACTGGCATTGTGTGCCGGTATTATCGCTAATGTGATGGTTTTTCACTCTTACAGTGTGGAAAAGCAAGAACACATGCAAGTAAGCTTGCAGCGGTATTTAGATAGCCATCCGCAAATTACCGTCACCGATGCTCCCGCTATGGCAGAGCAACTGTTTGCCACCATGAACTTGAAAAAACTATGGCTGAGAGATGCCGAAGGTGAAGTATTGGCAAACAAAACACATCGTCAGAATAGCGCACTACTTTCACAAGTGGCTCAGTCTCAGTTCAACAGTGTCCGCAGCCAGTATGCAGTCAGCAGTAATGGTGAGCTGCGCATAGAGTTTATTGCCGATTTAGACGATGTAGCGAAAACATTTGAAGTTGGATTACTTTATTTTGTATTAGTCATATCCCTGCTCGCACTGTTGCCTATTGCTAGTTTAAAAACGGCGTTTGTGGGATACCGCCGGCATGTGGCTGATATGATTTCAGCGATAATCGACCAATTCGTCAGCAATGGCGTGGTGCCAGATACCAGTAGCCGTGCATTCTCTGACGATAGCCAAAAGCAGCGGCTAGCCAGTCAAATCTCCCCTGCCCTCAATCGCCTATCAACATACTTAGGCTCGCAACTCGACAATATTGCCAGCTCGGCAGTGGAAATAAAAAAAGAGGCCTATAAAGACGTAGTCACCGAACTGGGTAATCGCAACATGTTCGTAGAGTATTACGAACGTCACATTGAACACGTTCAGGGCGATTGTTTTGGCTGTATCGCCCTGGTACGAGGCACCGAATTGCAGCACATCAACCAGCGCAGCGGTTACCAGCAAGGCGATGAGTACATTCGCAGTATTGCTGAGATGCTCAGCGCCGTGGTCGGCAGTTATCGTGGCAGCAGCGTATTTCGTCTTAACAGCTCAGATTTTGCCGTGGTGTTACCTAATATTCCGCTAAAAGAAGCGGAGCGCTTTGCTAACAATGTTCAGTCTAAGCTAAACCAGTATCAGAAAATCCATGATCTAACCTCTGTCGCTTACACCGGCATTGTCTCCTATGAACAAAATAAACCCCTAGGCGAGCTACTGGCGAATGTTGATGTGGCGATGAATATTGCCCAGAGCAAACAAAATAACGCTTGGCACATTCAACGCCAAGAGGATATGAGCGCCAGCAGCAATCAAGGGTCGCAAAATTGGCGCAAAATGATCAACGATTTACTCGATAAGCAAAGTGTGACCTTAGTGATCCAAGCCATTATGCCGCTAGGTAAAAGCAACAATGCCTACTCAGAGATTCAGGCGCGATTTCGCGATGAGGAAGAGCATATCTTACCGACCTCTTCGTTTATGGCGATGGCCGATCAGTTAGGAAAATCGGTTGAACTGGATCAGATGATCATCGAACATGCTTTTCGGGCAATGAAAAGTAAAAACCTCAACGCGCAGTATTTTGGGCTCAACGTGTCAGCCGCAAGCGCCCATGATGATAAATTTGTGATCTGGCTTGAGCGTCGACTGATGAAAGAAGGCGAATTGGCAGCTCGTCTCATCTTTGAAATTTCAGAGCTGGGACTGCAACAAAACATCGGCGCGAGCAAACGCTTTATTACCATGCTGCATCGCGCAGGCGCTCGTATTACCGTAGAGAAGTTTGGCGTAGGGCTAACGTCATTTAAGTTTTTCCGAGAGTTAAAACCAGACTTTATCAAAATGGATGCCAGCTACACGCGCGGCCTAGAAGACGATAAGAATAACCAGTACTTCATGCGATTAATGGTTGATTTAGCGCACCGTATTGGCGTTAAAGTATTCGCTGAAGGCGTTGAGAGCCAAGAAGAGAAGCATATTATCGAGCAGCTTTGTCTTGATGGTGCACAAGGCTACTACATTGAAAAACCTCGGGAGCTGTAACACAGCTCCTTTCCTACACTTACCCCAGCCTCTAAGAGCAGACATGCAACATCGCGTGTAAAAGCAAGTTTGCTCTGCCCGCTGTGTACAAGTTACCACGACTAAATGCATATGGTCGGATGACGTCTTTTTCACCTTGTCATCGTTAGTGATATTAATTATCATTCGCCCCTCCATTTTAGTACAACAAGGACAATACGTGCGCTTTCCCTTTTCTCTAATTATGCTTGCTCTCAGTGGCAACGTCATCGCCAAACAAAATAACAATGAAAACTTAGAACATATTATTGTGACTGGTAGCCGTGTCATAGAAAATATTGACGAAGTGCCAGCATCGGTGACGGTGATCACTCGAGAACAAATTGAGGCCCAGCTTAAGGTTAATCCAGAATTACAAAACCTTTTGCAAATGATGGTGCCAGGCATGGCGCCAAGCACAAATAGTTCAAGTAACACCGGGCAAACGTTGCGCGGCAGAGCACCTTTAGTGATGATTGACGGTGTCCCTCAGTCCACGCCGCTGCGTAATGGCTCTTTGGGCATACGCACACTCGACCCAAGCGTTATTGAACGCATTGAAGTCATCAAAGGGGCCACCTCAGTATATGGCAATGGCGCTGCAGGCGGAGTGATCAATTACATTACCAAAAAACCGACAACGGCTGATGATTTTAGCGCAGAGCTTGATGTGTCAACACGATTCAGTGCCGTCAAAGCGGATGAAACCTTAGGTGCACGCATCGAGGGTTCGGTCAGTGGCCGGGCAAACAAGTTTTCTTATTTAGCGACAATCAGCTATGAAGAAAATGGCGTACAGCGCGACGCCGAAGGCGATATTCTTGGCTTGCAATACGGACTCAGTGACGTACAAACGCACAATTACTTCACCAAATTAGGTTACGACTTTGATGCAGATAAGGCCCTCGCCTTTACTTACAACTACTATAAGTCGCAACAAAAAACAGATTTAGGCGATGTCTTTGGTAACGTCAATTCTGGCGATAAATCCTACGCCATTCATGTGCCGCCAGCACAGCAAAAGCAAGGTCGTCCTCAAGGCCCAAGTGGCAACACCAATGCCATGCTTAAGTACACCGATAACGCTATCTTCGCGCACACCGCACTGACTCTAGACTTATATGCGCAAGATATTGAAAACGTGTTCTTCTTCTCTCCAAATCTTGCCAACCCAGATGAGGGTTATGAGGGCGGTCAGTCGATCATTGCCTCGCAGAAGCAGGGCCTGCGCGCCACGTTGAATACCTTGATAGATTTTGACAACACCGAAGCCACCTTTATTTATGGTATTGATGCGCTGCAAGACACCACATCTCAACCCTTAGTTGATGGCCGTGAGTGGGTCCCAGAAATGGACATGAGCAACCTTGCCGGCTTTTTTCAAAGTAAATGGGTGATGTTTGATGACTATGTTATCAAAGCCGGTGTACGCCATGAGGACATCGACCTCGAAGTTGATGATTACCGTACCCTTAAACTGTGCCGCAACGCCCAGCAATGCTCTGTGGCGTTCGAAGTGCGTGGTGACACCCTCAATTACACAGCCACCACCTACAATGTCGGGCTAAAATATAATGCGTATGAGCAATTTAGTCCGTTTTTTAGTTACTCTCAAGGTGCAGATATCTCGGATATCGGCCGCTTGCTGCGTAGCGCTACCGTGGATGATATTGCTCTGATCCGCACTGAAGCCGCGCTTATCGACAATTACGAAGTGGGCTTTACGTCGGTACTTGATAGCCTGCGAATTGAAGCGTCTTTATATCGCAGCACCTCTGATTTGGGAACCACTAACCGTTTTGATGAAGCCACTGGCGTATACATGCCTGTACGTGCTCCACAGGAGATTTGGGGGTATGAAGCGCTAGTGGATTACCGCTTTCACCCTGCTTGGCGAGCCACTGCCACCTATTCTTATGTCGAAGGCAAAAACACGGCTGAAGATATTTATCTCGGAGGCAAACAAATTAGTCCACCCAAGGCGACTGTGAACCTACAATGGCAAGCTACAGATGATGCCGCGCTCACGTTATCAACCTTATACGTGGGAAGCCGCAAACGGTTTACCGCCAACGATGCTGGCGAGTATGTTGGCGATCAAGGGCCGATTGACGATTATTTTGTCATGAACCTCAGCGGTAATTGGCAATTCAATTCAAGCGCCAACGCCTATTTGGGCATCGAAAACCTTCTAAACCGCGATTACTATCCCGCAAGAGCGCAAGCTTACACCTATGGCGGCTACAATATAAAAGGTTTAGGCACCACAATCACCGCCGGTATCCATTACCAATTCTAGGGCGGCAATAAGCAATCCAGTTGTATCAACAGTGCAAAGCCGGTTTACCGGCTTTTTTATTCTGCCTGTCTCACTGCGGTTAAAAAAGAATCACTCACAAGCATTAATCGAAACTTGAATGCGAATACTTTTTAATTGTAACCCTATGATTTATATATAAAAATTTGATTTATTCATAAGATCGACTACACTAGGGCTACATCTTTCTAAGGAGATTATGGCAAATGCAAGGTAAACAACGAGTTATAGACGCATTCAATAAGCTGCTTGCAAATGAGCTGGCCGCAATTGACCAATATTTCATTCATTCGCGCATGTACGAAGACTGGGGTTTAAATAAACTTTATGAACGTTTGGAGCACGAGCGCGACGAGGAGACGCAACACGCTGACTGGCTTATCAAGCGTATTTTATTTTTAGAAGGCGTGCCCGATTTAACTAAACGTCGAGCTCTGCTTGTTGGTAGCAACGTCAAAGAGATGATGGCCAACGACCTTAAACTTGAGCTTGAGGTTGTACAGTGTGTTAAAGAAACCATCAAAATTTGCGAAGAAGAACAAGACTATCAATCTCGCGAAGTACTTGAGAAGCTCTTGTTTGATACCGAAGAGGACCATGTTTATTGGCTTGAACAGCAACTTGGCCTCATTGAGAAGATCGGTATTCAAAATTATCAACAATCGCAAATGGGTGAGTCTGAGGCTTAATTATGAAAGGTGATAAAGACGTCATTGCAGCCTTAAACCAAGTGCTCGCAAATGAGCTAGTAGGCATTAATCAATATTTTTTGCATGCGCGCATGTTTAAAGATTTTGGTTTTAGCAAATTAGATAAAGCAGATTACAAGGTGTCTATCCAGAAAATGAAAAATGCCGATAGACTTATCGAGCGCATTCTGTTTTTAGAGGGGCTTCCTAACCTACAGGATTTAGGGCGCCTGCGTATTGGTGAAAATGTTGAAGAGATGATAGCTGCCAACATGCATTTTGAGCTGGAGTCATTAAAGGACTTGCAGGCAGCGGTAAAGCTTGCCGAAGAGCGTTTAGATTACATCAGCCGTGAGGCGCTAGATGCAATTCAAAATGAGCAGGAAGAGCAAATAGATTGGCTGGAAACGCAGCAACATCTAATCAAGGCCACGGGCCTCGAAAACTATCTGCAATCGCAGATGTAATCCTTGCCGCGCCTGATCTTCATTAAAAAAAGCCGCTTAGTTGCGGCTTTTTTATTTAAGTGTGGCCAACATAGCTGTGCTAAAGAACATCTTCTATCGGCAATAAAGACATAAGCCATACTTTAAAACGCAACCATGCACTGGTATCAGGCTCAGTGGTCAATCGCTGTTGGTTCTTTCTGTCTTGCCACACAATATCGCCCTGCTCGTCGAGGCTTAGTTGCCACGCATATTTAGGCATTTCCGTTGTGATCCATCGACTTAATAAGCGATTCATACGCTCGGAGTGAATCAACAGTCCTTGCTCTGTGTTTAAATTAAACGAGCGCGGGTCTAGATTTAGCGAACCTACAAATATTTTGTCATCATCCATGGTCATGCTTTTGGCGTGCAAGCTGGCAGTGGAAGAGCCACGAAACCCTTTACGCTTCGGTTGCTGCGCGGCTAAGTCCAGATTACGCTTAAGCTCCCATAATTCGACGCCCATAGCCAACAGCTGCTGGCGATAGTCGGCATACCCAGCATGCACAACCGGCACATCGGTGGCGGCAAGCGAATTGGTGAGAACAGTCACAGCAACCCCCTGCTCACGCCATTTCTTAATGAGCTCTAATCCTTTATCTTTGGGAATGAAATAAGGGGAGATAATGTTCACACGCTGGCGAGGCTCTCCCATGGCTGCAAACAGCTTCGGTGCCATGTGCGTACTATTATTACGGCTATCGGTTAACAGCTTATTAGGGTCATCAACATATAACTGCGCTTCTGCCCAGTCCATAGACAGCTTACCGTTAACCAATGTTTGTACCAAAGTGGACTCTTTAAGCCTTTGAATATAGGGGCTTTCGTTGTGAAATGCGGTGCTAACGTAACGACTTAAGCGGCTTGATAACTGCGCCAAATCTTGGCTGTCAGCACTGCCAGACAATTCATTGATATCCTCAGCGAGTGGATGATTCCAATATAAGTCGAAAGCCATGGTTGCCTTATCAACGATTGGGCCGACACCCAGTACGTCAAAGTCAACAAATTGTGAGTTATGATCACCGGAAAAATAGGCGTTGCCAATGTTCCGCCCCCCAGTAATGAAGAGCTCGCTGTCAACGATAAAGCTCTTATTGTGCATACGCCGCGATACACGGGAATAATCAGTGATAAAACTTAAGAACCGCAACCGCCTGTGATTCAAAGGATTAAACAGTCTCACTTCAACGTTGTTATGCACCGCCAAAGCACTTAAATCTTGCTCTAAGTTCGCTTGAGATAGGTCATCAAGTAACAGGCGAACTCGCACGCCACGCTCGGCAGCACGCAATAAATAGGCACTCAACAGCTGTGAGGTTTCTTCGCGATGATACAAATAGTACTGTAAATCGACAGAGTATTGCGCTGTCTCTATCAGCGCAATACGTGCAGCGAAGGCATCTAGGCCATCAATCAAGGGATAAAACCCCGACAGTTCAGGGCTGGGCTGTTCGTCTATAACATTCGATATCAAAGCTGTTCCCTTCGCTGGCATGGAATAACTGGCATCATCTAAGTTGTGCACGTTATACGCTTTAGGGGCTACGCAACCGGCAACCACCACCACGGCAAAGACAAGTAATAAACGCGCGTTGATAAGGGCATCCATTGTGATTACCTAAGCAACGTAGTCTATTGTTACTATAACAAATTCAGGGGGATATAAAAGGAGGTAGGAGGATCATACGTCGCTATAGGGATTAAGCGACGTCGTCAGTCACATCAACAATATCAATCAGCTTTTGGTTAAGAATTTTTTTGGTGCAATTGCAGCATTTGCCACACTGCGAACCAACCTTTAGTTCTTTTGTAAGATCGCGCATTGAACGGGCTCCATCATCAATCGCCTGCTCAATTTTTTTGTCTGATACACCATGACATAAACAGATATACACGAATACAAACCACTCTCAATTGCGTTATTGGCTTTATTTTAATCTAAACAAAAATAGTTATCAATAAAAAATTGTTGCTGTTTTATTGCGCTATCTACACTTTGCTAACAAGCAATTAGACATCTAATCATTGGTGCTGATAAAAAAATTTTGTATCTCTATTCTCGAGTTGTACCCGCCACCAAAAAAGCACTTTGATATACCTATAACTCAATGTTTTAAATTGATATTTCTCAATTCACCGACCAGTGAAAATTTGCCTCCTAGTCAACATAGATCTTTGCCTACGTTTTGATCTGAACAAACTCTGAAGCTTGATCATTTCAGCTCAAACTATTAATCTTTATTTTAATTGAACGGTCAATTAATAAAAATATGCCTAAAGTCGGAATGGAACCTGTGCGGCGTCAACAGTTAATCGACGCCACTTTAAACTCAGTTGCTGAGCTTGGCTTACATGCCACCACCATCAACAGCATTAGCAAACGTGCCGGATTATCTTCGGGCATCATTAGCCATTACTTTGGTGGTAAACAAGGTTTGATTGAAGCAACGGTGCGTTACTTATTAACCCAGCTGAAAATTAACTTGCTGGCGAAGACCACCGCTGACAACACGCTCAGTCCCCGAGAGCGACTAAACTTAATCGTTGAGTCAAACTTTGCTCCCGTACAGCAACAGCATGATAGTACCCGAACTTGGCTGAGCTTTTGGGCGCAGTCATTGCACGACCCTGCCCTATTCCGACTGCAGCAGGTCAACAGTCGTCGCTTACGCAGTAATTTACAGGTGTCGTTTAATACCCTGATGCCACGCGACAAAGCCAAGCAGGCCGCCGAGTTGGCCGCAGGCATGATTGACGGATTATGGCTACGCTGTGTACTCAGCCGCGGTGAAGCCGATGACTTTCATCACGCTGAGCAGTTAAGTAAAAGTTATATCGATACCCTGATAGCGCAATTTGGAGAACAGTAAATGTCTTACCCTCGCTTACAAAATTTTATTGATGGTGCCCCCATGGCCAACGCCAGTGGCGATGTGTTTGATGTCATTAACCCAGCAACTGACGAGGTCATCTATCAGGTCGAAGTGGCCGATGAGCATATCCAACAGGCCGCCATCGACAGCGCTAAAGCTGGTTTCGCGCAGTGGTCAGCGATGCAGCCTATCGAGCGTGCCCGCATTTTGCACAAAGCGGTGGCGTTGTTACGCGAGCGTAACGATGAGCTGGCAAAAATTGAAGTATTAGATACCGGTAAACCGTGGCAAGAAGCCGAGTGCGTCGATGTAGTCACCGGTGCCGACGCCATTGAGTACTTTGCCTCATTAGCGCCCACCGTAGTCGGCCAGCAGCAAGAGGTTGCCGGCGATTTTTATTATACCCGCAAAGAGGCGTTAGGGGTGTGTGCCGGTATCGGCGCATGGAACTACCCCCTGCAAATCGCGTGTTGGAAATCTGCACCCGCCTTGGCCGCAGGTAACGCCATGATTTTTAAGCCTTCGGAAGAAACCCCAAAAGGCGCCAACATGTTAGCGGAGATTTTCATTGAAGCCGGCGTTCCAGCAGGGGTTTTCAATGTCGTCCATGGCGCCGCCGAGGTGGGTCAGTGGCTTACAACCCACTCAGAAATCGAGAAGGTCTCTTTCACCGGCGAAGTGGGCACAGGTAAAAAAGTAATGCAAAGCGCCGCCAGCAACTTAAAAGACGTCACCATGGAGCTCGGCGGCAAATCGCCACTGTTGGTATTTGATGATGCCGATATTAGCGAAGCGGTCAGTGCCGCAATGCTTGGCAACTTCTACACCCAAGGTGAAGTGTGCACAAACTGTACTCGTGTATTTGTGCAGCGTGGTGTTTATGAGCAGTTTATGAGTGAACTGCTCGAGCGCACACAAAAGAATATTATTGCCGGCGATCCGTTAGACCCTGAGGTGAACTTAGGCGCGCTGATCTCGAAAAAGCATCAACAGCTTGTGCTTGAGTACATTGACAAGGGTAAACAAGAAGGGGCTACCGTTGCTATCGGCGGTCATGCGCTGACCCCAACAAGTGCGCCGCAAGGCTATTTTGTTGCCCCAACCGTATTTACCGATTGCGATGACAACATGACTATTTGTCGCGAAGAAATCTTTGGTCCGGTTATGAGTGTCTTAGTGTTTGATGACGAGCAAGAAGTCATTGAGCGCGCTAATAACACACCTATGGGCCTAGCCGCTGGTGTAATGAGCCAAGATCTACGCCGCGCCCACCGTGTGATCCACCAGCTTGAGGCTGGTATTTGTTGGATTAATGCTTATGGCGCCTCCCCGGCAGAAATGCCTGTGGGCGGCTATAAGCTATCGGGCATCGGCCGCGAGAATGGCTTAGAGGCTATCAACCAATACCTACAAACGAAATCGGTGTACGTGGGTATGAACCAACTTGAGAGCCCGTTTTAAGGAGGTGTCATCATGAACAGCGAATTTGATTATATTATCGTTGGCGCCGGTTCAGCGGGTTGTGTACTGGCAAACCGCCTGAGTGCCGATAGTAACAACCGGGTGTTGTTACTTGAGACCGGCGGCAGTGATAAAAGTATTTTTATTCAAATGCCTACGGCGCTGTCTATCCCTATGAATACCAGCAAATATGCTTGGCAATTCCACACTGAGGCAGAGCCGTATTTAGACAATCGCAAAATGCATTGTCCTCGCGGCAAAGTACTCGGTGGCTCATCGTCTATCAACGGCATGGTGTATGTACGCGGTCACGCCAAAGACTTTGACGAATGGCAACAACACGGTGCACAAGGCTGGAGCTATCAGGACTGCTTACCTTATTTCAAAAAGGCCGAGCAGTGGTACCTCGGCGGTGACAGCTATCGTGGTGGCGATGGTCCATTGGGCGTAAATAATGGCAACGACATGAAAAACCCGTTATATAAAGCCTTTGTTGATGCCGGTCAGCAAGCAGGCTATGCCTTTAGCAAAGATTATAATGGTGCTCAGCAAGAGGGCTTTGGCCCTATGCACATGACCGTAAAAGACGGCAAACGTTGTTCGGCGGCGCGTGCCTATCTGGATCCGGTCAAAGAACGCAGCAACCTCACCATCGTCACTCATGCGAAAGCGCAAAAAGTGTTACTAGAGGGCAAACAAGCTCGTGGTATTCAGTATCGCGTTGGTGGCAAAGTTCATAAAGCCATGGCCAACAAAGAAGTGATTTTAAGTGCCGGGCCCATTGGCTCTCCACATTTGTTGCAGTTGTCTGGCATCGGTGACAAAGCCCATTTAGATAATGCCGGTATTCAGTGTACACACCATTTACCCGGTGTGGGCCAGAACCTGCAAGATCACTTGGAGTTTTATTTCCAATTTAAGTGTAAGCAACCTATTACCCTCAATGGCAAGCTTGGGCTGTTTTCAAAAGCCATGATCGGGGCCCGCTGGTTATTATTCAAAGATGGCTTAGGGGCGACCAACCACTTTGAATCTTGTGGCTTTATTCGCTCTAAAGAAGGGGTTGAGTGGCCTGACCTACAGTATCATTTTTTACCTGCGGCGATTCGTTACGATGGCAAGAGTGCCTTCGCTGGCCATGGCTTCCAAGTCCATATTGGTCACAATAAGCCGAAAAGTCGTGGTCATGTGTTGGTTAAAAACAGCGACCCTGACTGTGCGCCAAAAATTCAATTTAATTACCTTCAACACCCGGACGATATCGAAGGCTTTCGTGCCTGCGTGCGCCTAACGCGCGAAATTATCAATCAAAATGCATTTGATGCATTCCGCGATGAGGAAATTCAACCGGGTACTGATGTGCAAACAGATGAGCAAATTGATGCCTTTGTGCGCCAAGCCGTTGAAAGTGCCTACCACCCTTCTTGCTCGTGCAAAATGGGTGAAGATGAAATGGCCGTGGTTGATAGTCAGGCAAAGGTACATGGTCTTGAGGGTCTGCGTGTGGTTGACTCCTCAATTTTCCCGACCATTCCTAATGGCAACTTAAATGCGCCCACCATTATGGTAGCGGAAAAGGCAGCCGACCATATCTTAGGAAAGACTCCGCTTGCGTCGCAGCATGTTGAAGTGGTCAACGACCCGCAATGGCAGCAGCGACAGCGTAGCCAAACTCTGTAACTAATACGATTTCACAAGGCTTTCTTGGTGCAGCTCAATAGCTGCGCCCTGGGCGCCTTATATTTTAAAAACAACAAAATGGAGAAAATATGAACTATTTCTACTTATATTGGGAGGGTGATAATGACTTTATGGCTTAGTGCTGGCATTTTATTTACCCTACTCGCTATCGTCTTTATCTTGGCGAAATGGGGGAATGTGCAGTGCGTGGGTGTCACCCCAGTACGAACCTTCACCTTTATTGCTATCTTGTTCACCTCCGGCCTGGATGTGGGACTGATCATGTTCCCATTGACCGAGTTTGGCGGTTATGCAGACATAAACGCAAGCCCAGAATATGCATTCACTAACCCGCTCGCCATTGAGTTTGGTTTTTGGGGCTTTTTCATCTGGAGTTTTTACTTCCTCACCTGCTTTTATTTCTGCGTAATTGAGCCCAAAGTAAAGTTCTTTGAGATCCCTTGGGTGAAGTTTATTAATAACGTGGTGATTATTGGCACTTGTGCCTTTACCGCTTCATTATTGTTGGCCAACTTACCATGGTATTTGCCTAGCATCGGTGATGGCGAGAGCATCATTCCGTTATTTTACCTCATTGTCTTTGCCGCTATTGCCTTTTCTGTTTACTCCAGTACCGACATTAAATATGTACGTGTATTGAGTGTATCCACGACGTGGGTCTTTATTGGCCTTATCGCCTTTATGTGGGGCAGCGCCTTCTTATGGGGTGATAGCGCCATGGGTGAGTACGCTCAGTCAGTGGCCATGCTGGGAGGCTATTTTGGCAACATCCACGAATTTATCTTCCCTATCAATGATTACCACGCCTTCTACCTGTTTTGGTGGTTCGCATGGAGCATCATGATTGGCCAATTTACCGCCCGCTTTGTCGGTGGTCTTAAAACCTATCAGGTGCTAGCAGCGATGTTGATCTTCCCCTCTATTCCAATTGCGCTGTGGTTTGCGGTGTTATACCACTATCACGATGCAGGGCTAGATACGACGGGTATCCGTAACTTCGCCATGGTGTTTGTCGGCATTATCTTCGTGATCAACTCGTTGGACTCATTAATCCGTCTTTATAGTGACAACCTCAATCTGACGACTAAGCGTCTGGGTAAATGGCGTTACATGGGCTTCCATTTTCTAGCCTTAGCAGCGCTGACACTGTTGTTTACTTTTGACTTCTTACAAATCCAATGGGTCGGTGCCTTGGTAATTGGTCTATTCTTTAGTTGTTTAGGCTACATTTTGTACACCAAATTCAAAACCGTGAGCAACATCGATAGCTCACCAAAAGAAAACCGTCTTGATTATAAAAAAATAGAATCCGTACATTAGGAGCAATGATGAGAAAAACAATTTACTCTTTAAGCGCAATCTCGTTAATGATGGCCTCACAGGTCGCATTGGCTGATTGGTCAGCAACAATTACTGGTGCTAGCGACTACACCTTTAATGGTGTAAGCCAAACTGAAAACGACCCAGCGCTGCAAGGGAGCATTGATTACGCTGCCGATAACGGTTTCTACGCCGGCAGCTGGGCGTCAAACGTCGACTTTGGCGATGGCACTGACTTAGAGTGGGATTTCTACGTCGGCCAATTTCGCCAGTTGAACAACCAGCTGTCTGTGGATTATGGTATCGCTTATTACAGTTACCACGGCGCGTCTAGCTCCAGTGACGGTAACTATTTTGAAGCCTACACCAAATTTGCCTATGACTCGCAACTGGGTACTACCGAGGCCAACTTCTGGTACACCTGGGATTACTTTGGCACCGATGCCGGCCATGTTATCTCTATGCTAGCTCATAACTATGCACTGGCAGAGGGTCATAACTTGCGCTTAAGCGTAGACGCGTCAAACTCGCTAGATGGCGATAAGTTCGCGTGGCAAGCGGATGGCAAATCCTACGTACATTACCGTCTCGCCTATCAAACCTCCTATTCAGGCTTTGATTTCGAGTTAGCGGCAGAAGATACCAACCTTGATAGCGAATACGCTGATGAGCGCTTGGTACTGTCAGTGAGCAAAACGTTCTCACTGTAAATCCCCACAATGGGCGCCGACCATGGCGCCTATTTTATTAACGCTAAAACCTCTTTGAATTGCGGATGCTCGCAACTGTGCATCCATCCGAATATAGCCGTCTCTGCAGAGCATACCTGCACGCCAGCTTGGCGCAGTTGCAAAAGCGCCCATTGTTTGTTTTCTTGTTTTCGTGAACACACCGCATCGGCTATCACACTCACTGTGTAGCCCTTGGCCAATAAATCCATTGCCGTGAAGTAGACACAGACATGACTTTCCATACCACACAAATAGATGTGCTGGTGCGAGCCTAATGCTTGCTCAAAATCTTTATGCTGGGCGGCACTGAACGTTGTTTTGGTAATATAGTTAGCGTTCCCTATTTTAAGTTGTGCATCGGTTGGCCCGAGACCTTCGGGGTATTGCTCTGTCACCACACAATGAATATCAAGGCAGTGACTGGCGCTAAGTAGCAACTGTACCTGAGCACGTATATGGGTGTACTCGCTCATAGCGGGTGCTAACTTAGCTTGCATATCAACAACCACTAAGGTTGCATTTTGTGCATTATTGTTCATTAAACGCTCCACTTTGTTCCTTTTTGTTTTCCGAAATTCATCATAAGGTGTGGTTTTTTCAAAGTAAAATTATAAAGATATAGTGACGAACCAAGGTTCTATGCTAAATTTATGTATTATTGTTAACGATTAGTTGATGCCTAAATGCCCTGAGGGATTTAAGGCTAATATGTTGGTTTCAACTTCAATTGGGGTCAGCCATTGCGTCGTCTACATAGCGCATGTATTACTGTGCTTTTCATGCTTTTGCATTTATTTGCTACACCCTCACAGGCACACGTCAACGATGCTGGATACGGCTATCAGCTCCAACGTTTATCCACTGATGAGGGCTTGTCTCAGGGCTCGGTTAGTGCCATAGCCCAAGACGATTTCGGCTATATGTGGTTCGCCACAGGGCGTGGTTTAAATCGTTACGACGGCTATAAGGTAACGCTTTTTGAGAGCCAACACTCGGCGCTAAGTAGTGACTTTATTTTGACCATGCTTAAACTAGCAAATGGCAAATTACTCGTGTCGACGCAGTTCAGCGGCGTGTACTTGGTCGACCCGGCCACACTCACTTCCAAGCAAATCATTGCCAACACCCTTAGTGAACACAAGATAGACTATGTTAGCGTCTCTGCAATCGCTCAAGATCCCCTGAACCCTGAGCGTGTTTGGCTTGGCTTAAATCATCATATTTTCAGTCTCGATTTAACCGATAACTCACTCACCCATGCCTTTAGTATTGCCAATGAAACCCATATCATCCGCGCCTTGCTGCCACATCAAGATGGGCTTTATGTCGGTGCATCTAATGGCCTTTACCATTACCAACAAGGCCGAGTGAAGCAAATTAACTACCTACCCAAGAGCGAAGCGCCGAGCGGCGATCAGCAAAACGTGAAACTGTTGCGCTTTGACAGTGAATTCGGCCTGATGATCGGCACGGTAGAAGGCTTGTACAGCATGAGCCTCTCGAGCCCCAATACATTTAGAACATTATTGCCAAGCTACAACATATGGGGCTTCCAACGCTATGGGCTTTATGACTTTATCGCCACAGATGAGGGCTTAAAACAATTTAATCGGCAATCTTTGCGCGCGCAAACACTGGTCCAATTTAGTAAATCGCGCTTTGCCGTCAGCGACAACAGTATCCAAGTACTCTTTCGCGATAAAGGTGGCATGTTGTGGCTCAGCTCTCGCTCCCAAGGAGTATTCTCGTGGTCGCCGCTGTCTATGCGTTTTCGCCAGCGAACGCTTCCTAGCGGCCAATATAAACATGGGCATATCGCTTGGGGCATGCATGAGCAGGCCGATGGTACATTGTGGGTGGGCAGCGATAACGGCCTCAATCGTCTCAGTGCCAATGGTGAGAGTGAGGCATATTTGGTCAATAAGGACGATAAGCTCGCCATTGGCCAACAAACTATCTATCGTATCTCACCAGCTACACATCAACCAGACTCGCTTTGGTTAGATTCGAGCTACGGCAGTGAGCTATTTAACATCAAAACCAGTACCCTCACCCGACCGTTAGAAAAAGCAGATAGACCACAAAGCTTCGACCCCCAGAGTTACTATGGCGGGCTTGTGCAGTTACCTGACAATCGGGCGTTTTTTATCGCCCCCAGTGGCTTTTATATGTATGACCCCGAGGCCAACCGCATTACCGATGTGCCAGCACTAAATCGTGCGCTTTTGCCTGATTTAGCCACGCACTTTCTATCGCCGCTGCCTAATCATCCGAACGACCCACTGCTCAGCCATAGCGGTACGCTTTATCGCTATGACACCTCGCGCCAACAAGTTGAGGTGGTTTATGAATCCGCCAACACGAACCCGCAGCACTTTAATTATATTGATGGCTGGACGGTCGATCAGAATAATTCCTTGTGGTTAAGCATCGATAACGAGGGCTTAGTTGCTCTTGATATGGAAACACTTGAGGTTCGCGCCCGAATAGGCCTCGAACAAGGATTAAAGAACCTTGGCGTGTATACGCCAGTGGTGGATGATTTAGGTTACTTGTGGTTTGGCTCCAACAACGGCTTGTATCGATTAAATATAAACTCTGAACACGTGCGCTATTTCACCGTAGAAGATGGCCTATCCGCATCGGAGTTTAACGCCTTCGCGGTACTTAAGCGAGGCAACGGCGAGCTAGTATTTGGTACCGTAAAAGGGTTATTGGAAATAGACCCGACAGACTTCGTCTCTGGCAACACCCAGTATATTGCACCACCACCGCAAATCACCAATATTGATTTATTATCTCGTTCAATCGATTACTCCCCTATCAGTTATATTGACAAGCCGCTACAGTTACAACACGACGACCTCGGGCTGACAATATCCTTTTCTAGTTTTAACTTTTTACACCGCAGCCAAGTGCGCTACCGCATTAGTTTATCGGGTGCCAGCGACTTTACTTATAACGATTACAAAGACAACACCTTACAGTTTGCAAAACTCAACCCCGGACGCCATGAACTAAGCATTCGTGCTTTCGACCCCGTCTCCGGCAAGTACTCACGTGAGGCGCGTCTTATTGTTAATGTGGCCTACGCGCCATGGCGTTCGCCGCTTGCAAAAACCATGTATGCCTTGCTCGCCATTGCGATTATTGGCGCTTGGCTAATGTACTTACGCGCACAACAACGCAAATTACGTGACGCCCACAGTGTAGCGGTCAACTCGCAACAGCAAACCAACCTAGCTCTGCAAAGCAGTAACAGCGGTGTGTGGCACTACTATGTATCTGAGCGCCAATTTGCGCAGCGGCGTCTTAGCGACGAGCTCGGTTATGCTAACAGTTTTTTGAGCTGCTCATTTGAGCAACATGCCGAACTTATTCATCCCCATGATGTGGAGCGCTATCGTACCCAGTGGAAGCGCTTTTTAAAACAAGGGGAACAAGGCACTTGGGAGTGCACCTATCGCATTGCTCACAGCAGTGGTGAATGGCTGTGGTATCACGAAGTCGGGCGCATTACCGAATGCGACTTACAGGGGCATGCGCGAGTCGTATCAGGCATCTATACCAATATCACCGACGCGAAAGCCTCAGCGCAGCAAGCCACAGTATTAGGTGAAGCCATCAGCCAGATCAGCGATTGGTTACTGATTTTAGATGAGCATATGCAGCCGTTCTCCGCCAATCATAGTTTCCTGCAAGCCTTTGCCAGCCAGCAAGCGCCACAACTTAATATTCAGCCATTTGTGCGTGCTCTAGGTAAACACAAATATAAGAAGTACATGAGTATCATTGGCCGCTTAAAAGCGGGGCAGAACTGGCGTTGTGAAGAGCAGATCCGCACCAAGCATAATCGCCACCATCCAGTGCAAATAAGCGTCACTGCGGTGTGCCGTGATAATAACGACAACCGTGATGAGGTAAGCTACTACGTCATCGTGATCACCGATTTGACCGAGCAAAAGCGTGCTGAAGACGAGTTACGCTACTTAGCCAATTACGACCCCTTAACCGGGTTACCGAATCGCACTATGATGCGCTCAAAAATATCCCAAGCAATTGACTATGCGAAAGAAAACGCTTCCCTTTTGGCCTTATTATTTATTGATTTGGACAAATTTAAGCCGGTAAATGATTCGTTTGGCCATGCCGTAGGTGACCAAGTGCTGTGCTGCATTTGTGAGCGCATCAGCGAACAATTAGACGACAATGCGCTGCTCGCGCGTCAAAGTGGCGATGAGTTCTTGTTACTGATAGAACATGTCCATTCACCACAGATGCTCAGTGAATTTGCTGAGCACTTAGCCAAGGTGTTAGAGCAACCCATAAAAATTGGCAATATTACTATCAATATCTCTGTCAGTGTGGGAATTGCGTTGTCTCCTTTCGATGCGGATAACGCCGAAGATCTTATTCGTAATGCCGATATGGCGATGATCCATGCCAAGAATGCGGGCCGCAATGGCTATAAGTTCTTCACCGAACAAATGAACAACCGCATTACCCATAAGTTAATGCTAGAAAATGCGTTACAAGATGCCTATCGCGATGAGGTGTTACTCAACCACTACCAGCCCATTGTGCATGACTTCCAAAAGCGCATCGTAGGTGTGGAGCTCCTTCTGCGCTGGCCACATGAAGGCACCTTTATCTCTCCGGGAGAATTTATCCCCATCGCCGAGGAGATAGGCTTAATCGATGCCATTACCGAGCAAGCACTACACAGAGCCCTGCGCGATTTAAAGCCTTGGTTTGAGAGCTCTGATGATTTCTATTTATCTTTGAATCTGTCGCCTATTCATATCTTAAAGTCGAATTTAAGCGACCGCCTACAAGATATATTGGCTCTTCACCATGTTAGCCCCACCCAGCTTCGCTTGGAGATCACCGAAAACACCCTACTCGAAGATAAAACCAAAGCGGCAGAGCAACTTAACCGCTTGCACAGCGCCGGATTCAAACTTTTCCTTGATGACTTTGGCACTGGTTTCTCATCACTGACCTATTTGAGTCAATTCCCCATTGATGTCATTAAGATAGACCAAAGCTTTGTACGGCAAATTGGGGTAAATCCAACCAATGAATCCATTATTCGCACCATTCACAACTTGGCGCGCAGCCTTGGCTTATACTGTGTCGCCGAGGGGGTGGAGACCAGAGAGCAAATCTTTTTCCTCAATAAGTTAGGGTGTCACCATTTACAAGGATTCTTCTTTGCTCGACCAGTGGACGCACAAACACTGCTATCGAGTGAGTTTATCGATGGCGTAATTGATAAAACCAAGAGTTTGTAGTGCTTGAGTGTCGTCGATGCTTTGAGTTTACGCCTAGTTAGTGGGAAATATTTAACACAGCGCGAAGACTGCGGTGCAACTCATGCGCTTGCAGTGGCTTGGAAACGAAGGCATTCATCCCCGCCGCCAAACAACGGTTTTTGTCCTCTTCATAGGCGTTGGCAGTAATCGCGATAACGGGCATGACGCCATATTTATGCGGCTCTTTGCGAATATGTTGGGTACATTGATACCCATCCATGTGCGGCATTTGGCAATCCATGAGCACCACATCATAGCGTTGCTGCTGGAGCATATCCAAAGCTTGCACTCCATCTTGAGCGATGGCCACCTCACAGCCCAAAGGTTCAAGCATCTTGACAAGGACTAATTGATTTACAGCGTTATCCTCAACCACCAGGACGTGTCGCTCAGTTAAATCAGGCGCCGAGAGTTCGCTATGTTGGTTAACCTCGATGTCCTCACAGGCTGGCGCTTTGATGGTAAAACTAAAGCGGCTGCCTTCTCCTTCATCGCTGGAAACGCAGATATCGCCGCCCATTTTTTGTACCAAGGAGCGACAGATTGCCAGTCCCAGACCAGTGCCTCCGTACCGCCGAGCTGTTGACACATCAGCCTGAGTAAATTCCGTAAAGATACGTGCTTGCTGCTCTTCGCTCATGCCTATGCCAGTATCACGCACCGTCACTTGAAGCTCATCATCGCGGTATTGCACGCTAAGGACAATCTCTCCTCGCTCGGTGAATTTTTTCGCGTTGCTTAATAAGTTGGTGATCACTTGGTTGAGTCTGAGCTCATCAACACGAATACTAGAGGGCACATTCGGGGCAATTTCGCACGCAAAGCGCACCTCTTTGTTGTCGTTGGCGCTATTAAATACCTGCTCTACGTGAGTGAAAAATGCTCGTGTAGCCAATGGCTGTGCGTTCAATTCCAAGGCATTGGCTTCAATTTTACTAAAATCCAGTATGTCGTTAAGAATTTGCAGTAGGTTTTGTGCACTTGCATCCAAGGTGGTTAAATACTGGCGTTGCTGGGCGCTCAGCTGCGAGTCTTGCAGCAAAATGTCGGTGATCCCGAGCACACCGTTCATGGGTGTACGCAGCTCATGGCTCATGTTAGCTAAAAACTGTGACTTTGCTCGACTGGCCTGGTTCGCCCTATGCACCGCAGTCTTGAGCTCTGCAGTTTGCTCTTGTACTTTACGCTCCAACTCTTGATTAAAGCGCGTTAGTTGTTTGTTCAAATCGCGGTTGCGGTCATCGGATTGTGCTAGCTGCTCAAAACTCTGCTGGAGTTGCACCACCAGCGAATCAAACTGTTCGTGTAGTTGCTGAACTTCCTGCCATTCGTGTTGGCTAAGCGGCGTCTTATTTGGCAGCATCGGGTAGCGCTGCATTACTTGGGTTAAAAAGTTAAGTGGCGCCACCAATCTTTGGCTTAGCTGGCGAATGAAAATTCCTGCCAGCAGCAAGAGTACCAGCGTGAGCAGCAACACGTACAACCAGGTTGAAGCGACCACAGAGTTTACATGGAGGCGGTTCATCATAGCGATGACCGTCCAACCTGTTTGGGAGCTATTAAGTGACCGGCTGTAATACAGCTCATTGTTAGCAGAGCGGTATAAAGCGCTTGAATCACCGTTAAACTCCGCTAAAGCAGGTTGCTCGAGGTGGCTTAGCACTTTGTAAGTATTTACACTGCTATACACCACGTGATTGTTGGCATCAATGACCAGCAATTCCCCTTGTTGCTCAAACAAGTAGGGCCGAAAGCGACGAAAGGACTCTAATCGCAGCGAACCTTCAATCACGCCTGCAAACTGTTGTTTTTCGTATATCGGTGCAGAGATGCCAACAATGGGGTTGTCACCTAAGCCACGACCGCGAAAAACACTGGAAATATAGCCGTTAGGGTGGCTGTGCGCTTGCGTGAAGTAATCGCGGTCTGTCACATCTCGCTGCTGTGCGGAGAGCCCATCAAGAAGCGACTTGGGCCATCCCACATACGCCACCCCTTGCTGATTGATCAGTACCGTAGAAATAAAGCCAGGGTACATTTGCCCTAAATGACTAAGCTGCCAACGCTCATCAACACCTTGCGCCAAGGTATCGCGCGCCGAAACAATGGCATTTTGGTGCTGTTCCAGGTAGCTATCTATTTGTTGCGAGACCCTATCTGCATGGGCACGTAATTGTGTATTGACCTCATACTCTATACGTTCATAGTGATCGTTAACCAAAATCACGGTCGTCAACAGCACCACCAATAGAATCAATACGCTGACCACGTAGCTGAGAATATGTTTGAGCGAGTTTTGCCGATAGTGCCAAACTATAAAGGGTAAAAAGTAGCTTAATAGGTCAACTACAGCTAATGAAATAATGGCGTTAAGTAAGTACTTGAAAATAGCAGTGGTAAGCGATAACCACGGCAACTCGACCATCCAATGACCAAAAACCACCAGCAGCGGCAAGCCAACCAGCAACCAAAAGACCCCACCCCATGGCAATAACGGACGCCTTAAGCGGCGACAACAAAACCAATGCAGCCATATCAACTCGAGCAAAAATGCGATACTGGGCCAAGCATGTTGCCAGCGATAAAAGATAAAAGCAGAGGCGATAGCCAAGGTGATAACACTGTAGCGTAAGCCCAAGGCAACGAGGCTCAGCAACACAAAAATTTGCCCGAATAAAAACTCAGAGCTGTCCAAAAACCATACAGGTATTAGGTGCGTCAACCCGCCAATCAGGCCGAGTAAGCAAGCCACCATGAACTTGTTGCTGCTTTGAAGTCCGGTGCGAATTGTGCTCATTTGTAGGAAAGCTTAAAAACTTATAGGAACTGCATAGTCTTAGTGTTGTACACAGTGATGCGCTTGTCCATCTTCGGAGTGCGGATGAGCCTCTATTTGCAGTACGCTGTGCTCAACATTAAAGCGTTGTTTTAACATCTGTTCGGCATTGTTTCGACAGACTGCATCATGAGCCGCGACAGTACATTGATGTTTCAACACGATATGCGCGCCAACGGCGAGCTGCTTGTCAATTCGAGATACGGTCACATTGTGCACACTGTGTACGTGAGCGAGTTTAGTCATCGCCTTTTCAATAGCTTGTGCACTGGGCAAACGCCCTTCTTGATTCTGCAACCGCTTTATACACTGTACAATAAGGCGCAAACCGGTGAATAACACGAACACGGCTATCACCATGCTAAAAAGCACATCCAATTGCTGCCACCCAGTGAGCGCGATAGTGACACCGGCCACTAAGGTACTGACGGTGGAGAGCAAATCAAAGAAAGTATGGAGAAACACCGCGTACACATTAATGCTGTCTTTGCGGCCCTTGTACAACACCCATGCAGCGCATCCATGAAAGACAAAGCCGATACTTGATACCCACGCCATAATGGTGGTATTAACGTCTTTGTGATGCCCCTCATGCATTTCAAAATACCGCTCAGAGCCAAGAAACAAAATGGTTAAGCTAATTCCCAAATACAGGCTGCCATTAATAAGCCCGCCCACTAATTCGGCTTTTTTATAGCCTTCATTAAAGTTGCGTGCCAAATGAATAGCGATAGAGGACGCCAAAATAGCGATAAATAACGTGCTGTTGTGCACAAATAAATGACCGGCATCGGCGAACACCGCTAAAGAGTTCGCGTGATAAGCCCCTATTAGCTGGATGACCATAAAGCTACAGGTTATAGCGAGCGCAATAAGTAAGCGTTTGCGAGAAGCCTGGTGTGTGGTGATGTCGGTCATGCGCGCCGGATGATACTCGGGAATGATATATAGTCGCAATTGTACTTGTTTTGCGACTATATTACACCCGTTTTCATCACCACCCATTGTGAATGCACAAGAACTGCTCATAAAAGAGTGATAGGCACCAACTGCCCGCTTTGGAACCAATCACCGCTCTAACTTGCCGGTCATATCGATAACTAAATTTCCCTAAAAATCATCCATATGTAACTTTTTTGTTAAATCAGCATTGAAACTATGCTTTTTTTAGCTAATCTCAAAGTCGCGTGGCGACACAACAGGACTGAAGGATTGCTCTTGTGTGTAACCAAAACGCAAAAACACATTTATATAAGGAAATATAATTATGAAACTAGTGAAATCACTCTCTACTGTGGCCTGTGTTATCGGCCTATCTCTTGCTTCAACTTCCTCTGTATTAGCTGCGTCTTCGACCTCGGTAGTCGGTACTTGGCGCAACCATGTCAATTGGAATTGTAATACTGCGGGCTCAACGCCGATTACCGCTGCGTTATTTACAATTAATGCCGATGGCACATGGAGCTACCCATACGGAGGCGGTAACTGGTGGCAAGAGGAGGGATTGGTGATCATCTCTTTCGATAGCTACCCGACTTTGCAGTACGTGGGTAATGTGACTAAAGATGCCGTTGTTGGCATTCAAGGCTACTCCGACAATCCAGGTTCTCGCGGCTGCTTCTATTTGTTGCGTGAACAAGCGGGTAAAGCCAGCGACGTTAAACACTATGTCGATGGTAAGGATGCGGTTACCAATCGTTGATCACTTTTATGGCGGTGCCCTATACACCGCCTTTTGCCCTTATTGCCCATTGCTGCGCAAATAAAATTCATGCTAAGTTGCTGAGGTAATAAATAAAAGCGTATGCAGGGTTTTACCTATCTCCAATTCATCTCTAAGCCATGCCCTTGTTGTTGAAGGGGGCGCGATGCGTGGCATTTTTGCCACCGGCGTACTCGATACGTGGCTGCAACAGCACTACCAGCCCTTTGATATGTATTTTGGAGTGTCCGCTGGCGCAACCAATATCGCCGCTTATTTGTGCCAACAACACCAGCGCAACTATAAGGTGATCACGGATTACTCGTGCCGACCTGAATTTATTAATTACCTACGTTTTGCACGCGGCGGGCACCTGTTTGATTTGGATTGGCTATGGCAACAGACCATTGCTGATATCCGCTTAGATTTAGCGACATTTGCGAAGCAAGTCGCACCATTTTATGTGGTGGCCACCAACATCGCCAACGGTCAAGCTGAGTATTTAAAAGCCAACGCCGATAATTTAGAAGCGATTTTAAAAGCCTCTTGTGCGTTGCCTTTGGCCTATCGCGATTACCCGCAAATTGGCGATAAGCAATATACCGATGGGGGTCTGAGCGATTCCATCCCCGTGCAACAGGCTTACTTAGAAGGAGCGAAACGCATTACCGTGATTTTGTCCCAGCCGTTGGGCTATCGCAAAAAACCGAGTCGCTCACACTGGGTAACACGACGCCTACTGCGCGATACCCCGGCGTTGATCAGTGCCTCGAGCCGCCGAGCAGAGGGATATAACCAAAGCTTAGAATTTATCCACTCACCACCGCCGGATTGCCATATCGAGGTCATTGCCCCGGAACCAGAGTTTGCTGTGGGCAGAACCACACGTGATGCGGCCAAATTACGCCACGGCTACACTCTAGGCTGTCAGCAAGGGCTAGACTATTTGCAGCGGCTAAGCATCAATTAGCGAGTACGTATTTAGACCACAAAAGCTTTCACTTGCTGTTGCAGGCTATCAGCGAGCTGCGCCAATTCTTTACTGGCATCGGCGTTTTGCTGTGAGCTTTGCGATACGCTGGTAATGCTGTCGTTAAATTCATTAATATTTTGGCTTATCTCAGCAGCCACTGTCGTTTGCTCTTCGGTGGCTGTAGATACTTGTAAATTCATATCGGCAATGTCAGCGACCGCTTCACGAATACGGTTAATGGCGGTTGCCGATTCTTGGCTATGATGCTCACTTTCTTTGGCGCTGTCATCGGCACTCTGCATTGCTGCCACGGCCTGGCCAGCCATATCCTGCAGCTTGGCGATCATGGTATTGATGTTTTCTGTGGCCTGTTGAGTATTGTGTGCCAGTGTACGCACTTCATCAGCAACCACCGCAAAGCCACGCCCTGAATCTCCGGCGCGGGCAGCTTCAATGGCAGCATTCAGCGCTAGCAAGTTGGTCTGCTCAGCCACCCCTTGAATCATAAGCACCACTTGGTTGATCTCATTTGACTGGGCATTCAACTCACCAATCAATTGGGCGTTTTGCGCAACAATACGAGATAAGGTGCGAATAGCCTCAAGGTTATCATCGATGGTTTGACTGCCCTGCTCGGCCAAGCCATCAGCAGATGCAGCATGCTGCGAGGTATTTTGCGCGTTTTGAGCCACTTCTTGAATCGCTGCACTCATTTGCGTTATGGCGGTGGCTATCATCGCACTTTGTTGCTCTTGCTGGGTTGCAGTCGAGGCTACCTGCGCACTGATCGCTTGCATTTGCTCTGACGCCGATGACAACGTCAGTGTCGCACCCGTGACGTCAGTAACCAAAGTGTGAATTCGACTAAGCATATGATTGAAGTGCTCAGCTGTAGTGGCTATTTCGTCTTTCCCGGTGACTTTGGCACGCAGGGTCAAATCGGCCTGCTCGGCAATGGTTTGAATGGTGCCCTGCAAGTGGCTCAAAGGCCCATGAATAGAGCGGTAGATAAACCAAGCCAATAAGGCCATAAAGGCAATGGTCAAGATGATAAAAACTAACAACAAGGTGGTGACGTGGGAAACTTGCTCATCGGCACTGTCGCGAAACCGCTGCGCTTCTGATAGCTGCAAATCGATAAGTGCCGCGTAGCTGCCACTGAGTGGGTCAAAAACACTGTAAAGGTCGGCTACAAACTGCGATTGGTCCATCGCTTTAAAGGTGCCATTTTCTATGGCCCGCATGTACGCATCAATTTTCTCAACCACCGGTGCGAGGTACTCATCCACGTCTTCGGTTAAGCGCTGCTCTTCGGTTGTGAGTTTGGTTTGTAAATAGTCCTGCCAATGCTGCTGCGCGGTGGCTTTCGCCTGTTCAATCAAAGATATAACTTGCGATTTGTCGATAACGCCAGCGCGATACTTATGCAATAAATCGACAATGTTGACCGCGTAATTATCTGACACCACTTTAATTTGCTTTAATGGCACCACCCTATCTTTATAAATACTGTCAACGCCCTCGCCAATGGTATTAAGTTGAGACATACTCAGCGCCGCTGAAATAATAAGTAATACAATTGGAATTATGGACAAAATAATCAGTCGCATCTTCACAGACATGGTATTGAGCATGGGACACCCTCGTAATTTAAACTAAGATTTTTGTGCCTATCCATGCACTTCATGCAACAGCAGTTGCTACTTAATTATTTTCGAAGATAAGCAAATGCGCCAATCCAGTTTAAAAAATTACTGTTCTCACCCCGAGATAATATGTAAAAACGAGTGTGATTAGCGATTCACGCTAACCCGTATGTGATGAATACGATGGACGACAGTTGGTCTTTTAATGGTCACGAACCCAACCAATACTTAACAAATAACGATTTCCTGAGGTGACCTTAGTAACTGCATGCTCACTGATATCGGGGCGAAATAACTTGATTCGTTTAGAGCTGTAAATAGGCGATTTACAAACAAACTGACCGCCACAGCGTGCTTGTTTGAGGATAATATTAAGCCGATAATGCCGGCCTGCGGTTACTTTGTCAGTGTGCGTGGGCACCTCACAGCCTTGTGGGAACTTGAGCAAGTAAACATCGAATTTTAGCGGCCACCATGCCCTTGCCAGCAACATTTTCTCATAACCGCTTTTCTGGCGGCCTTTTTGCCATCTAAACATACAGGTACTTCATTTTCTCTCCTTAAGGCCTCGCACCCTACTCAATGGGCAAAGTTACTCATGGTATTTTCTTATTACCGCAATTTTGCCGTCTTCAATTTCCAATACTTCCATCATGACTTGGCTATATTCTATCGGTTGATTATTTTCAGGATGGGTGCCCTTAGCGTAGTTTTTATATCTTATAGCAACGGCTGAGTGGTTAAATGTAAATACATCCAATAGCTCTGCATTGTATTCGCTGTGGGCGCCAAGATAAAAAGTCATCCCTTTTCTCATTGCCTCTTTGCCATTTGCTAAGCGCGAATCATCTGTCACCCAAGGTAAGTGCGAATGCCCAACATCCTCTGTAAGTAAATTAAGATGGGTCTCCAGCTCTTTCTTTGTTGCTCCTGGGCTTTGCGTGGCAACCATGGTATCGAAATACTTTTGAGCAAGTTCATTTAGATCAATTTTTGTCTCTTTGGCGGATAGCGATGCTGAAACCAACATTGATACTGCAAAGAATAGGTATTTTTTCATTGAAAACTCCGTTTTCGGTTAATTCATATAACATGTTTATAAAGACCCAACCGCGTTCCTCGAAGCCAGTAATGCGATTGAATTCAAGCGACTCATTGGCAAATTTGTCCAAAGCGAGCACTGAATGCCACCATAGGTTTGGGTAATGTGACGAGTTACACCATTGTACGATTACAGTAAGTGGCCATTTCAAAGTCACTGATGTTCATGGCGATATTCGGAACATTCGGAAATAAAGTTACCAGCTTTGATACCATTTGCTGCGATAGCATCGCCTTTTGCTCAGTCGTCCTGCCTTGCATGATGGAGGCGAAAACATGAATGAAGGGCTCTCGCTTATTACCTACAGAGTATTTTTCGAAAGAATTTATTCTGACTTTGATATCACGTTCATCAAACAAATTGGTAGCACAAGCTTGCAAAAAAAGTTGTTCAATAATAAAGGCTTCATCATGGGAGACGAAGATGTCCTGTGAGCAATCCATTACAAAATGTGGCATTAATCCTCCGCCGACGGTCTGACTAACAGGTATTGTCCCTGCTTTACACGCTAGCATACCTTGTAAAATTGAAATTCGCTAATGAAGGTAACGCAATGAAAAATAAACTGAAAAATGACAGCTAACAACACCGGTAGCGCGGTATAAGTATAAGTTGCCGGCATTCAAATAAAACCACTTAATCGGTAGGGGGACAGGCACAATCAGCTTTACCGCTTGCATTGGCAGCTGCTTTCAATTTCACAGCACAGGAAAAAAGCCGCTCATTGAGCGGCTTGGGGACTACACATCTGGAGATTTCAGGGTGTGTGCAGTATCTACTTTAAGCGGCATCACTTTGCGCTTGGTCGTCGCTGTGACGAATTAAGTAATCAAAGGCGCCAAGGCTGGCACTGGCTCCTGCGCCCATGGCAATAATGATTTGCTTAAAAGGCGTGGTGGTGGCGTCCCCAGCGGCAAAGACCCCAGGCAGATTAGTCGCGCCTTTATCATCAATCGTTATTTCACCAAAAGAGCTTAAATCCAGACCACTGTCTTTCAGCCACTCGGTATTAGGCACTAAGCCGATTTGTACGAATACGCCGGCTAAGGCTACATGCTGCGATTGTTGTGTTTCGCGGTCGGTGTAATTAAGACCGGTCACCTTATTGCCATCGCCAACAATTTCGGTGGTCGCCGCATGGGTAATGATGGTGACATTAGTAAGGCTTTGCGCCTTTTTAACCAGCACGTCGTCAGCACGTAAGGTATCGGCAAATTCAAGTACTGTTACATGCTCAACAATGTTGGCTAAATCGATCGCTGCTTCAATGCCTGAATTACCGCCACCAATCACCGCTACCGACTTACCTTTAAAGAGCGGACCATCACAGTGCGGGCAATAAGCAACCCCGTGGCCTCGGTATTCACGCTCACCTGGCACATTCATTTCCCGCCAGCGTGCCCCCGTGGCGAGGATCAGGGATTTGCTTTGCAGTGTGGCACCATTATCCAAGGTGATGGCGCGGCTATCGCTGTCTAAACGTGCGGCGCGCTGATTATCGATGACATCGACATTATATTCTTTCACATGCTCTTCTAGCTGAGCTACCAGTTTCGGGCCCTCTGTGGCTTTGACCGAGATAAAGTTTTCAATGGCCATGGTATCGGCTACTTGGCCACCAAAGCGCTCAGCGACAATACCGGTGCGCAGCCCTTTTCGCGCCGCATAGATAGCAGCCGATGCACCTGCAGGACCACCGCCGACTACCAATACGTCATAAGGGTCTTTTTCATTCAATAGTTCGGCTTGGCGCGCCGCAGCTCCCTCATCGACTTTGTTAAGAATGTCATTGAGGCTGATAGCGCCTTGGCTAAATAGCTCGCCATTCAAGTACACCGTAGGCACCGCCATGATGTTGCGCAGCTCTACTTCCTCTTGGAACAAGGCACCGTCTATCATGGTCACATTCACCCGAGGGTTCAAAGCCGCCATGGTATTGAGCGCTTGCACGACGCCTGGGCAGGTTTGGCAGCTCAGCGAGATATAAATTTCAAAATTAAGGGTTTTATCTAAGGCCTGGATTTGCGTGCGTTGCGCCTCATCGGCCTTAGTTGCCACACCGCCGCTGTGCAGTACAGCGAGCACTAATGAAGTAAACTCATGACCCATCGGGACCCCAGCGAATGTAATCGAGGTGCCTTGCTCGCCGAGTACTTGCATCGCAGGGCGTCGCGCTGCTTGGTGGTCTTGCCGTATACTAATGCGCGGGCTCAACTCGGCCAAATCGTTGGCCAAGGTGTCTAATTCTTTACTTTTATTGCTTTCATCGAGGGCTAGAACCAGCTCTATATTGCCCGTCAATGCACTAAAATGGCTTGATAATTGATTCTTAATGGTACTGTCTAACATGGTTAGCCTCTTCAAGCGTTAGAAAAATAAGGCGGTGTTGCCACCGCCCGAATGTTGCGATTTAGGCGCTATTAGATTTTGCCGACAAGGTCGAGCGAAGGTGCAAGCGTTTCTTCACCTGGCTGCCAAGAGGCTGGGCATACTTCACCGTCGTGAGTAGCGATGTACTGCGCCGCTTGTACTTTACGTACTAACTCTTTAGCGCTGCGGCCAATGCCTAGGTCGTGCGTTTCAACCACTTTAATTTCGCCTTCAGGGTTGATAACGAAAGTACCGCGTAGCGCTAGGCCATCTTCTTCAATCATCACACCGAAGTTGCGAGTGATTTTGCCGGTTGGGTCGCCAATCATTGGAAACTCAATTTTACTAATGGTTTCAGAAGAATCGTGCCACGCTTTGTGGGTGAAGTGGGTGTCCGTAGACACTGAATAAACTTCAACACCCATTTCTTGCAATTGAGCGTAGTAGTCAGCCAAGTCACCTAGCTCGGTAGGACATACGAAAGTAAAGTCCGCTGGGTAGAAAAACACGATTGACCATTTGCCTAATAGGTCTTGCTCGCTTAGCTCAACGAAGTCACCTTGGTGATAAGCCGTTGCGTTAAAAGGTTGGATTTTAGTGTTGATCAATGAGTTGCTCATAAATTACCTCATGTTGTCTGTCATCAGTTTTAAATAATTAGCGGCGTGTGCCGCTGCGTTGATGAATAAGATAGAGGTTGTGCTTTAACAAATAAAACAGATTGATTCGATTACAACCATCGATAAATATGATTGACGCTTAGACTTACTGCGATTTCTCAGACCGTTAATGGCTTTTTCGCCTGAACTCATTGAACTCTTTAACCTGCGCCACGTACAATTAAGAAAAGCATCCGCGCTGAGGTCTACTTTGTCTATTGCCCGTTATATCAATCATATCCAATTAGGTTACTTAGGATTACTGCCGTTTTTAGCCTTGGTTGGATGGAGCATGCTCAGTGGTCGCACTGAGTACGCTGGCACCATGTTCATTTATTATGGCATCGCGATTATGAGCTTCCTTGCCGGTCAGTTATGGCGCCCCGGTGAGCAAAGCTATGGGCGCGCCATTGCTGTCGTTATTCCCACCATCCCGCTGCCGCTGTTGGCGCTGGGCAATGAGCTGTTCACATTAGCGTGGTTAAGCGCCAGTTTTTGGTTGGTGCTGGCCATTGAAGTAAAACAGCCGCAATGGGCGGAGCACCACAAGGACTATCGCAAGATGCGCTTTGTGCTTACCTCAGTGGTATTTGTGTGTCACTTGCTGATGATTGCCGCCATGCTCGACAGACCTTAGACAGCTTCACAGCAATACAGTACACTGCGCGCTCTGATTTTTCGGTGAGATGGCCATGATTGACGATTTACGCAGTGCCCTTGAGCAGTTGGGCGAACAGTTCAGTGAAAAAAACGCCGCATTCAAGGTAAAGGTTGTGCCGTTTTTTTGCTCGGTACGCATTAAAAAAGACCATAAGCACGAAGGCACCCTGCACTTTTATGCTAACCAATTTATAGATGCGTGGTTGGTGTGTTTGTTTATTTTATTCGGAGCATTAATTTATCAGCCTGAGCTTGGTCTTACCCACGGCCCTATCCACTTTGCCATTGCCGCTTTTGTGGCCCTGCGTTTAATTATCCGCCAGGTGGCTATTGAATCACTGAAAGCTCGGCTCTATTTGTTGCAACCCCGCTCCAATGCCCCGCAGAGTCACGAGTAACGATGTACTTAAGTGCTCAGTGGCGTATTTTAACGGTCGGCGACGGCGATTTAACCTTTACCCGGGCGCTTAAACGACGCTTTGCAGACGCCCATATCGTCG
Organism: Pseudoalteromonas sp. THAF3; assembly: GCF_009363775.1. Taxonomy (NCBI): domain Bacteria; kingdom Pseudomonadati; phylum Pseudomonadota; class Gammaproteobacteria; order Alteromonadales; family Pseudoalteromonadaceae; genus Pseudoalteromonas; species Pseudoalteromonas sp. THAF3. The sequence goes on along the minus strand of NZ_CP045419.1, from coordinate 130,801 downwards.
GTTCGGTGTATGACTCAGAAGCGGTACTGCGAGAGAAGTATTCCAGTCACGGCATTGATGAGTTACGCCAAGCCCAGGTACCGCTGTATTTCAGCTTTGATGTGACCAACCAGGCCTGCTGGCAACGCCTTAGCACGGGCTTTGATGTCATCATTTTTCAGTTTCCATTGCTCAGCCAACTCGGTTCTAAAAGCGCCTTTGCTGCAGCGCAGCAACAAGGTGGCCTCAACACCTTGAATCGTGCCCTGTTACACCAATTTTTACGCTATGGTAGCGCCTATGGCCTAGCTAAAAACGGCGCCGGGCTTTGTTATATCACCTCAAAAGACGTCAAGCCTTACAGTCATTGGGGTCTTGACCACGCCCTATGTACTGGTCTTGATATACAGTATGTCGGTGAGCAGCCCTTTAATATTGATGATTTCCCCGGATACCGTATCCGCAACGTGGACCGCAATAAACATGTCAAAGACACCAAGGGAGTCACCTACAGCTACGCGCTGAACCCCAAAAACGTTGACTTTCCCTATCACCGCCCGCGTTATTTAGATGATACCAACTATTGCCCACTGTGCCATGCTGGGCCTTTTTGCAATGAAAAAGACCAGGCACAACACTTCGAGAGTCGCCAACACCAGCTTATGCTGGGTTATCAGCAACACTGGCAAAATTGGCTTGCGCACGCTTACAAAGGTTATTCATGACTTGATGCTGCTGTTGCAGTTTCGCCACTTCATGACATAACAAGGTTTTGCGCATTCGCAGTTGGGCTCGTTCCCACAATAGCCAGGCACCATCTCGTTGCACTAATGCTCGTTGCAGCTGAGTACGCAGTGCTTGGCGCTGCTCGGCGTTGAGTTCAGCGTAATATAAAAGGTAAAACTCAACACTGGTGATATTAACCTCTTTTATAAAGGGCCCATATTGTTGCGCCTGTTTTAAATACTGCCACACCGAATCGTTGATTCCATCCAGAGAATAGCTTACTTTTGCCAACTCCAGCCAAGTATACGGCCAGCTCGGTCGCAAGCTCAGTGAGTGCAATAATTGTTCTTTAGCAGTTCGCAGTTCAACGCCATCGGCATAGCCATGCGCAAAGCCATACAATGATAGCTGCGCCTGAATCGTGTGGTATTGAGCATGGTTAGGAACGAGCTCAGCAGCGCGCTGCAGACGCATGTGGGCGCGCATGTAATGGGTCGAGCCGACGGCTGGCTCCAACTCATTTTGTTGCAGCTGCAAGTGCGACAGCAATGTTTTACCTTGTAAATAGGCTAGATTGCCTTGCAAGGCAGCAATGGAGCCCGCTGCCAAGCCAATACTGATCAGCATAAGCACGGTGGCTGCCAAGTGCCGAGGAGTTAACCGAGCTAAAATAGACCTTGGCATAGACGCCATGGGTTCTCCTTGGTGTAGCGTTGGGCCAGCTCCTTGCCGACCAGTTGCTCAGAGCGCTCACGGGCCTGCGCTAGGCGAAAAGGTCGACGTTCGCAACTGTGGGCATCACTGGCTATCAGGTCAACGTCACCCTGCTCTAGCCAATGCACTGCGAGTTTTTCACTGTCATCACCAAAATCCCCTAGCAAACTCCCTGCCGTCACTTGAATTAAGCACCCTAAGCGCTTAAATCGTGCCAGCAAATGAGGCTTCGCCTTAATTTCTCTATTGCGCTCAGGGTGCGGCAGCACCACTGTTAAGCCTTGGCGATTTAACCAAGTGATCAGCTTGTCGGCACCGAGAGGTACATGCGAGTGCGGCAATTCTAAGAGTATTGCCCGCTCTGGGCCTTGACCATGAAATAGCGCAATGAGGTCCCTGGCCAGGGCTGCCATAATTTGCGAGTCAATGCGCACTTCACTGGCAAAAGCAACGTGAATATCGAGCTGTTGCTCACGTATAGCTTGCTGCAACCGCGCAAAACTTTGCGCGATTACGGGTTGGGTGTTGTCAAAGCGACCAAAGTGCAGATGCGGTGTGACAACCACATGGGAGATCCCTTGCGCCTTAGCTTGTTCGAGCATGGCGATACTGTGTTGCCACTGCTGCGGTCCATCATCTATCCCAGCCAACACATGGTTGTGAATATCAATCATAGCAAGCCTTACGTTGGTGCATTTGCTTGGGTATATCCATGGCTATCGTAGTAGCCATAATGGGCATTATGACCCTGCTTTTGTTTGCCATTAACTTGGTTTAGCAGCACCCCACAAACGTTTGCTTTAGCATCAATTAAGCGGTGTAGCCCGGCCTTCACTAACCCCTGACGTGTCGATCCTGATTTAACGACATAGATCACTGAATCACTGTGCTGGGAAACAACAAGCGCGTCACTCACCGCCTCTAAAGGTGCCGTATCAAGCACGATATAATCGTATTGCTGGCGCAAGTGTGCCAACAGGGCCTTAAAGTTTTCGCTACTGAGTAGCTCTAACGGATTAGATGGGATTTGCCCAGCACACAACACGTGAATGTTCGACTGTTCATCAACGTGAATACACTCCTCAAGCTGCTGAGTGTTCGCAAGGACATTCGCCAGCCCTGGCTGGTACGCCGGAAGAGAGAAGCGCCCAGCCAGCGAAGGACGACGCATATCAGCATCAATTAATAATACTTTTTCCATTTGCCCGAGCGAGAAAGCGAGGTTGATGGACGTGGTTGACTTCCCTTCACCCGGCACCGATGAAGTCACTTCAATCACTTGATTGTCACGGTCCATCTGACTGAGTACCAGCGACGTTCTAAAGGTGCGCACCGCCTCCGCAAAAGCCAACTTACCTTTATCAAAGAAGGTGTGCGTTGGCAGCGGCTTACGTTTTGATGAGGGTAAACTCGGCAACACTCCTAGCAGTCGCTGACCGAGCTTATTTTCTACTTCTTCAGCGTTGTTCAGCGTGTCGTTTAGCGCGTCGGTTAGAAACGCCAGCACGATACCGAAACCTAAGGTCGCAACGAAGGCTAATACGACGATTAACTTACGATTCGGCTTCGCTGGATTCGTAGGCTGGTAGGCATAATCGGTAAACCGCGCGATTGGCGAATTGAAATCACTGGTGACTTCGGTCTCTTTGGAGCGCGATAAAAAGGTATCATAGATATTGCGGTTGGTTTCCACTTCGCGTTTGAGCTGGTGATACTCAGTTTCTTTACGCGTTAGCATTTGAAAACGCTGACGCAATTGCTCCACATCTTGCTGTAACGCTGACACCGTACTATTGGCGGTGCGCATCTCTTTTTCTAAGCCCATCACCAAAGAGCGAATTTGTGCCGATAAGTTTTCCTGCACAGTAGCAAGCTCCGCTCGCGCGGCAATCATTTTAGGGTGTTTAGGGCCATATACTTGTCGTAGTTCACTCACTTTGCGCTGCGCGGTCACAACCTCGCGCTTCACGTCTTGAATCACTTTGTGAGTGGTGATTTCGTTGATCGATTCCAACCTGGCAATGTCATCACGACCATACTCATCCACCACGCGCATAATCGCGTTAAGCTCGCTTTGGTTACGCTTCGCTTCCACCAATTGTTGCGCGGTTTGCTCTAATTCACGACGCACTAACCCTACAACGCCCTCAATATCAACTAAATCCTCACGCTCTCGGTAGCTTTGCAGCTTCTGTTCGGACTTATCCAAGCGCTCTCGCAGGATACTTAGGCGGTCGTTTAACCACCCCGAAGCCTGTTTAGCAATGCCCATTTTCGCTTGCATCGCATGAGTAATGTACGCTTCACCAACGGCATTGGCGACATCAGCAGCCAGCGCCGGATCGCTCGACTCATAGGCGATAACCACCAACTGGGTTTTACGGATCGGATGAATACTCAGCCGCCGCGAAAACGCGGTGATAATTTTCTGCATTCGTTTTTCGTAAGCTTGCTGCGCATCGGCGGTGCTTGGCAGTGTCTGTGGCTTTTGTGGAATATATTGCTTCACCCATTGCTTAATATCATTCATAACCCAACTGAGCATACTAGGCTTGGGTTGAAAATCTCGATGCTCAAGCAAGTTCAATTGCTCTATCACATCTCTGGCTATGGCTCTGGAGCGCAGAATTTCATACTGGGTTTGATAGTACTCTTTTTTTGAGGCATCTAAACCATAGACCTCTTCAAAACTGACCGCTTTACGCTGCTGCGCCTCAATAAGTAAGGTGGCGCTAGCACGGTATGAAGGAGTCAATTGCAGCGCCCACACCATAGCTAGGGTGGTAACTAGAATCGCCAAGAGCGCAATGCGCCACTTAAACTTGTTAATGACTTTTAAGTAATAGCCCAGAGTCACAACCTCAGCGGCGCCTGTATTGCGTGTTGCTGTTTTCATTCTCTACCCTGAAATTAGAAGAACCGTTGCTCTATTTTTATGGTGTCACCGGCGGCGACCTGAGATTGCAAAGACGCTTTACTGCGCTTTGCCTGTTGCTGCTGTTCACTGAGCAAAAAGATTTTGTCTGTGGAGGCTCGCTCAGTGAGGCCACCGGCCAAGGCGATAGCTTGATCCACCGTCAGTCCTGGTTGATAGGGGTAGGCACCAGGCTCTTCAACTTCGCCATGAATATAGAAAGGTCGGTAGCTGACCACTTGGGCGTAGACATTGGGCTCAACGAGGTAGTCGCCTTTCAAGCCACTGTAGATCAGCTGCTCCACTTCTTTTACTGTGAGTCCTGTCAAGGTAAGCTCACCCAAAAAGGGGTAGCTGACTACGCCACTTTTGCCTAATAAAGCATCTATATTAAGATCCGGCTGACCAAACACTCTAATTTGCACTTGATCGCCCGGCCCGAGCTTATAATCGCTGTTGGCAACCGCCCATTGACTACATAGTGCCAGCAGCACTGCAGCTAGCCACCGCATTAACGACTCCCCATCAACGCAAACTGTACAGTCAAACCAATGCGATTGCGGTCAAAGGCTAAATCGTCGCGAGTAGAGTTGTCATTGCGCAGTTCGTAATAACTTGATAGCACCACGCTTGGGCTCAACGCGTAATCCATCGCCAAAGTGAGCCCGCGTAGCGAGTCTTGACGGCTTACACCGACAAACTCATCATCGGTGTACGAATACGCCACTTTAGTTTGCAGGTTTTCACGCCATTGGTGCACCCACTGCGCCTCGTAGAACGTCTCACGAACATAATCGCCTTCAACTAAAGGGTCGCGAGCACTGCGTGAAGTGGTAAAGCGAAAGTGGCTATAAGTCAGCGGCTGCCACTTAATCTTGGCCTGCCAACTGACCCCAGAAAAGTTCTCACGGGCAGCATTAGCAAAGTCCTTTTTTTGATAACCGACTTTGATCTCACCTTCTGTTAGCGCCGTTGCTTCCCAGCTGTACCCAGCATAAGCCTGATAATCATCGGAATCGCGAGTGACACCATTGATGTCAACAACATCGTAGCGATAGTTGTTTTGATGTACGGAGACGAACACATCTGAGCGTGATTGTGAATTAAAGTAAAGTGTGGCGCCGAAATTTGCTTTGTCGTAATCACGATACTGCGTAATGGTCTCAAAACGCGTGTAGTTTTTGTTGTAATAACCCGCATCAAACTTAACACGGTACATCGCTGTTTGTGCGCCAAACTCATAGTCGGCGTGGTAATTCTGCTGCTCGTAAGTGAGCGGCTCAGCAAAGGCATTAGGTTGTCCTTCAGACAGGCCTTCACCACGGCGCTCAACATTCCAATCAGCGTCAACACGCACATTGAAGCGATGACGTCGTGACGGTTCAAAGTGAGACAAGTAACCAATATGACCACCGGTATAATTGTCTGCACTACTTTGAATATAGGCTGCTGAGCTTAACCGTGTGGTAAGCTGATGCCGGTTAATGCCGTCATCATACGCCATCTCTAACTCTGGCGTGGCAGTGTAAATCATGCTGCTTTGTTCATTGTTGGCCGTACTGAAAATATTATCATCGTACATCGCGCCAACACTGAGCTTGGGCGTTAATTCAAGGCCATTTTGGGTGATATAGCTGCCTGGCTTTGGCATCGCTGCATGGGCTGTTGTCGCACTCAATAACGCTGCTGCCAGCATCGACTTTCTCATTCTCCACTCCCTGATATTAATACGCATTTTTTCCAACGAAGCCTTTGAAAATAGTCATAAATATAATTTTTATATCAAACCACAAAGACCAACTTTTAATGTATTGGAGGTCGAACTCTACCCGCTTTTCCATTTTCTCTAAGGTGTCTGTCTCACCGCGCCAGCCATTAATTTGTGCCCAACCTGTGATCCCAGGCTTAACCTTGTGACGGATCATATAAAACTCGACTTTCTTACGATATTCCTCGTTATGTGCCACAGCATGCGGGCGAGGGCCGACAATGGACATATCACCGAATAAAACATTAAAAAACTGCGGTAATTCATCCAAACTGGTGCGCCTCAAAAACCCACCGATGGGGGTAATGCGTGCGTCGTTTTTCGTCGCTTGACGCACCACAGCATCGTTTTCCATTACTTTCATTGAACGGAACTTCCATACCCGAATGCGCTCGCCGCCGAGGCCATACCGATCTTGTACAAACAACACTGGCCCCGCAGAGGTTAATTTAATTGCAATTGCTATAGCGATAAGCAGTGGTGAGATGAGCAGTAGGATTAACGCCGCGACGACGATATCTTCAGAGCGTTTGATAAATTCTCGCGCACCTAAATAAGGCGACTCAAACACGCTTAGGGTATCAAACCCTCCGACATGGTCGATGCGCGCATGAATCAAGTTCGAGAGTAAAAAGTCAGGGACAAAGTGGACGTCAACAGTGGTATCCCCAAGTTGCCGCAAGATATCGGCAATACGCTTGTCGGCTTTCATCGGCAGAGCAATGAACAGAACATCGACTTCACCGCGACGAGCAGCGTTGACGGCCTCACAAATTGCTCCTTGAACATGGAAATGCAACTGCTCGAATACTCTATCTGGTTGGCGGTCTTCAAAAAAGCCCACAAAATCAAAGCCCAACTCATCATGCTGACTTATTTCCCTAAATAAATTGGCCCCTGACTCGGTCGCGCCAATAATAGCGACTCGTTTTAAGCTAAAACCAAGCTTTCGTTTATTTACTTTATATAAACGAATAAACAACCGCCAACTAAACAGAAATATAAATGAACTAAGAAACCAAATAAATAAAGTTAAACGTGACAAATTTTCACTAAACTTAAAACCAAAAGCAAAGATGAATAATGCACCACTTGCAATAACTAAAGAGAGCCAAGACCAGCTCACCATATGCTGAAACTTACCTGCTCGCCAACTGCGATAGACGTTAAAAACTTCCGCAGTGTAGAGGTAGCAGATCATCAAGATAAGAAATGCTACTAGGTAATGCTGATCCAGCTCTACGCCACGTATAGCAGCGGCTATAAAGAGCCCGGCAGTGATCGAAAACAAATCCATCAAGCGGTAGAAAACACCGCTGGAGGTTGGGTTATTTTTAAATGTTTTATCGCTGGTCATGGGTGCTCCAAGCTTAAATTCAGCCATCCTAGTAACAGGTGAAATTATAATCCACAATCCCACCAAGTAAAATAGATTTAACTAACTTATCTATAATAAACATTTAACCATGAACAACGGGTTAACTATAAGCGCTGTCATCTATTTGTCATGCGCTCTTTCATTAACAAATAAGCGAAGCGGCTATTCGTAACAAGGTAGCGTTTCCACATTCGTCCGGGTTCTTGCAAAACGCGATATAGCCATTCCAACCCCGCATTTTGCATCCACTTTGGCGCCCGCTTTACTTTACCAGCAACAACGTCAAAAGTGCCGCCAACGCCCATAACGAAGTTGACGCCGAGCTGGTCTTGCCAGCGGTTGATAAAGTTCTCTTTTTTCGGCGAGGTGATGGCCACAAAAAGTAGCTGCGCACCGGATGCCTTTATTTTCTCAACCACAGCCTGCTCATCATCCCAAAAATAGCCATGGTGATACCCCGCTACATTTAATTGCGGATTTTGCTTTTGCACCACCTCAGCTGTACGAGCCACCACTTCGGGTTTAGCGCCAAGTAAAAACACACTGAATTGTTGCTCGGCGCTCATTGCCAGTAGCTCATGAAACAGGTCAACGCCGGCAACGCGCTCTGGTATGTCATGACCACAGGCTCTTGCTCCCCAGACCACACCCATGCCATCAATATTGATGATGTCACAAGCTTTAACTGAGTCAGCGAGTTCAGCATCACGTTGCATATTGACCAATTTGGCGACATTAACCACCACGTGCTGAAGAAAGTGCCCGCCCTTAATATGATCGCGGATCACCGTTACCGTCTCCGTCATTGTGGCGCTATCCATAGGGGCATTTAAAAATTGAATTCTTTTCATGATTTCTCCTTAATATCCGGCAATATAGCGACTGTATCGCTTGCCGATAAGCCGTTGGCCAATAGTGAGCGCACCGCACGCAAGCGCAAGACACAGCGCCATTGCGACCACGGAGCTAAGTACATAGCTAATGTGTGCCAAGGGTTTGGTAAGTAGATACAACTCGTAGGTAAACAAGCCGTGAATAAAGAAGATGCCAAAGCTCATCATCGCCAATTGTGACAGCGGCTTGAGTAAACTGGGGTGTTTTTGCAACCACTGCTCTACGCGTAAATCGCTTAATAACAATAACAACACGCAACTGAGCATCGCTTTTTGCACAAACAGCCAATCAACAGCATACAACCCTAAGCGTGGATGATGGGCATTGCCAAACTGCTGTAAATGCAGGCTTTGATATAGCCATACGCCAATAGCAGCCACAGCTAAGCTGACTATCAATGCTGTCGATACTGATCGACAGCGGTGCAGCTTTTCACAGCTCAAACCCAGTAAAAAAGCAGGCAAAAAATAGAGTAAATTATGTGCGAGATGGGTCAGCTCTTGCGGACGCCCAATACGCATGGAGAGGTAGCATAAGGGGATTAACACTAGGGCCTGCAACCACAGCGACTGAGCATGATACAGTTTGAGCATTGGCGTAAGCGAGAACATCACCATAATAAAGGGCACATACCAAAGCGGGAATAACGCTCCCCCTAAGCCCACCTCTATAAGCTGATAATCCTGGCAGTACAAACCTAAGGTGCATTTAGAATACGCTTTGGTAAGCGCCAACAAAGAGATGCACACAAAAGGTGGAATCAACAGCGCCTCTTTCTTGCGCATAAAATCAGTCCAGCGCTGCTTCGGCCAGCTGATATGCGCCGCTAAAAAAGCGGACAAAGCAACAAAGAATACCGATGAGTTAGCGACCAAATTTTTATATAGATAGTCGACGGCAGTTTTGTCGTCGCCCATCAAAGAGGTGTGCTGCGCGACGACCAAAATAATCGCCAGTGAGCGCATTGCGTCAATCCCAGCAAGCCTCACGCTGCCTCCTGCTCAACGCGGGTACGCTGCTGCACAAGCGCCAATTCACTAAAGCTGTAATACACCCAGGCCTGGGTCCAACGCATATAATTGACTTTATTGGTGTAGCGTTTGCCTTTTTGATACACAAAACGGCCACTGCGCTGCTCGTAGAGCAACTCCACGCTGCGGGCCAGTACTTTATCCGCTAATGCCAGTTGCTCGACATTGGGGTTAACCTTTAGCAAAGTTAATAGCGCCTGGCAGACGCTGTGCATATCCAGTGGGTAGGGGTTATCGTGATAGTACTTCGCCGTGCCTTGGCTATCAAACAAGTGCTCAGTATAAAACTGCAAACCACGTTCTATCGCTGCGTCAAACTCTGTCGTTTGCAATTGCGAACGCACAATATCCAACGCCTCGAGGTTATATCCGGTGTGAAAGCCGTCAATGAACTGATGATGATGACGTGTCCCATAGACCCACGCGCCCTGCTCATTTTGTGCCTGTACTGATTGTCGCGCAACCTGCAAGGCTAAGTCGCCGTATAGGCTGTCATCATAGTACGCAGCGTAGGTCGCCACCCAAGCCGCTGCCCACAAACTGGCATTGTGTACGAATGCCGGCTCACCTGGAATATAGGCAAAATAGCATTGCTCTCGCCCCTGTTCGTCCGTGGTCTGCGTATATAAATGGTCTACCATAAAGTGGGCGCTTTGCATTGCACACTGTGTGTACTTATCTTGCTTCGTCACTTGCCCAAAAGCATGTAAAGCTTTGGCAACATACAGGGTGGTGATCACATTGGGCTTGCCTTTGGGCACATAAAACGCCCGAGCATTCCAATCAAAGTGATACCCCCAGCAAGGCGCTCCCCACTGCTGCTCATCGCATTTCTGCGTAAGTAACCAGTCGGCTAAACGTTGTGCCTCATGCACGTACTTTTGCTCACCACTGCGCTGATAATCATTCACCAAGCCTAAGATAAATAATGCCACGCCTTTGGGGTTGCGTTTCTTGGGCACCAAGCATAAGGGCCTGAAGTTGATGGGCGAGCGTTTGAACAGCTGCGTCCATGCCAGCCCGAATACGCTCTTGCGCAATATAGGAGCAACAGAAAACAGTCGACTGTTCAGGCCATCAAAAGGGTCATAGCCGGCATAATCATCCGCTTGCGCTAAATTTAAAGTTTGCTGAGCCAGTGTGTTAGCAGTCTTAGTGTTCATCGTGTAGCTCCTGGTACAGGGCATCTAACTGCGGGATCACCGCTTGCTTGGAAAAGTTGTCTTCAAAGCGTTGTTTCGCATTAGCAGCTAATCGCGCGTTAAGGCCACGATCGCCAATGGCATTGATGAGCAACTGGGCCAACGCTTTAACGTCACCGGCAGGACACATCAAACCGCTATGTTGATGTTGCAAGGCGTCAGGTATGCCTCCGGCACTGGAGGCGACCACGGTTTTTTGCGCAGACATGGCCTCGAGCACCCCCATAGGGAAACCTTCGTTGTAGCTAGGCAGGCAATAAATATCCGCTCGCGCAAGATAGTCGAGCTTTTGCTCACCACTGATCCACCCTAAAAAGCTAACATCCTGCTCTAACCCTAATTCAGCAACCTGAGCTTTAAAGGTGGCCATATCACCATCGCCACCGAGTGCTAAGCGTGCGTTAGGACACTGTTTTTTTACCTCAGCAAATGCCGTAATTAAATCTCCAACCCCTTTGCGCTGGCCTAGACGGCCCAAAAATAGAATCAATCCAGGCTCGGTGCGCTCAGTCCCTAATTGCAAAGAGTCCACGGCGTTGTATATCACTTGCACTTTACTGGGGTCATTAACTAAGCTCTCAACCCAGCTTTGCCACTGTGTGGAGAGCACAATCACCTTATCAGCGAGCTCGTAGGTATGACGAATATGGGCTTGTTTTTGGGCGTCACATTCGTTTTCGAAGAATTCACGAAATTCGGCGCCATGCAAATGCAACACAACCTTCACTCGAAAGCGTTTTAGCAATCTAATAAGCAGCGATTTGCGTTGATAACTGCCCCGCGATGCCATATGAATATGCGCCACCGCCACACGGGAGCTCAATAGAGTCCACGCTGTTTGGATATAGGCGAAGAGAAAAGTAAACAGCCGTTTTAGGCCCAACTTTGACGTGTCACGCTGATGGGTGGCGATATGCTTTACATGCCAGCGGGAGAAAAACCCCGAAGATTCCAACGTATGCAAGACCGTAGCTATACCGCCTTGGCCGCCTCGCGCGGTGGCTAACGTAATATTTTTGTACTGTTTCATCCTCATTCCTCAATGCTACAAAGCGCTTGGCGTACCTTGCCCGATGCGGTTTTTTCTAGTTGCGATACCGGTGTTACTTTCACCTGCATGCTTTGACCCAAGCGCTCCTTGGTATTGCTTATTAATTGCTGGCGCTGGTGCTCATCAAAGCGCCTATCATCTATTTGCACTCTAACCTCGACCGCGCCTGGGCGGTGTTGCACAAACTGACACCCTAGTAAGCCGTCAACCCCTTTGGGAATATGGTTAAGCACGTAGACCTTCTGGCCTTGTTCAGCCACCAAGTAATCCCCTTGGCGGCCCTCAATGGCGCTGATAACAGGATAATGACGACCACAGGGACAGCTTTGTTCATCGCTCAGCTGGACAAAATCGCCCGTGCGATAGCGAATGAGTGGAAATAAAGAGTTGTTAAGGTTGCTTCCGATCAGTTCATAACGGTTATCATCGATATGGTGCAACTCAACTTCAGCGTAATCGTTGAGAAGGTGGTAGTTACCATGCTCACAATTGGCGATCGCTGCAACACGCTCAAATAGACCATACCAATCAAATACTTTGCACTTAAAGCGTGACTCAATCAGGGCTCGGTCTTCGGCGCTTAAAGATTCTGATGAGGTGATGACTGACTTTAATGGCGCCGGGTAATAGGTATCACAACTTTGTAAATATTTTGCCAAGCTGACAATCGACGACGGGTAGGCTTGGATAACATCAACACCAAACTCCACCATGGCGTCAATATAACTCGCCATATTAGCTGTGGTTAAATGGAAGGAAGACAGCATGATCATATCTTCGAACCACGAATAACGCCAAAACGGCGCCTTTCGTTGCTCACCTGGAACAATCATATCTCCGCGAAGCCACGCTCGCTTATCTCCTTTTTGATACCCCGCCCACTGTCGGTGGCGATTAGTAAAAGCTCGCTCACGCATGACCGATTCTTTCGATTGGTAAATCACTAAAGGACTGCCTGTGGTGCCACTGGTTGCCCCTTTGATCTTGACCCCTTGATGTTCGGAGTCTAGAAAATCACGATGCTGAGCTTTGACAGTGGCTTTATCAATCACACTGTATTGCCCTAAATCAGTGCCTTTATCGCGATAAAAAGGAACCCGGCGAGCCGCGTGTGTAAGCATTTTTTCAAGCCGCGCTTGGCGATAGGCATCGCATTTGTGCACATCGTATTGCAACTGTTCAAGCTGCGCTGTTAGCGAGCGAGTGTGTCGGTTATCCCGTAGCTTCTGACGCAAACCACCATAGACCGAGGCCAACACATTTTGCAGCCAAATCGGACTGCGCTTGTACATACGAGACGTATACATTTACACCGTCTCCCGCGCATCTGAGAGAGTGATAAATTGACCCTGACGCTGTGCTCGTTTAAGCGTGTATGCAAAAGGAGAAAACCATGAATAGTCTTTGGCATGTCCAATAAGTACGGTGGTAGACAAGCACTTTTGCTGCGCCAAAGCTAAAAATCGCTGTACTTGTGCTCGGCTACTTAGACACACATCGAAGTTACTGTTTGTCAATTTGTGTGGCTGCAAAGGGGCAGCTGGCTTAACGCTACGCTGATAACCAATGCGCTTTAATTTTTTATTAAATAACCGCGTGTATAAACGCGCCAGAGAGCTTTTTTCTGGTAACGAGCTGCGCAGCGTAAGCAACGGGTACTCGATGACTTGTGTAGGCTCATCACTGCCGGGCATAGGATGAGGTAAGAATGAGTCACAATCGGTGTAGTCGTATTGACACAAGGCCTTATTGGCGTAAAAGCCCGGGCACAAAGATGATTCAGTATCAAAGCCTGCAGCGCTTAGCGCTTTCACACTCTGCGGATTAAAGCCGATATTGTAGCCACCTGCACGAAAAGCATGACAACGATATTCGCTGTTGAGGGGCTGAATTAATGCTTCCAGAAAGGCTTTACCGGCGAGCAATAAATCAAGCTGACCTGGGGTGCCATCAGCACTGGTGCGATAAGGCAAGGCAGAAAATCGCCACCAGTCAAAGTTGAGCTGCCATTGTCCTTGACGGTACTGTGCTTGATACCATTGAGGGTGCAGGTGTAATTGTAAGTCGTGACCTAGAGACACCATACGCTCGAGCTGGGCTTTAATATGCTTGGCATCGTCGATAAAAAGAGCGTTGCCGCTGTCGGCTTCTTTAAAAATCGCTTCGAGCTCAAGGTATTCGATGAAAAAAGTAGCGCGTATTCCCAGCCGTTGCATAATTTTGAGCATTTTGTCTGTGGGCGCGACCAAGTGCTTAAGCACATCGCCCTTGCCACTGCCAAACAACTCATAATCAAACGTCAAAATGTACTTCATTAGCTCTTCTTCCTTGAGATGTTTTGCGCGAATAGCTGCTGGCATTGCGGCAACAGTTTAGAGTTGTCGATAGCATAACAAGGCGAAACTAAACGCTGACTTAAGGTAACCAATTGGGGACAATGCAAATCAAAAAATGTGCTCGACTCCATCAGCGGCTCGCGAATGTCATGTACAAAAGTGGTTACGCGATGTTGTTTGCCTTCATGAATCACCGTTGCTGCAAAGGACTTATCACCATAAAGATACCCCAGGTCTTGCTCATACAGGTCTTCAGCACAGTGCACCATCGAACAATTACGTACGCCCAAACCGATGGACTTGGAGTGCTCCAATTGTGCCAGCAAGTAATAGGGACTGTGCGCATCATAAGGCGTCTGGCTGCGCTGGTGATGAGCGGTAATTAATCGGCTGTGTTGGCCCCAAGCGGCAACGGCTTTGATAGGGTGGATACTGATGTGACTGTGCTCATCATCAGCTAGAGTTTGCGCCAATATCCCGGTGCCACAACGCACATGTGCGCTATCAAAAATACGCCCGGCCTTTAGCCAATCTTGCGACAACCCTGGCGGGTAAAATGGCATGGCCAAGGTCCCTGTAGGGCCGACAATTTGCTTTAGTAGCTCGAGCAATTGCTGGGGAGTAAAATCAGCATGCAAAAACCCAAAACCACAGTGCACTAACAATGCATCCCCTTGCGCTATCTGCAAATCATCGAGCAACACCGCTCGCATCTGCGCCAGCGTGGTTTTAGGTTGCGCGTTTAAAGCCTGACGTTGGCGACGGTACTTTATTTGCCGTAAATGGGCATAAATAGACGATGACTTAAGTCGCGCAAGCATGGCTAGCTCCTTGGGCCCGAGTCGATTGTTGGGCTTTTTGTTGAAGTTTTAAAGCACAGAACAAGGCACAGTAAAGTAGTAACAATACCGGTGTTTTTGTTGTTAATGAGTTATTGGTTACCCCCACAATCATAAACACACCAATCGCGGTACGGCTGACTAAGTTCCCGTGATAAAAGAAATAACCTAGGGGCAAGAAAGCGGCGATAAAAAGCGGCACAGCACCAATCAAGCCAAAATTAAAAATCCATCCTACGAGGTAGTTTTCAATAACCGAGATATCAATATAAAACTCGATAGCAGCCATCAAACTCGCTGAAGCGCCGAACACCCACTCTTTTGGGCTCAACTGCTCAAGCAGATAAAACACATCTAAACGCGCTGTAGCACTGTGATCGATATACATTTTCGAAGCGATACGTTCCGTGATCCCCGACTCAATAAGCACCACAATAAAAGCAATAAAGGCGAAATAGCCGAGCATCATAAGTACCGCTAGGTACCGCCTGTCAACGGCCACACCACGGGTCAAAAATCGCCACAATGCGGGCACGGCACACACTAAGGCGCCAAGGCAAAAGAGTGCTAACGCTGCCCGCCCACCAAAAGCAAACAGCGCCAAGATCACTAGGCCGATATAAGCAAAAGCGGGGAGTCGAGTGTAGGAGCAGAGCAACAAGGCTAAAGCCACGGTGATCAGGGCATTGTTCAGGGGGTGCGTCATCAATGCGGTTGAGCGAAAAAAAGCAAAGGAGTCAAACTCAACGCTTACTATACGAGTATTTAATACGTACTCCCCCACGGCAAGTAAGGAATTAAACAGCAACAAGTAAGCAAGTAGCACCAAAATACGCTGCAACTGCGAGTGTGATAATTGCGCGAGTAGCACTAACAACAACAATGGCGCTAAAAAGGTATTAACCATATAGGCCATGCCTGACGTGCCTTGTGTGGCTAGGCCATAGACGATAACAGCGCTTAGAGCGATAAATGACCACCACCAAATAGACGCTAACTGACCTAATTCAGCAACACTTGCTGCCATGCCTCTGCTCAACACCAATAACCCAAATAACGCCAGTAAAATGTATGCATAAAGGTGTATTTTAACCACCGGCGAGCCGCCTTCTGATACGTAGGCGATACCGAGGTTTTCAAGCAGGTAGCCACCGAGTACCACCGCACTGAATAAGGCTAATTGTAGGTATTTTGCTAATTTAATCTCAGACACTGCGCCGCCTCCAGTTGAGGCTTTGGCTACGTATAGCGAAAGTATTGAGTAACCAGTGCATCAGCGCATAGGTCGTGATCCCTACCAGTACACCAATAACAAGCTGCTGCCAAGGCGCAAGTGATACAAGGTTTTTCAACAATGTATAAAGCACTGCGCCCATTACCGTTGTCGCCAGTAACGTTTTATAAAGCTGTGCTGGCCAGGTAAAGTGGTAACGGTAATAACGCCCAGTTATCAACGACAGCAACGCTGCGACACACATAGCAATAAGCAACGCCAATGCAGCACCTAAAGCACCTAGCTTGGGTACCCATGTAAACGCTAAAGCGAGCTGCAAGGCAAAGCCCACAGCAGTGATCAGCGGTAGCCATTGAGTGCGCAACCTAAACTGTAAGCCATGGTCTAAATAGTGGCCGCGTAGATTCAAAATAAAGGTGGCGGCGGCAATAGCATAAAATACGCGTAAATCTAGCTGCTGATAGCGCTCACCTAAAAACACAGTGATCAGCGGCTGTGCCAGTAAACACAGCCCGGTCAGCGCCGGTATCGCTAACGCACACAAATACCCACCATAGCGGCTATGAGCCTGACGCAATTGCTGCGGTTTATCGGTGAGTTTGGTCAGCTCTGGATACAACGGCAGAGCCACGACCATAAACACCAGTGCCATTAAGCCCACTAACAAGTTGGCTATGCCGGCGTAGAGCCCTGCTTGCTCTAACGAAGTAAGCTGGGCAATGACGATACGGTCACTGCGTGTCGCCAATACTCCGAGGGCACCAGTAAACATAAAAGGTAAACCATAGTGCAGAAACTCTCGGCGCAGCACCGGTGTGCCCTTATGTCCCTGAGGGTTTCTACGCAAAGTAAATAACAAGGCGATGGCGTTACTCGCTACCAAAGCAATTAAGGCGCTATGCAGGGCACCATCAAGCCACAGGCAACCCAAGGTAAGCACCACGGATAACACCGCTTGGGTCAAGGCCGCATAACGATAACGATTAACTTGCTCACACACTCGAGCGCGCTCAAGGTAGTAGGTATATGTTCCTTTGGCAACGAACAGCAGAGCAACCCAAAGCATATTGCTCCATGAGAACAGCGAAAACACCCACAAGCATAAGGCTACAACCAGTACTGCTACCGCTGCAAATAACCATAACAACGAGCTACTGAGGCACAAAAGCTGCTCACGCTCTGGACTTTGTGCACTGGGGTAAAAGCGTAGCAGTGCAGTATTAATCCACTGCGCAAACATAGAGCGTGTGCTTTCCATGATCACCAGCAGTACTGCCAAAAGACCGTATTCGCTTACCGTGAGAAACCGAGTTTGTATGGCTATGAGCGCAAACACACTCAATGCTGAAAATATCTGTACTGGGGCGTAGCTGAGTAACTTATTAAACACCCGCTAGCTCCTTGTACAACTGCTGATACTGGGCATTGACTCGTTGCGCCGAAAAAGCGTCAGCGATGAGCTGAGGCTCAGCACTGCCCCTGCCCTCGAGCACCTGACTAACTCTTTGCACCGCAGCGTCGATATCATTGCTATCGATAAAGGCACCACCCGCACTGATGAATAACTGTGGCTGCTCAGCCAATACACCCACGCGCGTCGAGACCACGTTAAGACCAGCAGCGACCATTTCCAAGGGGGCCAAGCCAAAAGTCTCCTCTTGTGAACAAAACAAGCCCACATGTGCTTTGGCATAATGCTGCGCCACTTCAGACATTGACAAGGCACCGGTAAATTGCACGTTAGTCGAGATCCCAAGCCGCTCGATTTGAGCGTCTAACTCCGCTTTATAGTCATGATCACGTACCGGGCCGATAATGCACAAATTCACCTCACGGCTTTGATTTAGCTTCGCCACAATATCTATAGCGACATGAATGCCTTTTTTCCGGTGGATCATTGCACAGGTCACTAAGGTGAGGGTGTTAAACTTCTCTATTGACGCTGTATTTACAGCAAAAAAAGCAGGGTTAATGGGGTTGGCAACGACCTCTGCATTTATTCCCGTTTGCTGGGCAATACACTGTCGCAGCTGCTCGCCTACACAGGTAACTTTATTCGCCCTATGGCGTGACAAGCTCGGCAGAATACGCTCATAGAGCAAGTCATTGAGCATCGACACTGACTTACGCCCTAACTTTCCAAACGAATGCACTGTCACCATTTTCGCAATGTGTTTGGGCACGCCAAGCAACAGCGACCAATAGTGACTGTGCACCACATCCGCACGGTGCGCCCGGCAAAACTTGCGCACTTGCCAGCACTGATAAATCACGCCAGGTACTGGCACTCCCGCGATCTTGCCCTTGCTAGGTACAAAGGTCACATGCACTTGTTCGCTTAAGCGATAACGCGTGAAATACTCTGCTGAAGACTGACCAACTTTCAACGCGAGCACTTCATACTGACACCCGGGCGTTGGCGTCGTTATGAGTGCTTGCAATAACTGCTGGCACACACTATCGACGCCCCCGGCGTTATCGCTGCCCCAGTCAATGGTGCTTAACGGTGCAACAATCACTACTTGGGTCATGAATTAACCTGCACTGGATTTGCAATATAGGTTGCCTCACCATGTTCGCGCACCACTTTAGCCGGGTTCCCGACAACGGTGGCATGCGCAGGTACATCCTTGATCACCACAGCTCCCGCGCCTACCTGAGCACCATCGCCAATGTGTACGTGTTCAACCACACTGGTGTGTGGTCCTATGTATACATTGTCACCAATATGCGCTGCGTGACCATGGTTTGAACCAATCACGGTATAAGGGCTTAAATTACAGTTAGCGCCAATTTTAGCGCTGGCATTAACAATAATGCCGGTGCCATGACCTAAGTACAGCCCAGGCCCGACCTGCACTTCCTTGGGCAACTGAATCTGATACCGTACTGATAAATGTTTATGCATCAACCGCGCAAAGCCGCGCACCAGGGTGCTGCGAGCACGACACAAGCGAAACCAAAACACATAGTTGAACGAGGGGTTCACTAATAAATGCTTGATCAGTAACACCCTAGAAACTCGCCCGGTTTGCCGATATAAATCGGCTTTAATGAGCTGCTTAGGTGTCATCACGCCAACACACCTCGGGTATCAATCACCACTTTACGGGCAAACTCGGTTTTGTCGGCATTTTTAAATTGCTTATGATCAACCAGTACAACGACGATATTTGCAAGCTCTAGCGCCTGCTCCAGGGAGGTCAGTTCAACCCCTTGGGCACCAAGGTGACTAGGAAGCTCATCGATGTTCGGTTCAACAGCCAATACGGCGCCGATTTGTTGTTGCGCTAAGTCACTGACAATGTCTAAAGCGGGGCTTTCTCGTAAATCGTCAATATCAGCCTTAAATGACAGACCAAGGCAAGCAATAACCGGGCGCTTAAACTCATCCGCCGCTTGCTTTATTTGCTCAACCACATAGCTTGGCTTGCCGTCATTGACCAAGCGCGCTTGTTTAATCAGCTTTGCCTGCTCGGGAGCACTGCTAACAATAAACCAAGGGTCGACTGCGATGCAGTGACCCCCCACTCCTGGACCGGGATTAAGGATATTGACGCGGGGGTGGCGATTGGCCAAGCGAATGAGTTCCCACACGTTGATTTTTAGCTTGTCACAGATCAACGATAATTCGTTGGCAAAGGCGATATTCACATCACGGAAAGAGTTTTCGGTTAACTTAGCCATTTCTGCGGTGCGTGCATTAGTGATAATACACTCGCCGCGAACAAAGTTTTCATACAGCTCAACCGCGCGTTTTGAGCATGCTTGCGACATACCACCAATGACGCGGTCATTAGAAACTAGCTCCTGTAGTACATAGCCAGGTAGTACACGCTCTGGACAATGGGCGATTTTAATATCTGCGTTGTCACCCACTTGCTGTGGAAAGCTCAAATCTGGACGCGCTTCGCTTAACCAAGCAGCGAGTTGTTCGGTGGCCCCAACCGGGGAGGTCGATTCAAGAACCACTAGATTGCCTTTTTCCAACACCGGCGCAATCGCTTTGGCCGCACTTTGGATATAACTTAAATCGGCCTCCACTGGTCCACTGTCATTATCTTTAAAGGGAGTGGGCACCGCGACCATAAACGCATCCGCTCGCTGAGCTTCGGTCGTCGCACGCAGATTACCGGTGGCAACCACACCGCGTACCACAATGTCTAAATCAGGCTCAACGATGTGGATTTTTCCTTCATTGATGGTATCCACTGCTTGCTGATTGACATCAACGCCAATGACATTAATGCCACGCGAGGCGACAACGGCGGCGGTAGGCAGGCCGATATAGCCCAAACCGATAACTGAAACTGTTTCAAAATTCATAGTAACTATCCTTATTGGGCATGAAAGTGAGCGCCGATGGCATCGGCAATGCGTTGGCTGGCTTGACCATCACCGTAGGGGTTATGAGCACGGCTCATGCGCTGGTAGGCCTGCTCATCAGTCATTAAACGTTCAACGGCAGTGAAAATGGTTTGCTCGTCAGTGCCAACCAACTCGACTGTGCCCGCCGCCACCGCTTCTGGGCGTTCGGTGGTATCACGCATAACCAATACAGGTTTCCCAAGACTTGGCGCTTCTTCTTGCACGCCGCCAGAGTCAGTTACAATAAGGTGCGCACGATTCATTAAATAAACAAAGGGAAGGTAATCCAATGGCTCGATAAGTGAGATATTTTTCAAGCCTTGGAGCAGACGATTAACCGGCTCACGCACTTGCGGATTCATGTGCATAGGATAAACAATCCGGCTTTGTGGAAAGCGCTTAGCAATACGCGCCAATGCCTGACAAATACGCTCGAAGCCGCCACCGAAACTTTCTCGGCGATGCCCGGTCACTAAAATCACTTTCTCGTCTGCGGCCAAAGCCAATTGCTGCTGCAACTGTTCGCTAAGACTTGGCTCGGTATTGACCTTATCGACAACATCCAGCAACGCATCAATCACCGTATTACCGGTTACGTGCACGTTGCTCGGGTCAATATTTTCCTTCAGCAAGTTGTTCTTTGAAGTGTCTGTTGGCGCAAAGTGCAGCTGTGTCAATGCGCCTGTAAGCTTACGGTTCGCCTCCTCAGGCCACGGCGAATATAAATTCCCGGTGCGCAGCCCTGCCTCTACATGGCCGACGGGAATTTGCTGATAGAACGCCGCCAAACTCGCCGCAAAGGTGGTGGCGGTATCACCATGCACTAAGACGATATCGGGTTTAAATTCATCAAGCACAGGAGCTAAGCCCTGCAAAATGCGACATGTCACATCATTGAGTGACTGCCCTTTTTGCATAATATCGAGATCATAGTCGGCTTTAATGGCAAAAAGGGCCATAACTTGATCGAGCATTTCTCGGTGTTGTGCCGTGATACACACGCGCGCTTCAAAGCGAGAGTCATTCGCCAAGGTTTTCACTACCGGCGCCATTTTGATTGCCTCAGGACGTGTACCAAATACACTCAGTACCTTAGTGGCCATATAAATCCTCTAATTTTTTAATTCGCTTAACAGGTGTTATGCCGATGCGCTGGCACTGTGCTTGGCTTGCTCGATAGCTAACATGCTTTCCAGCGCAGCTTGAAATTCGCTGCCAAACTGTTGGCTACGCATGGCATAGTGCACATTGGCAATCATGTATCCGAGTTTAGAGCCACAGTCATGAGAGCGACCCTTCAAATGGAATGCCTCCACGGTTTGAAGTTGGCGAAGCTGATGGAGGGCATCGGTTAATTGGATTTCGCCACCGGCTCCTGGGGGCGTGTGTTCGAGCAGATCCCACGTTTGCGCACTGAGCACATAACGGCCGGTTATCGCCAAACGGCTTGGCGCTTGTTGCTGTGAGGGTTTCTCTACCATGTCACGAATAACAGCGCTGTCACCCGCGTGAATCGTCTTACCGTCAATGTCAACGATGCCATATTTGTCAACATCAGTGGCTGCTACAGGCTCAACCATGATTTGCGAATGCTCACTGTGCTCATAACGTGCAATCATTTGCGCAAGGTTTTCGCTGCGCAAATTACACGCAAACTCATCAATAATCACATCAGGCAGTAACACCGCGAACGGGTTTTCACCAACGATCGGACGCGCTGCTAATACCGCATGGCCTAATCCTAGCGGCTTGGCTTGGCGTACTGAAATGATAGTGACATCGTCTGGCACAATGCTGCGCACCTCTTCAAGCAAGCTACGTTTGACTCGTTTTTCCAACGTCGCTTCGAGCTCAAAGCTGGTATCAAAGTGATTCTCTACTGAATTTTTTGAGGAATGAGTCACCAGCACAATTTCCTTGATCCCCGCCTCAACGGCTTCACGGACCACATGCTGGATAAGGGGTTTGTCCACTAATGGAAGCATCTCTTTAGGGATGGCTTTGGTCGCTGGGAGCATACGTGTTCCGAGACCGGCGACCGGTAATACCGCCTTTTGCACTTTCATATATATTTCCTTTGAAAACGGTGTGAGTGGCAAAACACTCAGTGAGCCCACTCCGTCCTTGGCACTGCACATCTAGTCGATAAGTACTAAACATTGTACTTGTTAACAAATAGATTTCAATAACTAGCACCAAAGAATTAGATTAAGTTTTTATTTCGCGTGTACCTGTTGTACATTTAAGTGATATCATTCTGGGAATGAACGCAAACTTATAAGGGACTGCAAAATTGTAACCGGAATCAAAACAGCAGTAAGATTTGCTGTCGCAGTCGCCTTAAGTTGCACGGCTGCATTGACCTACGGACAATTGTTGCAGCCGCAGCAGCTCGTTGAGTACGTGCAAAATAAAGGGAACATTAGCGCATCAAGGCGGGCCCAACACTGGCTAGAGATGCTTGTTATGCAGCAACATGCAGATGCATGGCGCCAGCTGCAGAGCGTCAACCAGTTTTTTAATGACGTGGTGGCCTACCAAAGTGATGAAACGCTGTGGCATCAAAGTGACTATTGGGCCACACCGGCTCAACTGCTGATCCAAGGTGCCGGTGATTGCGAAGATTACGCCATTGCCAAGTTTTTTACCTTGGTTAGTTTAGGCATCCCCGATGAGCAGCTACGCTTAATGTATGTGCGCCATTTAACGCTTGATCAACCACATATGGTAGTGCTGTATTTTGATGGTCAAGATGATGAGCCTTACGTACTTGATAATTTTGATAATCGTATTGTCAAAGCCAGTGAACGCGAAGATTTAAAACCGATTTATAGTTTCAATGGCCAAGGATTATGGTTGGCTAAAGCGCAAAACCTCAGTGGCCAAGCCACTGGCAGTCGAGTGTCTGCTTGGGAGGAGTTGATTAAGCAGATCGAACAGGAATCAGCGAACAAGGAGTGAAAAGTCAATGAACAAACCAAGGATGAGTTTACAAACTCAAGTCTACGCCCTCATCGTGTTACTGGGAATAATCACTTTTGCAGTGAAGTTAAAGCTTAGTAGCGAACAAACCCAAGCCTTTTATCAGCAACAAATGGCGACTCACGCTCGTGATACCGCGACCAGTTTAGGTCTGGCTATTTCACCCTATTTAAATGAGCGCGATATGATGGTGGCACGCACCATGGTTCAAGCTATTTTTGACTCTGGTTACTATGCTCAGATAGAGCTTAAAGATGATCAAAATAAGTCGCTTGTTAACCTCAATCACAACCCCGAAATACACGGGGTGCCATCATGGTTTATGCGCCTATTTCAGCTCACAGCACCGACCTACACCAAGGAGCTCAATAGTGGTTGGAAAGTGGGTGGTTTTTTAAGTGTTACTACGCATCCAGGCGCTGCATACATCGAGCTTTGGCAGCAGGTGAAACAAGCGGCAATCAGCTCAGCAATGATTTTAGTGATTGCCCTGAGTCTTGCTTATTTGGTGCTGCGCTCGGTATTCAGGCCACTGCGAAAAGTAGAACAGCAGGCACAGCGCATTGGCCAGAAACAGTTTGTTCAAAACAACGCGAGTCCGAAATCTCGAGAGCTGTTCTCAGTCACAAAAGCGATGAATGACATGGTGACAAGTATTCAGCGTACCTTTGATGCGTTAACCAAACAAAGCGATGCCTACTACCGCCAAGCATATCGTGATGAGTTAACTGGGTTGGGGAATCGTCGCGCCTTTGATAACCAACTTAGCGCAGTGACTGAACAGCTGCAAGATGAGCATACCCACAGCGTGGCAATGGTCACCTTGCCTAGCCTGCAATTAATTAATGAACATCATGACTACCGTCAAGGTGACGCCTACGTGCTCGCGGTGTTGGAAGTCATCAAACGCTACCTCGCTCACCTAGGTGACTACCATATCTATCGCATCAGCGGTGGTACATTCACTATTCATATGCCCTACCCTTGCGACTTTGTTGCTGAAACATTATCGCGCTTGCACCACAGCCTTCAAAAAGAGCAACACCATCGTTATGAGAAGGGCTTTGCACATCTGAGTATCGCCTCCGTAAACAGCTGCAGTACCGTGGGCAGTATACTTAGTGAACTGGATACCGCCATTTCAACAGCGAGCCCTGACAAGCCGGCAATGTGTCAAACACACAATTTAGTGCAATCGCAAAGCCAATGGCGAGAGACCATTGTGAGAATTATCGAGCAAGGTAATTTTAGTTACTCATTTCAACCCGTTCGCAAACAACAACAGCAGCAAGCTCATTATTTTGAGACCTTCGTGCGCATTAGCGACCAAGGGAAGTCTATTGATAACCAACAACTATTCGCCATGGCTGAGCGCCTCGGCTTGGCGTGTGAGTTAGAGAAAAAGCTATTCCAAGCTTTTATTAACTTTCGTAATACTCATACGGAGTTAGCCCTTGCAGTAAACCTAAGTAAAGAGGCGTTTTACAATGAAGATTTTATTACTTGGGTGTGTCGTCAGGCTCATCATTACGGGTGCTTACGCCACAACACGGTGTTAGAAATAGGTGAAGCCACCCTCTTGGCCGACATCGCCATGGCCAAGAATGTGTTGGCGCGACTGAAAGCATTCAATATTAAAGTGTGTATAGAGCACTTTGGTTCCAGCCTTACCTCATTTAGGTATCTGCGTGACCTCAATATAGATTACGTGAAGGTGGATGCGGCCTATACCAAGGACCTACAGCAGAACGATGATGCACTTGCTTTATTACGCTCCATTGTCACCACTTGCACAGGAGTTGGAATAAAAACAATTGCCTGTCATATCGAAAACGCAGTGAGCTTTGACAAAGCTATGCAGCTGCAGTTTGACGGTCTACAAGGAAACTACATAAAGCCGCCGATGCAATTAGAAGAAGGCCCCGAACAAGCTATCTTCAACTTTCAAACACGAACATTATAGCGATAAAGGAGTAGATCATGAAAAAGACCGGTTTAGTGCTGTGCATAGGGATGATATGCGCCATGATGATAGGCAATGCGCACGCTGTCGAAGCGACCGCTAAAAGCGATGCGATTATTACTGAGGCTATCGACCAAGGACAGCCACTCAGTGAACAAATTACCGCACTTATGAGCCGCTACCCAGCATTAAATGCAGCTTTGGTTAATTCTGCTATCACTGCTGTTGGGGCTGATACCAGCGCAGCCAATGAGCTATTTTCCCGAGCCTTAGTCCACGTGGGCGTGACCTCAGATGAGGCCATGAATATCGTTGCAGCGGCGCTCAGTGCTGGCATGAACCCTGATAATGTGACCGCGTTAGCTATTGCCAACAATATGGATGCAACCTTAGTGTCACAAGCAACTGCAGCAGGGCCGGCAACAGCCCCAAACTTCGCACCATCCCCCATCGTCGGTCTCGGTGGTTCAGGCGGGGATGGCGGAATTTCTGAGTCAAACCAATAAGCGTTGATTCTTCAGTGTTAAGCCTGTCTCTGAAGACATCCGAAAGCTCGGATAATCGCCTTAAAGCGCATGGTTCACGTGCTATCTTTGCGCTGCTACTCATCATCTTATTTATAGCCCCCTTTGTATTAGGGGGCTTTCGTCTTTGGGCCAGTGCATTATTGTGCCTAGCTATCGCTGTAGTCAGCGCTTTGCATTGTGCTTATGCTGTGACGACTCAACAACCGCTATGGAATATAAATAAGACGCACCGCTGGCTTATTATCCCCATGCTAAGTTGTGTGTTTGTAGTGGCTATGCAGGATGTACTAAAGCTGAGCGCCAGCCCCGGTGCGACTAGGCATGCTTTGCTGGTCACGGTTGCACTGACCCTCTACGCCGTTTTGCTGCTCACTTACTGCACTAGCTATCAACGATTGCGGGCACTGGTCGTGTTATTGGTGATAACCGGGTTGGTGCAGGCAAGTTATGCCTGTATTTTGGTGTTAAGCCCAGACTTACCTAGCCTAGTCTTACAGTGGCAGCGCAACGACAAAGCCTTCGGTAGCTTCACCTACCAGAACTTTTTAGCTAATTACCTTGGTTTGGTTTTAAGTTTAGGCGTTGGGCTCATCATAGCTCAGCTAAGCACCGGGCAAAACCCTCTCAGCTTTAAACGTCTGATCCAAGTATGGTTAAGCCCCAAGTTAATGATTCGCTTAGCATTAATGGTTATGGTTATCGCACTTATCCTGACCCGTTCACGCATGGGCAATGCTGCTTTTTTCATTGCCTTGGCCTTAGCCTGTTTATTAGCCCTGTTTTTTTACCGCAAGCCCTCAAAGCAATTTAAGTGGTTAATTTTTAGTTTTTTCGTGCTTGATTTCATTCTTATTGGCGCACTGTTCGGGGTTTCCCAAGTGAAGGAACGTTTGAGTAACACCGCTTTGCTTTTCGAAAGCCGTGATGAAGTGCTTCGTGACGCATGGACACTGCTGTTCGAACACCCTTTTTTAGGCCATGGTGCGGGGAGTTTCTACACTGTATTTCCAAGTGTCCAACAAGGGCCCTACTCAGGATATTACGATAACGCCCATAATGACTATCTGCAGTTTTTAATTGAGCTTGGTTGGCCTGCTAGCATTGCCTTGGCAGTGGCGATTGGTGGTTGCTTATGGGTCTCGGTACAAGTAATGAAAAAGCGCAGAACGCGGCTTTATCAGGGGCTCGCATTCGGAGCAATCGCCGCCATTATATTTATGTTATTGCACGCAAGTGTAGATTATTCCCTGCAAGCCATGGCCAATGCGCTCACTTTCATTACCGTGTTATGTATTGGGCTATTATGCAAAACCTTATCACCGCCTGTGCTTGCCCGTAATTAGCGTTTATACACTTACTTACATTTGAATGTTGGCGAGGCATTAAAAGTTATGTCACTGTAAAGAAGTCATCTTGGGCCTGTACTTGCGTGAGTCGCTGGCCCCAAGGTAAATACCAGTGACAATACATAACAATAATGAGGTCTAACGTGACAGGAAGACACTTGCCAATTAAAAGTGCCATCGCCGCACTGCTTTTGCTAAGCAAACCAGTATGGGCCGACGCTTTTAGTGAACACCATCTTGATGTTGACTTTAACATTACTCAGGCCCCTATTAGCGCCGATATTTCGCCTCATCCGGGTAAAGAGATAATCGCTATCGGCCGCAGCAGCGCCAAAGCACAGCAAGTGGCCGTTCTGGCGTTGGTTGACGGGACACTAACCCAGGTGGACCGCTTTGCCATTGGTGAGCAGTATTTTGCCTATGACATTGGCAACGACCCGCAGGGCAAACAGACCCTATATTTCCTCGCCAAAGACCATGTTGGTCGTTATCAGTATCCACAAGGCCCTTCAGAGCCAAGGTTATTGTCCTATCTCGAAGTCAGCTCCGTATTCCAAATTCAACGCAGTAACTTTATGCGCCGCATGCCATTTATATTTGACTTTAATGGCGATGAAAGTGCTGATGTGATGCTGCCTAACTTTAATGAGCTACAGGTGTGGTTTAGCCAGCAAGATAAAGCGCACAAACTCTCCAAATTGGCTATTACTGGCCAAAACGTATTGACTCGCGATGGCTTGAGTGTGACTCCGGCACAAACCTTTACCTTAGATATTAATAACGATGAGCGCATGGATATTGCTCATCTCACCCCCGGGCAGCTGCACATTTACACTGCTGCCAAGCGCCATTTTGACCATCAAACAGTGGCCATTCGCGAGGATATTCACGCCATCGACTGG
This sequence comes from Pseudoalteromonas sp. THAF3, assembly GCF_009363775.1. NCBI lineage: Bacteria > Pseudomonadati > Pseudomonadota > Gammaproteobacteria > Alteromonadales > Pseudoalteromonadaceae > Pseudoalteromonas > Pseudoalteromonas sp. THAF3. The sequence continues at coordinate 102,647 of NZ_CP045419.1, read as the reverse complement.
TGGGATCAACTCGATGATGATGGCCGCTCTTTGGACCAAAGCGATCTCAACTACCGTAAGTTGGAACGCTTTGAAGACGTTAACGGCGATGCAATAGTGGATATGGTGGTGCGCTATACCCAAAGCTCCGGCGTGTTAGATAGAAAAAACGACTACGAGATATTTTATGGCAAAAACACCGCTGATGGCGAGCTTAGTTATGGTGCGCAGGCCGATACCACAGTGCGTGCAGAAGGAACGCTCACTGGCCTTGAGCTGCAAGACATTGATGGTGATGGTCGCAAAGAAGTGATGGTATCCAGTTTTGAGTTAGGGGTCTCGCAGGTAGTCTCTGCGCTGCTAGCAAGTAGCATTGACCAAGACGTGCTGCTCTATCGCCAAAATGCGCAAGGACAGTATCCGGAACAGCCGAGCATGGACTATGAAACCGAAATGGGCTTTAGTATCAGCAAAGGCCGCGCCAGCGAACCCTTGGTGAAACTCGCCGATATTAGTGGCGATGGCATTCTTGATTTACTACTTTCTGAGGACAGCGATGAGCTTATTTATCGCTTAGGTAACAAAGACGGCGGCTTCTCCCGCAAAAGCAGTCAAGATATTGCCTTGCCACAATCCGCAGCACAGATTAGCCATGCCGATATCAACGGCGATAACAAAGCCGACCTTATCGCCTATTATGGCAAACTCGATAGTGCCAAGCTGCACAAGCGCTTAACCCTATTGGTCGCTAAATAACTGGCTACGTAATCACAGGCAGCGCGTTATTTATGGCCGCGCTGCCTGAGAAAACCATTAAAAGTTAAGCACCATCGGCGCTATCACTAAAGTTGCCAGCGTGATCAGCACAATAGCAATAATGTTCAAAGCAAAGCCTGCACGGATCATATCGGTAATTTTTATCTCCCCCGAGCCAAATACAATCGCGTTCGGTGGCGTGGCCACCGGCATCATAAAGGCGCAACTGGCGGCAATGGCAGCGGGCACCACCCAGACTAAGGGCGTACCAGTAATCGACTCTGCCACCGGCCCAAGTAAAGGCAAAAACCCGGCGGCAGTCGCCGTATTGCTGGTGATCTCGGTTAAGAAAGTAATTAACGCGGCCACCACGAGAACACTTATCACCAACGGCATAGCACTGGCCCCACTAAGCAGATTAGCGATGTAATCAGCCAAGCCTGAGCTTTTTATCTGCGCCGCTAAGGTCAAGCCGCCACCAAATAGCAACAAAATCCCCCAAGGCACGTTTGCCGCGTTTTGCCAGTCTAAAACCCGCTCTTGAGAGTGCTTTTCTGCCGGTAACATAAACAACAGCAACGCCGCAGCAATAGCAATACCGGTATCTGATATCGCCAGCCCGGTGACATTACCGAGCACTGGGCGCAACACCCAACTCACCGCTGCTAAGGCAAAGACCGCGAGGACACTTTTCTCAGCCCGAGACATCGCTCCTAACTGCGCTAGTTGATTGCGAAACATGCCTTTGGTCTCTACTTGGCTGGCAGTTTTATCCACTTTATACATCACTTTCGTTAACCACAGCCAGGTTAGGGTCAGCATCACTAAAGACAAAGGGACGCCTATCATCATCCAGGTAGCAAAGCCGATTTCGATATTGTAACTGTCGGCTAGATACGCAGCCATCAAGGCATTCGGTGGCGTGCCTATCAAGGTTCCAATACCGCCAATGCTAGCGCCATAGGCAATACTCAATAGCAACGCCTTGGCAAAATTATCACATTGGCTGCCATTGTCCTTTAATAGATGGACCACCGATAAAGCTATCGGTAGCATCATCACGGCTGTTGCGGTGTTTGACATCCACATTGATAAAAATGCGGTCACCGCCATCATCGCCATGATTTGCAAGCTTGGCTTGCTGCCCGCCAGCAATAAGGTAGTCAGAGCAATGCGTTTATGCAGCCCCCAACGCTCCATGGCAATTGACAGTAAAAAGCCGCCTAAAAAGAGGTAAATAAGAGGATGGGCGTAAGGAGCTGCAACCGCCTTAATCGGTGCAATCCCAGCCAAAGGCACAATCACCAAAGGCAGTAACGAGGTGGCCGGAATAGGCACCACTTCGCTGACCCACCAAGATGCCAACCAAATTGTTAAGCCGGTAGTGCGCCACGCGGCCATAGACATCCCCGCTGGTGGGTCGAGCAAACAGGTCAACAACATGACGCATGGCCCGAAGGCCAACAACAGTTGACCCCGAAGTTGAGTAAATTTCGAATCTGACATGCTAAGACCTCTTAGAATTTATATTTTAGTCCAATTGCAGTACTGGTATCGGAGACTTGGTTGAGCTCAAGTTTAGTCGCTAAAAAGTAAAAAGATGTTTGCTTATCAACTACGTAGTCAACACCCGCTGAGAGCTGCTCGCTATCGCTGTCATGACGAAGCTGGCTGGTATCACGCGCATATTGCAATTTGGGTTGCCATGCGTCACTTGCATAATAGCGCAAACTCACAAGCACACTGTTGCCGTCTTTATCGCCGGCTAAGTTTTCACTGCGCTGCACCAGCACCCCACCTTGCAGTCGTTGCCATTGATACACCGCATTGACGCGTAACGCTTGAATATCAGCTAAGGCATCGGTGTAGCTTAGGGCTACATAATAGGGGGTCTGCTTTAGGGCGCGATCGCCATAACTCAATAAGGCGGCGACGCCATTCTTTTCGGTTTTAGCGTCATCTTTCGGCGCAAAAGTCAGCGCCCATTGCCATTGCCCCCACTTTGGCGAGGTATAGGTAATGCTATCGGCGATACGGTCTTGACCGCCTATTGTTTGCGTTATGTCGCTTTGGGTCTCATTGAATTGGTCAATTTTGCCCTCACTGTACTTGAAGCGGCTGTCATTACGACCAAATAGCACCGTGCCATAAGCTGATTGCACCCCTAAGCAGGTGTTGCGCGCACTGAATGGCTCGCTGGTGTCGTCGCTTTCAAAGCCTTTCACCTGCACTTCGTATTTATATACCACTTGGGCTTGCGCACTGATATCGTGCTTGCCTTTTACGCCAATGCGCGAGAATGGCGCATCAATATGGGTGCCCTTATCGGTGTAACGCATCAATCCTTTATCGGTGTGCTCAAGTTGCACCTGTGCTTTACCATAAATGCTGTAGTCGCCGGCCGCAGCGCCATGTGCAGCCACCCCAAGTATCACGCATGAATATAATGTTATTGGTCTTATCATAGTGTTGTCCTATTGTTGTCTGCAACACTACACTCAAGAACCTGACCAATTTTAATAACCTAATATAAACAATGAGTTGTCATAATTTAAAGAACGTATAAGGCGTGACATGTGTGGATTCCCGCACATTCTTTTACTTATTTATCACCAATTCCACCCATTAATTAGGTTCGGTATAACTTGCTCGGGTGAGCTGGTACTTGGCCATTTTGTCATACAGCGTTTTACGTGGGATTTGCAACAGTGCCATGGTCTGTTTGATACTGCCTTGGCTTTGGGCTAATGCATCTTCAATGAGTGACTGCTCATAGTAAGCAACTTTTTGCGCCAAACTCAGTACTTCTTGCTGCGATTCAAGCGCTTGTATTGAGTGAGTGGCTAATTGCTCGCCAAGCAATACCGTACGCTCAGCATGGTTGCGCAGCTCACGTACATTGCCTGGCCAATCATATTGCATCAGTTGCGCACGCAGGGGCTCTGTTAACGCCATACTGGGTTTATGAAAACGCGTGGCGGCGATAGATAAGAAGTGCTGATACAAAAGGGGGATATCGGCTTTTCTTTGCCGTAGTGCCGGGATCGGCACTTTTAAAAGATTGAGGCGAAAGAACAAGTCGGCGCGAAACTGTCCAGTATCCACTAAGGTTTGCAAATCGACCTTGGTTGCCGCAATCACCCGCATATCAAGATCAATGCTCTGGTTCGAGCCGACGGGGGTGACTTGGCGCTCTTCGAGCACACGCAGTAATTTAACTTGTAAGCTTGCTGACATCGCTTCGATTTCATCGAGAAAAACCGTTCCGCCATTGGCGTAAGCGAACTTGCCTTCGCGTGCCTGATTAGCCCCAGTATACGCACCACTGGCAGCACCGAAGAGCTCACTTTCAATCAACTCTTCTGGAATTGCACCACAGTTGATTGCCACAAAGTGGCCTTGGTTGCGATCGCCATGTTCGTGTAAATAACGCGCGACGAGCTCCTTCCCGGTGCCGGTTTCACCTTCGATTAATACATCTGCGGGGGTGTCTCTAATCGCATCAAGTAACTGCATCATCTGCTGTATTTGTGGGGTTTCCCCCAAAATACGCACCCCAGGAGCACAATGATGCTCTATTTGCCGTTTTAATTGGCGATTCTCTAGCACTAGTTTGCGTTTATCCAAAGCCCGTGCCAGACAATCTAATAGCTGTTCATTGACCGGTTTTTCAAATAAATCATAGGCCCCTTGCTGCATCGCCTTTACTGCGGTACTCACATCGGCATAGCCAGTTAAAAACACCACCGGCAACTCAGAGTCAAACTGCTGAACCTGCTGCAAAAACGCCAAACCATCCAGTTTCGGCATATTAATATCGCTAAGCACCACACCGGCAAAGCTACGGTTAAGCTTATGCAAGGCTTTATTGGCATCGTCAAAACACACGGCCTGATAGCCCTCAAGCTCTAACAATTGCTTTAAGGAGTCACGGATACTTGGTTCATCGTCAATAACGTAGATAGTCTGTGCATTGCTCATATTTGTGGCTCTTGTTGATGCAAACTAATTAGAAATTCAGCGCCGCCATCAGGGTGATTATGAGCGCTAAGCGTGCCTTGAAAAGACTCGATAATTTGCTTAGAAATGGATAACCCCAGCCCTAGGCCATGCTCGGATTTGGTGGTGTAAAATGGCTCAAAAATGCTGCTTAGCGCATGATGCTCTATCCCCGAGCCGGTGTCGATAATGGATAAATACACATTCTCGTCGTCACTATCAGCTTCAATACGCAACCGCTTCACCGCCTGTTTTTCCATGGCTTGGCAGGCATTAGCAAAAAGGTTCACCAACACCTGCTCGAATTGATACGGGTCAACCCACACCGTCACATTGGGCGGGTGGTAGCATACCTCAACACCGTATTCTTTGAGTTGCGGCCCTGCAACCAACAAAGCGTTATCTATGGTTTGCACCAATGACGTTGCTTGCATTTTATGCTCACGCTTTTGACTAAAAGATTTTAGTTGCGCCGCAATGGCATGAACGCGATTAACTAATTGCTCGATTAGCTGTAAGTTGCTGAGCGCTTTATCATATTGACCACGAGCAATAAGCCGTTTACTGGCGGCAATATACGCACTCATGGCACTGAGCGGCTGATTAATTTCATGGTTAACGCTGGCACTGAGTTGACCGATAGTGGCGAGTTTAGCGGTGCGTACTAGGGCATCTTGGGCTTGCTCCAACTCCTGACTTCGCTGCTTCACCTGCTCGGCAAGGGAGCGCTCGCTGTAAAGCAGTTGCCGATACCCCGCTACTTTCACCAATAAATACTCAACCAAGGCAATCAAGACCAATAAACACATGAGGGTGACACCAAGGCGCGCCACCAAGGTTTCATTAAGGTAATTGCGAGGCACGAGGGTCAATAGTTGATAAGGTGCACGCGCCAAAGCGGTGTCATCAATCACAAAGGTGCGCTTGCGCTTTGCAATGTAAACCTGCGCTTGACCTTGCCACTGCCAAGGCGCCGGTACGATGATGCGTTCAAGAAATTGCTGCGACTGCTTTAGCTGCTGGCGCTGCGGTGTCGTCATTGGCGACAACGAGGTTAATCGCCACGGTTCAGCGTTCGACATCAACACCACATTGTTCTCATTAACCAATGCAAATAGCGTATCTTGCACGCTATCGAGTGCCGCTTTATCGGCCTCAAACTGGCTGGCATTCACTTTAACAACGATGACGCCGGCCGCCTCACCTGCGACTATGACAGCTTGAGAAAAGTAAAAACCGCGCTTGCGAGAGCGCTGCCCTAGGGCAAAATCAATGGCGCTATGGTGGCGCATAGCATCTCGAAAGTAGCCGCGAAAAGCAAAGTTATTGCCTTTGTAGCTGTAGGGTAAACGCCAATTACTGGTCGCAACCACAGTGCCTGATGTGTTGAGTAAATATACATCAGAGGCGCCACTGGCCAGTTGCATATCGTGCAGATAGCGGTCGGTATCTTGACTGGCCGCGCGCTTTATATCCAAGGCTTGGTGCACTGCTTTACTGCGACTCAAGGAATCGACAATACGTTGATAGCGGCTAAATTGCCTATCGATATAGTCACTGAGGTGCGCGCCTTGCACCCTTGCTTGCTGGTGCGCACGTTGCGCCTGCTGCTGCACGGTCACCTGCACGGTCAACACCATAGCGACCACCAGCACTACGCTATAAACAAGAAGCTTAACGACCAGCTTATTTGACACGTATTATTCACTTATTGATGGTGATATTCGCTCTCAGTCTACCAGTGTGACGACCACGATGGTAGCGGTGCAACAACAAGCGATGGGTGAGTTTAGCACGCATTCGAGCAATAAAAAGGCCGCGAATGCGGCCAACAGGAGACACAGCGATGACGCTGAAAAAGGCTATTTTTGTAGCACTAAAGCAATGGACTCTGGCGCCACGAAAGCATAGCTGGCATCTGCACTGACATCCCCACTGACACGGTTAAGGATATTATCCCAGCGCATCACCAAGCCATTGGACTTTTCTGCGAGGTATAAATCGCGCCCACTGAACATAATGTCTACTGGGTTTCCTAACATCGAATTAGGCCCGCTAATAGCAATATCAATGTTGGTTAGCCCAGAGGCCATGGCCGCGCTATTGAGCACATAAATTTTACCGTCGGTAGCATCGGCGGCGCTGCCCACATCTGTCACGATTAAGGCATCGCTCAGCGGGTCGTAGTCAATGCCATGAATATTGGTGGGCGCCGCCACAGCCATACCTGACATTGCCGGGACAATAAGTCGGTCTTCGCCGGCCAAGGTGCTCATTCCACCATACATCTTAGCGCTGACTTCATCGAACACGGCAATGGTGCCATTGGTTAAGGCCACAAAAGCGCGATCGCTTTGGGCATCATAATCCACATCCCAAGGGCGTGCATCGTTGGCTGGCAGCAAGGTCATCAGCGGCGCCACATTGCCCGACGCACAGCGCGAAAAAACTTTGATACCGCGATTACTGGTCGAGAATTCGGCAACAAACACGAGCCCTTGCTTTGATGCGATATCGATCCCTTTCGGTGAGGTTAACGTGGTGTTGGTGCCACTTACCATACGATCCTGACTCAAGGTGAACATGCCGTCATCACGGGTGTTGGCAATACGGTTTGCGATGATAATACCGCCAGAGCTGCCATCACTGCTATCGAAAGTGGCGTAGCCGTTGCCCTCAATATCAAAGGTCACGCTTTCAATGGTCGCTTGAGTATCAAAGGTCATATTCATAGCCGACAGCGGCGCATTTAGTTGCGCTATCATTCCAGTTGTCGGCCCAGCAGTTCCCGGATTAGATGACACCGCAACGCCACGTACTGTGGCTGGCCTATCAATATCTGAAGCATCAAAGTGCGTGGTGTGTTGTTTGCGAGCAAGAGACTCGGGTTTGCTGGTCATGGTCACAAAATCAGGAGCGATATCACCGCTGGCACCATTGAAAATATTGGTGTACACCAAAATCGCATCGTTCGACTTCTCGGCCACTCGCAAGGTAGCGCCCTCTAAAAGAATATCAACCGGATTACCTAGGCGGGTGCTTGGGCCCGCTATCATACGGCTTACAGGGGTATTGCCATCAGCCATTGCCGCACCTTCAATGACAAACAGCGCGCCATCATCGGGACTCTGCGCACTGCCAACATCAGATAACACTAAACGGTTTTGGCTGCCATCGAAGGCGATGCCATGTAAATTTACGCCAATGGCGTCGCCGTTACTGTCGCTTGGAACAATCGTACGAGCTGGGGTGGCTGTCATGCCTGAAGCAATGTAATTGTCGTACACCGCGACAGTGCCATTGGTGAGTGCAGCGTAGAGGCGGTCATTAATATCGTCATAGGCGAGATCCCAAGGAGCGGCATCGGTGGCGGTTACGGCAACTGGCACGTTATCACCACTGGCCATCGCACCAAAGGCGCTGATTTGCATAGCGCCAAAGTCAGCAACCAATAAAATCCCGTGCGCGCTGGCGAGCGTCATCCCCTTGGGGTTTACCAAGGTGCTATTGGGGCCAGATATTGCGCGATCCCAAGTGCTAGAGAAGCCATTGTTTTGCGCCCGTAGCGATGTTGCGCACAGTGTTTTAATACTGCCAGTATCGGCATCCCCGGCTTGAATAAGCTGATCTTGATGGCCGTATACCAGCCCTTGATTGTTGGTAGTTTCTAGCGTGTATAACAGTTCACCGTATTCATTAGTGACATCAACGGTGCCGGCATTATCGCTGCCATTATTTGCACGTAAGAAGGTGCCTGCTGACAAGGCCGGGCGGCCGTCTTCTCCGTCGTTGCCATCGCTACCTGGCGCGCCATCGGCTCCTGGCGCACCATCACTGCCATCATCACCGCTACAGCCAGCAATGAGTCCGGCGCAGGCCAAGGCGATGATACGCAGCTTTATCGCATTGGAGTGGGTAGAAGGTGTGAGCTGCTGCGATGCAGCAGAAGTATGTTGATTACGCATATCCATTCCTCGCAAGTTGTTAAACCGTGTTATAACGTGTCTTCGCTATACTGCTTCACGTCCTAGCCCTGACGTCGCTATCTTTAGTTACATCAGGGGCGTAACGGCTTAACCTCGCAATTGGATGCGAAATTATTCAAATTATCAGTGAAAAAATGATAACCATCTGATTTAAAAGGGGTAATGATACCCCTTATTCAGTAACTAAAACGCCTTAAGCGTCTTTGAGTACTAGTTGTACCTCAATATTATCTCGGGTCGCATTTGAGTAAGGGCAGACTTGATGAGCTTTTTCAATCAATTGTTGCGCTTCATCTGTAGCCATATCTGGCAAATGGATCTCCAATTTGGCCTTGATGCCAAAACCGCCTTCAATCGGCCCTATTGAGACCTGCGCGTCAATGGCGGTGCCCTCAGGTAAAGAGGTATTTCCCTCGTTGGCAACGTGGCGCATAGCGCCGATAAAACACGCTGAATACCCTGCTGCAAATAACTGCTCCGGATTGGTCCCTTGGCCATCATCGCCGCCTAACCCTTTAGGCGTGGACAGGGTCACGTCCAAGCGACCATCGTCTGATTGAGCATGGCCTTCGCGGCCACCTTCGGTATGTACTTTCGCGGTGTAAGCAACCTCATTAAGTGTCTTCATACTGTGCTCCTCTTTAGCAGTTGATGCTAAGTGTGATAAGCGAATTACCAAGTTTTCCTTGGGCCTATAATGGGTGTTGCGACGCGAGCGATGGTTTTCAAGACCAATGACAATAAAAATGCGACCAGCAACCATTGGCCATGTTTACCCCACCAGCTCCCTTAGCTACACTAGCGCCACCTCATCAAACACGGATGATTGCTATGTTTTCTCCCCAATACCGTGTGCTACTCAGCGCTATTTTTTGTGTTTTATTGGCCATGGTCACGATTCAATCGGGCGCTTCAATTGCCAAACAGCTATTTCCCCTAGTAGGCCCTGAGGGGACCACAGCCTTGCGCTTAGGCTTCTCAGCCTTGGTACTGTGTCTGGTTTTTCGTCCCTGGAAAGCGCTTCCCCAGGGCACCGAGTGGCGCAGTATTATCACCTATGGCCTGTGCTTAGGCGGTATGAACATCACCTTTTATTATGCTATTGAGCGTATCCCCTTAGGGATCGGTGTGGCGCTGGAATTCACTGGGCCTTTGTGCGTTGCATTGCTGAGCTCAAAACGTAAACGTGATTTAGTGTGGGTGGCATTGGCCATCGCAGGTATTGTGTTGCTGCTACCGGAGATAGATGCGCAAACGGGCCTCGACCCCATCGGTGTTATTCTCGCATTAGCGGCCGGTGGTTTCTGGGCCGGCTACATCCTATTTGGTAAGCGCACCGGTGGGCAAAGCTCCGGTGGACGCACTGTTGCTTTAGGCATGAGTGTAGCAGCCCTGGTATTAGTCCCCTATGGCGCAGCATTTCAAGGCATGGACTTGCTGAGTTGGCAGGTGATCCCGCTCGGCCTATTGGTCGGTGTGATGTCCAGCGCCTTACCTTATACGCTGGAAATGATTGCTCTTAGAAATATGCCAGCCCAAGGCTTTAGCGTGATGATGAGTATGGAACCGGCCATTGCCGCTTTGGCCGGATTCATGATCTTGGGCGAATTGCTGACGCCATTACAATGGCTGGCCGTAGCCTTAGTGATCACCGCGTCCATTGGCTCATCATTGCAACCTAATAAAACATAACCGGGTCTATTTCGCTGGTTTTGAAAATAAAAAGTTAACTAATGTAAGCGAATTTGATCGTTTCTCATATGGCTTTCGTAATCGCCCTAGTTGGACACGCAGTAAACGTCCCTCTGTGAGTAATCAATTTACAGGAAGCCATTATGAGATACCTACTGTTACTGAGTAGTCTACTATTTGTGAGTGCCTGTAGTGATGACGATGACGACAACGTTACTACACCGCCTCCCCCTCCTCCCGCACCAGAATTTTCTGCCACACAAACTTATGAGCTAACGCTCAGCGCCAAGCAAGAAGTACCGATGAACGATTCTATGCAAAGCGCTGCTGCCACTGTTGAGCTCGATGAGAACCTGATGCAGTTTCGAGCCTCTCTCGATGTCAGTGATGTCGAAGGCTTTAGTGCTGCCCACATTCATGATGGAGATATCGGCGAAAATGGTGATGTTGCCTTCACCTTTAGTGCCGCCAGTGAAGGCATGTTAGAGGTGGCTATCACTGATCTAAGTGAAGACTTAGTATCGGACTTAATGGACGGCGACTGGTACATTAATGTCCACACCGACGCCTACCCAGACGGAGAACTTCGCGCCCAGATTGTGCCTGATACCATCTCCATTATCACCTTTAAACTAAGCGGCGAGCAGCAAGTTCCCGCTAACGACAGCGCCGGTCTTGGTTATGGCTATGCTGCCTTTGACAGCACCAATAATGAGTTAGCGCTGCGCGCTGTAACCATGGGCGTGGACGATGCCACCGCCGCACATATTCATACCGGACGCATAGGTAGCAATGGTGAGGTGTTAGTGGTACTCGAACAAGATGATGAGGTCATGACCGATTGGGTTGCACCTGAGGGCACGCAAATCGACGCCGATACACTCGCTGTTCTGCTCTCTGGCGGCCATTATGTTAATGTTCATACCCCTGACTTTCCCGATGGTGAAATTCGCGGGCAAATTCTGACAGATAACTTTGTTGTCGCGACTTTCCCTCTATCAGGTGCTCAAGAAGTTCCAGCAGTTGAGACCATGGCATCTGGTGACGGTTATGCCCTAGTTAACACCGACGACTATGGCGTTGAGCTGAAGGTGAACACCACCGGCGTTGATGATGCCAGCGCGGCGCATATCCATACTGGCCGTTTAGGCACCAATGGTGAAGTGTTGGTCGCCCTTGAGCAATCTCTTGACGATGCCGGTACGTGGATGGCCCCTGAAGGCACACAAATCGATGCTGATATTTTTGCTGTGCTGGCCTCTGGCGGTCACTACGTCAATGTGCATACCCCAGCAAATGCTGGCGGAGAGTTACGCGGACAAATACTGACCAGTAATTATGCGCTGGCCACCTTCGCGCTAAGTGGTGCCCAAGAAGTGCCTGCGGTATCCACTTCCGCCTCAGGCAGTGGTTACGCCCTGGTGAATACCAGCGACTACAGCACTGAAGTACGGGTTGTCACCGAAGGCGTCGATGATGCCACCGCCGCCCATATTCACACCGGTCGTGTAGGTACCAATGGCGAGGTCTTTGTTGCCTTGGAGCAGTCGATGGATGATGCCGGGGTGTGGATGACCCCAGAGGGCACGCAAATTGATGCCGATATATTCGCGGTGCTGGCCTCAGGTGGTCACTATGTCAACGTGCATACCCCAGCAAACACGGGCGGAGAAATACGCGGACAAATACTGACCAGTAATTATGCGCTGGCCACCTTCGCGCTAAGTGGTGCCCAAGAAGTGCCTGCGGTATCCACTTCCGCCTCAGGCAGTGGTTACGCTCTGGTGAATACCAGCGACTACAGCACTGAAGTACGGGTGGTGACCGAAGGCGTCGATGATGCCACCGCCGCCCATATTCACACCGGTCGTGTGGGTACCAATGGCGAGGTCTTTGTTGCCTTGGAGCAGTCGATGGAGGATGCCGGGGTGTGGATGACCCCAGAGGGCACGCAAATTGATGCCGACATATTCGCAGTGCTGGCTTCAGGCGGTCACTATGTCAACGTGCATACGCCAGCAAACACCGGCGGAGAGTTACGCGGACAAATTCTTACTGACAACTATGTACTTGTCGCCTTTCCTTTGAGTGGCGATCAGCAAGTACCCATGGTGACCACAGACGCTTTTGGTGATGGCTATGCCCTAGTTAACACCGACGACTATGGCGTCGAGCTGCAAGTGCTTACCAACGGTGTCAGTGATGCCACTATGGCGCACATTCACACCGGTAACCTGGGTGAGAATGGCCCGGTCTTAGTCGCTCTAGAGCAAGACATGGAGAACGCCAACCGTTGGATGGCACCAGCGGAGACGGCCATTACCGCAGAAATTTTCGCCATTTTAGCCAGTGGTGGCCATTACGTGAATATTCATACGCCTGCCTTTCCAGACGGAGAAATACGCGGACAGATTCAATAAAGCTTACAAAGGCCAGCAAAGCTGGCCTTTTTTATTTCCTCGCCGTGCTAATTCATTCTTTATCTACCTGCTGGCGCTGCTTAGTGGTTAATTCATCGGCTACGGTTGCCCCACGCTCCCCTCTTGAGCGAGGCTCGCCTATGGTGCTATCTGTCAAGGTTTGTTGCTCAATACTGGCGTTAATCGCTGCGCCCAGAATGACAATATAGGCGCTGATATAGAGCCACATCAACATGATCACCACACCAGCCAGTGAGCCATAGGTTTCACTGTAAGAGGCGAACCGTGAGACGTAAAAAGAAAAGCCAATCGAGGCGACAACCCACATGCAGGTGGCAATGAGCGCACCGCAAGAGAGCCATCGCCACTTAGCCGCTCGACGATGCGGCGCGTAACGATAAATAATACTCAGTGACAATAAAAAGATGGCAGCCAACAGCGCCCACGTGATTAATTTTATAGTCCAGTCTATATTGCGCTCGAAGCCCACATAATTGAGTATTACCGGCAATATACCAATGGTGGCAAGGGCCACCACCGCAATAATGATGGCGCCAAAAGCAAAAACAAAGCGCGTTAATAGGGCAATAAATAAATTGCGCTTTTTACTCTCGTGATAACTAATATTGCACGCAGTGATCATCGCTTGCGCGCCTTTGGAGCTACTCCAGATGGTCAACACGAAACCGACAATGGCACTGATGCTTAGGCTTGCTTGAGATTGCGCATTCAGCTCTTGCACTTGGCTCATGACCAAGTCTTGGCTCGCAGGTGCAAGTAAGCTCAGCACTCTATCAAGTTGTTCAACCATATCTGCTGCTGAGAAGAAATAGCCATACAGTGATAATAATGCCGCAAGAGCTGGAAAAATCGCCAACAAGCCATAAAATGCTACCCCCGCAGCGACGAGGGATAAGTTGTCTTGGCCTAAATTATGGACCAGCCGTTTGCTTATATCCCACCACCCCCGTAGGGGAACATCACTGGGCTTTTGAGCCTGATAACCTCGCTTTTTCAACATATTACTCCGTTATCTTGGCGGCACAGCCGCACCGTCATCGTACTTTGTTAACTAGCAATAACAGCGCCAACATAGTGGCACTGGATTTGCTCGCATATACCCCTATTCGTTCATTTGTGGGCTAAAAACACCATGAGTATTGACCTCACCACTGTGATTTTAAAGGCTGCTGAGCGCATTGCACCGCCAATGCCTGAGCCCTCTTGGCAAGCATTGAGTGAACAGTTTAGGCAGTTTTTACACAACGCCTGGCAAATGTTACCTAATCTCAGCCTTGGCCTCGCAGTCATGATCCTATGCTGCCTGCTCGCTCGCCCTGTGGCCTACCTGTTGATCAAACCTTTGCATCGGTTCAGCCAAAGCCGTTTAGTTCAGGTGGTCATGCGCCGTTTTATCAGTATTCTCATTATGCTGCTGGGTGTTTATGTGTTTCTTCGTCTGGCCGCACTGACTGAATTTGCTGTCGCAGTAATGAGTGGTACCGGCCTTATCGGACTCATTCTCGGCTTCGCCTTTAAGGACATTGCCGAGAATTTCATCTCTAGTATGCTGCTAAGCATACAGCGACCTTTTAAAATCGATGACGTAATCGAGGTGGACGGCCGTTTAGGCGTAGTGCGTAAGGTGACCGCTCGCGCGACCACTTTGGTTGACTTTGATGGCAACCATATTCAGATCCCCAACGCCACCGTGTACAAAAATGTGATCAAAAACTTCACAGCCAACCCCAAGATGCGGGGTCACTTTATTATCGGCGTTGGTTACGACAATAACTTAAGGCAGGCTCAACAGCTTGCTTTACAGTGTATTAGCAGTAAAACCATGGTATTGAGCGACCCACCACCACAAGTGTTAATTGATAATCTCGGTGCATCCACCGCTAACCTGCAGGTTTATTTCTGGGTTGATAGCGAACGCTTCAGTGTGCTTAAAGTGGCCTCGCACCTGATGCGCGAGGTGGTCGATACCTTTACCGAACAGGAGATCAGCATGCCTGACGATGCTCGAGAGCGCATTATTGTTAACCAACCTGACGCCTCAGCCGAGACTACGCATGCACAGCCACAGAAGGCAAAGCCGAGTACTGGCGCTAGCCGCCATAATCAAACGGTGGATGACATCAGTAGCGATGCCGAAGATATCCGTGAACAGGCGCAAAAATCCCGGGAGCCCGAACAAGGCAACAACATCATCTAGCTGAGCTCGGCTATCAGCGCATCAAGTTGCAGTGCCATGGCATTAAGTTCTTCTCGCTGACACTGCAGAGATTGACTTAGGGTGTCTCGCCACTGCTTAGCGTTGCTTTGCAGCGCCAACCCCGCCTCAGTAAGCGCTATTTGCAATTGCCGTTCATCATCATCACTGCGCACTCGAGATAGCAGCTCCTGCTTTTGCATCCGTTTTAACAGCGGCGTCAATGTGCCTGAGTCAAGGTGCAGCTCTGCGCCAAGTGATTTAAGACTCATGGGCAATTGTTGCTGTTCATGGCGCTGCCAAAGCACCAAAAGCACTAGATATTGAGGATAGGTCAGGCCCAGCTCATTCAACATAGGTTGATAGCCCCGCACAACTAGCCGAGAGGCAGTGTAGAGCTTAAAACACAGTTGGTTTTGCAAATATAAGGTGCTGTTATCTGTCATTTAGGGTGCTAATAGTTGTTCAATATCGGCGCGTATAGCTTCGGGTTTTGTCGTGGGTGCGTAACGTTTCACTACCTGCCCTTGCTGGTCAACTAAGAACTTAGTGAAGTTCCACTTTATGGCCTTAGAGCCTAGCACGCCCGGCGCTTGTTGCTTTAAATAGGAAAACAAAGGGTGAGCATCGGCACCATTAACATCCACCTTAGTCATTACCGGAAACGACACGCCGTAATTAAGTTCACAAAACTCACTTATCTGCGCATCATCACCGGGCTCTTGAGCGCCAAACTGGTTACATGGAAAAGCGAGCACCACCAATCCTTTATTTTCAAAGTCTTGATAAAGCGCGTTCAACCCTTGGTATTGCGGTGTAAAGCCGCACTTACTTGCAGTATTGGCGATCAGTAAGACTTTGCCTTGATATTGCTCAAGTGACACTTGCTCGCCACGGTTATTGACTGCGTTAAACTGATAAATAGACATAAATACCTCGCAATTATATTGTGCACAATATAATTGATCGCAATCTAAATGCTTTCAAGTTTTATTTATTGTATACAATATACATTAAGTGTATGGTCTAGCTAAACAATAAAAACTGATTCCGTATGAAGAAAATAACGCTCATCCTTTTACTAATACTCATCACTGGGTGTGCATCACTCCCTCGTGATGAATCCGCTCTTGCCCCCGCAATCGATGGCTGGTCGAGTACGCCAAGGTTGGCCGAGGCAAAGCAAGCCGTTATCTTTTTGCACAGCCAAGCAAACCAGACACACCCACAGTGGCAGCAGATTAATGCAGTGCTTTATTTCTTACGCTCATATAGCTATCTCGGCGAACCCGATAAACTCAGCGAGCGCCTGCGAACTAAGCTCGCCAACTCTTTACAACGCTTAGCTAACAAGGCCAAAGAGACGGATAGCGCCGAGTATTATCGCTTTATGGAACATTATGCGGTGAGCATCTATCGCTTGCTTGATACCCCCGCATTGCACCCTAAGGCATCCTCTTGGATCAGCACGCTCACTGACTTTATTGCCACGCAGCCTGATACTACAACCATTCACGCTGACTATGCGCTTTGGGAAAGTTATCGGGCACTGGCCTTTTTGGCTTTCAGCGCGCGCACCGAAGTACCGCTGCAACACACACTTGTCCACTCGCCCTCAACCTTGACGGTGCTTAGTGATGCCCTTTCCCGCTCGCAATGGCAACAGCAGCATGCACTTTGGGTATTGGGCTATTGGCATCAATTGTTGCCTCTGCCACAACAACACGCGCTTGATGCCGCGATTTGGCGAGCAGTGCAACAAAGCACTGACGATGAAAACGAGCAACAGCGATTATTTTCGACCGTATATTTGGTCAACAGTTTTCGTGGTTTGAGCTACTGTAAAGAGGGCTTCCAAGCGCGCTGTGCAAGCCCCAATATCGATGATGTACTACCTATTAACCACCGGTGTAGTGAACGCTTGTTTATCCGCGCCACTTCCCTTAGCAGTGAGCAACTGCAATACAGCTGCCGCCGCTTAATCGCCCAAGAACAGGACTTTCATGAACTATTCGCCAGCGACTATACGCCCGTGGCCAACGATCATAACCATGCCCTAAGGGTGGTCATATTCGACAATTACAGCGACTACAATCGTTATGGTCAGCTACTGTTTGATATTCAAACTAACAATGGTGGTATGTACATAGAGGGGACGCCCAGCGATCCGCAAAACCAAGCAACGTTTTACTCATTCCGTGCGTTTTGGCTAGCCGATACTAACCGGGTGTGGAATCTCAATCATGAATATGTGCACTACCTTGATGGCCGTTATAATAAATATGGCGGTTTTGGCCACTTTGCCGAGCACCTAGTGTGGTGGAGCGAGGGCCTTGCAGAACTCATCGCCAAAGCTCAGCACAACCCTCGTGCAATCGAAGTCATAAAAGACACTGATGCCAATGAAAGACCAAGCTTACAGGCTATTTTTGCCACTGATTACAACGATAGCAGCGAGCAAATTTATCAATGGTCATACTTAGCTATGCGTTATTTACAGCAGCATGATATTGATGCGCTGCGCTCACTGCAGCGCCACCTTAGTGGTGATTTTTATCAAGGCTACACGCGCACACTCACACATATCGCTAAGCAGCATCAACCGCACTTTGCGCGCTTTGTGAATGCGCTTGCAGCTACTGAGCCCAAGCAGCAACCGAGTGAGACAAAAAACCGACTATACCGATACCTTTATCGTGACTACCTAATGCCCTCACACCTAAGCTACGACGCGCATCACCGTCACTTGTTGTAATGTAAAGCCCCTTTACGCACGGTGCTAATATAAGGTGTTAGCACCGTGATTGCCCCTCGCCGCTTTACCGCCATAAAGATATAACTTAATGTTTTATGGTCAGTTTTGTGAAAACATCTATACTGCTAAAGGTAAGCAATGGTGCGCGCCCGTATCCGCACAGCAATATCATCTTGGAGGCGAAGTGACGTTCACACACAGGTTATATCGGCTTTATCATTTCGGTCTTCGCCTCGCAGCGGCGCTTTTGCCCATTCGCACGCCGCATGTTTATGCCGGGCAGCAGGCGGTGTCGCAATGGCTTTGTGAGGTTAAAAAACAAAACCTGCGCACCTTGTTAGTGGTCAGCGACCCGGGCATCGTTGCTTTGAATTTGCAGCAACCCATAATTGCGGCGCTACACCAGCAAGGGATTAATACGGTGCTCTACAGCGATGTTGAGGCCAATCCCGGGATACCTTGTATTGAGCATGGGGTAAGCTGCTATCAGCAACACCATTGCCAAGGCATTATCGCCATTGGCGGTGGTTCGGTGATGGACTGCGGCAAACTGATCGCCGCACGCATTGCTCGACCGAGTAAATCCCTACAGCAAATGCAGGGGTTATTTAAGGTGTTGCGCCCCTTGGTGCCACTTTATGCAGTGCCAACCACGGCGGGTACCGGCTCGGAAGTCACGGTCGCCGCCGTAGTCAGCGACCACAAGCGACAAATAAAATTCGCCATCAATGACTTATGCTTAGTACCAAAAGGGGTACTCTTGCTGCCTGAACTAACTCTTGGCTTGAGCCCACAGCTCAGTGCGACCACCGCCATAGACGCCCTCACTCACGCGATTGAGTCCTATATTGGCATTAATGCAACGCGCTTTAGTAAAGCAAAAAGCGTGGCTGCCACTAAGCTGATCCTCTCTAATTTACCCCTGGTTTACCAACAGCCCAACCACATCGATGCGCGCATGCACATGTTGTGGGCGGCCTTTTATGCTGGCCAAGCCTTTACCCGCACCTCGGTGGGTTATGTGCATGCTATTGCCCATCAATTGGGAGCGCTGTACGGCATTGGCCACGGCCTAGCCAATGCCCTGCTGTTAGCGCCAGTGCTCAATGCCTATGGACAGCGCATCGATGCTCAGCTCACGGCGCTGGCACAACAAACTTTGGCAGCAAATAGCGATGCTCAAGATATGCGCGCAGCGATTGCCACCTTGCTACATGACTGCGCTATCCCCAGTACCATTGCGCAACTGCGCCAAGAAGACATCGCCACAATAGCTAAACGAGTGATTGCTGAAGCCCATCCTGACTACCCGGTGCCCTGTTTTTTTAACCAGCACGACATCGAAACAATACTGTATTCGCTACTGCCACAACAGCAGCACTCCAAGCAAACAAACGAGCAACAGTCGTTGGCAGGCCAGTACCGCTGAGCGTGAATGCATAACAACGTCCCCGCGCTTGCTAATATAAAGCCAGCGCGGCGGTGCCACATGGCTATAAAACATATATGAATTGACTCGGCCACCGTATCGGTAGGTCAACAAATAAGGCCTGAGGCTCATCAGCTCCATAGGCATAGCCCGTAGGCTACGTCCCCGGGTGATTGTCAGTACTTCGCAGCACTGCACTTTGACTTTAGCGGTCACAGAGTCGCTGGTACACATAATTCGCCGCAATGAGGTCACTGAGCGCAGTCCCCACGGATTTAAATAAGGTAATGTCATTATCACCCTGGCGCGCCGGACGATTGATGCTGGCCAAATCACTGAGTTGACCTTGTATTTGCTCGGGTGAGAATACCCCCTCACTGATGGGGATTAATAGCTCCCCGGCTTCATTGAGGACGTTATCGCGGCTATCCACGTACACGCGACTGCGTTTTATCGTTTCGCTATCGCACTCACGAGCATCGCGATGATGATTGCCTATTAAGTCGATATGAGTCCCTGGCGTTAACCATTGACCACGAAACAGCGGCGCGTGACCGCCGGTAGCACAGCAGATGGTATCGGCACTGGCAATAAGCGCTTCACTGGCTGAAGTATGCTCAAATTGACAATGAGCAAACTCTTGGCGCAGTTGCGCGAGGATGGCTTCGGCTTTGGCGGTGTTGCGGGCAACCAGACTGACTTGTTGATAATCTCGCACGCTCAGGTGCGCGCGGATCATAAACGGAGCAAGCTTACCCGAACCAAATACCACCAGCTTTTTCGCCTGTTGGGCAGCCAAATAACTGGCCGCTAATGCCGACACCGCTGAGGTGCGCCACAAGGTGATTTCGGTGCCATCCACCAGCGCTCGCGGCTCGCCATGCTGGCGCGAAAATAACATCACCTTGGAATACAAACTGGATTTGCCATGGTGCTCATTATCAGGGAAATAAGTAAAAGCTTTAACCCCGATAACTTGCTCATTCCATGCCGGTAGCACCGCAAACGCATCTTGGTTATCGCTATCGGGGCTGAGCGGATAGACATTGCGTCTGGGCATAGTGGCTTGACCAGCAAAGCCTTGTTGTAGCGCTTTTAACAATGGCGCATAGGCCATCACTTGCTGTACTTGCTGTTGATTAATAATCTCCATGTTCACTCCTTAGCGCGAATTGTTGAGGGGCTAGAGTCAGGCGCTGATAGCCTGTCTCGGTAACGACAATGTCTTCTTCTAAACGCACACCGCCATAGTTGGGAATGTAAATGCCGGGCTCAATGGTGATGACGTTGCCACTTTCTAGTTGATAGGGGGCATTGGCTTTAATAAAAGGCAACTCATGAAGGGTTAGGCCAACACCGTGCCCCAACCCTTCGCCGGCATAACGATGATACGGGCTCGAGGCCAACACTTGCTGAGCGGCGTGGTTTAACTCATGGCAACAAATGCCTGCGCAGACCTGTTGCAGCGCTGCTTGTTGTGCCTTGTCAACGGTGTCAAACAAGGCTTGTTGCTCGCTAGTGGGCTCGCCCAACACATAGGTGCGGGTCATATCTGAGCGATAGCCGCTGCGCACAGCGCCAAAATCGATTAAGATTAAATCGCCCTCGCATAAGCGCTTTGCTCCCGGCTCACCATGGGGCAACGCCGTACGCTCGGCGAACAGTAAAATAGTGTCAAAAGACACCCCTTGCGAGCCACGTCGTTGCATTTGATAATCAAGCTCTATTGCCAATTCTCGCTCAGTTATGCCGCTTTCAAGCAAAGTGAGCGTATCGGCCAAGGCCGCATCGGCAATCTCAGCAGCGCCACGGATACAGGCTATCTCTTGGCTATCTTTAACACGGCGTAACCTCTCAACCACCTGTACTGTGGCAACACAGGTATTAGCGCGCAAATGCTCGGCGATGTGCTGCCATTGACCGACACTAAAATGCTCCGATTCAAAGCCCAGAACGCTGTGCTTGGCGCACACCCGAGCCAAACATTGCCCAAGGCTTTCGCGGTCACGATCGCGCTGGATAACCTCCATCTTTGATGTTTCCTCTAGCGCACGCAGGTAGTAACGGTAATCGGTGATCAGTAACGCTTGCTCGGCGCTGACAACCAGGGTGGCCCCATGCCCACTAAACCCGCTGAGATAAGCAATGTTTTCACCGCTGTGAATGATAAATGCCTGTACGTGATGACTCTCAAGCTGTGCTCTTAAGCGCGCCATACGGCGCTGAAAATCAAATGTTATCGCCATAACTCCTCGCTCTAGCTCCTCTATAGTGATTGCCGCTAAGGCGCACATATCGCACCTTAGTCGTTAACGAAAAATGCCGAGCACCTAAGGTGCCCGGCGGGGTTGCGTCATAACGCAGTTCAGGGAATTAAAAACGAATACGCGCCACCAATGAGGCGTAACGCGCCGCTGGACGCCAGGTTGTCATGCCATAATCTGGGTTCAGCTCGAGGCCATTGGCACCATATTGCGTGCGCTCTTCGTTAATGGCGATGGCGGTATCATCGTTCAGCACGTTATACACAGTGCCCTTAAGCATCAGCTCTTGACCAAATAGCTCGCCATAGTAGCTTAACGACATATCTATTTGTGTACTCCAAGGTAAGTTGCCTTTGCTGCCACGCGGTGCTGGCTCACCGTTTTCATCATAATGCGAGGCATGATCGTAGTAGCGACTGATACACGCATCCCAAGGGTTGCCTGGGGCACAGCTATCAACGCCCTCAGGGTGCACACTGAAATAGCTTTTCGGGCGACCTGAGGTGCCCCGGGCAACCAGGCCAAAGGTTAAATTGTCGGTAATATCATACGTTCCCGAGAGCTTAATTGCGTGGCGGTGATCATTCGGCAGGTTGCCATAACCATGGTCCATTAAATCGCCATAGTCATAAGAGGTTGTCCAACCGGGGTCGGCTTGATCGTTATCGGTTTTCACCAAGCCTTCGGTGTTGCCCCAGCTGTGCGACCAGGTGTAAGAAGCGTCAATGCGCAGCTGCTCGGTGATGGCGCCATCCAAAGTGAACTCAAAAGCCAGATATTTGCGCTCAGCCTTTGGCAATGCCAGCTCTTGGGCACTCAAGGTCACTTCATCAACTTGTCCATCCCCGTCGAAGTCATAGCTCATTTGTACACTCTCGCCGGGGTTATTAAGCACATAATAGGAGCCTTGACCGACATTATCGGCAATGCCTAATTCAGCCAGCTTTTTCGCCAGCACCGGCCCTACATCTGTGTCCTCGACACTGCGCCCAAGCTTGCGATAAATGGCACGTGCTCCAAAGGTCATGTCGCTGAACACTTCTTGTTGGTAGCCAACAGTCCACTCATCGGAATACATGGGTTTAAGATTACTGGATGCAATCAGCCCCGGCTCAGTGATCCCGCGTTGACGCCAGCGTCTGTCGCGTAGCATCGCGCCCCGACTAGGAGAGCCATCCGCAAGTAAGACAGGTTCGCCTGAACCATTGAGCTCGTCGAGCTCAAAGTATTCAAACCATTCCACCGATGCCGAACCTTGGGTAATGTTCATATTCGCCGACACGGGCTGAAAATAACGCCCATACGTGGCATAGACCTTGGCACTGCCATCGCCCCATAAGTCATATATGGCTTGCAGGCGCGGCGCTATCTGGTTGTCGATATCAACATAGGCGCGCCCGTCACTGACGGTGTTTTCAAATTGGCTATAGCGCAAGCCCAAATTCAGCACCAGCTGCTCGCTGACCTGCCATGAGTCGTTAATGTAAAACGCCAACGCACTGGTATCGGAATCAACGGCCCGAGTACGTACTCGTCGCTCAATGTAATCTTCACCAGCGGCGGCACCGGAAATATCATTGTCTGCGGCGGTGGCAATGGTCCACCAGCCCATGGCATCACCCTCGCCATTTTGTCCGGAGAAGTAATCCACCTCGACCTTGGTGTAATCGACGCCAAACTGCAGCGCATGGGCGGCTAAGTCCCAGTTAAAATCTAGCCGCAGTTGGTCTCGGGTATATTCCTCTGCCGAGACATTGGCATTGGTGTGCTCGGAAAGCGTAATAAACCCATCGCGTTCGTCCCAAACTCCCGGGTTAGTTGAAGCAACCACATTTTCAACATTCTCGGTAACGCGCCCGGCTACCGCCGACATAGAAAAATAATCACTGAGGTAGCCATTGTACGACAGGCTATACATGTTGCCGCCGTCCTCCCCGGGTGCCGTCACTCCCTGCTGATCGCCAATGCGGTCTTGCTGCCAGTTGTAGCCGTAGGTGTCCGTTTCCCATTCGCGCTTGTTGTTCATCGCCGATAAGCCAACGGCGTGGTCTTCGTTAATAAACCAATCTAATTTGCTGAACCAGCGGTCTTCATCGCGGGAGAAATCACTAAAGGTTGTTTGCCCTGCGCCCTCTGAGCTTTCGCGGCGCGGATTAAACAAAGCATAGGCAAATAAGGTGTCCTCAATCAGGGCGCCACTGGCCCATACTTGCAGCTCACTGAAGTCGTAGGCACTGCGCTGAGTATTGGTGCTGATGGTGCCATTACTTTGGTAAATTGAGTCATGCTGGGAGCGCAAGCTATCCCCCTCCCAGCGCACCTCGGCGCCAGCGCTAAAGTCATTATCACCGGATTTAGACACTGCATTGACAATCCCCCCCATTGCGCCGCCAAATTCAGGGTTGATCCCCCCAGTTTTGACCTGGGTTTGCGAAATAGCCTCCCAAGGCAGGCGAATAGAGCCGAGCCCAGTGCGAATGCTGGTTACATTCAACCCATTAAAGTAATAACCATTTTCCGCAGAGGATGCGCCGCCAAAGCTAGAAGCGCCATTAAAACTGCTGCCACCAGCAGCGGCGGTGCCCGGTGCCAGTAAAGCGATACTTTCAAAACCACTTTGCACGGGCATAACCTTGATTTCCTCATCGGAGAAAGTTAACCCAGAAGTCGATGAACCTAAATCGACACGGCGAATGGCAGCACCGGTAACAGCAATGCGCTCCATGGGCTGCGCACCGGCCTGTAGCATTTGCGCATCTAAGATGATGGATTGACCAATGCTTACTTTCACACCTTGCTCAATGACGTTTTGATAACCCTCTTTGCTTACGGTGACGTTGTAAGTGCCCACCGGCACGTTCCGCAAAATGTACTCGCCATCGGCGTCGGTGCGGACTTCATAAGTTAACCCCTTGCTGATATGCACTAAAGTGATGGTGGCACGGGTAATATCTTCACCGGCGCTGCTGACTATGGTGCCTTTAACGATACTGCTGCCATCCACCGCCATTGCAGGCGTGGCGCTGGCTACTGCAAGGGCCAAGGTACTAACTTGAAAAAGACGATTTAACGATGCCTGCATGCCCTTGCGGGAGCGGCGCTTTGATGCTGTTGCCATGGTTTTATCCTGTTTGATGTTGTTGTTTTATTGCTCAAGGCGAACACACCATAGCGCTTTTACATATTGTATACAATATTAAATATACATAAAATACTTATATACTTAGTCAATTCTCTTATGAGTGAGAGATCATCGCGGTTATAGCGGCGGTCGGGGTCGTTAGGGGATCACCGCAACCTGCTCAAATAGCTGAGCGAGGGCATCGGGCATAAATTTGCGCTGCGCGGTGATGGCGTAAAAGTGCTCGTAAGCATCTGGCAGGCTTTGATACTGACACAATATGTCTTGCTCTATTTCATCTTTTACCACCACCGGTGGCAGCACCGCCAGCGCACCGCTGTCCCGTGCCAATAAACGAAGCATCGCCATATCATTTGCTTGTGCTTTAATATCGGGTTTGTACTGCCATCGTGCGCACAAGGCGTTAAAAGAGTCACGAATTTCTGAGTTTTCGCTCGGCACCACCCACTGCACCTGCTCGTACCCCAAGGGAAAATCACTGTCTATTTTAGTGCTCGGCGGCCCGACTATCGCCAAGGCTTGACGGGATAGCAACCGGCTCTGCCAGAGATCGTCTTGATGGTTTGGGCTGATAGCGCGATTGGTTAGCACCACATCCAGTTCATGATCAATCAAGCCATTGAGCAATCCCTCCATGCGCCGCGCAGTCAAAGAAAAGCTCACATCTTGATGATTCAGTAGTGGGGTAATAAAGCCCTCGATAAAGTTCCGCGATAAGGTATTAAGCACACCAATCGACAAATGCTGTTTCTCTTGCTGTACTCCTTTTAATAAAAACGACGAGAGCTCTTCACCTTTATTAAATATATCATCGGCATAGGCCAATACCCGCTTACCCATATCGGTTAACACAAGGTTGCGACCTTGGCGAGCGAACAACTTAATTGCCATTGATTGTTCGAGCTGCTTAATTTGTACCGATAACGCTGATTGCGATACATGCAACTCCTGCGCTGCTTGGGTTAGGTTTCCCAAACACGCAACACGCCAGAAGTAATACAGGTGATGATAGTTGAGTCGATTCATTATACTTATACAAAACAGAACGGTTCGTTAAATTATATATATTTTTTTTACTTTTGCATCTTTGCCATACTAGCTGCACTCAACCAAGGAGCCATCGATGAGTGACATGTTAATTTCTGTTTTACTGGCCTTTATTCCTGTGAGCTTGGCGCTAAGTTCTTGGTATATAGGGACGCAGAAGCGTGCCAACAATGGCAACGGAGCGTTTCGCCTTATCTCCTTACTTGGCTTTATATTCGCCGCCACAGCGGTGCTTTACAGCCAATTTGATGCCACTCCCTTTAGCGTATTAACACTGTCCCCAGCGCGCTTAATCGTCCTTGGCCTAATCCTTTTCATGAGTTTGATATTAATAAAGTTTTGCCGCAATTACATGGCCGGCGAGCAGCGAATCAACTTATTTTGGCGACGCTTAATCGCTACTTTAAGCGCGGTCTCCTTAGTGGTAATTAGTAACCATCTTGTGCTGTTTTGGCTGGGCTGGGTGGCCATTAGCCTCGCCCTCCATAGATTGCTAATGTTCTATCCTGACAGACCGCGTGCGGTGATGGCTGCCCATAAAAAGTTTATTGTCGCACGCTGCGCAGAAACCTCGCTGTTAGTGGCCTTTGCTCTGCTTTATTGGCATCACGATAGCTTGTTAATCAATGAAATTACCGCTTCTTATGTTAACAACACGGCGCCATTGACACTTACCGAACACTGCGCCGGGTTTTTTATTGCCCTAGCGGCCTTGATTAAGTGTGCACAGCTACCCATTCATGGTTGGCTAATGCAAGTAGTTGAAGCTCCGACCCCGGTTAGTGCGCTTTTACACGCTGGGGTTATCAACCTAGGCGGCTTTTTATTAATCATCTTCGCACCCCTATTTATGCAAGCCACCGTGGGACAATGGTTAGTGCTTATCGTTGCCGGACTCACCACAGTGATCAGCGCCCTTGTGATGACCACTCGGGTAAGCGTGAAAGTACGTTTGGCGTGGTCCACCAGTGCACAAATGGGGTTAATGCTGGTTGAATGCGCATTAGGGCTGTTTGAGCTCGCCCTGCTGCACCTTGTGACCCACTCAGCCTACAAAGCACACGCATTTTTAAATTCAGGCAACGCCGTGCAAGAAGATATCGCTCGGCGGCTGTCACCAGGGCGCTCACCCAATGGCAAAGACTGGCTTGCCAGTGGCGTGTTCTCCTGCATTGCCGTAGCTTTGGTATACCATTTTAGCGGTTACTACGGCGCCATCAGTGTATGGGCCTTGGTTGCCCTCGCCTTGAGTGTGCTTATTGCTACTCGTCGTGGGCTTATCACCAACGGCCACTTTGTCACCATGGCGCTGTTAGCTCTGGCTCTGGCCAGCTGTTATGCAGCCCTTAAATCGCTGTTTGCGGTTGCTGTGCCCGCAAGTAACTGGCGAGAGGCCCCCTTGAGTGCTGCCGACCTGTGGACCTTATTACTGATTGTCAGCCTGATGTGTTGCAGTTATGTTTTACGCTATCAAAACCATAAACCTAGAGTGCAAGCACTCTCGGCTATCTTGTTCGCAGGTTTGTACTTAGATGAATGGCTGACTCGACTCACTCTGAGAATATGGCCTACGCGCTTACCCACTCGGCAAAATGCTAAAACTGCCTCACACTCGTCCGCCAGTTCAGCTAAGGAGAACTTTTAATGAGCGCTCAGCAACCCTCGCCTGCACCGCTATTTAGCTTGAGCACCACGCAGCAACAGGCTATTACTCAAGCATGCCAATACATAGCGCCGAACTGGCCGTTAGATCAGATGATAGCGGTTAATCCGTTTTGGGAAATGCGCGGTCTTGCCATTGAAGATGTGGCTGCCCGGCTGGCAACCTTGGCCAATGTCGACTTGCTCATGCCTCGTGCGTATTATCGCCAGCGCTGGGCCGATGGCGACATCACCGATGCGCATTTGGCCATGGCCAACAGTCAACTAGGCTATGACTTCACCCCCGAGCAACTACACAGTGCTTTGGAAATCGCGCTGCCACAACAGCATTGGCACAATATCGCCGATTTACTAGACGCCCACCGCCCGGCCCACAAAATGGCGTGGCGGGATGAAATAATCCATCAGATCAGTCAGTTTTGCGCTGCTCATTACCAAAAGTTAAGGCCGATGCTGTACCGTGACAATGTCTCGTCAATGCCAGACTTATACCAACACTGGCTCAGTGTTATTCGCGCTGACAAAGGCATCAGTATCGTCATGGATGAAGCTGGTTTACATGAATATTTTCAGCAACTACCGGAAACGGCTGATGAACTACTATCGCAAAGCCTGCGTTTGTTAGAGCTTGATGATGACATGCTTGAGCCCTATGCTCATGCTTTATTGCTCGATATAAACGGCTGGGCCTCATGGGTGGCCTACATTCGCTGGCAAGGCCGGCTCTATCAACAGCCGCAAGACGACATGCTACAACTGCTGGCGATCCGCATGGCTTGGGATGTGGTCATTTGGCGCTATTTAAAAGCGCAACACACCAGCACATTCGCGGTGTTACATGAGCAATGGCAATGTGAAAAACAGCACCTTCCTGAACGAACACAAGCGTTTAAAGCAGCGCAAAAACCTTTGTGGGTGTGGGCCAAAGCGTTAGAGGTCAATTATCAGCAAAACTTGCATGCCTCACTCAGAGCAGCTGAGCCTGCCCCCCCTAGCGAAAGTGCGCTACAGGCTGTGTTTTGTATTGATGTGCGCTCAGAAGTGATGCGCCGTGCCTTAGAGGCACAAAGTGAGCACATTCATACTTTTGGTTTTGCAGGCTTTTTTGGCTTACCGCTGGAATATCAACCAGCAGACAGCGCGCTCAAACGCCCGCAACTTCCGGGACTGCTTAAACCTGTTATCAAAGTAAGTGAAGCACAGGCGCCTAAAGGTGCAAAACGCAAACGCCACTTCAGTGCCCATTGGCAAGGCTGGTCAAAGGCGGCGCCGTCGTCATTTTCGATGGTGGAATCCGCAGGCTGGATGTACGCCCTGAAAATGCTGAAAAACTCTTTTAAGCGCGCCAAACAAGCCGCACACAATGAGCACATTCAGTGGCAACTGCATAAGGACGACCATAACCTAAGCTTAGCGCAGCAAGCTGAGTTCGCCTACGGCGTACTCAAAGCCATGGGCATACAGCGGTATGCGCCCAAGGTGTTGTTAGTGGGTCACGGCAGCCACACCACCAATAACCTTCACGCTGCTGGCCTTGAGTGCGGCGCCTGTGGCGGACAAAGCGGCGAGGTGAATGTGCGTGTGTTAGCGCAATTATTGAATGACGAAAAAGTACGTGAACAGGTGGCAAGCAAAGGGATCACGATTCCTAGCGTCACCGAGTTTGTTGCCGCGCTGCATAACACCACCACCGACCATATTCAGATTTTTGATAGCGAGTTGGACGAGCAAAGCCGTCAGTGGCTCGATAACGCCACGAACACAGCTCAGCGCGAACGGCTGATCAATATTGCCCCTGAGCTTAAAGAGCAAAGCGATAAAGACATCGACAAAGCCTATTTAAACCGCGCTGGCGACTGGTCGCAAGTGCGCCCGGAATGGGGGCTGGCGAATAATGCCGCCTTTATCGTCGCACCGCGTAGCTGGACACGCAATGCGAACCTGCAAGGGCGTAGCTTTTTGCACGACTACCACTGGCAACATGATGAAGCCTTTCGCACTTTAGAGCTTATTATGACCGCGCCAATGATAGTAACTAATTGGATCAACAGCCAATATACCGCATCGGTCACCGATAACTATAAATACGGCAGTGGTAATAAGGTATTGCACAATGCAGTAGGCGGTAACATAGGGATCTTTGAGGGCAACGGCGGCGACTTACGTATTGGCCTGGCGATGCAATCTATCCACAATGGCGAACGCTGGATGCACGAGCCACTGCGTTTGAGCGTGTACATCGCCGCGCCACGAACGCCTATTGAGTCTATTTATGCGCGCCACGAAAGCGTTAAAAGCCTGGTTGATAACCGTTGGCTCAACTTAATGCGCTGGGACGACGATGGCCAGATTGAACGCTTTTGTG
Organism: Pseudoalteromonas sp. THAF3; assembly: GCF_009363775.1. Classification (NCBI taxonomy): domain Bacteria; kingdom Pseudomonadati; phylum Pseudomonadota; class Gammaproteobacteria; order Alteromonadales; family Pseudoalteromonadaceae; genus Pseudoalteromonas; species Pseudoalteromonas sp. THAF3. The sequence goes on along the minus strand of NZ_CP045419.1, from coordinate 72,936 downwards.
ACGGCGCGTGGCAAACCTGCTAAGCATACGCGCTGTTGTGCCATAAGTGCATAACAGCCAAAAGCAAGAACAGCTGCGCTACTTGGCTTTTCGGAGTCGCTCAGTGGTGATGCGCATCAGCATGTAAATTTGGAATAAGTGAAGTTGCCCACTGAGGTTAAAATGAGGCTCGTTATGCAGAACAGCTTTTGGCTCGAATAAGTAGAAAATCAGGCTAAAGCACTGAAAATATTAAAGTTACTATTTTACATACCGAGCCATTGTTAGGCTCGGATATCTCAATGCTCGTTTCCCACAACCCTATTCTATTTAGACATTACCAACCCACTCTGGTAACTTTATGAATTTATGGACAAATATTAAGTGTGCAACTAAGTGTTCATTATTTAAGTTTCTGGCTTAACCCGAAATGCACGCTAATACACTGTTACGTTGCAAGGTGAAAGGTGAAGAATGAAGCAAGCATCACGATTCATGCCCAAGTACGAACCTAAAAAGGCAAGTAAACCGATGCTAATTGCCTTTTTCGCAATAGCGGTGGCAATCGTGATTTATCAGCCTTGGTATCTGCTAGTGATTGCAGGAATAGCTTTGTTAGTAATAGTTTGGAGCGCTATAGATCAGCCTAAAGTAGAGAGGCACTTTCAAAATTTATGTAGAGAACGTAGCGGTTTGTCTATCTGTGAATTTGCCAGGGAGTTTGATCCAAAGGTCGTAGATACTTGGATTATCCGAGCGGTCTATGAGCAGCTGCAAGCGGCGCTACCAACTAAGGAAAATGTTCCTATAAAGGCTTCTGATGGTTTGTTCGATACACTGATGCTTGACGAAGATGAGCTCGATCTGGAATTGGTTGAGGAAATTGCGCAACGAACTAGACGAAGCCTTGAGGACTACGAAAGTAATCCTTACTACGGCAAGGTAACAACGGCAAGAAAATTTGTGCTATTTTTTAATCATCAAGCTCGTGCCAGTGCAACGTAACAAGTTGCTTAAGTACACTCCGGCCACAAAAAGAGTGGCCTCCGCGGGGCAACCTACACTGCGTTTCGGTTTCCCCTTAGCAAGGCGTTAGGGCGCTCGAAAGTATTTCAATTATCAATTTCTAGAGGACTTAAAGTGGATTTTGGTTTGGCGTTTTTTCTGCAGTGATGTCTGGTGTACTTATTTTTGTACTCCAAAACTTGATCTTAAAGTTAGCTATTGAACCTGCAAAAGAGTTTAAAAAGCAAATTGTGTTAACGAGTATCGTAATTCTTGAAAACATGCCTAAAATTTCAAATGCTTCAGCTTCAGAAGAAATTTCAAATGCAATCTCAAAGCAATCTGCACTTCTGCTTGCTGAGTGTGAATTGATAATGGGATACCGAATACTGAAGTGTATTTACAGACTACCATCAAAGAAGGACCTTTTGAGTGCTTGTCACAACTTAAACGTAGTGTCACACAATATGAGACCGACATCGCAAGAGTTTTATAAAAGTCCGGACTTCAACGGGAAAGCACGAGATCTTGCGTCAGAAAATAATAGGCTTTTACGTGAAGTATCGAAGTTACTAAAAGTTAGCGTTACCTTTGAGCCAACGCCCTAACAAAGCGTTTAAGACGGATTCCCAACGCTTGGCATTTTTGGTTTGCTTTGAATTTAGTGTTTACGGCACAATGCTTTAGGTCAGGTGGTAGCGTTGCTCACCACTTAACGCGGCGTTAGGTAAAGGACTTACCCAAAAAAAGTAGACACCTTCTATAGTTAGAAAAGAGGTGTCTCATGACTAAAAAGAAAAGAACCCAGGCCTATACCGAAGAGTTTCGTCGCGAAGCGGTTCGAAGGGCGGAGCAACCCGGAAATACCAACAAATCCGTCGCCGAAGAGCTGGGGATCAGCGCCCAGCAAATTTATAACTGGCGTAGGCAATTCAACCGTCTTTCCGACAAGCAATTTAATACCGTTCAAGGCGTTGATTACTCGAAACATGAAAGTGAGGAACTGCGCCGTCTCAAGCGCGAGCTACACGACCTGAAAGAGGAAAATGAATTCTTAAAAAAGGCAGCCGCGTACTTTGCGAAAAGCCAGGAGTAAAGTACGCGCTGATTGCGCAGTATGTAGGCCAGTTCCGGATCACCTTGATGTGCAGAGCATTGAAAGTCTCACGCTCTGGCTTTTATCGTTACTTGAACCGAAAGCCGAGCAATAAAGCACAGAAACATGCTGAGTTGGCCCATCATGTGAAAGAGGCTTATGAGGTCTTTAAGGCACGCTACGGCGCGCCCAGACTAACCTATGAACTCAATGCCAGCGGTGTTCGATGTAGCCTCAATACGGTCGCTAAAATCATGCAAGAGCTGGCTCTCAAGGCAAGAAATGGCAAAGCGTTCCGTTACAGTCGCAGCAGCTATTCAAACTCGAATGTAGAAGGGAATGTGCTTGCCCAGCAGTTCATCACAGAGCGTGCCAACAGGAAATGGGTATCAGATATCACTTATATCCGTGTTCGCGGCCAGTGGCTTTACCTGGCCGCTGTGATGGACCTGTTCTCAAGGGCGATTGTCGGTTGGGCATTAGACACGTCGATGACGGTCAAGCTGATTTCAGATGCTTTCAACATGGCACTGGCCCGCAGGGAGGTTAAACCAGGTTTGATGCTTCACTCAGATAGAGGCGTGCAGTACCGTGCGGTGGCCTATCAGGATTTAGTGCGTTCATCAGGTGCGATAATCAGCATGAGCCGAAAGAGCAATTGCTGGGATAATGCGGTGATGGAATCCTTCTTCAGTCGTCTCAAAGTTGAGCTGGTTTATGCCGAGAAATTCCACTCGATACAACACGTTAAATCCTGTATGTTTGAATACATTGAAATATTTTATAACCGCAAACGACGTCACTCAGCGTTAGGCTATCTCAGCCCGCTGGAGTATGAACAACGGTTTGCGTAATAACCTGTCTACTTTTGATGGGGAAGACCAGTAACCGAGGGAATATAGGTGCATATTGTCATAACTGAGAAGGAAGTGGTTCTTACTAAACAGGATTACCAATCGTTCCGAGAAGTTCAAAACGACTTCTTTGATTACGTCACCTCACTTGGCCCTTGGTCATCGGAGGAAATAGTAGATTACCTCGAAACTGAGTATCCAAACATTACACCTCCTGCCAAAGAACAAGTAGATACACTTATGAAATCAGAGCATTTTGAAGTTGCCTTAAAGGGGCTTGGTGAATAAGGTTACCTAACACATATGAACCTTCTTCCGTCAAATAAACAATAGAATCTTTTTTAGCTGCCGATAGGCAGCTAACTGTTTTTCAATTAGCAAAATAATCTACTTCGCTCTGTCATTGTGGCCGTTAAATAAATTGCTTACGGCAAACACATATAGAGGCTCTCTTATTGTGATCTCATCACTGCCTAACTCTGTCATTCCTTATGGTGGTTAGGGGCACTAGACATTCATCGGTTAACCTTAAGAAGGCACTATTCAAGTCAGTTGGCTCGTGGCTCCAGTTAGTTTCAGGCTCAACTAAGGTGTAAACAATTTTGCTCATTGTTAATGCGCACCAATGGGGTGTCTAATCAAGCGCAAGTAGCTTATACGGCGACTATATTTACCTGCCATATCATGCTTTGTGGCATATACGTCACAAATAACGCGCGATAGTTCTTGCTTATCTAGTTAGGCGTTCAGCTCACCCCATCGTGCGACTTAGGCGCTTAAAAACCGTTCATCATCGAAAACCGTTTTATTCTTTAACATGAAGTAAACAGCGCGGCCGAGTTTATGGGCCAAGGCGGATAACGCTTTGGCTTTGCTCATGCGCTTTTATAGTTTGTTTAGATAACGTCTTGCTTTGTCGTTACCTCGTAAATAGAGAATAGCGGCTTCACTGAACGCCCATTTTAAATGACCGTTGCCAATTTTATTACCACTTGTGCCGTAGGTTTTACCTGCTGATTCAGCTTTGCATTTAACTAAGCGGGAATAGGAAGCAAACTTTTGGACTGACTCAAAGCGCTCTATGTCGCCAATTTCATAAAGTATGGTCATCGCTAATATGAGCCCGATGCCTGGTACCGTTCGCAATTGAGCGTAATAGTCAGGGCGATGTTGTTGTGCTTTGCGCCCAAGAAAACATTCAAGGTATTTTAGTTCTTGAGCGTAGCTATCGAGGATGGCTAAGTCGAAATTGATATTACGTTGAACAACGGGGTCGTCATAACGCGTTCTGAATTCTTCCCGCACACATTTGTTTTTCATGTGCAACTCTAGCGCGGGATAATTATATTGGCTGTTCGTGTTAACGATATGCGCTTTAAGCTGAGCACCATGCTGAACAAGCTTGGTTCGTCGACGCAGTAAATCACGAGTCGCTCTCATCTCACTTGGATAATCATAAGCAAGAGGAAAGTTGCCACCGCTTAGCAAACTGGCGATTTTATAAGAATCAATTTTGTCGTTTTTGGCTTTACCACCGTGAATGGCTTTCATGTAAAGAGCGTGACCGAGCACGAAATCAACATCAAGTTCTTTGCAGAAGTCACTAACCCAATACCAACAATGCATACACTCTACGCCAATGACTACTTGCCCTATGTAGGGCTCAATGAGTGACAATAATGTTTGTTTATCTGCCTTTATCTTTTTATGAACAACCTTTTCACCCTTGTCATTCAAGATACAGACATAAAGAATTCGAGCATGTAAGTCGATACCACAGTAAAAATCATGTAATTTGGTATAAAATTTCATTGAGCTTTCTCCTTTTGGTTTGGTCGCCTTGAAGTTTAGTATTTCGCTAAACTTCGGGGAGAAGGTTCAATAAGTATCAAGTTACTCAAAAGGACGCAAAACGCTTGGCTTGCGCTCCTTCTTCGCTAATTTTGGCCAAACATTTATGCGCCCATTAGTAAGGCGTTATGCGTAATCGAGTATGAAGAAATATACGGCAGATGACATTAAGCCCATAGATTGGGAAGCTCATGTAAGGATGCGCCCTGAAATGTATTTCCCTACCCCTGATGTGGATGCGGAGGAAGTCGCCAAAGCTATTGAATACAGTGCAAAAGTTTTGGGTGCCGTAGAAACAGATTTTAGCGAGATGGATGGCTGGTCTTATTTTTGTGCAGATAAGGACTGGATTTTTAAATCAGAGTTTAAATTCGAATCAATCCACGAAATATTTAGCGGTCCTGGTCCGTTTCCCGAAGTTAAGCGGCAAAATGCTTTTAGGTGTGAGTCTTTGTGCCTCGCTTTTTCTTCGTCTGTATATACTGCCTCGAATGGGGAGGTGATTGTTTTGAAAGGTTCAGCTCCGGCCGGTGCCCTCTTGGAGGCCCATTTAAAAAAATTAGGTGGTTGGGAGCGAGTTGTTGGTTTTAAATTTATTAAAAGCGCATAACAAAAGGCTGTTTGTCGACCTGTATTTGCTCCGGCCTAAAAAACAGGTCTCCGCAAAAGCCGGGCGTTATGCATACAGGGAGTAACAATTGAAGAAAGCACTTTTGATTGTTTATGGGGTTATATTTTTAGCGTTAATACTACTAAGCATATTTGGAATGATGTCACTCGGCGAGTTTTCCCTGTCAACACTTGTAAGTACAGTATTTTCAGCAATTTATTTGACAGGGCTATGGGGTTATACCTTCGGCAAGAAGATATGGACCGCTGTCATTTGGCGGCGATTCTTCTATCTGCTTTGTTTTGGAACAATTGTGACGTTTCTTATCGGTACTTTAGCTGTTGGAGGGCAACAAGCAATAGAAGCCATAATTGGCTTGGTAATCAGTATTCCTCTGGTTTATTGCTTATACCAGTACAGTAAGGGAGAACAGAGCTATTGGTTGAATACAGAGGAAAACCTGAAGGGAAGAATCCTAAGTGACTTGATGGCTAACAATAAGTCAGAGTTGGAGTTGGAAAAAGAGCACGGTTCATCTAAAGCTCTAATAAAGGTTTCAATGGAAGATGATGAGTACGTTGTAAGAATCACTCGACTTAATGGTGATAGTGAAGATTCATTTAAAAACACTTTCGCCAACCTTGGTCACTTGGCAATATTTATAGAGCAATACACCTTCATCAAAATCTCTGATTTTGAAAGAAAGTATGCATAATAAGTTGCTGAAATTCGTTCGTAAACTCACTGGGACAATTACCAGTCGGCTTGGCGCTTCGCGCAAGTATAGCCTACTGGTAATTGCCCCTTAGCAAAGCGTTAACTGTATCTGGGGAGTTATGCGAAATACTGAAAGAGTCAATTCAGAAAGACCGGAAAGCGCATTTGAGGGTGACGTAGTATGGAGCCCTTTGAAATCAATTTGGTTTCTTTCAAATCTACTCGCTGCGTTATGCATCGCTCCTTTCGTATTTTCATTTTCAGCTCTTATCGTATTTGTCTCGTTGACTGCTGTAACACTCTGCTTTGGACATTCTCTGGGAATGCATAGATTGCTAATTCACCGATCTTATGAATGTCCAAAATGGATGGAATATTTATTTGTCTACTTAGGTGTGTTAGTTGGTATGGCTGGGCCAATTGGAATGATGAAGCAGCACGACTTAAGAGATTGGGCGCAACGCCAGAAAAAATGCCATGATTTCTTATTGCATGGATCAAAAATAGTTAAAGATGGTTGGTGGCAGCTCAACTGTGACCTCAATTTGAAATATCCACCTGAGCTTACGATCGAAGATAAAGTGTCAAAGAATAGGTTCTACCTTTTTATTGAAAAATATTGGTTGCTTCAACAGTTAGTCTTCGCAATTCCTCTATATCTATTGGGTGGTTTACCGTGGCTAGTATGGGGTATTTCTGTACGGGTTGTCATCTCTGTCGGTGGTCATTGGCTTATTGGTTACTTTGCTCATAACCACGGGCAACGAACTTGGGCAGTCGAAGGTGCGGCTGTTCAGGGACACAATATTCGTATTGCCGGTTTTCTATCAATGGGTGAGGCGTGGCACAACAATCATCACGCATACCCCGGCTCAGCTATGCTTGGTTTATACAAAGATGAACCGGACCCAGGTTGGTGGGTATTAAACGCTCTTCATAATCTAGGGGTCGTTAAAAACATTAAGCTACCAAAGGAATTACCTCATCGTTCAGAGTTAGTCACAGAAGCTACAGACCTTGATCATCGAATAGAGCGTGTTCCTGAAGAGTGTAAAATTGCAAAATTCATCAGAAGAAACACTTAACAAGCGGCTAGGACTTACCCAAACTGCTAGACATCTAGCTAGTCAATTTATATGATCGATAATCAACAGGTTGGACGCTTATTGACAGTAATAAAGTAACTCATTTTTCTGACATCAGTGGTAAAGTTTTATCCAGCAAGCTTTTTAAAAAAGCACAAAATACTATTGACTTTACTCCTTCGTCGCTTATTCTGGCCAATCAAATTTTTTATTATTAACAGGACGTTAGTGCCATAAGGACTTAGCAATGAGAAAAACAGTTACATTATCAATTTTTAGCTTTTTTTTGGTATCATGTGTATCAACGACTCCCCCTACTTCTCCTAAAGAGCAAATTCAGTATATTGATTTGACCTCAGACGATAAAAAGGAATTAGTTAATGAGTATTGGGTATTAGAAAAAAGACAAGACCCCAAATACCCAGTTGGTGCTGCTAAGGAAGGTCTATCTGGCTGCGTAGAGCTTGTTGTAGGCATCAAGGAAAACGGGAAGGCGGGAGGTTATAAAGTCAAAAAGTCATACCCTGAAGGGGTATTTGAAAAGCATGCAGCAGCAGCATTAAATAATTGGCAGTGGTCAGCTTCAGATAAAAATACTGATAAAGCGCCAGTACTAACTACAATCAAGTTGGACTTTATGGTTAGTAGTTCTAAAAATAAAGCTGAAGCAGAGAAGCAATGTGGATTCCCGCATAAGCAATAACCCTAACCATCTTCTAGGATAAAATACAGTTGGCTTTGCTTCTTATATTAGCCAACTATATTTTCATTATTAACAGGACGTTATTTTTCAGGAGAATAAGTGGACTATTCAAGTTACCCCATCCCAGAATTACAAGAAAGTTTAAGCAACATTGATAAGCATGCCTACCCCGATAGATATCAAAAACTGCTTAATGAATTGGAAGTAAGAAAAGAAGAAGTAGAACAATACCAGCAAAACGAAGAAGACAAGTTCCATATCACAGTACATAGCCGCTTAAACATTCTTGCTTGGCTTCAAGTCATCACTTGCATCGGGTTTTTATATGTTGGTGCTGCTAGTTTATTTGAGCAAGTGACATTATTGAATGTCGCAATCCTCCTAGCGGCCTCAATACTCAATGGGTTAGCGGGTTATTTGCTGCTAAAGAGGAAAAAGTCAGGGTTTCATTTGTCTTTGTTCAACCAAGTTGCTCAGTTGCTGTCATTGAATTTGGGCTTCATCTATTACTCATATTCAGGCCTTGGATACCTAGCGGTTGTTTTACAAGATGGAATATCACTGAAAGCTTCATTATTTGACCCCTCACTTCATTTATTATGGGGGGAGTCATTTAGGTTTTGGCGTTGGTTTAGACTTGGTTTCATTATTTTTTGTGGGTCTATTATGTAGCTGCAAAAATGAACAAGACACCTGGAAAAAATAACAAACTCTAACGTTCACTCGTAAACTCACAGGAACAATTACCTACCGACCCGGTGCAAAGCGCAAGTATCGTCAACGAACGATTCCCCAAAAAGAAGCGTCGGTACATCATGTCAAATTTAACGCTGTCATTTAGCAGTTATTTCAAAAAGATAAGGATATATTGTGGTTAAAAATCATTCCCTTTCAATCATATTTTGTGCGGTACTAGCCGGTTGTGGTGGTTCAAGCGATAAAGCTGAACAACAAGAAACAGTAGACGTACCATTAGATAGTAAATTTTACGGAGTATGGTCAACTGGTCCGTTGGTTCACGTGGCTATTTCAAAAGACTCTATAACAACCTTTGCCTTAGATGAAGAGCGGGGTTGTTATGAATCTGGGCTATTTCAGGTAAATAGCAGTACTGAATCATCATTAACTGCAACTGACATACAGTCAGGCGAACGGGCAACATCTAATTTTCAGTTACAAGGTTCGGATTTAATTATCGAAGAAGATGGATATATGCTCTCTTTTTCAAAAGCTAATTCCTTTAATCCATACCCTGGGTGTGAAAATTTCTACGGTGTAGAAAATGTTGAGGTCAAGCTAGAACTCTCATATTTACCCTCTTACATAACGATTAACCGAGATGCCCAAAAATATGGGTATGTCGAATATGACTATGGAATTAATTTTGATATCAATAAAAATGGTGTGTTGGACTCTGGTGATATCTCTATAAACGTCAAGCACTACAAGGGAGCGGATGACTATACAGATAACCATGAAATTTCGATTGCTGAATTAGGGAGTAAAATTTGGACTCTCTTACCACAGCACCAGACAGGTTCTATACAGCCCACCACTGATAGTAACGAAGATAATAATACTGTGCAGTTAACTCAAACAGGTAACAGCTTAATTTTAAATTTTGATACTAACCAAAGTTCCTTGTTGGCTCACATAAGTGAGGATACTCCTGTGCAGGTAAGTACATACCTTAGTTATCCACAACCTGAGCCCGAAGTGTTAGAAGGTTGGCAAGACGGACCTTGGAACTGGTCAAGTAAGATCCATAGAGATTTCCTTCCAGAGCAAGGTTTTACTCAACCTAGCCTTTACCCTGAAATGGTCATTGATGATGCAACCACAGATTTAACCGAAGGAGAGTCCATGTGGGTCGACATTAAATCAGTTCAGTTTAAATTTACAAAATAACTAATGAAAGTGTGAAGGCAAAGGAGCGAATAGTGAAATCTGTAACTTTATTAATTGTTTCATCAATCATTTGCCTTCCCGCATTTGGAAAAAACCTCTGCGAATATGACGATAAAATAGTCTTTTCTTGTGAGGTAGGGGCAAAAAACATTTCTGTGTGCTTAACCTCTACTGGCTCAGTTAAGTACCTTTTTGGAACTCGGGATAACATTGAACGCCAATTGAGTTCTCCTATTTTCAGTAGCGCGGCTTGCTCCGGAGGGGCTGTTAGTAGGGTAAGGTTTAAAACCGGAAATACCAGTTACGTTGTTTATGATGTTATGTGTAACTCATATCGGATCAACGATACCCTCTGGAGCAAATCAGAATCCGCAGGAGTGATGGTGCTCAATGGGGATAAAGTCCAAGTTAAAACTGCTTGCACTGACTTTGATGATAGTTTGTTTGGCATTAATACGGCTCTATTGCCTAGGACTATTGAAAAAGAAGACTTTGACCATGAACTCCCATAGGTGCAAAGTGTAGGCTCCCTTTGGCAGAAGGGTATTAAGCTTGTGGAGAGTATTGGGTTACGATTCGCGCACTTGGGAAGCCGAAAAATGGCTTTACCTTTACCGAAAAGTTATTGCTACGCTCGGCTTTTATCGCCCTACTCACCCCTTATGACTCAGTGCTCGCAAGTATCTAAAATATCATCCGCTTTACAGTACCTGTGCTCAGAAGTTCTTTGTGTAATGCAACAATTGAAAAATACGGTCTCTAACTATACTTGCCCGATAATCACCACGAGAAATCGCTGCAGAGCTACCAAAACTTTTACGGTTCCAAGTATTCTTAATAAACTCAAATTCCGCATCACGATACTTTACCCAGTTCAACTGCGCAGCTATCAACTCTGAACGTCTATTATCTGGCAATTTAGACGTCATTTCTTGCGCAGCTTTCTCAAGCTCTTTATTCAAAAAGTTCAGGTAATGGTTATAGGCAACAAGATAGTCACTTGTACTATTTTTAGGGTCTTCAATCGCTAACAAATAGCTAGCCTCGCGTTTTACAAATTCTCCAATTAAGTCTGGTGCATCCGGATTATCGATTGCATGTGCCTTTACAACCCCCATAAACAGCCAAAATGCCAGAACAAATTTATAAACTATTCCTTTTTTGGTTTTTATCACTTTGCATAAACTCCTTTACTGTAGCTTTACCATTGTGCCTATCTTGTGCTTCTCAAGCCACGGTTAACTTCCCTTGATATTGATACTCGGCTTTTAAAGCAATCTCTACTTTTTATAAAGCTTTCTTATAAAAAACACTTATATTCAGCCTGTTAGGCATTGCTTTATCACCTTTAATCACAACTTTGTCACTTAATTTCTCGTCTTTATCACTTTTATTTGCGCTCATTCGCGCATCATCCAGAGGTGTTTTACAACGAGAAAAAAAGATGAAAGATGCTCTAATCATTCAACGCTACTTTGTTAAGTTACTCATATTATTTATTTGCTTAATAGGTGCGCCAGTACAGGCAAAGTGGCAACAATTCACCCAAACCGATACGCCCATTCCCAACTTAAAAAATAAACCCAAAATCGATGGCAAATTCGCTCCAGGTGAGTGGCGAGATGCAAAACGCATAGAGGACTTTGTCGTTTTTCGCCCAAATATAGGCGAGCGCCTCGATTATCCGGTACAAGCTTATATCAGCTACGATAGCGAGTTCTTTTACGTAGCGGCGAAGATCAGCCAGCCTGAGCAAACTCTCACTGACAGGGTGCTCACTCAAGGTGAGTACATGTGGCATGAAGATTACTTCGGTTTGGTGTTAGATACCAACTTCGATAAATCTGATGCCTACCTTTTTCATGTCACCCCCTCCGGTGTAAAAGAAGACGGCCTAGTCGATGGCACCCGCTATATTGGCGAGTGGAAGACCCTTTGGTATGCCAAAACCAGCATTGAGGCACAAAGTTGGTATGTGGAAATTGCTATTCCCATGCAGTCCATCTCATTTGAAAAAGATGCCGAAAACTGGGGGCTACAGCTTCGCCATAGGGTTGCGAGCCCGAACACTCAGGTGTACTGGAACCTCAACAACCCCAGCAATTATGCCTGGCATACCAATCAATTGGCGCCCATTAGCGGTTTAACGGGCTTAAAGCAAGGGCTTGGAATTGAAGCAAAGCCGAGCTTGGCCTATAAACGTAACCAAAGTGAGAGCAACTTAGCGCCATCATTAGATCTACTCTATAAACTGACCCCAAGCCTCTCAGGAATGTTAACCCTCAACACCGATTTTTCCGGCACAGAAGTAGACGAAGTGCCGCTTAATACCACGCGCTTTAGCCAATATTTTACTGAAAAGCGCGATTTTTTCTTGCAGGATAGTCAGATCTTTCGCTTTGGCGGTATGGATGATAACTACGCGAACGGTATGGCGTTTTACTCCCGGCGCATCGGACAAGGTAAAGAGTCGAACTTACTGGATATCAATTGGGGGACCAAGCTCACAGGTCAAATCGGCGACACTCGTTTGGGGGTATTAAGCGTCAATCAAGATAGCGATACTTCGCAAGCACAACAAACGCAACTAAGTGTAGCGCGATTAACTCATCAAGTTGCCCCTGCGCATCAGCTTGGCGCCATTCTCACTCATGGCAGCCCAGATGATTCGGGGGATAGAACCCTAGTAGGTGCCGATTACCGCTACCAAAGTACGCTGTTTAATGACTATCCTCTAGTTGCCCATGCCTTCTACCAGCAAGCGGAGCTGGCAGATAAAGTGCAGCCTAACGATGCTGATAAAGCATCATATGGTGCCTCGCTGAGGCTGCTAAACGACGCTTTTTATTTACGCGGGCGCTTTCAATATATAGGTAAAGACTTTAACCCTGCTTTGGGGTTTGTGAATCGCAGAGATTTACGCTACTACGAGAGCGTGAGTCATTATCGGATACGGCCGAAATCGGGTTGGTTAGCTCAGCATATTAATTATTATCAGTTCACTGGTTTTTATTATCTAAGGGAGAACACTGAGGGGCATCGCCAAGGGCAAAGCGTATTTATAAGGCCGCTTCAGGTTGAAACCAAAGGTGATAACTTCTTTTTTCTCAGTCACAACCGCTATCAAAAAGTACTCGAGCGACCATTTAACTTTACCGATAAATTGACCTTCACAGCCGGAGAGTATAACTACAGCCACAATGAGCTCTATTTTAGAACAGCGAACAGTAAACCTTTTTACGTCACCGCCAGACTCGCAAAAGGGATGTTTTACGATGCCGACTTTGAACGAGTCAGCACCACCCTTAATTACCGCCCGAATAGGCATTTGTATTTGGAACTGAGCCGCGATATGTATTACTACGATACCGACACCGCCGCTGATAAGCTCTTCAACACTCAATTACGCGTGAATATCGCCTTTAACACTGAATGGTCGTGGAATAATCTGCTGCAGCATAACACCCAAGCTGACAGTTTTTCGGTTTTCAGTCGAGTGCGTTATGAGCCATCGCCAGACGCCGTGTACTTGCTTAGTCTTAACCGGGGCTACGATTTGCAGCAGGGCTGGCACCAACGGGAGCAAGTGTTTGACGAAACCGCTATAAAAATGGCCTACACCTACAGATGGTAGCGCCACGAAGCTAACAGCTCCCCCCCTTTTTAAGCCATAACCTGTTATCGCGCGTGTGTTGTATACAGATCACTGCTAAACGCACGCGTACCACCATAGACAATTTGCCCATTTTCAACATCAAAGCCATAGTAAGCATTAAGCGGTTGCTGAGTTAACAGCTGCAAAGAGGTTGAATTTATCTTGTAGGAGGAAAGCTGCGCCTCTTTATGGTTATTTAAATACAACACCCCATTATCAATAATGGCATTTGAATAGCTTGCCACTTCTCCTATCGGCTCAGCCTCGGGCAGCCGGCCATCAAGAATCTCGGAAAAGGAAAAACGATACAACTCATTGCTTTGATTTATGAGGTAAGCAAATTGTGGCTCGCTGTTATCGACGAGAATGCGTACCCAAGGAGCGTCTAGCTCAGCCAATAACTGCATCTGTCGGTTGTAAATCCTCACTCGGCGCTGGTGCTGATTCTTCACTGTTAAAGAAAACAACGTCGGGTTAAGCCAAGACAGTGCAAAGCCATAGCCATCTATGTGTGCTCGTTTGGCTATACCGTGCTCTACAATATCCACCAGCCAGAGCTGACGATTATCATGATTAACTACGGCCAGCCTATCGTCTGGTGAAACCGCCAGCTCATTTAATACCATATGCTCGGACATAGGCACTATTTGCTGTGCTCTTTGTCCTGGGGCCTGAAAATAAATATGGTCGCTGCCAGCACGATTGGAAACAAAGTAAATACCGGGTTGAGTGTGAGCGAATGCCGGCAATCGCTCATTGCCATTACTGTTGTCCAGCTCAAATCCAGAGTTTTGCCAGCGAATATCTATGTTTTTATCGTAGGTTGAGTAGATGTAATCTTTCTCATTGGGGTGGCGCGCCAGCGCACAACATAGTCTATCGCCTAAACTGGCGATTACCTGAGACTCACCGCTTTGAATATTCAGCATTTGTAGTTGTGCGGGTTTTGATGCGGAAACATAAATAAACTGATGCTGCGCATGGCCCCAAATAGCTTGATTCAACTGCTGCGCAACATCAATCAAAGGCTCTGCCGCCCCAGTAGCAAGGTCAACCTGGTAAAGTCGACTTTGCCCTTCACTATTATTGGCAACCAATAACAAATTTTTGGCTCCGGGCTTTAAATCAAGATCAACTAACTGCCATTGCTCGGGCAACTCAACTGCCACCGGCTCAAGGCCTTGGTTCAGATTAATTCGATAGAGCCTATTTCTATGCTCATGGTTGCGGGCATGACCAAGCAGCCAAACCGACTCGGTTTGTGTATCAAAAGAGTATCGGTGCGATATTAAGCTCTCGCAATCAAGTATTTGTGCACTTGGTGCAGTCAGTGCTGCACTTTCACGACTAAACGGCACCTTGAACCAGCCGCATTGGTCTTGGTAGTAGCCTTTAACAATCAGTGCGTTGGCGGTTTGAGCAATAAGGGAGTCAAAGTAATAATCTTTACTTTCAATAACCGCACCAACATCGTCATTGTTGTTGTCCAAGCGCTTATGCCATAACTCATTACCATTGGCATAGGTATTATTGATAAAGGTTACAGTGTTCCCTTTTGGCGCCACCACTAGGCTTCTTTTAGCCCCATCAACGCGGGTTAGTACGGTATTTTCACCGTAATTTAGGCCGCCATTCCCTCCATTTTGCCAAAGTAACAACAATACAACCACCGCACAAATTAGTACGGGCAACGCAGCTTTAACGGCAAGGTTGCGGCTTTTGGGCTGGGTGTTGGTGTTAATTTCATCCACATGCACGTTTGTGTTGAGACTATCTTGAGTGTGTACAGTGGCAATAAAGCGGTAGCCCTGCTTTGGCACAGTTTGAATATAACGCGGCGATTTAGGATCATCGGCCAATGTTTTTCGCAAGCTGGCAATAAGCTTATTAATAGCGTTGTCGGTGACTATCACCCCCTGCCAGATGGCTTGTTGCAATTCGTCTCGGCTAATAATTCTATTTGGGTTGGCAAGAAAAAACCGCAACAGCGCAACCATTCTTGGGTCTAAGGAAACGGAATATGCTTGGTTCTTTAATTCATGGGTGCTGGTATCAAACCGATACTCGCCAAAGAAAATACATTCCATTGATGGCTCGAATTGTTCTTTTTATTGCTCCCTAGTCTATAAGGAAGGCGGTTCAATGCAAGCTTAGGTTGTAACAAAATCCTCGGTGTAATCACGCGCTTAGGTTTCAGCACTGAGAATCACTCTTTGGCCTGAAATAAGCGTGGTTGCAGGCTTTAATCAGCATTGCGGCGAAACTCTTGCTCATGGCAGTAGGGAGTTATATTGGTTCTTTAAAGTAATTAAGCCCTAGCTTATTGCGGTTCTTGGGATGGTGAGTAGGTAACTCCTATTTCTGTATTTCTCTCAGCAAAAAGATTTAGACCAAAATATAACCATTCCCACGAGAGCTAATTACTGTTAATGTAAATAAAAAGATAACGACATGGAATGTGTAATGAAAATATGGACGTATCTAGCTAAGTACTTATTCGCAATGAGCATACTTATGGCAAGCTCACATGCGATAGCAACGTTAACAGAGGCATATGCCTGTTCGCGCTGCGATTTGGAGGCAGCCAAAAAAATAGCGATACAAGAAGCCCCTGAAAACAAGTGCAATACCCATAATCACGCTTCGGCCTCTGCTGTTTGTGAACCTATTAGTAAAGAAATAATCGTTCTCTCACACAGCGATAAACGTGCTTACAAATTTATAGTGACTACCGAGTTCGACTTTAACAACCAACCTAAAGTGAGCGCAGGTAGGGAGTCACTCACTCCGAGCGAAGAACTGGCTGCAAAAGACTATTTCACATTTCAAAAAGGCTTTGCGTCAACAATCGTCAACCTCAATGAATCTAACCTTCAAGAATATAAAGAGCATACATTTCAATACAAAGGTGCTGTAGACGAAACTGAAAACTCTTCGTGCATTGATCATCCCATTAATTTTTTCAGAGGTAACGCTCAGAAGAGACAAATTAAAATGGAGTTAGCAGCCGAGCTCAATGAATTTGCAGTAGGAAAAAACTGGCAACAAGTACAAATCGATGCGAGCGGCGATGGCATTACATTAAACAAAGCAAATAACGGCGTTGCAGTTGTTTTAGAGTATCTTGAAGAAAACTTTGTAATCTCTAAGTTTTATGATGCATCAAACTATCTAGCATTTGATGTATATATGAAAACGCCAATAATTACTGACGGTCCTACTCAAATAATAGCCGACTTCAGCTTAAACCAAGGGCAGTCTAGAATCGACGGCTTTACTGTAAATGAGTTATTCCAACCTGATAATGGTGAGCTCAAATTAGGTAGTACGAAAATGTCTAGATGCTGGGACGATTTTATCAGTGATAAAGCAGAAGATATTACTCATTATAAAGGCGCAAATTCAGACTCTGGCACGCTTTTTAAGGATAGACCCGACAATGAACTATGCTTTTTCAAAGCAAAAATAAACATTTGCGCTAATAATACAGAAGGAAATCAACAATGCTGGAAACCTACAATCAGTCGAATCGACAACTGTAATGCAGTATAGAGTTAGACTAGGCAAAGTGCAGCCAACCTAGCGCTCAAAAAAATAGGCTGCATAACTAAAGCAGAGAGTTTTTCGATATTCACACCAAAAAACTAACTCCTACTTGTTTCAAGGCGGTTCTCGGCAGAAACCCGGTAGGTCACAGTGAGCACGCCCGTCGAGATTGCCAGCAAATAAAACATCACTAGACACCAAACCCTAAAACTAATCTAAACAAATAGTTAGATAGCTTGTTAACTTTATACTTCCCTCGCCCAACCGCACTTAAACAAAAGAATATATATCTGCACAGTTGACATACGGAAAAACACATATATGATATTTCACATATTAACTATGAGTAGTGAATATGAGTCCACTCAAACTCTTTAAATGCTTGGCAGATGATACCAGGCTTAAGTCCGTGCTAATTATCAGTCAGTTAGGTGAAGCTTGCGTGTGCGAACTTATGGCTGCTCTTGAGCTAGATCAACCTAAAGTTTCTCGCCATTTAGCTGAACTACGAAAATGTGACATTCTGCAAGATCAACGCCGTGGGAAGTGGGTTTATTATCAACTCCATCAACAACTGCCTGGTTGGGCGAAAGAAATTATCCTCAAAACAGCTGAAGAAAATGCAGGTTACTATTTAGATGCGCTCGCAAGACTTGAGCACCCAAAACAAAAAACATTGCCCTGCTAACTTACCTTTAAACATGCTATGCCGAGAGTAAAACTTAGGAGTTAAGAAGCCATGAACCCCGAAACGACGCTACCAAGTGTTGATACGTCACAGCTCGCCACCCCATCCATTGACAAGCTTCAAAGTATGCTCAGTGATCACGCGCCGCGTATTCTCCTGCTATATGGCTCTTTACGCCAGCGCTCCTTCAGCCGCTTAGTGATTGAAGAGAGTGCACGTTTGCTAACGGCTATGGGGGCCGAAGTGAAAATTTTTAACCCAGAGGGGTTACCGCAGCCTGATACAGATGATGATAGTCATCCTAAGGTAAAAGAGCTGAGAGAGCTGATGATGTGGTCAGAAGGTCAAGTTTGGTGCTCACCCGAGCGTCATGGGTCCATGACTAGCATATTTAAAAGCCAAATTGATTGGGTTCCGCTCAGTATCGGGAGCGTACGCCCAACCCAAGGTAAAACATTAGCGGTTATGCAGGTTTGTGGTGGCTCGCAATCTTTTAACGTCGTGAATCAACTACGCATACTTGGCCGCTGGATGCGCATGGTGACCATCCCCAATCAATCGAGTGTTGCCAAAGCCTTTTTGGAATTTGATGAACACGACAGGATGAAACCTTCGCCATACTACAACCGCATCGTTGACGTTATGGAGGAACTGATGAAGTTTACTTTGCTGCTTCGCGATAACAAAAGCTACTTGGTAGATAGATATTCTGAACGTGTGGAATCTGCTGAGCAATTGTCGCAACGCGTAAACCAAACTGCCATTTAGGAGGTTACATGGGCTTATTTGAACGCTATTTATCCTTGTGGGTCAGTCTTGCCATCATCATAGGTATCGTCTTAGGTAGCATAACCCCAGAGACTTTTTCGCTTATCGCAAATATTGAGTATGCGCATGTGAATTTACTTATCGCTGTACTCATTTGGCTAATGATTTACCCCATGATGGTGCAGATAGATTTTTCTTCATTAAAGGATGTGGGCAAAAAGCCCAAAGGGCTCGCACTGACTTTAGTCATAAACTGGCTAATAAAGCCCTTTTCGATGGCTTTCCTTGGATGGTTATTCTTTAAAATCCTATTCGCCCAATGGGTTGATCCGCAAACAGCCACTGAATACATAGCAGGTATGATCTTACTTGGTGTTGCGCCTTGCACCGCCATGGTTTTTGTTTGGAGCCAGCTCACCAAAGGAGATGCAAACTATACCCTAGTACAGGTCTCCATTAACGACATTATCATGATATTTGCGTTTGCCCCTTTAGCTGGAATGCTACTGGGCGTGAGTGATGTCAGCGTACCTTGGAACACGCTGTTACTGTCTGTAGTGCTGTATGTTCTGATCCCATTAATAGCAGGAGCGATTACACGCAAAAAATTGGATAAAAAGAACGACTCTGCTCAACTAGAGCGGTTTCTGACAACTATGAAACCTTGGTCGATTATTGGGCTGCTAACGACAGTCGTTCTACTCTTTGCGTTTCAATCACAAACAATACTGGCTCAACCCCAGGTGATTGTATTGATAGCAATTCCTTTACTCGTTCAAACCTATGGGATATTTGCACTTGCTTATTTTATAGCAAAGAAGATAAAGCTTCCCTATAGCGTTGCTGCACCGGCCTGCATGATTGGTACATCTAACTTCTTTGAATTGGCTGTTGCTGTGGCGATTTCAGTGTTTGGCCTGCATTCCGGTGCCGCGCTAGCCACTGTTGTTGGTGTTTTAGTAGAAGTGCCTGTCATGCTGTCTTTGGTTTGGTTTGCTAATCGCACACGTCATTGGTTTAAGGAAGAGAGGGCTTAATATATCCCTCTCTTTGTAGGCGATGGCATAGAGCACCGTATTCGCCATGCGTTTAGCTCAGAACCATAATTAAAAAAGACTCGAAACAAGATGTGACCCAAAATAGTTGGAGCAATAGGTAAAGTTATGATCGTTATTCATCACAACCCTGAATGTGGTACATCAAGAAATGTTTTACGTATTATTCATGAGGCTGGGTATAAGCCGGTGATCGTGGACTATTTAACCGTTGGTTGGACCAAGAGCCAACTTTTGGGGCTTTTTGCCGCTGCAGATATAACGCCTAGAGAAGCTTTAAGAGTAACAAAGTCGCCAGCTGAACGTTTAGGACTACTTAATGAAAGTATTTCAGACGAAGACTTAATCTCGGCCATGCTGACTCACCCAATACTGGTAAACAGACCCATTGTATGCTCGCCTAAAGGAGTTAAACTATGCCGCCCTAGTGAGAGTGTCTTAAGTTTAATCGATGTCTGGCCTCAAGGACCCTTTTTTAAAGAAGACGGTGAACAAATTCTTGATAAGCATGGAAACTTAATAACCAACAGTTAGTAGAGATTTATTTCGCTCTCTTACTGCTCACTACCATTGTACTAATCGAAAAATGGTAGTTTTATTTTTAAGCAAAATAACAAGGAAAGTATCAATGTTAGAACAGATAACCCAATGGATTGAGCATACCAACAACGAGTTTTCGCCGCAGAGGCAGAGTTGTTATCAGTTAATGGATAACTTTGCTGATTTTTATCCTACGGCCTTTCTAAATAATGCCTATTTTGTTGTCGTCGATACCCTTCCTAAACCCGACTTCCCAGAGCTTCGCCAACTTGGGCTTGGCGCTTTTATCGATATGGATGCCGCTGGTATCACTTATAACAACACCTATTACTTGCAGCCTCATGTGGCAAAAAACCTCCGTGTTCACTTTCATGAGTTAGTGCATGTTGCCCAATGGCAGCACCTTGGTATAGCGCAATTTATTGCCCGCTATATGCAGGAAATCCAAAGTGTCGGGTATATGGATGCGCCATTAGAAAAAATGGCCTACGCCCTAGATAATCACTTTAGCCTAGATGGCGCCCCTTTCGATGTGCCGCGCTATGTAGCCCAGCATTTGCAGTGCGACAACGCAGACCACACAAAGGTGAGTGAAACGCTAGCTTTTTAATAGCACCTCAAAGCTCGTAAAGACGATGGGCATAGAGGGAGTAAATACCTTCTCACTGCCTGCGAATACCCGCTGGTAGTAGTCTTGGTGTTCGCGGCGCCAATACGCCAATGAACCATCACCTTCGCCTTCTAAAGCAGCGTGAGCCTCAGTGACGGCGGAAAAGCTAAGCACCTCCACCGCACATATACGGATCACGCACTGTGCGTGCCCCTGCCAATTAGTAACAATATGAATATCTCCAACTTGCGGCAGCGGCTCTGCGGCAGCTTCTAACTCCCACAAACTCGGAGCTGTGGCCTGTTTTCTTCCTTCTAACACCCACTGCGCGCAGGCATTGGCGTCGTGTTCGTTATCGCAAAAATGCCAAACACCTTGCAGCCGAGCCTGCGCTCGCGGCTCACCCACAAACGTATCCAGGTAGCGCCGCCATAATTCCTTGACCGATGGGTGGGCGCGCTCAGCAACTTCGGTATTCGCTCTTTCGCTCATCACAGCTCACTAGGTTAGCGTGCTCACAACCCGCACCTCTGTAAGAATGGAATTGGCAATAAAGCATTGGCTATGGGCCTTTTCATGCAGGGCATCTAGCTGCTGCTGTGAAGGTGTCGTGTGGTCGGCAAATTTAACCTCTGGAAACAGGGTTATTTCCGTCATTGCCAATTTACCGGCTTGGTTTTTTGCCATCACGCCTTGGGCATGATCATGATAAGCACTAATCTCCAATCCTGCTTTGCTCGCTAAGGCTAAAAACCACAGCATATGGCAGCTGGATACCGAAGCAACGAAGGCCTCTTCGGGGTCCACGTATTCACTGACCGAGTAGGGTATGGGCACCACTTGCGGTGACGACGAGGCCATAACCTCAATTCCGCCATCAAATTGCCAACGATGGCCTCGGCTATACGTGTTATCTAAAAAGTTCTCACCCTGAGGGAGAGACCATATCACCTTAGCTGTGTATTTTGACATGACTGCCCCTATTACTAATTATGTTCGCCAGTACGTTTAATAACTCGTGTTTTCGCTAACATATCATGCAAGCCTTGATTCTTTTTTGAAATAAACAGGGGCAGTAGTAGCACTATATTCAACGAAACTAACATACAAAAGAGTATCGACCTCAAAAACAACTGCCATATCGAGGCCTTTTTCTCGCTAAGCTCGTCAACAATAACCAGCTTAAATATGCGCTTACCAAGGTTAATGTTGAGCGCCCAATAGACAAAAAAGCCAACTGGTACACAAACAAACATCACCAGTTCGACAGCCGGCGGCTCTTTTATAGTGTTGGTAAACAACAACAGCTCGAGCAGGCCAACAAGGGCTGCTACTACGAACGCTGCATCAATAAAAAATGCCGGTATTCTCAGTGCGGCGGTTTTATTGTCTTTCATTATCACTTTCCTTAGTGTGTCATTATTATTTTGTCCGTACCCGCTTTATCAGGGTTTGTATATGCTCCACTACCCACAGCGGCTGCTCATGGTGTATAAAGTGGTAACTTTTATCGGTCAGTATCGCCTCTCCTTGTGGGAACGCTTGGGCCCACTGGCTATGCAGGTCGCCCCACATTGCTCGGCCTTGATCAGTAAATAAAAGCAGTGAAGGCTCTTCATAGGTTTTCACCGAGGCAATAACGGTTACTGGAATATCGGGTATGTCTGGGTAGTCTGGCAATGGCCGCTTGGACCAAAAATCTAAATACTGATTAGACATGCCATTTTTCATATCATCGCGCTTAACTTGCGCGATTTGCTGCTCAGCGGTGGCCAAGTCAATTTGCCGCATAATATCAACGTCATGCTCGGAGGCCGGGTCAATAAGCATCAGTGCCGCTATTTTATCAGGGTAACGTGCAGCGAACGTGCGCGCGATGTACGCACCATAGGAGTGCGCGATATAAACCACCGGCTCAGTAATGGCTAACGCTTGCAGCAGAGCCAACGCTTCTTGAGCATACTGCTCTGAGCTATAGTGTTTTTTTACCGCACTGGAGCCACCATTACCGACGCGAGAGTAGCGGATTACGCGGGCATGCTCAGCTAACGCGTAAAAGATAGGTTGCCAATCATCCAGCCCGGCAGAGCCGCCGGCTTCAAGTAGTAGGGTAACATCGCCGCTCCCTGCGATTTCATATTCAACGTCATATGCGCCAATTTTCACTGTAGGGTCGTCGCGCAAACCGGCATAAAGCTGGGCGCTGGTGCAAATAAGTAGCAAGCCCAGCAAGCAGTGAGTGAATCGTTTCATTGTTTCTTCCTTGAGCAGATGGCTTGTCAATCCTGCGCTTCCATGGTTAATAACAGCTCTTTAATATCGTCTTTAGCGCCGCTGATGTGGTGATATAAAAACGCACAGGCATCGTCTACGCGTTGCGCGCGACACAGTTTAAGTAACTCACGATGCTCCTCCGGTGCGGTATCTAACCCCCCGGCAAGAAGAATATGCATGCGCACGTAACGCTCTGAATTTTTGCTAAATTGCTCAACTAATTCACGGGTTTGCGGGCGCTGCGCACGGCTATATAATTTGGCGTGAAATGCACTGTTAAGGTGCCCGGTTGCGGCTTGCGTATCCCCTGCTGCCATCGCCGCTTCTAAATCTTGCAATAGCACCTCGGCTTCGCTGAAATCAGCATCGGTGAGCTTAGTTAGAGAATGACGCAGTAGCTCGGCTTCTAACAGTGCCCGTAAGTCAAAAATTTCATCCACCTGAGATGCACTCACCTCGGTTACCGTTGCTCCTTTGTGGGCCTCAAAGTTCACTAACCCTTCAGATTCAAGCTGTAGCAACGCCTCTCGCACGGGAATACGGCTAACATTGAGCTCTTGTGCCAACGCCGCTTGGCGCAGTGGCGCACCTGATTTTAGCTCGCCAAGTAAGATTTTTTCGCGAATTGCTTCAGCAACTAGTTGGGTACGGGTTTTATGCTCAATTGCCATATAAGAGTGTTGGTAGCTGGTCCATGGAATACAGTATACCACCCTGTATTTATCTTGCGAGTGCTATCTATGTACCTGTTTTACAATTAGAAAAATGCGGACAACAGAGGGAGTGTTGGCCGCATTGGGGGACACTTAAAACGAAAACGTTATCGGCTCAGCGCTGCACACACAGTGGCCGCAAGAACCGCCGCATCGCCTCTAACCCAACCGAGGTCGAACGCACATCGGTGGCAGCCGGGTATGGGCCACCATGATTCATTGATTGGCACACCTCTACACCGGTAGGCATTTGCCCATAAATCAATCGCCCTACCTTATAACTTAACCGTTCAATAAGCGGCTGATGCTGGGCTTGTTCACCGTAGATTGAAGCCGTTAGCTGCCCTTCTAAGGCATCAATAAGGTGCATAAGCTGCTGCTCATCATCGTAACGGACAATAAGGGCTGCCGGGCCGAACACCTCTTGATGCAGCATCGGCGTATTGATAAAACCCTCAGCGCTGCAAGTAAACACCTGTGCTTGCGCGTGAAATGGCGCACTTTTATGCCCTTGTGCCAACAATTGTACACCGTTGCATTGGACTAACGCTTTGGTATCTCGCTCATAGGCGTCAATAATACTTGGGCTAAGCAGGGTATCCGATGACGCATCACCTATATGCTCGCGCACTGCCGCGATAAGCTCATCGCTGCCGTGTGTTGGCACTAACCATAATCCTGGGCTGGTACAGAACTGGCCATGGCCCATTAGCAATGAAGCACACAGCTGTTGCCCTAAAGTACGCGCACTTGCCAGCGCCTGGGGTAAAATAAGCTGTGGATTGATAGCGCCAAGCTCACCATAGAAGGGGATCACCTCTTCACGACTATGTATGGTACTCATTAACGCCTTGGCCACGGTTAAAGAGCCAGTGAAACCCACCGCCTTAATTTGCTTAGCACTGACGAGTTGGTGAGCAATACTGTGGTCGGTACCCTGTAACATGGCAAAAGTTCCCTCAGGCATCTGACAGCGGCTTATTGCTTTGGCAATGGCTCGGGTCATCAACTCGCTGGTTCCCGGGTGTGCTGGGTGACTTTTGACTATCACCGGGCAGCCGGCGGCTAACGCCGCTGCGGTGTCTCCCCCGAGAGTTGAAAATGCATAGGGAAAGTTAGAGGCGCCAAAAACCGCCACAGGCCCTAGGGGTAAAAAGCGCAAGGTGGTGTCAGGCTTAGGCAACGGGGTGCGATTTGGCTCGCCTGCATCGTGATAGTGCAAGTGCAAAGGCGCCAGATTGTCGGCTAAGGCATCAGCAAATGCGCGTAGTTGATTCATTGTCCGCCCACGCTCACCTTGTAACCGAGCCAAGGGCAAATTGGTTTCTAGATGAGTGGTATTGAGTAACTCATCGCCGAGCGCTTCAATTTCATCGGCAATAGCATGCAAAAACTCACTGCGCTGCTGATACGAGGTGCCACGATAGGCAATAAAGGCGCGCTCAGCGCTCGCGCAGGCACTCTCTACATCCTGCAAAGAGGCATTGTAAAAGGGTGTGGCCATGTCCTCATTGCGCGCCGGGCAAAAGGCATGAAATACCTGCTGTTGCTCACTTTGCCACTGGCCAGCGATAAAGCTAAGGCCACTCAGGCCTGCTGCATAGTTCTCCATCTTGGTCTCCTTATAACACTTGAAAGCCGAAGGCGTAGGGGTCGTCGTCATCAACCACAATGCAGTTGTGACCGGTGACGCGAGCCCAGCCCTCGATACTAGGAACAATGGCGGTGCGCCCTGCGATTTCGGTCACCGCCTCGATGCAGCCAATAAACTGGCTGCCGATGTAGCTTTCATGAACAAAGGCTTGCCCGATAGGCAAGCGCCCCTGCGCATATAACTGTGCCATGCGCGCGCTGGTCCCGGTGCCACAGGGCGAACGATCTATGGCCTTATCACCATAAAACACTGCATTGGCGGCATCGGAGCTGGCGTGTTTGGGCTGTCCGGTCCACAGCACGTGAGATGCCCCGCGCATGGTGGGGTCTTGCGGGTGGATGCAATCGACTTGGGCGTTGACAATATCGCGGATCAACGGGCTGTAGCGCAGCAAGAACGAAGCATTGCAATGCTCTATGCCAGCAAAATTAGCTTGCGGCTCAACAATGATGTAAAAGTTGCCGCCAAAACTAATATCTAGGGTTAGCGCCCCTAGCTCAGGCACCTCAATAGTAAGTTGCTCAAAGGCCAAAAAGGCAGGCACGTTATAAAGCTTGATTGCTTCGACCTTGTCGCCACTACGACGCACATGAGCATCTACGCGCCCGGCCGGCGTATCTAAGCGCACCCGATGTGGGTCTTGTGGTGTCAGCAGGCCATTTTCCAATGCAAATGTCAGGGCGCCTATGGTGCCGTGGCCGCACATAGGTAAGCAGCCCGAAGTTTCAATAAATAAAATCGCGGCATCGCCATCTGCTGTGGTCGGCGGATACAAAAAGGCCCCAGACATCATGTCATGCCCGCGCGGCTCGAACATCAGCGCTTGACGGATCCAGTCGTAATGCTGCAAGAAGTGTTGTCGTTTCGCACTCATACTCTGACCGCGCAGCGGTGGGTGGGCGCTTGTTACCAAGCGCACCGGGTTACCACAGGTATGGCCGTCAATACAGAAAAAGGTCCCCCGGTTCATAGGCTAGTCCAGGTTGTACTTGCTTAAGTCGATACGATTGGCAATGGCCGTGTTATAAAGGCGCTCCACTTCAGCTTTTTGCTCTGTGGTTAGTGGCAAGCGCGGTGCGCGCGTGCGCTCACTGCCTCGTCCAGCCAGTTGCTCAGCGTATTTAATGCATTGCACTAAGGTGGGGATGGTGTCTAAACGCAGCAGTGGCAAGAACCACTGCCAAAGCTCCCGCGCCTCCTCATAACGCCCCTGTTGAGCCAATTGGTAAATGGCCACAGACTCACGAGGAAAGACATTGGTAAGCCCCGATATCCAACCCGTGGCGCCGAGCATCAAGGACTCAAGAGCAATGTCATCAACACCACCAAACACCACAAAACGCTCACCAAACGCACTAAGCAGCTCGGTGATACGGCGTGTATCTTCGGTCGCCTCTTTCACCGAAACGATGTTTGGCTCAAGCGCTAAGGTGTGCATGCCGGCAATAGACACATCGACGCCATAGGTCACCGGGTTGTTGTAAATCATAATAGGTAACTGGGTCGACCTAGCAATGCGCTGATAGTGATCAATGGCCTCGCGCTCAGTGCTGCGGTACACCATGCCCGGCAATACCATTAACCCATCCACTCCTGCGGCTTGTGCATCGGCGACAAATTCAATAGCAAATTGTGTGGTTGTTTCAGCCACCCCGGTTAATAGCGGCACACGTGTACCAACCACCTCTTTTGCCATCGCCAACACTTGGCGCTTTTCTTCACTGCGCAGCGAGCAGTTCTCACCGACGGTGCCAAGCACAATAATGCCATGCACCCCCTCATTAATAAGGTTATCAATCATCGCTGCGGTGGCTTTAAAGTTGATGCTGTCGTCATCATGGAATTGCGTGGTGACTGCCGGATAAACACCCTGCCAATTTACGTTCATATTAGTTCCTCTGTTGTCGTTATGCTTGCTATCATAGATATATTGTATACAATATTCAACATGCAAAATTAACAAGACCAGCTAAACGAGAGCACTCATAAACGTAATAGCATGAGTTATAAGCAGTTTAACTTTATAAAAAGAAATATCTAAGAGGTGAAAACGAGGGATGCAAAGTCAGGCTCAACATCATGCTGCTAACAACCGCGTTGCGGTGCTCGGTGCCGGCGTTATTGGCTTGAGCTGTGCGTATCAATTGCAGCGCCAAGGCTATCAAGTCACCTTGTATGACCCTGAGCCGCCGGGCAGCCAATGCTCTTTTGGCAATGCCGGCCACTTTGCCACCGAACAAGTGTTCCCCATGGCCTGCTCTTCATTACTCCCTAAGCTGCCGAAAATGCTGATCAGCCAGCGCTCTGCCCTGCGTATTGCGCCCACATACCTACCACAGCTACTACCATGGCTTGCTCGCTTTGGGGCCAATATGATGCCGCATCGTTATCGTCGCCACACTGAAGTCTTGAGCACGTTAAACAGCCATGCCCTCGGCGCGTGGCAGCGCTTACTCGCAAATGATTACCACCAGTACGTCAAACACCAGGGGTCGCTGTTAACCTTCGAGAGCACGACAACAAATAAAATAAAAGCCGTAGCTGCACAGTACTCGCACCAAGGCGTGGACGTTTCGATACTCAAGCGTGCTCAGGTCAATGAGCTAGAGCCTGCTTTAACTGCCCGTATCGACGGCGCGCTTTATTTTAAAGCCGTGGGCCATAGCACCGACCCTGGCGCATTAAGCCAATACTTATTCAGCCAGTTTTGTGCTTTAGGCGGGCACTACCGCGCCGAGAAAGTCACTACCTTGACCTGTGCGCATTCACATTGTCGGGTGAGTACCGCAACCAGCCGCGAGCTTTATCGCAAAGCGGTTGTTTGTACCGGCGCATGGAGTAAAGTACTGTGTCAGCAATTAGGCTATGCCCTGCCGCTGGAGGCGGAGCGCGGCTATCATTATCAGTTATCCGAACACCTCGGGCTCAAACGCCCGGTGGCCAGCTTTGAACGACAGTTTATTATGACGCCCATGAGTGCAGGCCTGCGACTGGCCGGTACGGTTGAATTTGCCGGTTTGCAAGCGCCTGCAAATATGGCGCGCGCTTACGCTCTATTGGCTCATGCGCGGGAGTTGCTGCCGCAACTAGGCACTGAGTTTGACGAGCAGGCTTGTTGGCAAGGGGCGCGACCCTCTTTGCCAGATTCATTACCGGTCATTGGCGCAGCTCCCAGGCATCCAAGTCTATTGCTGGCGCTGGGCCATCAACATTTGGGGTTAACCCAAGCAGCCATCACCAGTGAGTTGATTGCTGCACTCATTAATCAACAACCCACCGCGATGAATATCGATGCCTTGAGCATCGCGCGGTTTCAAGGTAACAGGAGCAAAGCGTTATGAAAGGCATTGGCTATCAAAACCAACAACAAGCCTTAGCACAACTGAGCGATATGACCGGCGATATCAGCGCCATTGAAGAGCACGAATATCGCCAACGCATCGCCAAAGCCCAGGCTTTTATGCAGGAAAATGGCATTGATGCCCTTTATTTAAATGCTGGCACCAACATGACCTATTTCACGGGACTAAAATGGTATGCCAGTGAGCGCTTGGTGGGCGCGTTACTGCCTGCCCAAGGCGAGCTGGCCTTCGTGGCGCCTTTTTTTGAAATAGGCTCGTTGCGAGACTACCAGGTGATTGATGCCGATATTCATGGTTGGCAAGAAGAGCAAAACCCTTATGCATTGATTGCCGAGGTGCTAAAAGGCATGGGTTGTGGCGACGATGCGGTGCTGGGCATTGACGAAAGCGCGCAATTTTTCATCGCCGATGGTATTACTAAAGCGGCGCCACAATTAACGCTGGTCAATGCTGGCGAAGTCACAGCCCATTGTCGCATGCACAAATCCACTCACGAGCTTGCCCTTATTCAGCGGGCAATGGACATGACCTTAGCAGTGCACAAAGCCACGGCGTCGATGTTATATGAGGGGATCACCACAACTGAGGTCGAGGCATTTACTAATGCAGCGCATAAAAAAGTCGGTGCCAGCGGCAACTACTTTTGCATTGTGCTCTTTGGCCAAGCCACCAGCTTCCCCCACGGAGTGAAAGACCCACAAACACTGAAACAAGGGGATATGGTGCTAATTGATACCGGTTGCCAATTACACGGTTATCTCAGCGATATCACTCGCACCTATGTGTTTGGTGAAGCAAGCGCTCGACAACAACAGTTTTGGCAGTATGAGAAAAACGCCCAGTTAAAAGCGTTTGCAGCCGCCCAAGTAGGCAACACCTGTGGCGATGTAGATAAAGCCGCGCGCGATTATCTCAGCGCCCAAAGCTTGGGGCCAGACTACCAATTACCTGGTTGCCCCCACCGCACAGGGCACGGCATTGGCCTGGATATCCATGAATGGCCTTATTTAGTCAAAGACAACCCTCAGGTGTTAGCAGAACATATGTGTTTTTCTAATGAGCCAATGCTGGTGGTTCCCGGCGAATTTGGTATCCGCTTAGAAGATCACTTTTACACCACGGCTGAGGGGCCAAAATGGTTTACTGAGCCGGCACACAGCATTGATAACCCATTTGGGTTGTAACAAAGAGGTCGCTGCCGATGTCAAATTGATATCAGCTGCGACCATAACCCCCCTCAGTCATTGTGGCTTTTGTTCGACAATAATCGCCACTACGGGGTGGGCACTGAGGTTTGTGACGCGATGGCGCCAAGACGGATGCCACATGACCTCACCATCGGCTACAGTGACCTCCTGCACACCATGCTCGGTTTCAATAGCAAGAGTTCCGCCACGCTGAAAATAAACCGTTTCACTGTGATGGCTGTGCCACTTATCTCGTTCATTGGCGGCCAGCGTCATTTTCAAGGTCAATACTTGGTCATTCTCAAACAGCACTTGATACTGCGCTGGCGCAGCGTTATGCGCTGGTATCGCCGCCTTAGCTACTCCTTGCAGGCTTGCCAGCAGTGTCATCATGGCAATAACTAACTGAGTATTCATTTAGTCCACCTCTTTACGCATGCCCCGAATGGGGTAGTTATTGTTAACATCACGTATCCATTTGAGGCCGCTAACCAAGGTATTGAGCTCGGGGCGTACAAAGGGGTTGTTAGAAATATCCACCACGTGCAAGCGCTGCTGAGCGTTGACCACAAAGAGTCCGGGCTCGGCAAAGGGGTGATCTGTTTCCTCTGGCGAGCGAGGATCCGAGACATACAACCCCAAAGCCCGCATCTGAGCAAGGCTTAAGTTATAGGCAATGGGGAAAGTCACAGTCAACTCCTCAAGGTGCTTTTCAAGTTGTTCTTTGCTATCAGCAGAGACCGCAATAACATCAACCCCCAGACTATGTAGTTGCTCAGTCACGGCCGATAACTGGGTAAGATACTTGCTACACATGGGACAATGTCGGCCCCGATAAACCACCACCAACTGCCAGTCATAGGGTGATCGGGTATGCCCTAATTGCACTTCAGCGCCCGCCAACGTCGGCACTTTAATAACTGGAAACTCGCTGCCAGCGTGTAACTTTTGCGTATATTCGTTCATGGCGAGCTCCTTAAAAATGTGCTTCTAGGTGATCTTGAAAGCGCGCAAAATCGGCCTCAGGCTGAGCATTTTTCATCACGTCAAAAGCGCTAAATGTCGGCATTGGCGTCATATCAAAGAACTTAAAGTTCATATGCATGGGCATTAATAAATCGTCGATGCTATGACCGTCAAAAAACTCTTCAGGGTCATTAAAGGCTTGTTGCGGCGCATTGGCCGTCACCGACAACATATAACGAGTACCGCCTAAGGTACCGCCACGGCCGTAGTTTTTTTGCGGTGCATCGGCGCTGCGTCCATCGCCATTACACAGTGCTCCGCCCATACCAGCGGTATACACTTCATCCATATACTTTTTGAATGACCAGGGGACCCCCATCCAATTCAAGGGCATTTGCACTAACACGATATCGGCCCATTGGTGCTGTGCCAGCGCAGCTTCCACATCAAACCCCTCTGAGGGTTTGCTTATTTGGATGTTGTAACCTTTGTTTGCTAATAGTGTTTGTGCTTTATCAACAAAGCTTTGGTTGAGATTTCCCGGCGAAAACGGGTAGTGATGGTGTGCATTAATGATCAATACGTTACTCATATGCAAGGCTCCTAGGTGAATGTTTAACTTTAAAACCACGAGGTTTATAATAGTGACCTAGAAACTAAAAACAATTAGTATACTTTTAGTAACCTAATAAAAAGACGAGGGTCTATCATGCAAAGTTCCGTAAAAACAGATAGTAAGGGCAGAAAAAAAGTGTTGAACGCGTGCACCGAGCCTTGCGCTATTGAAAAAGGGATGCGCCTTATCGGCGGAAAGTGGACGGGTTCAGTGATCTATCACTTAAAAGATGAGCCAGTGCGTTTTAATGACTTAGTACGCATGCTAGGCGGAGCCAGTAAAAAGATGATTGATCAGCGCCTTAAAGAGTTAGAAGCCAACAACATGGTTATACGCAAAGTGATCAGCACACGTCCTGTGGCAGTAACTTATGAGCTTAGCGAGTTTGGCAAGTCAGCCTTGAGTATACTTGAAGAACTCAGGCAGTGGTCGGAGTCGAATAACCTGCCAAGCTAAACGTTATCGTCTTGCTTTTTCAGCCAGGCTCTCGCCTCATTAATATCGGTAAAAAAGGCCACTTTTTGGGTCGCTAATGCGGGCGTGCGCTGCATCAAAATATGCCTATTCATGGTGCTTTGAATGACAAAGGCTTTGGCTATCAGTGCTTGCGAGTTCAACCAGTCATTGTAATTATCGAGGGTTTGATAAGCTTCTGGTGTGCCTCCTTCGAACTCCGTGTTATCAATTAACATTGAGAACTTCGCACCGTCAAAACCCGCAACAAGCGCTTTTACTTTACGTGCATATTCTTGTACGCCGAGCGCGTTAAAGCTGCCAATAAAGCGCGCCTCTATTACCCCACCCTGGGCGCTAACTTGCGATGTACCATGGGACAAACTTGTCATTATTATATTATTTGCCAATGAAACCTGAGCAATTATTAACACTCTTTTCATAGATAAACAATGACTCAGATCACTGCTCCAACCATTGCCCCAACATATATGTCTTTTTGCCGAGGTGTATACTAGCGCATCGGAGGAATTGAATAAGTCCCCACCGCATGAGCAACAGGTTCAGTGTGTGTATCCGAGCGTAAAGTAACTTCTCCCACAATAAGTTTACTACCCACCTTGATAAGTTGGCACGTCGCAATAACATCCTTCTCAGCTTCAGGTTTGGACAAAAAGTTAATGTTGAGGTTCGTGGTCACTGCGTGAGCGACAATACCAAGCTCCGCAAAGATCGCGGCATAAAGGGCTGCGTCCACTAGTGCCATCATAAAAGGGCCGGAAACACTGCCACCGGGGCGCAAATCTGCTTTATTTACCGCCCTACGTAGTTGCGCCTGTTTAGGACCTACACGCTCAACAACAATATTTGAGCCGGGAAACTCATTGTCAAAAAACCTTTGTATTTGTGCTGCTGTTACCATCATTTAACCTACTTCACACACCCCAAATTAGCGGGTGATTCAATTATGAAGTTCCGATGATACGCTACCACTAGTGGGATTAAAATTATTAAAGTCGCTACTTTTTCACCGTGTTATGAAAGCAAATAAGTGCGACTGCCGTGAGCGCAGCTACCCCGGCAAACAGCCCCCACATTAGCTCTGGACGCCCGAGCACTAAGGTAAGCTGCGAATAACTCCACCCAGATAAAAACCCGGCAAACAAAAAGCCCAGAGCCATGGAAACAAAGTAGTAACCCATGTAGAGCGCCGCTTGCTGCTTTGGAGCAATGCTGGCTACGTATTCTTGGCTTTTTGGTGAAGTGAGCATCTCGGCCAAGGCGATAAGCAAAATAACGCAAACCACAGCCCAACCACTGGCATGCATATCCATCGTTATGAGGTAGCAAAACGCCGTGGCCATCACCACTAATCCTGCGCTTAATACATAAAATGTTTTAAAGCGCTGACACACTGCGCTTACCGCGATTTGCAGCAACACGATGGCGGCAAAATCTAAATTAATAAGGTACTCTGGATTGACTTGCCGATACGCCGAAAGCGCATCGACCATGGCCGTAAGTTGCACCTTACTGAGCTGCGCTTGTTGCTGAGCCAACAGTGACAAACGCTCCACCAGCACCGCCAGCTCTGCGTTAGGGACATTGACTTTGTAATGCACCCACTGCAACCGTAACGCCTCTAAATCGATGTCGCTTGGCTCTTGTTGCAGCTGCAAAAACAATGCATTAACGGCTTGTGCTAAGGCATCTTGGTCGACATGGGCAAAAAAATTCACCGCCGAATCACCAAATACTGCCAGAAGCGCCAGCACATCGCCGGTATCAACGTAGTCGCGAATATACAAAGGCAAGGTATAAAAAAGCTGGTTATAGACGGTCCAAAACCCAGTCAGAATCAACAAGTACAAGGCAAAACGCGGGTTACTAATACAGATAGGTTGTCGCCACCAAGTCTTGGCGCTCATTGTCGCAACGGGTAGCCTATCCCAGAGCAAATTGGCCCCAACCCACAGAGCAATCAAGAGAAATGCACTGCCATAGCTGAGCCATTGTACACCGGCGCTCATAAGCACGATTACACTCAGGGCAATAAGCAGAGCAAACCGGGCATTGCCCAGGACCTGCTGCGCCTGCTTCAATATCAAACTGAGTGAGGCCTGTTGTTGACGCAAAGCAGGCGGATCACGATAAAACAACAGCACCGGAATAAAGTTCAACACTATCCATGCTGCCGACATAAGAAAAACCGCATCCCAGCTAATCGCTCGCATGGCTCCAGCAACCATAGGGCCTATAAAACCGCCAATATTAACCATGGTATAAAAAACGCCAAAGCCCACGCCCCGGTTATGATCATTGGTGCTGTGGGAAATGGTGCCAACCACCACAGGCTTAAAACAGGCCGCCCCCAATGCCACCAACGACAGCGCAGCAAAAAACGGCCAAAAGCTACGTGTCTCCCCTAACAGGTAATACCCTGGCGCCATCAGCATAAATGACACAATAAACATCTTGCGATAGCCCACTCGATCGCCCAAGGCCCCTGTTAACACCGGCAATAAATACAAAAAGAAGGGAATAATGCCTTGAATAGCACCGCGTTGACTATCGCTAAAACCGACCCCTCCATGACTTTGTGGTGTAGTCATATACACCGATGAAACCGCGAAAAAGCCATACCAAGCGAGGCGTTCAAATACCTCCATTAAGTTAGCAATGTAGAATCGAGCACCAAAGCGCCAGTGTTTTGTTGCGGGTTGTTGAGGTTGCAGCGAAGTGGTCATAATGATGTCTTTTTATTATTGTATACAATATACATACCATACTTATAGTGTGCTTCTCAACCACAACCAGCGCCCCTGACCAGCAAACCAAATATCCAGCGAGTAACACACTGTCTTACTGACGCTTACAGGCATAAAAAAACCCGAGATAAACTCGGGCTTTTAGCATGGTTTCAGTTATTCGCTAGGGGTATTGAGCAGATACTTATCTAGCCACTGCTCCTGCTCCCATAAAACATGAAGCAGGCTCTTACGGGCACGGTAGCCGTGGGCCTCGTAAGGCAGCATTACCAAACGTGCATCCTTACCTAGGCCCTTCATCGCCGCATACATACGTTCACTTTGCATGGGGAAGGTACCGCTGTTGGGATCTTCCTTGCCATGGATCATCAACATCGGTTCGTTAATCTTATCGACATGGAAAAATGGCGACATGTTGGCGTACACGTCTTGCCCTTCCCAGAAGTTACGCTCTTCACCTTGGAAGCCAAATGGCGTTAGGGTGCGGTTATAAGCGCCACTGCGGGCAATTCCTGCTTTGAACAAGTCGCTATGGGCAAGCAAGTTAGCCACCATAAAGGCGCCATAAGAGTGCCCGGCGATAGCGATGTTGTCTTTATCGGCGACGCCTTTTTCTATCAGTACATTCACCGCTGCTTGGGCGCTGGCTACTAACTGTTTACGGAAGGTGTCGTTAGGCTCTTTGCCATCCACGCCGACAATGGGCATTTTCGGGTCATCAAACACGGCAATACCTTTAGCGAGATATGGCATTGGGCCCCAATAGCCGATATAGGTAAATTCATAGGGCGACTCCCGCACCTGAGAAGCCACGTCTTTATCTTTATACTCGAGTGGATAGGCCCACATCAGTACCGGAATGCTGCCCTGTGAAGAGTCATAACCTGGAGGTAGATACAGAGTACCCGAGAGCTCAACACCGTCATCGCGCTGATAACGCAGTTGCTCTTTTTGCACCCCTTTAAATGCCGGGTACGGGTGCGGGAACTCGGTCAGCTGAGTTAACGCATTATTGTCTAAATCACGAATAAATAAATTAGGCTGCTCGGTTTTTGACTCACGCACGGTGATAAAACGGCGCCCTTCATCATCAAGCATCCCCACCACGCGCTCATAATAAGGCGCTTCACTTTGCCATAACCGCTGGGTGCTGTTGGTTTTTACATCATAGCGGTCTAGAAACGGAATATTGCCCTTTTCTGAAGCGCCATTACCGCGTAAAAACACATAGCGGTCGCCGATGACTTTCATTACTCGAGCGCCGAGGTCGTTGGTGGTGTAAATCGGATTACCGGGGTCTTTGTAGGCGTCGTTATAGCTACGCTCTGTGAAGAGCACCGGTGAGCTGGATGCATCGTCAGGTTGGATAACCCAAGTACGTAACATGCGATCGCTAAAGCGCCATTCACTGAGGGTTGCCACCGTATCGTTACCCCAAGTAATACCAGCGAACCGACGCTCTACTTTAGTAAACAGCTTAGGCTTACGCTTAAAGGGTGCACTCAAGCTATAAACGTAATCATGGTGCGGCACATCGGTTTTCATATCGCCGCCATCTTGAGCCTCAGCCCAGATCACCGTTGCCCCTTTATCAGCACGCCATTCAAAGTCACGAGGGCCGGTGCGCACACTGTCAAAGCCCTGGGGAATATTATCCGCCAGTGGCTGTTGCGCCAGCTGTTTACGCTCATAGCCACTCATGCCCCAGACAGACCAAGTCGCGGCGAAGCGATAATACGGCACCTGATAAGAAAACGGCTCATTCAATGCGCCAATCAGGAGGTTGGTGCTATCGGGTGAAACACTAAAGCGACGAAATAACGCGGGTTTACCTACTTTTGTCGCCTTGCCATCGAGGCTAACGCGATACAGTTGTCCTTGCCCGTAAAACTTGAATAACGCTTCGTCATGAGGACTGGTGAGCAAGTTTTGATAGGTACGGGCCGGTGCTTTTTCCCCTGTGGTTTGCTGGATCACCGGCACCACGGTACTGGCATCATCTTCAGGGGCTTGTTTATCGGCATTGATAGCATGATTGATAATCACTCCGCTGGCATCGGGTAGCCACTGATAGGGCTTAGCTGCCACCACTGAGTTCAGGGCTAAATCTGAAAGCTGCTGCAGTGCCTGGTTTTCAATATCATAAAACCACAGTGTGGCGCTATCTGGAGTTTCCCACACAAAACTAAGGTAGCGACTATCACTGGACCATTGCGGTGAGCGCATAATACCCTCACCTAAACCATCGACTTCGATACTTTTGCTGCCATCCACTGCCTTAAAGCTTAACGCCGTGTATTTATTACGCACGCGAGAGCGAGAGAAGTTCTTTGGATTTAGTTTAATACCAGCGAGCTTGAGCTCCGGTTTAGCCAATGCTTGCAAGCTTTCAACTCGACGACGCTCAAGTAAGGCCACATATTGGCCATCAGGAGATAACATCGACCGGGGTGCAAGCTTCGCTTCTACGACTTGCGCCAGCTCTGGCGAGGGCATTTGATAGCCCGATTGTGCCGCAGCCTGTGAAGGGGCCGCATGAGTGTTCAAACTTAGCGTACAAGCTAAGCCCAACACACTGGCAATAAAGCGTTTTTTCATTATTTTTCCTTTATTGTTATGGATTCCTGTTAATGTCTTAAATGTATTCTAATGCCTAAGTGTTACTGAGCAACTTTTTGGGTCCAATACCCGGTTACCAAGGTAATTGCTCTGCGCGATAGTTATAAAAACCGCCGCTTTGCGACATCTGCAACGAGTCGATCACCTGTTTTAGGCCACGGGCCGACTCACTGGCATCAATAAGCGCATTGGGTCCGCCCATTTGTGTACGCACCCAACCCGGATGTAAGGACACCGTTTTAATGCCGTGTTCACGCCAGTCATTACTCAGGCTTTTCACCACTGAGTTCAACGCAGCTTTAGAGCTGCGGTAAACATAGCCACCGCCTTTAGTGTTCTCGGTGTGACTGCCTACTTTTGATGATAACGCAGCAAACACGCCGCTGTCGGCGCGCGCTAAATGCGGGAAAAAGGCTTGCGCAAGTTTAGCCGGTGCTAACACATTAATGTCCATGACCTGTTGCCAAGCAGCAAAGTCGAGATTAGCTAGGCTGCAGCCTTTAGGGCCATAGATGCCGGCGTTACTGATCAGCACATCAATCGCAAGGTCACGGTAGTGCTCTGCAAGCGACGCGATTTGCTCATTATCGCCGATATCTAACGCCTCAATGCTGATGTTACTGTGCGCTTGCGCCAGTTGTTGTAAGGCCTGCGCCTGTTTTGGATGGCGGCAGGTTGCGATTATTTGCCACTGCTGCTGACAATACTCTTGTACTAGGGCTAAGCCAATGCCGCGATTGGCACCGGTGATTAAAACCTGGGGCATAAATGTCTCCTTGCGCGTCTGTCATAGGTCTATGTCCAGCGTAACAAAGTCATCATCACAAGGCTGCTATTTAGGTCAATTTAAGCTAGTATGGCCCGTCATATTGCAGCTGTATTACGCCATGATAAAAAAGCATCCCAACGATAAAATCACCATATTTGATGTCGCCGAGCACGCTGGCGTATCAAAATCAACGGTCTCCTTAGTACTCACCCACAGCGACAAGGTCAGTGACAAAAGTAAGGCAAAAGTCGAGCGCGCCATTGCCGAGTTGGGCTACGTATACAACCGCGATGCGGCGTCGCTGCGCTCAAGGCGCTCTCGTTTAGTGGCTTTGGTGATTAATGATTTAACCAATCCGTATTCGGCGCAGTTAGCGGTGGGCTTGGAGCAATATATTTATGATTTAGGGCTCGTTCCCATGTTGGTTAACACCGGCGAGAGTTTTGCTCGCCAGCAACAAGTGGTCAACACCCTAAAAGAGTACAATGTCGCCGCATTTGTAATGTGCCCTGCGCCGGCAACGGATAAGCAATGGCAGAATGAGCTGATCCAAAGCGGCTTCCCAGTTATTAATATCATGCGCGAAATTAGCTTAAGCAGCGCGCCGTGTATTTTGCCTGACAATCGCAAAGGCACATTTTTAGCAGCCGAGCACCTCCTCAGCCAAGCGGTGCAGGAGCTAGCATTTATCGGCGGCAATAGTGATATTTCTGATTATCATGAGCGTCTCGCGGGGTTTGAACAAGCGCTCAGTGAGCACCCAAGCGCTGTACACAGCCACATCATTAACTCTGCGACGACACGCCAAGGCGGGCATCAAGCCTTTCAGAAACTGCGCCGCCAAGCACCCTCGGTGCAAGCGGTGGTGTGCTTTTCCGATGTCATCGCCTACGGCTTTATTGAGGCCATGCGCGAGGTTGGCTTGACCCCAGGGAAAGACATTAAAGTGGTGGGCTTTGATGATTTGGATGATTCGGCGTTGATGACCCCAGCGCTGAGCTCAGTGCGCATTGACGCTGCAGAAATCGGCCGGCGCACCACGGCGGTGTTAAAAGAAATCATGGCGGGTAATAAAGCCCCAGTACGCACCTTGATAGATGTTGAATTACAAGTACGGGAGTCAAGCCTATGACCCAAGTGTTAGTGATTGGCTACGTGTGGCCAGAGCCGAATTCATCGGCGGCGGGCAGCCACATGATGTCGTTATTAAAGTTGTTTCGCAGTCAAGGGTGGCAGGTCGAGTTTGCCTCTCCTGCACAGCGCTCCGAACACATGCAAGATTTGACCGAATATGGTATCACCTGTCGCGATATCGCCCTTAATTGCAGTAGCTTTGATGCCTATATCAGCGAGTTGCAGCCGGATATTGTTATGTTCGACCGGTTTATGATGGAAGAGCAATTTGGCTGGCGCGTGGATAAGTTTGCTCCCGAGGCACTGAAACTGCTCGATACCGAGGACTTGCAATGCCTGCGCGGCGCTCGCCATGAAGCGCACAAAGCGGGCCGTGAGTTTAGTCATAACGACCTACACGGTGATCTAGCCAAAAGAGAAATCGCCGCCATTTTACGCTGCGATTTGAGCTTGATTATCTCCAGCTACGAAATGCAGCTGTTAGAGCAGGTGTTCAAGGTTGATAACGCCTTAGTGCATCATTTGCCGTTTATGGTTGATACCGCCGCGCTGCATTCGCATTGGCCGAGTTTTGAGCAGCGCCAACACTTTATGACCATTGGTAATTTTCGCCACGCGCCAAATTGGGATGCGGTGCTGTATTTACAACAGATTTGGCCTCTTATTCGCAAACAGCTACCTAAGGCTGAGTTACATATCTACGGCTCATATCCACCGCCTAAGGCCACTGCATTACATAATCCGAAAACCGGTTTTATCATCAAGGGCTGGGCCGAAGATGCGCATCAGGCCATGAGCTCGGCACGGGTATGTCTTGCGCCGCTGCGCTTTGGTGCAGGCATCAAAGGCAAATTACTCGAAGCCATGATCACCCGTACGCCTTCGGTTACCACGGCCATTGGCGCTGAGGGCATGCATGGGGATTTGCCTTGGAATGGCGCCATTTGCAATGACGCGCAGCTGTTTGCCGATGCCGCAGTTAAGCTTTATCAACAACCCAGCGAATTTACTGCTGCACAACGTCATGGCGATGAGTTGCTGCAACGTTTTTATAACGGCGAAGCTCTCGGTAAGCAACTGATCACGGCTCTTGAAGGGATACGCGCCGATTTAGCTGGCCATCGCCGCAATAACTTCACCGGGCAAATGCTCAAACACCACACCATGCGCAGCACCCAATATATGGCGCAGTGGATTGAAGCGAAAAATTCATTTAAACCTTGATAGAAATCAGTAGACAGTTAACCTTAGATCAATAAAATGCGCGAGCGCCTGCAATGCAAGGTGCTGTTTTATTTTAAAGATTTGAGGTCACTGCGTGGAAGACGCCCAATTTAAAGAAAAGCGTAAATTTATCGTTAAGCTCGGTAAAATGCTGCATAAGTATGGCACCCCAGCCTACCGCCTAGAAGCGCACTTGATGGAGGTGGCGACCTACTTGGAACTCAAATCCTCGTTTGTAATGTCGCCCACCTCGGTGACCTTTGTGATTTGGACAGAAGGCCATGAGAATGAATACACTCATGTTGCCCGCGTCGACCCCGGCGATCACGATCTTGGCTCCCTCGCCAATACCGATGAAGTGGTGAACTTGCTGCTTAATGGCGAGCTCAGCATTAGTGAGGCCGATCAGCGCCTTGACGACATAGCCGTGATGCCCGCGCCTTATAATAAACTTACCACCGCAGGTGCCTTTGCCATGACCGGCGGTGCCTTTGCTATGCTGATGGGCACAAGCTGGAACGATGTGCTGTGGTCAGCATTGCTGACCTTGGTGGTGTATCTGTTTGTGTTATGGTCCGGGCGCTCAAAGCGCGTGGCACACATGCTAGAGCCCTTAGTGGCGGTAGTCTCGGCGCTTATCGCCTGCGCCGTCAGTGTCTATCTCGACCCTTACATTAATATCCGCTTGGTGGTGCTCTCCAGCATTATTGTGTTTATTCCCGGTCTCGCCCTAGCGCTCGGGCTCGCCGAGCTGGCGGCACGGCATCTGGTATCGGGCACGGCACGGGTTATGGACTCTTTTATGCTGCTGTTTAAGTTGTATTTTGGTGCTTTTATCGGCATTGGCCTGGGCTTTGCACTATTTGGTCAGGCTGACTTTGTGGCCCCACAACCGCTGCCGAAATGGACCGCCTGGCTCGCAATTTTACTGTTATGCTTATCTTTGGTGGTTATTTTTCGTACCAAAACCAAACACGCACTGTGGTCTATTGCCTCGGGGTTTATTGCCTATGGTGCCAGCATTGGCTCCGCCGCCTACTTAGATTACACCCTCGGCACCTTTGTCGGCGCGCTGGCCGTAGGCATTTTTAGTAATCTGTTTAATCGCATTGCCAACGCCCCCGCTTCCATTGTGGCTATGCAAGGGCTAATCGTACTGGTGCCGGGATCAAAAACCTATATTGGCTTGAACTCCCTAATTGAAGGACAGGACTTCGTCTATGCCGACCACATCGGTCAACAAACCTTTTTGATTTTTATGTCGCTGGTCGCCGGACTTATCTTCGCCAATGTAGTTCTGCCACCGAAAAAGAGCCTGTAACAACTCAGAGTATAACGAAGAGGTGGTGTGCTGTCAGGCTCACCACACTTTATGGGCTGGGCGCTCGCCCTTAGAGGATTTAGTTCTATGAGAAAGCGTCTACACCGAGACGCTTTCTCTGGTGGTAAGCAATTATCGCAACGTATGAATTGAACTGTTTACGACGTAATTGTCATTTAACATTTGAGTTCCTTCTAATGTGCCATCTGAAATCCATAATTTATGGTTTGCTTCAAATAGTAGCTTATTGTCTACAACCGCAGTATTGGCATTACTTGTAACAATGAAGTTGCTATCAGGTATTACCGATTCATCAATAAGCAACTGCAAAGAATCATTCTCCAGAAGCCATATACCTGATTCACCAAGGACGTAGATATTTTCATCATTAGCGACCATACCAAGGAGCAGGCCTTGTTCTGATATCCGCGTTAGCGTCTCATCTTGAGAGCTAAAGGTATACAAGCCTGCGGAGTCACTGCCTCCTGAAACTAACATATAAACCTGAGAGTCAACTTCATAAAAGAGCAGATCGTCAGCATTAAAACTACCATCTAAACTGAAAAGTACCTCAGTTGAGTTAGATTCTTCTTTATAAACCAGCACCTCATTAACACTTTCGGATGGGTTCAAGAAGTATGCACTGCCATCGCCACTCAAAAGGAATCGAACCTCTCCGAAAGCTAAGTTTTCTTCACTATAAATACTCTCCACTGAACCATCAGTGCCAATACGATACAAATGCTGCTCTCCTCCTGCCGCTTCGTTGCCTATGTCTATCAAAAGCTTCTTGCGGACATAAAAGAAATCA
Organism: Pseudoalteromonas sp. THAF3; assembly: GCF_009363775.1. Lineage (NCBI taxonomy): Bacteria > Pseudomonadati > Pseudomonadota > Gammaproteobacteria > Alteromonadales > Pseudoalteromonadaceae > Pseudoalteromonas > Pseudoalteromonas sp. THAF3. The sequence continues at coordinate 30,395 of NZ_CP045419.1, read as the reverse complement.
TTTGTTGTACCTATAATATCATTGATACTGCGCTGAAACTCTTCGCCTGATGTTACTTGGGGGACCTGACCTGATACAAACTCACTCAAAGGTTTAGAGTCGTCGTATAAATTAAAATCACCGCCTCGACTATCTAACTTAAGGAAGGTATCACTGATTGCGGCTATGCTTGACGTTATAAATGTCGCATCACCAACTAACTCAGTCTCTACACCATCAGTACGGTAGTATTGAAACTCTTTAGCTCCCATCGACGTATCCACCCAAGACTCAAAATACCCATACTTTTGTGTCTTAGTGATTTCGTTGGTGAAACTTATGGATTTTCTTTGAAAGGTACTTTGTTCATCTCCGTTAACATTAAATTTATAAACGTCTCCATTAGCATTCATATCGATCGCGTAAACACTTTCATTGTCCAAGGCAATCATGGTGTGGTCGCCAAGTAGAGCTGTAGATTGATAGTCGAAGCTTTGTGTTCCTGTAGTACTTGAGGGGGCAAAAGAATCGGCGGTAAGTTGGCTAATATCCAAGCCATTAGCAGCCCAAAGTTCAGTGCCTTCAGTATCAGTGTAACCATTGTAAAAGAGTGTATTGTCTTGGACAAAAACATCTTTTATTGTCTGTTGCACAGCAACTTGGTCCGCATGCTCACCAGATTCACTGATAAAATAAAGGTCACTGTCATGGCGAATATAAAAAGTATTGATCGTTTGGAAGATCTCAAGATCCCCTGATGCGGCTTCCTTCAGGGTAAAGGTGTTTTCTGCCACTCCCCCAGAGCGCCATAAATATTCACCATTATCTACAGGCTGAATAACGACTGCATAATCATCGTTACATTTAACACTATCTTCTTTCACCTGGGTTAAAAGGCGTTCGTTGGCACCCGTTTCTCTATCGTAAGAATAGAAGTCATGGTTAGGGAACTGTTCCACTGAGTAAAAGTCGACCTTATCTGTTCTGCATAAAAACGAGCCTTGGTCAACGTAATAGTCTTCATTCTCCCTGTTGAATAAAACATCATATTGTTCTTCAGAAATTTCGAATGTTCCACTTTCAGTTCCATCTGTACGCCAGTACTGATTCGAACTCCTGAAATAAATTAGTCCTTCTTTTTCCCCTAAAAACTCGTGAGTTCTAAAATTCTGGGCAGGTCTATCACTCTCTAGCAAAGACTCGACCGTGTAACGAGTTGCTATGTATGACCCCATATTGATGTTTGCTATTTTTAAGAGCAACTTGCCATATCTAACAACCTCAAAAGTGTCATTGGTCCCTGTGCCATAGTCTTTTTGGACCTCATTTTTAGGATAAGATCTAACTTTGGTTAACTTGCCTTCCTTGTTTCTATCTATCCCCCATAAATAACGCTCTTCAGTTGCATTTTCGGTAATAACATAGAGGCGGTTTTCTAATTCAAACTGCTCAATACACTGACTATCCTCTTTGGTAAGTGCAGAGAGTGTACCTAAATGTGACGTATTCTCTGTTACGTAGTTGTAGACATAAAGTGTATCAGAGTAGTTTGCACCAACATCTCCACGACAAAAAAACAACTCGTCTGAAGTTTTTACCAAAGACTTTATTTTTTCACCCTCTAAAGCATCAGCCTCTAGAGTATTTACATCCACAACTAAGGAAGCATTATTCATAGCTAAGTTGGAAATACGCGGCTCATTTCCAAAATTAACATCCCAGCCCATAAACGCTATTTGTGATGCAGTCTTTGCTTTAAAGCTGACAACGCTTTCTCCTACAGTAACTGTAGCTTCAACCAATGTGGTCCTTGAGGTTGGGGTTTTTACTCTGACTTGTAGCGTTTCTCCGGCAGCAATGGTGCCATTTGCTGTGGTATATTCGCCTCCATCAATACTATATTCACCATTTTCAATTGAGACTGATACACTCTCTTCAATACCTTTAATTGAAACAGGTTCTGATTCAACCCACTCATTTAGAGGTGCCCCATCGGCCGTTGGAAATGTAAGACCGTCAGGGGTCTTATCTAAAGGCTTTTCGTCATTGTCTGGTGAGCTGCCACAAGCGGCAAGTGCGAGAGTAATGGCCGAGATTAATAAACTGTGTTTTAGTTTCATTTAAACACTCCGTGTTTTGTTTTGATATTGGTACAAGCTTGCCTTATTTAGAAATCAAATCCAAGTCAAAGCTATTTAACTTTTGGTATTAGTTATCTCATTGAATTAACAATACCAATTTAGGGAAAAATACGAGGTGGATAATTACCCTTGGTATTAGTTTGTATCTTAAGTTCAAAGCGTCAGTTTTTGCTAACAAAAGTGATCAGTGAACATATATACGATGGAAAAATGCCATCTGAGGTTAGCTTCTAATGTCTATTGAAGGTTTTGTACATTTAATGTTTATAGTTTTTATGCCGCTGTTTTTATTAATGACGGCTCTATTCCACCGGGTCTCTGCCGCTCATATTAGCAAAGGCATGGAGTCTGAAGGAGTGCCGCCACCGAGCTGGGATAAAGGCCTCGGTGCTAGTGCTCCGTGCTATGCCATGGCCATTTTCTTTAAGCGCTGGCGTGGCCCAACATTTATGTTTGATGGTCGACTCGTTCCCAAATATGCTAGAACTGTAGATAAAGTGCTGGCATGTATCTATCTTTTTTCCACGTTGGGTTTAGGCATCGCGTTGATATTGGCTGCCTATTTCGACCCACACTAGTTATAGATACCTATGGCGACCATTACAAAGGGCTATAGAATTGCCGACACAGATTTAGGGGCCTTGAAAATCTAACTAATCCAAATAAAACTCTTTTTGCTCACCACTTCGTGACACAGGATAATTTCCCATTGCTGTTTATATCAGCAATGTGAAATTACGCTTCCAATAATTACCATTCATCTGTATTCAGGGTCTCTAAAAGAGAATTGAAATCAAAAACGGTGGTACCTATTTGCTTTTCTAATTCATCTCGAAAAGGTTTGCTTTGACTTTCATAGTGAGCCCTCACTTTTAAGAAGTTTGTAGATTCATATAAAAGCTCAGCGCTTGATTTAGAATAATCTGAAACAGCCAGCCCTAGTTCGTTGCGCGTATAAGCTAATTGGCCAATAGCATACGCAAGCGACTCTCGAAGGCCACTTTCACAAAGGTTTTTATTTCGTATGTTTAAGTAGTAGAGTGCTTTTAAAAGATCTTCTCTGTTGACCTTAAACTTTTTAAATACGTTTGTTTCAAGTACCAGAGATGATGATTGAGCTTGCTGTTTGCACTTTGTAATCTTGGCAGATAAAAGTACAATTTTCGCTTTCACATCTTCGTCTAGCAATTTCAGTATTGCGTTATTATTGGCAAAGCTTTTCGTTGTCGCCACTAATAAAAAAACGAGTAAAAGGGAGTAAATTTCACTCACCCTCATCTAAAACTCCTAATAAAATATGAGTGAATCAGGGTTATTGTGCACTTTGTAGTGCCGCCTAAAATTCAGGCTTTTCTCACTAAAGCCTCTTATTAACTGCGCCACCATTGACTTAGTATAAAGATTTCCATTTTCCTTACTGACTTGATATGCCGCCAGGAAACATTCTCAGTCAATACACCTTAGAACATACCGACTGTAGAAGAAGCTGACAATAGGCTTGCAGATTATACCCTTAGTGATAACTGACTTTTATTCACGCAATAAATTTTAACTCTTTGAATCGACAATCAAATTTCAACAACTCTGACCCCTTATTCCCAAAAAGAGTCTATAGCATCAATGACTAAGCTTTACCCAAATATGAAGTAGCAAATTACGAATTAGCTCAGCAGGTCACTCTTTTTAATAGTGCATCGTTATTGGAGACCTTTCTCTAATTGCGAGAAAGTTATAGCGCTTGCACACTAATAGGCTCAGGTACTATAATTATTCCCTTAAAGAGGTAGCACCTCATAAAAACGGACTTGATAAAATGGGAAGGATTTACCATGGCTCTAGAAATTGTGATCTGCTTCGACCCCGTGACTAAAGAAGTGGTAAAGTGTAAAGAAGGAAAGGGTAATAAAGCGTTTGAAAGTGATAACACGCATCTCAAATCTACTGAAATAATAACCTCAGGCACTCCTTATTTAGTTCGCTCTGATTACTCAGGCCCTCTTCCTCCTCCGAGCGGACAACAACAGACTATTTTCCGAGAACTGTCAATGCTACCGGCCCAATCTCGCCGTAACATTGCTGCTATGCTCCGCGACTATGACAGCGATCTGCTCACAGCTCTGTCAGATTTCCAATCAGAAATATTAGTTCCTTATATGAAACAAAATAGCCATGGAATTTTAGGTTCCGGGGCAACTTCAGTCGAAGCAAGAAGCAGCAATTTTGTGAAGCTGGCAAACAAGTACTCCGAGTCATTAAAAGAAATACGCAGTGCTCATAAGTCCGGGGTACCGAAGTATCATGTTGTTGCGCTAGAACAAAAAGCTTTCTCTATTTATAAGGAGCTACAGACAACATTCAGAGCTGAATTACAGCGTTTTATGAATATAAATAAAGCAAGCAAGCGGGGCACTATTTGGTCAAACCCCAACCGGGGAATCAACATTGCGAAAAGCACTAGGCACTCAGCAAACCTCGATATTAAGACCACAAAAGAGTTCCAAAAAATAAAAAGGCTGGAGCAATCTGCTAAATGGCTAGGCAATACGATGATATTGCTAGATGGGGGGTTGAGAGCTAACAAAGTCTATGAAGACTATGAAAATGGTAAGGACTGGCACAGAACTCTGGCCACCGAAATGACGGCTTTTGGAGCTTCTACAGCTGCGGGTATTTATGCCGCAACCTGGGCTACAACGTCCTTGAGCGCATTACTAATGTTGACACCTTATGGATGGATTGTTGCCTTGGGTGTGGGTCTATTTATTGGATTTCAAGCCTCAGTTGCCGTCAATAAAGGAGCAAAAGATCTGAGTGAACATGTATACGACAGAAGAATTCCTAACGGTATATAACTATGATGAATATTGAAGGTCTGATAAATCTGCTGTTTATTATTTTTGTGCCGCTGTCCATGCTTATGACGGTTATATTTCAGCGTGTTTCTGTTGCTTACATAAATAAATGCATGAAATCTGATGGCGTCTACCCTCCCAGTTGGGATAAAGGGCTAGGGGGAAGCGGACCATTTTATGTGTGCGCTATTTTTTTCAAACGAGGGCGAATCCCCACACCACTTTTCGATGGTCACCTAGTACCAAAATATGCCAGGACAATAGATAAAATACTGGCTGGCATCTATTTATTCTCTGCTATCGGCTTTGGTATCACTGTAGTGTTGATCGCCTACTTCGACCCATACTAATTTATAAGCGCGACCTTCTAACAACACAGAAAGTCGCTTTATTTCTACCTATACACCTCTGAGCGTTCAATCACTTCAATATCGTAGCCGTCGGGATCTTTGATAAAGAAAAACTTAGCGACTAAGTCATCACCATTGTAAAAAGACTTAATTTCTTTGGGTTGATAGCCTGCGGCGATGGCTTTGCCGTGCAACGATTCGAGATGCTCCTCGGCAAAAGCGAGGTGGCCATAGCCGTTACCCAAGTCATAATCGCTATCACTGTGATGGTTCCAGGTCAGCTCTAGTTCAAAGCTGCTGTGTTCATTGGCTAAATAGATAAGTGAAAAATCAGCAAAATCGACTCTTCTTTTCACCTGCAATGCGAATACATCGTGGTAAAATTGAATTGAACGTTGCGCGTCTTTCACGCGGATCATGGAATGAATCATTTTGGCCATTATTTACCCCTGAGAAATCTATGTGTGAACTCTATGCATCAACTCCCCCCGAGCGCTACAGTGTTAAAAAGCGCTCTATTCGTATTCAAGGTGTAGTCACCAGCCTCGCTTTAGAGAATGAAATTTGGCATATCTTGGAGCGCATTGCTGCCCAAGAGCAGCTGCCCTTAGCGGAATTTATTTCCACCTTGTATCAGGAAGTGATTGAGCGTCATGGCAGCATAACCAACCTCGCCTCAATGCTAAGAGTCACGTGTTTAACGTACTTGGACCAGTGTAAACAAAGCTGAGTCGCTAAGGGTAGTAAAGGAATACTACATTAATAGTAAAGAATCCACCTTCTGAAGAAGGTGGCTTTGTGAATGCCCCCTCAAAGGGGGCGTTGTTTACTCCAGCGTTAATTGGGCTTGCTCTTGCTTCTCTTCTTTCTCTTGATGCCTGACGTAACGCCTTATTACCTCTTCATTTATTCCAACCGTATCGACAAAGTATCCTCGTTGCCAAAAATGATTGCCCCACATCTTATTTTTTCTCAAGTAAGGATATTTACTAAATAGCTTTAGTGCTATTTTACCTTTGAGTGCTCCCATCAGGCTCGATATCGATAACTTCGGTGGGACCTTGATAACCAAATGAACATGGTCTAACTGCACATTGAGCTCTACCACTTTACAACCAAGTTGCTCACTGTATACGTGAATACAGCGATAGACATCTTTACCTACCTTGTTCTTCAGTATTCTGAAACGGTATTTTGGGGTCCAAACTATATGATATTGACATCGCCAATACACATGCGATGCTTTCTCGTATCTACTCATGTTTCTTGTCCTTTGACTTCGCTAAAAATCAAAAGAGCAATTAACATGGGTAGCTTTTTCAGGCCAAGCCTAAATTGATGATAACCACCTACTGAAGTAGGTGGTTTAGGGGCTGAAAATAAAAAGCGGGTGAGCGCCTTATCGGGAGCCTCATGGGTAAAAGGCTACTCGCTCACCCCAAAGGGAAGGGATTAACTTTTCGCTGAGAGCTCTTGGTTGACCTGGTCTATACCCACTTCGCTAATACGTGCAATGATCTCTTTTTGCTTCGCGTTGAGTAATGAGATGCCCTCAGCCACGAGGTCGTACACACGCCAGGTGCCAGATTTATCGCGGCGCAGCTTAAACACAATATCTATGGTTGGCTTACCGGGCTCAACAATTTCTGTTTTTACCGAGGCATAGCCATTGTCACCGTGGCCGTTAGGTTTAATAAAACGTACTTCCTGGCCTTTATAACTCATCAATGCATCGGCATACGTCACCGTTAAGTATGACTCCACCGCATCGATGAACGCCAGCGCCTGCCCCTTATTAATCTCGCGCACGTGTTTACCCAATAACTTAAACGACACAAACTTGGTATCAATGTGCGGTATTAACCGTGTTTTCACGACTTCTTTAAGTTTGGCTTTTTTGTCATCACCTTGAGCATCGACTGCGGCAATATCGACAAAGAGCTTATCGCCCACTTGCTTGAGCAGAGAAAATGGCGTATTGGTTTGCGCAGCATGAGCTGAGCCAAACGCAACAGCAAAAAAGAGTAATAAAAAATAACGATATGCTTTCATAGTGCATTCCAATGAGCTGTGAATGGTGAAATTTTAGCGCAGCGGCCTTCGCAAAGTAAGAAACAATAATGCACAGCATTGGTTCCAAAAATGCACATATCAATAACACCAGTAAAATCAGACAATTAAGGTTTTTGTGCCATAAAGGCACAGTTGTTGTGCACGGGTGCGCATTGAAACTAAAGGGGTGGATATAGATATTACCGCTACTTTTTAGCAGCTAAACACAGACGTATGAAAGCAGTAATCATCCCATTAACCTTAGCGCTAGGTTCGCTCGTTATCACGCCGGCTCAGGCAGGGCCTCGCCATGGTGTTGCCAGTCACTACATTCAAGGTGAAGGTGATGTTAAAGGCATAAAATTGGCCTATCAGTACTACGTCAACGACTATTTACCCGAGCAATTCTCCCAGTTTGATGTGTACTTCGAGAGCAGCATCAATTTTTGGCGTTACGGCAAGGACAATCAACACGATCAAAATGTGGTGGTGGCACTATCACCGGTGTTTCAATACCCGATGACCACATTCAAAGGACGACCCTTGGTGCTGGAGTTTGGTATTGGTGTATCACTACTTGACGACACCCAGTTTGCTGGCAAAAACGTAAGCACTCACTACCAATTTGAAGACAGAGTTGGGGTGGTTTATAAAATGGAAAATGCCGATATTGGTGTGCGCTATATGCATTATTCGAATGCAGGGTTTAAAAGCCCGAATCCTGGCCTGGATTTTATCTCTTTTTCTTACACTCATTTCTTCTAACAGCAAAAAGGGCGCTAAGCGCCCTTTTATAAAACAATTTGCTACACCCGCATTAAGGCTGAATTTTGACCACCGGGCGCAATCGCGCACTGTGATTGTATAAGGTCGTCAGCGCATCTCGCACTGCCGCTTCGGTAAACGGGATCACTTCCAGATCCGGCGCAATAATCGCTCCCGATTGCACGTCTCCAATCAACTGTTGCCCCATAAAGCTAAGCTTTTGCTGTGCGCATAAGCTGTTCGCCAACCAAGCACCACCGAGCGACACCACAGAAATGTTCGGTGCGCGGCGGAATAATAGTTCTTGGGGAATGCTAGGAAAACCATTCAAACAGGCAATGCGGCCACAAAAGCGCAAATGCTCTAAGTCACATAAGAATGAGTCACCACCACAGGTGTTAAGAATGGCATCAAAGCCGCCCGGACCCAGCTCATGTTTAATATTGCACTCCAGCCCTTCGCAGTTAGCGTCAAATACCACGTCGGCCCCCAAGGCTTTCAGCCGCTCATGCTCCCCAGCTTCACTGTATACGAACACCATAGCTCCGCGCAGCTTGGCATACTGAATAGCAAAATGCGCCACTGCCCCGCAGCCAGAGTCAATCAACAGACTGTCTCCTTCTTCAAGCTGCAGCTTGTCGAGCGCCGCTAAGGCCGTCATACCGGCATTGGGCAAGGTTGCCGCAACCTCGCTCGGCACCTCAGCGGGGACTTCCGATACTGCATAGTTAGGAACGGTGGCATACTCTTTGAGCATGCCTTGCGAGCCAAGGCTGGCGTTAAACATCACCCGTGCGCCCTTGGCGGGAAACACGCCTGCGGGCGCGTTCAGTACCGTTCCCACCGCATCTAGGCCCAGCACATGAGGGTATTGCCAATGGCAAAAGCCTTCTGCTGCCAGCTTGGCGTCGATGTGGTTTAACGCCACATATTCAATCGCCACTAACAACTCATTGTCATCAGCGACGGGGACGCTCTGCTTATTCATGCAAAGGGCAAATTGCGGCGACGGCTCATTGATCACCATCGTTGTCATTTGCTGTGCTGACTCTGCCATAACTCTGACTCACCTCTTAAATACTGTTCATGCGCAGAACCCCTAGATGACGGGCACCTTGTGCAGTGCGCGACTCCAACGTCCACTGAGCTCGGAATATACGCCAACCTGGGCATTGAGCCAAGTGTCACGCGTGATCAGGGTATCCTGCTGTGCTATTAAAACATCTTGACGGGCGTCCAACAACTCAAGGTATGGCAACTGCCCTTCCTCGTATGCAGCACGCGCTTGTGCATAAGCCTGTTGCGACGCTTGTAAACGCGATTGCGCCAAGTTCAATGTTTGCTGTTGTTGGAAAACGGTTTGCAGCGAAAGTTCCGCACCGGCTATGACATTACTCAAGGTTTGCCGATAGCTATGATACTGCGCCTGCGATAGGGCTTTTTGTTGCTGCAATTGTGCCAATAGCTCGGGGTAGCTAAACAGCGACCATTGCACTTGCGGGGTAACCTGCCACTGCCCCTGAGTCTGTTGAAAATGGCTGCCACCTACGCCCAACACACCGGCAAACGCACTAAGGCTAACATCGGGGTACAACGCACGTTGAGCGCTGGTGCTCAACGCCGCCTGTTCGGTTAATTGGGCAACACTGCGGCGTACATCGGGGCGTTGCATAAGCGCTTGTTGTGGGTCTAACAAGGCGAGGTTGAGCGCCCACTGTTGATATTGCGCCTCGCTTAGCGCCGTTAGCTGCAACTGCTGCGCGCTGCTATCGAGAATCATCGCTAAGGTGGCACGCTCGGCTAGCATCAAGGCTTGTAGCTGTGGCAGGCGTTGTTTTAGCTGGAAGTATTGTGAACGAGTGCGATTGAGTTCAAACTCGGTCGCTACGCCCTCTTCGACTTGCACCGCCAGTATATCCATACTTTGCGATAACGCCTCAAGTTGCCGCTCGGTCAGCTGCTGTTGTTGGGCAAACCCTTGCCAACGCATATAGCTGCGCACCGTGGTAACCACCAGCTCTTTACTGAGCTGTTGATGTGCCGCAAGTTGGGCATGGGTGCGGGCACTGGCAGCATCGGCTAGCGCGCGCAGACGCCCTGATAAATCCAGCTGCCAATTGAGCCCACCGCGCGCACTGGCCTGTTCCTGCACGCCACTATATGCAGTTTGAACGTTCTTACCACGCTGCGCTTGAGCATTCAGGCCACCATTGGGCCAGTAGGCAAACTCACTGACATCCAAATTGGCCAATGCCGCCTTAATACGTGCGCTGGCGGCTTGTAAGTCTTGGTTGCGCACCAACACGCTATCCACCAGCTGGTTTAGCTCATCACTGTGCAGTTGCTGCCACCAACCGATTTCATCCGCACTGCGCTGCGCCATCAGCACCTGATTGCGCTCAAGGCGCTGCTGCGTTTGTTTGTCTGCCTGTTGCGCCTGAGCAATAATACGCTCGCCGGGAGCAGCGCAGCCTGCTAAGGCTGCGATACTCAGGGCAATGACACTCATTTTAGTTGTGTTCATGATGCGCTCCTTTTTGCCCTAAGGTCACCACATAGTAAAATACCGGCGTAAATAGTAGCCCAAATACAGTCACGCCAATCATGCCAAAGAACACCGCATTCCCCATGGCATGGCGCATTTCTGCACCAGCCCCAGAAGCCAGTACCAAAGGCACAACCCCTGCTGTGAAGGCGATGGAGGTCATAAGAATCGGGCGTAAGCGCAAGCGGCATGCTTCAATAATGGCCTGCCAATGACTGCGCCCTTGTTTGTGACTATCGCGGGCAAACTCCACCATCAAAATGGCATTCTTAGAGGCCAACGCCACCAACACAATTAAGGCGATTTGCGTGAAGATATTATTGTCGCCACCAAGTAGCCACACTCCCAGTAATGCCGAGAAAATCGTCATCGGTACAATCATAATAATCGCCAACGGCAAGCGTAAACTTTCGTACTGCGCCGCCAACACCATAAATACCAACAGCACCACTAAGGGGAATACGTAGACCATTGTATTACCGGCAAGAATTTGCTGATAGGTGACTTCGGTCCACTCATAGGCGATGCCGTTAGGCAAGGTGTCGCTGAGCACCTGCTCAATGGCCAACTTCGCTTGATCTGAGCTGTAACCCGGTGCCGGACTGCCGTTTAGCTCGGCACTGGGGTAGCCGTTATAGTGCATGACACGATCAGGGCCGGTGGTAGGCGTGACCTTTAATACCGAGCCTAGAGGCACCATGTCGCCACTGCGATTACGCACTTTAAGCTGGGCAATTTGCTCGCGTTGCTGGCGATAATCAGCATCAGCTTGGGCTGTCACCTGATAGGTGCGACCAAAGACATTAAAGTCATTCACATACAGTGAGCCCAAATACACTTGCAGCGCATCAAACACCTCATTGAGCGGGATCCCCTGCAGCAGTGCTTGCTCGCGGTCGATATCAATGTTCATTTGCGGCACTTGAATCCTGAAGCTGGAGTATAACCCCGTTAACTCCGGTTGCTGACGCGCCTCGGCGATGACTTTTTGCAGCGCGGAAAAGAGCGCCTCAAAGCCTTTATTTGCTCTGTCTTCAAGCTGCAACTTAAAGCCACCTGTGGTGCCAAGGCCTTGAATGGGCGGCGGTGGAAACACTGCAACATAGGCTTCATCAATAGCCGCAAAACGCTGGTTAAGCTGGGCTGCGATAGCGTGTGCCGACATGCTCGGATCACTGCGCTTATCAAAGTCATCAAGGGGCGTGAACACAATGCCGCTGTTGGTGCTATTGGTAAACCCGTTCACCGATAACCCAGGGAAAGACACGGTATTAGCCACACCGGGAACTTGCAGCGCAATTTTCTCCATTTGCTGCACCACTTTATGGGTACGCTCTAAACTGGCCGCGTCGGGCAATTGCGCCACCGCAACCAAGTATTGCTTATCTTGCGCCGGAATAAACCCACCCGGGACTTGCTGAAATAACCCCACGGTGGAGCCCACCAATACCACGTATACGGCACCGACGACCACACTCATGCGCAATAGCTTTTTAACCAGTCGCTCATAGCCGTTGGCGCCTTTGTCAAAGAGGCGATTAAAAGGTTTAAATAGCCAGGCTCCAAATAACCGCTCCAACAGCTGTGTTAGCTTGTCAGGCTTGGCATCATGGGGCTTAAGCAATAAAGCAGACAACGCTGGCGATAAGGTTAAGGAGTTAAACGCCGAGATAAGCGTGGAGATAGTAATGGTTAACGCGAACTGCTTATAAAACTGACCCGATAGCCCGGTGATAAACGCCGTGGGAATAAATACCGCACATAACACCAAGGCGATGGCGATAATAGGCCCGGTGACCTCGGTCATGGCAATGCGCGTGGCCGCCAATGGGCTATGGCCATTTTCAATATTACGCTCGACATTTTCGACCACCACAATGGCATCATCAACAACAATGCCGATGGCCAGTACCAGCCCAAATAACGACAAGGTGTTAATTGATACGCCGAGCCACTGCATCACCGCGAAAGTACCAATGAGGGAGACCGGCACCGCAATAAGCGGAATAATAGATGCACGCCAAGTTTGCAGGAATAAGATCACCACCACCACAACCAGTAGAATCGCCTCAAGCAAGGTTTTGATCACCGCATCAATCGAGCCGCGCACAAACACGGTAGGGTCGTAGGCAATATCGTATTCTACGCCAGCAGGAAAGTCTTGTGACAGGCGCGCCATGGTTGCACGAACATTATCGGAAAGTTCAATGGCGTTCGAACCCGGACGTTGAAAAATCGGAATGGCTAACGCCGGTTGCCCGTCTAGCATCGCCCGCAGGGCGTAATTGTCTTGCCCTAACTCGATACGAGCGACATCGGCTAAGCGGGTAATTGCGCCGTTGTCGTCAACACGCACCACCACTTGCTCAAACTCGTCAACGCTGGATAACCGCCCTTTGACATTTAGCAACACTTGAAACTGACTGCTCGTTGGTGAAGGCTGCGCGCCCAGGCTACCCGCTGCGACTTGCTGGTTTTGCTCACGCAGCGCCGCAACCACATCCATTGCCGTTAGCTGACGCTCGGCCAGCGCACTGGGGTTGAGCCACACGCGCATAGCGTATTTACCGCCGCCGAACATCTGTACATCGCCAACACTGCTCAGGCGTGCCAACTCATCCTTGATATACAAATCGGCATAGTTCGACATGTACGAGGTATCATGGGTCTTTTCAGGAGAATAGAGATGAACCACCATAGCCAAATTCGGCGAGGACTTTTGGGCCACCACGCCTAAGCGCTGCACTTCTTGCGGCAATCGTGGTAAAGCGCTATTCACTCGGTTTTGGACCTGCACCTGAGCGCGATCCAGGTCTGTTCCCAAGGCAAAGGTCACCGTCAGGGTGAGGCGGCCATCACTGGTGGCTTGAGAGGACATATACAACATGTTCTCAAGGCCATTGATTTCCTGCTCTAACGGCGTGGCAACGGTTTCAGCGATCACCTTAGGGTTAGCGCCGGGGTAAGTGGCATTGACCACCACCGTAGGCGGCACTACCTCAGGATATTCACTGACCGGTAGCTGGAATAATGAAATAGTTCCGGTGATCACAAACACCAAAGACAACATGGCCGCAAAAATCGGCCGGTTTATAAAAAAGTGTGAAAAATTCATACGCTCCCCTAACGCGCTGCGCTTAATGCATTATCAGCGTCCTGCGCCGGTGCCATAACAAAGCGCGTGTCGCTAAAGTTAAGCGGGATTTCGTTCACCGACACCTTCATACCAGGGCCGACACGCGCAGGACCATTGGCAACCACCAATTCACCCGGCTCAAGTCCTGATTGAATAGCACGAAACTCACCATAACGCTCCCCAAGCTGCACCTGGCGGTATTGCAAAGTGTTGTCGCCATCAACGGTCAGCACAAAACGGTTTTTCAAATCGGTGCCAATGGCACGCTCCGGAACAATAGCTGTTGGGCTGGCCCCTTGTGCCGCTAAATTAATGCGCGCAAAAGCACCGGGCTTTAATTGATGAGCGACAGCGTCAAATACCGCACGGATGCGCAAGGTCCCGGTTCTGGCATTAATTTCATTGTCGATAAAATCAATGCGCCCGGTGATAGCCTCGCCCTCTGCGCTTTTACGCAAGTTTTGTAGAATAACGCGCGCCTGAGATTGCGCATTAATACCGGCAAAATCTTGATACCAAGTGCGCTCGTCAACATTAAAGTAAGCGTAAACACGGTCGTTAGAGACAATACGCGTTAGCACATCTTGCCCTGCGGTGATGTGGTTGCCGACTGTGATTTCGGCGCGGGAGATAACGCCATTAATCGGCGAGCGTATGGTCGCAAACGCTAAATCGAGTTCGGCGGCTTGCAGCTCAGCTTTAAGGGCACTACGCTCGGCTTGGCGCTGCTTTAAAATCGCATCGCGCTGCCCTGCTTGCTCCGTGGACATGGCATTTTTCGCCAGTAGACGCTGCGCCCGCTGCGCCTCACGCTCGGCCTGTGCCAATGCTGCTGAGTTGCTGATCAATTGCGCTTTTAAACGGTCCACTTGGGCGGCAAAAGGGCGTGGGTCAATTTGAAATAACGGCTGACCTTTCTGCACCTGCTCACCCTCACTAAAAAAGGTTTGCGTAATTTGTCCAGATACCCGGCTTTTCAGCGCCACTTTGCTCGGCGCCTCCAACCGCGTAGTGAAACTGTGCCAACGCTGCGCGGGTTGCATTTGCACGCTGGCCACATCGATGGTCATCATTGGCCCCTGAGGGGTTGCTTGCTGGCTGGCTTGCTCCGAGCAGCCTGCTAGTATCAATGCAGCACTTAATAGTACCGCTGTTGTTTGCGCCAATCGCATAGTTTATCTCCTTGTTCGAAAGTACTGTCGATCCTAAGGAAAGCGATTGATGATAAAAATAGTGGTTTTATAAAAACATTAATGCCAGAATGGCACCAATAAATCATCGCACTGTCATGCAGGCCGCACTATGGATACCACAAGCCGTTTAATTATGCTGCTCGAAGTGGTTGAGCAAGGCTCTTTTTCTAAAGCCGCAGAGATGCGCAATATCGATCGCTCGGTGATCTCAAAGCAAATTAGTAAGCTCGAAGATGAGCTCGGTGTGCGATTGCTCAATAGAACCACTCGTTCATTTTCGCTTACGGCGGCGGGCGCAGAGATGGTGAAAAAAGCCAAAGAACTGCGCTTGCTGCTCAATGACACCGTGCAATTGGCGGAAAACTACCACCAAGAACCACGCGGTTTGCTGCGTATCACTACCTCCACTATTTTGGGCCGACGCTACATACAGCCGGTGATCAATGATTTTCAAAAGCGCTTTCCGCAGGTGAGCATTGATATGCGTTTGGACGATCGCTTAGTGGACATGGTTTCTGAAGGCTTTGACTTGGCCTTTCGTGTAGGTGAGCCCCGCGACTCATCTTTGATTGCACGAAAACTGGCTCGTAACCGCGTGCTACTACTGGCTACTCCGCAGTTTGTCAATGCCTATGGTGAGCCGCAAAGTATGGAGGAGTTGGGTAAACTGCCTGCAGCCACTTATCATAGTGCGCACAAGCGCGTCGATACTATTAGCTACATCAATGATCAGGGTGAGCAGTGTGAACAAGGGATCAATGCGGTCTACAGCGCCAATGATGGCGAGGTATTGCTGGATAAAGTGCTCTCGCATACGGCCTACGTGTTAGCGCCTGCTTTTTTAATTAACGACGAGATTAAGAGCGGTAAATTAGTGCCGTTGCTGCCCCATATTACTCTACCCGATTACAGTGCCATGTACGCCTTGTACCCACACCGTGATTTACCGGTGCGAACACGGCTTTTCCTTGATGCTGTGCGCCATTACATTGGTGAAGGGGTGCCTCGTTGGGAGCGTAATATTCCCGGCTTAGATAGCTTGTATCAGGGCCGTTAACGTCCCCTTAGTACCTCACTAAGCTGACTAAAACCAACCGGTTTCGCAATAAAGCTATTCATTCCTGCTTCTAAGCAACGTTTTTTATCGAGCTCGGAAGTATTGGCGGTAAGGGCAATAATATGTGGTTGCCTAATACTTTTGAGCGAGCGTATTTTCTCTGTTGCGCCGAAACCATCTAGTATTGGCATAACACAGTCCATAAATACTATGTCGAAATTCCCTCTAGAGTCACGCAGTACCTCTACAGCTTGCTGACCATGTTCGGCATATTCAGCCTCTAAACCTAGCTTCTCCAGCAAGGCTTTCATAACCACTCGATTCATATGGTTATCATCCACAACAAGAATTCGCAAATTCTTATTGATACCTTGAGTATTAGGAACGTTTTTTAGTTGCGCTTTTATCGGTTGACCCGGAGCTAGATTAACCGAAAATGTAAAGACACTTCCTTGGCCCACCTTACTACTAACACCCACACGTCCCCCCATCAGTTTGCATAGCTCGTAAACGATGGACAAACCCAAGCCTGTACCTCCATATTCTCGGGCGATATGACTTCCACCTTGCGTGAAAGGAGTAAACAAAGCGTCTAGTACTTGCTTATCCATACCTACGCCTGTGTCTATCACTCGGGCCTGTAATTCATAACAGCGTTCAGCTTTTCTCAAAACCACATTAAGAGTGATACAACCTTTTGCCGTGAATTTGAGGGCGTTACTAAGAAGGTTAACTAAAATTTGCTTTATACGAGTACCATCTGCTTTTACCCAAACATTATTATCAACTTCGAAGTAGTGCTTTAGAACGATGCCTTTTTGTGCACACAAGGGCTGATATATGGAAATGACGTCGTTGAGCATAAGACTTACGTTGAGATCTTGCTCATCAAGCTGCATCTGTCCAGCGTCTATTTTTGAGTAATCGAGTACGTCATTAACCAAACGCACTAACGTTTCAGAACCACTAAGCGCGAGTTCAACACGTTGGGAAATAACGTCTAAGTCCTCTTCTCCTTGCAAAGCAAGCAACATACCGTTAATACCATTGATAGGAGTTCGCAGTTCATGACTAATCTTTGCTAAAAAAGCACTACGGGTGTTTAAGAGGTGCTCAGCTTGTTCACGTTGTTGCGCGAGGGCTTGGCGTGTGTTGACAATATCTGTGATATCTTGAATCGCACCATTTATACGCACGCATTGACCCTGTTCACACTCTGGTTTGCCCTTAATCGCCACCCATTTTTGTTGGCCATCTCGAGCAGTCAATGCAACTTCACAGCTCCAGGGTTGGTGCTCGGCAATCGCCCGATTAATGAACCCCTCTATTTTTTCGCGCTCTAGTGAGTCGTAAAACGACAGCGCGTCACTTAAAGAAGGCTGAAAATCATCAGCAACGCCATGGATCACCTTGGTTTGCTTTGACCAGTATAATTTATCCCGCTGTAAATCGACTTCCCACGCACCGATTTTTGCAAGCTCACTCATGGCTTTAAGCGACTGGTGCTGCAGGTGCAGGGAGTGAAAATCTCGGTACCGAGATATCTCAATGCCTATCCACTGCCCGAGTAAGGTCACGTAATCGAGCTGCTCACGAGTGAACGCTTGATGGTGAATATTTGGCGAGGAAAAGTTGATGGTGCCATAGACTCGACCCGCCACCTCAATAGGTGCACCAATGTAACTTTCCAATTGGAAGTTGATGTAACAAGGGTGGGTTGCGATATCGCTATTTCCTGCGTGCTCAAACGCCAAAGCGGACTTGGCATGCAGTGTATGCGTGCAGTAGGTTTCACCAAGGTTAAAATGCGTTCCTACAGCCAATGAATCATCAGGGGTAATAACATGCTCAACAATGTAGTCTTTACCATCAATTCGGCTGACAATGGCGATATCCAGAGCAAATTCATCAAGGCCAAAGCGCATTAAACGATGCACTTTTTCGTGAAAGCTGAGATGTTGATCTGAGGTGATCTGATGTAGTCGAGCCAGTGAACTCACACTAATCCTTAGCTGTATCTAGTCTTAAACAGAAAAACGTATTATGTAACTGCTTATCCAGTATTACGTATAACAGCTTGATTTTCCACTCTAACCATTGAATTCAGCCTTTGTTCGCAGCTAGACATAAAAAAACGCTCAAACCACGAATAAGTAAACTTAATTTATTTATCCGACCTCAAAGTAAGCTTCAACTAAAAACAATTAATAATCATACAGATAAAAAATAAAACCCAGTAATTCATAACTTTTCATAGTGATTCAAGACTCAAAATGCGTACTCGACCTAGGTTGATGGCAGACAAATGATAACGCTGTCATTTGTCGTGTTTGTAGCAGTCAAATAATAACTAAATGCGCTCCTTCGGGCAGTGTGCCGCCACAGGCCGAGCACAAGGGAGCACAACAACACCAAGGGGAAAGTTTATGAGTCATCAACTCACACCCGTCGCTTGGGCCATTGGCCTTGCTTGCATTGCGGGGTCGTTTAGCACACCGGTGCAAGCGCAACAGCCGCAGGCCACCAGCAGCGATATGGAAGTGATTCAAGTGCGTGGTATTCGTTCCAGCGTAGTGCGTTCGATGAATACCAAGCGCTATGCCAATGCGGTCGTCGATGCCGTTACCGCAGAAGATATTGGCAAATTTCCGGACCAAAATGTTGCCGAGTCGCTGCAGCGTATTACTGGCGTATCCATCACTCGCAGTTACGGTGAGGGCGAGCGCGTCAGTATTCGCGGTACACCAGAAAGCCAAAACCGGACGTTGCTCAACGGCCAAGCGGTGGGCTCCGCCGATTGGTGGACCAACTCAGCACCCAGTCGCGGCTTTAATTACACCATGCTGCCCTCAGAGATTGTTTCTGGGCTGGAAGTGTATAAATCGCCAGAAGCAGACCTAGATGAAGGCTCTATTGGCGGCACCGTGATCGTGAAAACACGTAAACCATTGGACTTGCCCGCCCACAAGATTGCCGGCTCGGCATTAGCGCAATACAGCGAGGTATCCGGTGAGACCGATCCGCAGCTATCGGTAATGTACAACTATAAAAATGAGCAAGAGAATTTCGGTGCGCTATTGTCGTTAATTCGCCAAGAGCGCAACCTTCGACGCGATGGTATCGAAGCTTGGAGTTGGATAGACAGAAACATTACCACCACAGCGGGCGATACCTATAGCAATGTCTACAGCCCAGGAGGCGGCGGCTCAGCGATGTTCACCCAGGAACGCGTGCGTACGGGTTACACACTGGCATTGCAATATCGTCCCACCGATGAGCTCGACATCAGTTTCAACGCTTTAGATTTTACCTTAGATGCCGACAACACCAACCAAAATTTCCTTTGGTTACCCGGATACGGTGGCTCTAACTACCTTGATGCTGATGTGATCGACCACCCCGTTGTTGGCGATATGCTGGTCGCTGGGACCTTAGGGCTATCTCCTGATGGCAATAATATCTTGGATGAAACTAAGGTACGTAACTCGCAAATAGATACGCTTTCTTATGACTTAAAAGTGGTGCACCAAGGTGTACTTTGGAAAAGCAGTGTACACCTTGGCTATACCGAAGGCAGCGGCGGTAGCCAAGCTGACCGCAGTGTCGGCTGGGAGGGTAACTATCAGCATAGTTTCGATACCAGTCAGGTTGAGGATGTACGCACTGAATATGGCGCCGACCCAGCGGATGGTCGTAATTGGGACTTAGGTTTTTTACGCTATGACAGCAATGATGCCAAAGATGACGAAAGCTACATTCAATTCGATTTTGAACGCCCTATTGATGTAGCGGTATTTAGCGCTATTAAACTAGGTGTAAAGTATCGCGACCATACGCGTTTTAATACGAAACACACCACCGATGCGCGTACCGATCTGGGTTGGAACCTTGGCGACTATGCCAACACCATGCCCAGTGACTATCTTGACGGTTTAGGCAGTCACGGTACGCTCACTAATTATGCCATTACTGACTCTGACAAAGTCCGTCGCGAGGGCGATGCCCTAGACTGGCAATACCGTGTCCTAAAAGCCAGTACTTTTGAGATAAGCGAGAAAATAACCGCAGGCTATGTCAAAGCCACGATTGATGTCGAAGGTATGCGCGGCAACTTGGGAGTACGCTTAGTTCAAACACAGCAAGACTCGGGCGCCTACGCGGGTGCCGAGGGCGCACAGGTGTGGACACAACAAGATAAAGACTATTTCGACATTCTCCCAAGTATCAACTTAGCTATCGACCTGAATGACAACTTGTTGATGCGCTTTAGTGCAGCGCGCGTGATGTCGCGCCCGGATTACGCAGACTTGAGCTCGGCCACCTCCTATAACAAGGAAACCCAGACCGGGACCGGAGGAAATCCTGACCTCGACCCATATCGCGCTGATCAGTTTGATACTGGCTTAGAGTGGTACTTCAATGAAGCAGGGCTACTATCTGGCGTGTTCTTTTATAAAGACATTCAATCCTTTATTGATAGCACACCCAACTTAGAGGTACATGAAGGAGTGGATATACTCATTAGCCGCCCCGTTAATGGTCGTGCTGGGCGCATTCAAGGCTTAGAATTGGGCTACCAGCAAGAGTTATATCAAGGTTTTGGCATCGGTGCCAACTACACCTATGTCGACGGTGAGGCGAAAAATGATGAGGGTGACGATGTCACCATTCCTGGTAACTCAAAACACACCATCAACCTCAGCGCATACTATGAGACCGCACACTTTAGTGGCCGTATTTCATATAACTATCGCACCGGTTACGACACCGGCCGAGATTGGCCCGGTTACATCGATGATTATGGTCAAATTGATGCCAATCTGACCTACAACATTAACGATAACGTCGCGGTGGTGTTAGAAGCCATTAACCTCACCGATGAGCATACGTTTAGCTATCAGGAGGAGGATGTAAAACAAGCCCTGACCTCGGTCTATGCCGATGGCCGACGATTTACCGCCGGCGTACGCTTTAACTTTTAGCCCCTTCCCCTCAATATCAACTCTGCCACTTATCGTTGGTATTGAGGGTGTTAGCAGCCATGCGCGGCTAGCACAGGCCCGCCAAGGAGGCCGTCTCCACGACCATAGGCAACGGGCCTTTATCCCCTAGTGGGGAAGCTAATAGCCCTTTGGCAAGGTGCCAATGATTATATGCTGTTAGCTTTTTTTTCACTTAGTTTGTACAATTGAGTCGTTTTAAATCGCCAGAAGAAGCGCTTTGTTGCTGATATTAAAAGGCTTTACTTATATTGCGCCGTACTAACCTCGCCTCAACTACCTTTGTTATATTGTTGGTATCGCTCAGTTATGCGCTGCCGGTACGTGGCGATCTTGCTAGTGCCACTAAAGCCTACCAAGCGCAACAATACACTGAGGCGTATCAGCAATTTAAAACCCTAGCGACGCTGGGTAATGTCGATGCACTCTATAATTTAGCAGTGATGAATTTACACGGCCAAGGCCGTGAGCAAAACCTTAACAAAGCCTTTAGTTACTTTGTGTTAGCCGGTGATTATGGCTTATCTGCAGCCGATAACCATGCCCGCCTCATTGCGCAACAATTAGAGCATAACCCCGAGCACAGCGAGATCTTCACGCAGTTGGCGCATCAATTCGATATTAGGGAGTATAATCTTCGCTTGGGGTTCGAAAGCAGTGACCTTGGCGATACCTCCACGCTCAGTACGACCTATCAAGTACAACCTAACTACCCCAGCCATGCGATTGAAAAAGGCATAGAGGGCTGGGTTTGGGCCGAGTTCGATATTGACGCCAGTGGCGCGGTAAAAAATACCGTGGTTATTGATGCCTACCCACCCCATGTGTTTGAAGAAAGCGTCCTTGCGGCGCTAAAGCGCTGGCGTTATGTCCCGCCCGAAAGCCAAAATGCCCGTCGCGGACGTTCCTTGCTGTATCACTTCAATACTCATAAAGGTGAGCGCTATCGACAAAGCTTCACTAGCCAACAACGCCTTTATGCAGAAGAGATCAGTGCGCTTGTCGAGGCGGCAGAGCAAGGACAAAGCGACATTCAGTACCGCATTGCCACTTGGCTCAGCTCTGAGCAGTACAATGTCAGCCAATTACTTAAAGCGCACTGGCCAGATAACGATGCCAACATCACCTTATTGCGCGCCAGCGCGCAAAATAACAACGCTAAAGCGCAGTACCGCTTAGCAAAAAAATTGCTTAACAACAGTGATCCACGCACTCGCCAGATTGGCCTAAATTGGCTTCGTGTGGCCGCCAACAATCAACTGAGCGCTGCGCAATGGACCTTGAGCTTACACACCACCAACTCCGAGCGCAAAATGTGGCTCAAACGCAGCGCCAAGCAAGGTCATTTACGCGCTCAGATTGACCTGGTGCAGCTGCTACTTGAGGAGCCAAAAAGCGCTGAGCAAGACATAACTTTTTGGCTGAACCAAGCACAACAACAGGACAACACGCACCCTGACTTATTGTGGGCACAGGCCCTATTTAATAAGCATCGCGGCCAACCCTATCAGCAGCTTATGTCGCAGGCCCGACAACAAGCACAGTCACGAGGCTGGTCTGAGGCTGCATATCAAGATTAAAGGGTATTGATGACGATATCGTACTCAAAGTCAGTAACTTGGTTGTACACTAAACGCGAGCCATCGCTGGATGTCGCCAAAGACAACGATACATCGGCACCGTAACCATAAAAACCAAGCTCTCCAATATACGTATTCTGCCTTGGATTATGTGTGTAACGATACAAACTCAGCTGATGCCCTTGGCGAATCACATAATAAATGCCCCCATTGAATATCGCCGGTCGATAGATACGCATTGAATCAGCAATCACATCGCTGGGGATAAAGGCGCTAATACGTGCTTGCCACACTGCTAAAGGCTCATTTTGCGGCGCTAGCTTATCGCTGCTAGGGGACGCCACCCGAGAGTCTAAATCATATTGCCATACCTTCCATGGCACGTTTTCATCATCGCGGATATGATACTGGATGTGCTTATCATTGGCGCTAAACTGCGCCATCTTCAGGCCATATTGGGGATCTACTATCTGCACCAACGTGCGCGAGAACACATGCAGTAAATACAGGCTATTATCAACATTGTGTATCAATAAGTAGTCGCCTTCGTGGGAGTAACGCATAGATTTAATGCGGGTATTAGCAGGGAATGAAGCTAATAAGCTTGGTGAGCTTTGCTGCTGGCGCTTTTGCCAAATTTCAACGGGCAGGTTCCTAGGATCGCCTGCTTTGGCATATGAGGCGTAAGCCAGCTGCTCGCCATTGCCTGACAAAGTGGGGAGTACATCGAGGCGCGTTGATGAACTTAACTGGGCTGAATGAAGCTTCCCTGGTGAGCGCCACGTGGCGGCAAAAAGGTTGACTCCAAAACTCCCCTCATTATGCACCACTCGCGTGCCCGCTTCGCTATGACTTACACTCAAATCCTGACCTAACGCAGCGGTGTTGCCAAAGCTTTGCTTCCCACCATCTAAGGTAACCAGATGCAGCTTTTGCGCACCCACCCAAAGCCCATTTTCAGACCAGGTAAGACTTTGAATGGGGTGAGTGGAGGTAAACAACTGTTGTTGTGAGCCGCTATCGATATGTCGCACCCAAACCTGAAACTGATTTCGTTCGCTGACCACATACGCCAACTGATTATCCTGGCTTAACGCCGCCACTGTGCTAGGCAGCTGAGCAATAACTTGGCGCTGGGTTAAGTGCGCTCGGGCTTGCAATTGCAAGCGATACGTCACCAGAGCAATCTCACCTTGGTGCCATTCAAATAGCCATACCGTGTCGGCACTGGGCCAAAACACCGGGCTGCCTCCCACTCGTTGCTGACAGTGCCCTAAACTGATGTCTTTTGCTAGACGCCAAAGCTCAACGGGCTGCGACGTCGGCAAAAGACGTAAGTCACAGCCAAATGCATCAAGGCGCTCATACAGCAGCCAGTGACCGTCTTTGGAAAAGGCCAACGCCTGTTCACTATACCCTGAAGTGCGAATGCTGTGGTGGGCATGGCTGTGGGTGTCGTAAATCATTAAATCAAAATGTCGGCGATTTTCAGCACGTTGCGAATAGGCTAGATAACGGCCATGATGTGAAAGCGTTAAATGGGTCTCGCCCCCGGGAGCTGAGGAAGCCCGGTATTGTTCACTAAAGTGCTGAACTGAAGAGCCTTTCGGCCACACCCACATCAGGATAACAAGGGACAATGTCAGTGCTGCTACCCCGAGCCAAGGCAACCGCTTATTAAACGCAGAACGCTGAATAGTTACAGGCGTAACCTCAGCAATAAGTTGATAGCCAATGCGCGGGACGGTTCTAATAAATCGAGGTTGCCCCTTATCATCGGCTAACTTTTTGCGCAGCTGGGTGACCAATTGGCTCAACGAGTTATCGCTCACCACCACATCGCCCCATACCGCATTGAGGATGTACTCGCGACTCACGGCCTCGCCCGGACGCTCGGCAAGTACCCGCAACAGCGCACTTTGCTTTGCCTCCAAAGGATACCAACGACCCTGGCGACGCACGCGCATGGCCGCAAAGTCGACAAGGGTATCGTCGATATAACATGATTGATTTGCCACAGCCGGGTTATTCAAAATGTTCGCAAGGTTAAAAAGTGGTTAATGATTGCCAAGCACGATATGATACCTCAACTTTGCGCTTTTATTAGTCGCTTAGCTTGATTTTACTGAGCATGGTGAGGTTGAAGATGCGTGCCCTAACACCCAGTCGTCGTTATTTATCTTTCGCTAGATTAACATTTTATTTCATCTTAAGCGTCCCTTTTTTGGCATATGCCGAGCAACAAACCCAGCCTTCGCGCACTAAGGTGAGCATCAAAGGCTTAGAAACCATTGAAATTCGGGGTTTTCGTGACAGCGCTGTCAAGTCGCTCAGTGAAAAACGGCACCACAATGGTGTCAGTGAAGTGATCAATGCAGAAGACATCGGCCAGTTTCCTGATAAAAATGTCGCCGAGGCCCTGCAACGATTAACCGGCATTTCCTTATTTAGAGCGCAAGGAGAAGGTGAGCGTATCGGTGTGCGCGGCACCACCGCTGAACAAAACCGTACTTATTTAAACGGCCAATATCTAGCAAGTAGCGATTGGTGGATCTCCAGCTTACCTAGTCGCGGCTTCAACTTTACCCTGTTACCAAGCGAAATTGTCCACTCGGTGAGTGTATTAAAAACCCCACAAGCTAAGCATGACGAGGGCTCTTTAGGCGGGGCCATTAATATCACCACCCCCTCTCCCCTCGATAACTATGCGCCAAGGACCGTGCTCGCCGCGCAGCTGCAATATAACGATCTTAGCCGCGCCTTCGACCCTCAATTTACGCTCCATAGTGAATGGCAAAATCCCGCTCATACCATGGGCGTCATCGTGAGTTATACCCATAATCAGCGCAGTGTGCGTCGCGATGGACTGGAGTCTTGGGGTTGGGGTGACCGTCATTTCAGCCAGCAAGGCACACGCTTATACCCTTTGCTTGAAGAACAAAACCCGGCTCAAAGCATCCAGCTTTGGTCACCCGGGGGCGGTGGCTCAGCCGTATTTCAGCAACAGCGGGAGCTAAATACTTTGATGATTGCCGCGCAGTACGTACCCAATCCGCGTTGGCGATTTGCCTTGACCTCCTTGTACTCGCATTTGGATGCCGATAACACTAATCAGAATTTCCTGTGGCAACCCAGTAATGTGTATGCTCGCGGTGGTCATCTCAGTGATTATCATGTTATCGATAATGTGCTCGCCTACGGCGCATACACCCAAGTGCCTGCAGATAACCCCAGCTCACAACCGTTTAACACCGCCATGGAAGCTATATGGAGAGATTCTGCCATCGCCACCACCAGCAATACCCTCACAGCCACCTGGCAGCGAGGGTTATGGCAAGCTCAATACCAACTCGGCATGAGTCGAGGCAGTGGTGGCACACGAGAAGATCACACCACACAGTTTTCGGCAAATACCGCATTTCGTGTCGATACTCGCCAGCGACAAAACATCATCGCTGAATATGAGGTAGCGCCCACCGATGCACAGCAGTGGTTACTCAGTGACATTCGCAATGACGCTCAGGATGCCGAAGACGAGCAGTGGTATACCCAAATTGACATCACTCGCGCGGTGGATCATAGCGTTATTAATAAAATAGAGCTGGGTATCAAAGCCCGCGACCACCAACGAAGCTTCACTCGTCGGCGCTCTATTGGCGGCGACTACACTGGTTTAGCCGGAGATTTAGGCTGGCGTCTAAGTCAATTTTCAGCGCCCTTCCCTGAGCACTATTTACGCCATATTGGCAGCAGCGATACTTTGAAACGTTACGCCTATGCCGATACCCAAGCGCTGGCAAAGCAATATCGTAGTATTGACTTTCAGCAGTACGAAGAGCGGCCCAGCCGCTTTGAAATTAACGAACGTTCATTGGCCGGTTATACCCAGCTTCATATAGGGGCTGACACTTGGCAAGGGAACCTGGGGGTGCGCTTGGTGGCCACCGAGCAGCAAGCCGAAGCCTATGCCGGCCCGGCCCACTCGAGCCGAACCCATTCAGGTGGAAGCCAAACTCATTCAGTGGCAAACACCAGTACTGTGCAGCTTGGGCAATGGCAACAAAGCCGACGCCGTTACTGGGATTTTTTACCTAGCTTAAACCTCAGTAGCCACTTAAATGACAACTTACTGCTACGCCTCGGTGCGGCGCGGGTGATGTCTCGCCCGCAGTATCATCACCTTATGCCCTCAACCAACTACAACGTCACCCAAGCGCAAGGCCAAGGCGGCAATCCACAACTTGACCCTTATCGCGCCAACCAATTTGATGCCGCCTTAGAGTGGTATTTTAATGATATAGGTTTGCTCTCTGGCACCGTGTTTATGAAGGACATTGCTTCGTTTATTGAATTCGAGCGCCGACAGGAGGAGCATGAGGGCATTTTGATGACCATAGATAGGCCCACCAATGGTGCGGGCGGCACCATAACCGGTGCAGAACTCGCATTACAGCATGAGTTTTGGTACGGCTTTGGGGTGCTGGCTAATTACACTTATGTACAAGGCTCTCGTGAAGCTCACTCTGCGGGGACACTCAATGCCATCCCCGGGACGTCAAAGCATTCGGTGAATTTTTCTGTTTATTATCAACAGCCATTGTTTGATGTTCGCTTGGCTTACAACTACCGGACCCGCTATGCCACCGGCGTAGGCGAAACCTTCATGGATAACTATGGCCAACTTGACGCCAGCGTTCGCGTCAACCTAACCGAGCAATTACAACTGAACCTAGATGTAATCAATCTCAATAATGAAATTACCTACCTGTATGAGCGTAGTCACTTGGCGCCCACTGGCATTTACGAAAATGGTCGGCGTTTTTACACGGGCCTGCGCTACACATTTTAAAGGCAATATGTAACTTTCTGTCAACATGGGTAATAGTATGTAAAACACGGAATTATTAGCCGTTTAGTGCGTCTTAGAGATAGCTAATAAAGAGAGTGCGCAATCGTACTCGCTAATGTTTTAGCCATTGCATAGATAGTAAACCCAATCCCAACCTTAGGGGCTCCAGCATGGGGCCCTTTTATCGCAGCCAGTGTGACCTTGGGCGCAAACACTGGCTTTCACTTGTTGCTTTTGTACAATAGCCAAAGCTAATAACAAGTGAAGGACTAACATGAAACTATTGACAACAGCGTTAGCGCTGGCAACAGCCATGGGCACCAGCCTATCGGCCCAGGCCAGTGATACCATTACCGTTGAAGATATTCCGAAAATTAAAAGCGTGATCCAAACCGCCATCAGTCCAGATGGCGAGCAGGTTGCCTTTACGCGCTCTTTACCACGCGAGCTGTACGTTGATAAAAATGGCTACAACTACAGTGAACTCTATGTGGTTGATGACGAAGGCGTAGAGCGCCCTTTTATTACCGGCAAGGTAAATATTAAAAGCATTAGCTGGTCAGCAGACGGGCAAGATATCTATTTCCTCGCCAAACTTGGCGAAGACAAGCACACTGCGTTGTATCACATTCCGGTAGACGGTGGTCAAGCTCAGCAAGTGTTTGCCCTAAAAGGCCGCTCAATCTCCAGCTACGAGCTTAGCCCAACAGGCAAGCAAGTCGCAATCTTGGCCATGCCAAGCAAAGATAAGTCGGAAAAAGAGCTAAAAAAATTAGGCTTTATGGCTGAGGTGTATGAGCAAGGGCTGAAAAACAAGCAACTGCATTTAATTGATCTAGCCAAAGCTGACAAGCCGCTAGACCCTGAAGCGATTGACATTGATGGCTATGTTAGCGACATGAACTATGCTGACGATGGCAGCAAATTATTAGTCAAAACTCAGCCGACGGCATTGATTGATGATAAATACATGAAGTCGCAGTGGCATTTGTTTGATGTCCAAAGCAAGGCCGTTACGCTGTCGTTTAAAACGGAAGGGAAATTAGGCGATGCCGAACTTTCTCATGATGGCCGTTATGTAGCTATTTTAGGCGCCGAAGATAAACACGACCCCGCCACCGGCCGTTTATATTTAGCCGATACGCAAAGTGGCGAGATTAAAGAGTGGTTACCTGACTTTATGGGCCACATTGCCGATATTGAATGGGCCAACACCGAAAACACCCTTAACTTTATTGCCGCTGTAAGCCCCGAAACCTTTGTTGGGCAAATTGAGGTAGGCGATGAGGACTATGACACCTTGATTGAGCAAGGCGAATTTATTGCCAGTCGTTTGAGCGTGTCTGACTCGGATAAAACTATCGCGCTACGCGCTAACACCGCCAAGCACCCGAACGAAGTATTTATGATCCGTGGTGATGAGGCAACGCGCCTAAGCGATTCAAACCCATGGCTCAACGATAAACGTTTTGCCAAACAGCAAGCGCTTAGCTTTGAAGCGCGCGATGGTGTAGAGATTGGCGGCGTCTTGGTATATCCATTGGATTATCAAGAAGGTCAGCGTTACCCACTGATTATGGCCGTGCATGGCGGTCCAGAAAGTCACGACAAGAACGGCTGGGTAACCAGTTATTCTGATCCAGGACAAATGGGCGCGGCGCGCGGGTATGCGGTCTTTTACCCGAACTATCGCGGCTCTACAGGCAAAGGCGTAGCATACTCTAAGCTGGGCCAAAATGACTACGCTGGCAAAGAGTTCGACGATCTTGTCGATATGAAGCAATACTTGGTAAAAATGGGCTTAGTCGATAGCGACCGTGTTGGTATTACCGGCGGCTCTTACGGTGGTTATGCATCAGCCTGGGGCGCCACTAAATTAACCGAGCATTTCGCAGCCAGTGTGATGTTCGTTGGCGTGACCAACCAGCTTTCTAAGTTCGGTACTACCGACATTTCCAACGAAATGTACTTAGTACATGCACGCTCTTACCCATGGGAAAAATGGCAGTGGTATTTGGAACGTAGCCCAATTTACTGGGCGGGTCAGTCTAAAACACCGCTATTGATTATGCATGGTAAAGACGATCCCCGTGTACACCCAGCGCAATCAATGGAGCTATATCGCTACATGAAGGTGCAAGGTAAAGACGTTCGTTTAGTGTACTACCCAGGTGAAGGTCATGGTAACCGCCGTGTCGCTGCCCAGTATGACTACAGCCTGCGATTAATGCGCTGGATGGATAATTACCTGATGGAAGGCAACAAAGACATGCCTGATTACAAAATTGACCACGCCAGTAAATTAAAAGCAGTGAAAGACGCCAACAAAGCGGACTAAGCTGTACTCCTTGAGAAGCCTGCATCACGCAGGCTTTTTCATCTTAACAATTAACGTTCTGTTGTATAACTTCCGCCCGCGTGCCTAAATGGCGACTTGGTGTGGTGAATTTTCCATTTTTACTTGTAAAAGCTACATTGCGTCACTTTTTTAAAATAAAAAACATTTACTAATCATGGACTTGAAATGTGGCATTTGACTTGCTCTCTGTAGTTGGTAGCAAAGTAAAAAGGAGACACTATGACCATATTTGAAGCACTACGTCATGACCATGACACCCAACGTAAGCTCATTGATAAATTGATCGAGACCAGCGGTGACACTAAAACACGCCATGGCCTGTTGGAAAAACTCAAACATGAGCTGCAAGAGCATGCCAAATTTGAGGAGCGTTACTTCTATGACCCACTTATTTTTAAAGACCTAACTCAAGAAAAAGCGCGTCACAGCATTGCCGAACATCATGATATTGACGAACTGATCGAAGAGCTTGAAAGCACCGATATGAGTTCACCTGCTTGGCTGGCAACGGCGAAGAAGTTACACCATAAAGTGCAC